>NZ_JBARYB010000026.1:0-49941 GCF_049647645.1 Achromobacter sp.
GCCGCCATTGCCGTTGCCGCCACGGCCGCCATTGCGGCCGCCGCCGCCGCGCGGGCTGCGGTTGTCTTCATCGCGTTCCTGGCGGTCGAAAGCCGCGGCGCTGGTGGCGGGCGGGGTCCAGCCTTCCACGGGCTTGCGCTCGATGGTCTTCTTGATCAGGCGTTCGATGTCCTTCAACAGCTTGATTTCGCTGTTGTCGACCAGCGAGACCGCGGCGCCCGTGGCGCCGGCGCGGCCGGTGCGGCCGATACGGTGCACGTAATCTTCAGGCACGTTGGGCAGCTCGAAGTTGACCACCTGGGGCAACTGGTCGATGTCCAGGCCACGGGCGGCGATGTCGGTCGCCACCAGCACCGTCACGGTGCTGTCCTTGAAGCCGGCCAGTGCGCGGGTGCGCGCCGATTGGCTCTTGTTGCCGTGGATGGCGGCGGCGGTCAGGCCGTCCTTGACCAGCTTTTCGGCCAGGCGATTGGCGCCGTGCTTGGTGCGGGTGAACACCAGCACCTGGTGCCAGCCGCTTTCGCGAATGATATGGCTGATGAGGTCGCGCTTATGATGCTGTTCCACCATGTGCACCGTCTGGGTGACCAGCTCGGTGGCGGTGTTGCGCGGGGTGACCGACACTTCGCCGGGATTGTTCAGCACGCCGCGCGCCAGGGTGCGGATCTCGTCGGAGAACGTGGCCGAGAACAGCAGGTTCTGACGCTGTTTGGGCAGCAGCGCGAGGATCTTGCGGATATCGCGGATGAAGCCCATGTCCAGCATGCGGTCGGCTTCGTCCAGCACCAGGATCTCGACGCCGGACAGGTCCACGGTCTTCTGGCCGCAGTGGTCCAGCAGGCGGCCGGGCGTGGCGACCAGGATGTCCAGCGGCTTGCGCAGCGCGGAGATCTGGGGGTTGATATTGACGCCGCCGAACATCACCATGGAGTTCAGCGGGGTGTATTTGCCATAGGTCTGCACCGATTCTTCGACCTGCGCGGTCAATTCACGCGTCGGGGTCAGGATCAGGCAGCGCGGGCGGCCGGGCTTGCGCAGCTCGGGCTTTTTCTGCATCAGCAGATGCAGGATGGGCAGCGTGAAGCCGGCGGTCTTGCCGGTGCCGGTCTGGGCGGCGGCGAGCAGGTCGCCACCCTTGAGGACCTGGGGAATGGCCTGGGCTTGAATGGGCGTGGGTGCGGTGTAGCCGGTTTCGGCAATGGCGCGCAACAGGGAATCAGCCAGCCCGAGGTCGGCAAAAGGGGTAGAGGTAGTCAAAACAACTCCAGCGGCAGCCCGTCGCTCAAGTTGAGAGACTCCAATCCAGGCGGACGAATAAAGGAGAAAAGGGAAGCGCCCTGATGGGCGAAGCTTGGCAGCGAAGGGCCTAGCGGACGTGCGCAGATTGGCAAAACGCACGGATGGATTGTAGCTGATGTGGCGTTGCAGCACCGTCTGGAATGGGCTGGTCTGTATCAATAAGCAACATATCGCAGCGCCTTTGCACGAAATAAGTGTTTTCCCTAGGCTGCAATCCCTATAATCCGTCCGCTTTCATCCATTTGAAGAATAAAGGATCGCAATGAAAAAATCGGCAATAGTGGGCGTAGTCGTCGCGCTGGGCGCAGTCTGGACCGGCACGGCTTGGTACACGGGCCAAAAGGCCGAGGCTTTCGTCAAGCAATCGATCGAGCAGGCCAACGTCGAACTGAAGAAGGTCGGCGAAAAATGGGGTGTGACCCCCGTGGTCGAGCTGATGTCGTTCGAGCGCGGCGTGTTCACGTCCACTGAACGCTACCGCGTGAAGGTCACCGAGCCCGCCGCCGACGGCAAGCCGGCCATCGAACACGAAATCGTGTTTGTCGAGCACCTGGATCACGGTCCCTTCCCGCTGTCGAACCTGAAGTCCGGCTCGTTCGCTCCGGCCATGGTCGCCAGCCGCTTCCAGCTGGAAGAGACGCCCCTGGTCAAGGAATGGTTCGCCGCCGCCAAGGGCGCGGTGCCCCTGTCCGGCGCCTATAGCGTCAGCTATGCCAAGAACATCACCGGCAACTTCGACATGGCTCCCGTCGAGTTCGCCAAGGACGCCAACAGCCTGAAGTTCTCCGGCATGAAGGGCGACGTGACCTACGCCACCGGCAGCAAGCACGGCACGATCGCGCTGAAGGCCGACAGCCTGGCGCTGGCGGGCCAGTCCGAAGACAGCGACATCGTCGGCATGGCCTTGACCGGTCTGACGCTGACCAGCGACATGACGCCGGCTTCGAACGACATGTACGTGGGCAGCCAGAAGGTCGGCCTCAAGAACTGGACCATCACGTCCAAGGAAAAGCCGCCGGTCCAGCTCAAGGACACCGTCATCGCCGTCGACATGACGGAAGCCAACTCGCTCATGGGCGTGAAGATGGCCATGGATTTCGGCATGATCAATGTGCAGGACAAGGACATGGCCGGCCTGAAGCTGGTCATGGACGCGCAGAAGCTGGATTCGAAGGCCTTCAAGGCGTTGAACGACGTCTATGAAGCTGCTTCGCGCCGCATGATGCAGAGCAAGGGCGAGGAGCAGGCTCCTCAGTTCACGGAAGAGGAAAAGCAGGTCATCAAGACCAACGTCGAACTGCTGCTGGCCGGCAACCCGACGTTGGCGGTGTCGCCGCTGGAAGTCCGTACCGCCAACGGCACGTCGACCTTCAACCTGGACCTGGACATGGCCAAGCCGGCATCGCTGGACGGTGAATTCGCCGATACGCTGATGCAGACGATCCGCAAGCTCAATGCCAAGCTGGTGCTGTCCAAGGGCAACCTGAGCGACCTGATGGCCATCGAGCCCCAGGTGCGCGGCGTGCCGGCCGAGCAGGCTCAGCAGACCGCCAAGGGCCAGGCTGAAATGGTGGGCACCATGGCTACCGCCATGGGCATGGCCAAGGTCGAAAACAACAACATCGTGACCTACCTGAACTACGCCGACGGCCAGGTCGACTTCAACGGCAAGAAGATGCCGGTCGAACAGTTCCTGATGATGGTCATGAGCGGCGCGATGGGCGGCATGCGCTAAACAAGGCGAACGGCCCGTCCGCGGGCTGTATCGAAGGCCGCCGCGCCCCGGGCGCGGCGGCCTTTTTCATTGTGCGGCACAGGCCCGCGCGGTGGGCCCGTTTCACATCAGCGCGGCAAGGCGCCGGCCGCCACTTCGCCGTTGCGCAGCACCGCGACGTGGAAGCGCTTGTCGGCCGCCTTCATGATGTCTTCGGTGGGGTCGCCCTGCACCAGCAGCAGATCGGCCACATTGCCGTCGGCGATGATGCCGTGCTGGTCCATGCCCATCAGGTCATGGCCACGCGAGGTGCCGGCGATCAGCGCATCCATCGGCGTCATGCCGAATTCCACCATGTAGGCAAGTTCCATGGCGTTTTCGCCGTGCAGGTTGAACGGGGTGCCGGCGTCGGTGCCCAGCGCGATACGTCCGCCCGCCTTGTAGTACATCTGGAACGATTCGCGGTGGCGCTGTTCCACCGCGCGCGCCTTTTCCACCGCATAGGCGGGGATGCCATTGTCGGCATTGGCGACGATGTTGCGGACCGCGGCGATGGTGGGTACCAGGTAGGTCTGGGCGTCCAGCATTTCGCGCAGGCACTCGTCGTCCATGAAGATGCCGTGCTCGATCGAATCAATGCCGGCGCGCACCGCGTTCAGGATGCCGAGCGTGCCTTGTGCATGGCTGGCGGTGCTTTTGCGGAAGCGCTTGGCCTCATGCACGCCGGCCTTCATTTCGTCGAAGCTGTAATGCGCGTCCATGGGACTGACGCCCGGCGTCATGACGCCGCCCGTGGCCATGATCTTCACCAGGTCGCAGCCGGCGTGGACCTGCTCGCGCACGGCCTTGATGACATCTTCACAGCCGTCGGCGACGCGGCCGATACGGTTGCCGTGGCCGCCCGTCATGCAGATGATGCGGCCCGAGGCCTTGATCGTGGGGCCCGGGAACACGCCGCGCGCGATGGCGTCGCGCACGCCGAATTCCAGGTAGTCCTTGCCGCCGCAATCGCGCAACGCGGTGACGCCGCCGCGCAGGCTGGCCTGGGCGTTTTCCAGCGCCGTCAACGTGATCTGCGCCGGGCCCTGCTTGCTCAGCTGCGCGTTGGGATCGGCGCCGCCCGTGTAGACCAGGTGGACGTGACAGTCGGCCAGGCTGGGCATCAGGGTCATGCCGTCGGTGCGCACGGTGGCGCCGGCGTAGCCGGAGAATTCGCCGGCCGGCGCCACGCGCGCCACGTGCCGGCCTTCGACCAGCACGCCATGGTTGGGCAGCAGTGTGCCCTTGCCGTCGAAAACCTGGCCGCCTATGAACAGGGTCTGTCGTGTCGCCGTCATGTCTCGCTCCGGGTTGCGCCTGGCGCTACTCCGCCACGTCCAGCCCTTCGCGGGACATGGACTGCAGGCGGGGCATGAGGCCAAGCAGGTGTTGGCTGTAGGGATGTTGCGGACGTTCGAAGAGGTCTTCGGTGTTGGCCACTTCCAGCAGTTCGCCATAGCGCATCACGCCCACGCGGTCGCACATCTGGCGAATCACCGGCAGGTCGTGGCTGATGAACAGCATGGTCAGCCCGAGTTCCTCTTGCAGGTCCTTCAGCAGGTTCAAGATCTGCGCCTGGATCGAGACGTCCAGCGCGGACGTCGGTTCGTCGCAGATCAGGAAGCGGGGGCGCGTGGCCAGGGCGCGCGCGATGCAGATGCGCTGGCGCTGTCCGCCCGAGAATTCGTGCGGAAAGCGTTCGGCGGCGCGGTCGCCCAGGCCGACCACGTCCAGCAGGTCGGCCACGATGCGGCGCGCTTCGGCCTCGCTGGCCGCCAGCTTGTGGAAGCGGATCGGCTCGGCCACGATGTCCAGCACCCGCATGCGCGGATTGAGCGAGGAGAACGGGTCCTGGAAGATCATCTGGATCTGTCGACGGAACGGGTTCAGCTGCTTTTCGCCCTTGAGCGCGGTCAAGTCGGTGCCGCCGAAATTGACCGAGCCTTCGCTGGGCGTATAAAGGCCGGAGATCAGCCGCGCGACGGTGGACTTGCCGGAACCGGATTCGCCGACCAGGCCGAACACCTCGCCCTCGCCGATCGAGAAATTGACGCGCTTGACCGCGTCCAACGAGCGCTGGTTGCGCTTGAGCAGCGCGTTCTTGAGCACGAAGCGCATGCTCAGGTCGCTGACCTGCACCAGCGGGCCGCCGCTGCGCGCGCCGAAGTCGCGGCGTTGCCCCAGCCAGTGCGTGGCCAGATCCAGCGGCTGCGCCGGTTTCTTCACGTCCTCGATGTAGGTCACCAGCGGGAAGCGCCTGAGCTTGATGTCGGGACGCGGCACGGCCGAGATCAGGCTGCGCGTGTACGGATGGTCCGGGTCGCCCAGGATCTTGGAGGTGGGGCCTTGCTCGACCAACTTGCCGTGGTAAAGCACCGCGACGCGGTCGGTCACGTCCGCGATCACGCCCATGTCGTGCGTGATGATGATCATGCCGACCTGCTCTTCGCGGCACAGCTTCTTGAGCAGTTCCAGGATCTGCGCCTGAATCGACACGTCGAGCGCGGTGGTGGGCTCGTCGGCGATGATGACTTCGGGTTCGCAGCATAGCGCCAGCGCGATCACCACGCGTTGTCGCATGCCGCCGGAGAACTGGTGCGGGTACTGCTTGACGCGCAGTTCCGGCTGGTCGATGCCGACCTGCGCCAGCAATTGCACCGCGCGCTTCTGCGCTTCGGCGTGGGACAGGTTCAGGTGCACCTGCATGGTCTCGACCAGCTGGCTTTCCACCGTCTGCAGCGGGTCCAGCGAGGTCAGCGGATCCTGGAAGATCATGCCGATGCGGCGGCCGCGCACTTTACGTTTCTGCGCCGGGTTGAGCGTGTCGATGCGTTCGCCATTCAGCAGTACCGCGCCGCCGGCCAGGCGGCCGGGCGCTTCCAGCAGGCCGATCACGGCATTGCCTATGGTGGACTTGCCGGCGCCGGATTCGCCCACCACCCCCAGGATCTCGCCTTTTTCCAGGGACAGCGAGACGCCGTCCACGGCCACCAGCGTGCCGCGGCGGCTGGGGAATTCGATGCGGATGTCTTCAATGTTCAACAGGGCCATGGCATCCTCAGCGCAGCTTGGGGTTGAGCGCGTCGCGCAGCCAGTCGCCCAGCAGGTTGACCGACAGCACCAGCGCCACCAACGCGATGCCGGGGAAGATGGAGATCCACCACATGCCCGAGAACAGGTAGCTGTTGCCGATGCGGATCAGCGTGCCCAGCGACGGCGCCGTGGGCGGCACGCCCACGCCCAGGAACGAGAGCGTGGCTTCGGTGATGATGGCGATGGCCAGGTGGATGGTGGCGATCACCAGCACCGGCCCCATCACGTTGGGCAGGATATGGCGGCGCAGGATGGTGAAGGGGCCGATGCCGATGAGGCGCGCCGCTTGCACGTATTCCTTGTTGCGTTCCACCAGCGTGGAGCCGCGCACGGTGCGCGCGTATTGCACCCAGCCGGAAATGCCGATGGCGAAGATCAGCACGTACAGCGCGAGCTGGTCATGCATGTCGCGCGGCAAGAGGCCGCGCGCCACGCCGTCGATCAGCAGCGCCACCAGGATGGCCGGAAACGACAGCTGCACGTCGGCGATGCGCATGATGAAGCTGTCCACGCGGCCGCCGGCATAGCCGCTGATGAGGCCGAGCGTCACGCCCAGCACCATCGAGAACAGCACGGAAGCGAAGCCCACCAGCAGGGATACGCGCGAACCATACAGCACGGCCGACAGGATGTCGCGGCCCTGGTCGTCGGTGCCGAGCAGGAAGTCGGGGCTGCCGCCCTCTTCCCAGGACGGCGGCGTGTTGGCGTCCATGATGCTCAGGGACGCCAGGTCGAAGGGGTTGTGCGGCGCGACCACGGGCGCGAACAGCGCGCCCAGCAGGATGGCCAGCGTGACGATCGCGGCGATGATGGCGCCGGGCGAACGCTTGAAGCTGTGCCAGAGGTCGCTGTCGGCCGCGCGGGCGAAGAAGGGAGCGATGCGAGCAATCATGATGAGTCCTTTACTTGCTCTGCACGCGCAGACGCGGGTCCACGGCGAAATACAGCAGGTCCACGACCAGGTTGATGACCACGAACATGAAGGCGATCAGCACCAGATAGGCCGCCATGACGGGGATGTCCACCATGCTGATGGCCTGGATGAACAGCAAGCCCATGCCGGGCCACTGGAACACGGTTTCCGTGATGATGGCGAAGGCGATGATGGAGCCCAGTTGCAGCCCGGTGATCGTGATGACGGGCACCATGGTGTTCTTCAGCGCGTGGCGGAAATTGATCAGCCGTTCCGGCAGGCCGCGGGCGCGCGCGAACTTGATGAAGTCGGCGCGCAGCACTTCCAGCATTTCGGCGCGAACCAGCCGCATGATCAGCGTCATCTGAAACAGCGCCAGCGTGATGGCGGGCATGATCAGCGCCAGCCAGCCGGATTTGGTCAGGAAGCCCGTGGTCCACCATCCCAAGCTGACCACGTCGCCGCGTCCGAAGCTGGGCAGCCATCGCAGCTGCACGCCAAAGAACAGGATGAGCAGGATGCCGATCAGGAAAGTAGGCAGCGAGATGCCGGCCAGCGAGATCGCCATGAAGGCCTTGGACAGCACGCCGTGGCGCTTGAGCGCGGTATAGATGCCCATGGGGATGCCCAGGGCCAGCGCCATTACCGCAGACACGAAGGACAGCTCCAGCGTGGCAGGCATGCGTTCTTCGAGCAATTCGCTGACCGGCCTGCGGTGCCGGTACGACATGCCGAAGTCGCCGCGCACGGCATTGGCCACGAAGTGCGCGTACTGCACCACGAATGGGTCGTCCAGGCCCAGCTGTTCGCGCAATTCCGCGCGTTGCTCAGGCGTGGTGTCCTGGCCCACCATGCTGGCTATCGGATCGCCGACATAGCGGAACATGGAGAACGCGATCAGCGCCACCGTCAACATCACCAGCACCGACTGGATAAGCCGTTGCGCAATAAAGGAAAGCATTATCGGGAGCCCTCTGTTTCAGATAACGCCGGGCCGCGTTTCCCGCGGGAGGCGGGAACCGGGGCTGGGCCGGGCGCGCCCGGGCGGCGTGCGCCGCCCGGGGCTCGCGTCGCCGGTTTACGGCAGGACGACGTCGCGCAGGTCGAGCACGTCGTCGGCGCGCTGGATGACCTTGATGTTGTCCTTCACGCCCCAGGACATGGGCTGCTGGTGCAGCGGCAGGTAGCCATAGTCGTTGCGCACGATCTCGAAGGCTTCCTTGATCATGGCGTTGCGCTTGGTCTGGTCGGTTTCGACGCCGATCTTGTCGGTGAGCTCGTCGACCTTCTTGTTGCAGTAGCCGCCCAGGTTGAACTGGCCCGCCGCGGTCTTGGCATTGCGGCAGGAGGTCAGGTTCAGCAGCGTGTTGTGGGCGTCGGTGGAGCTGGGCGTCCATCCCAGCATGTACATGCTGGTCTGGTTGCCGGCCTGCAGCAGGATCTTGCCGAAGTACTTGGACTTGGTCTGCGCCAGCAGGTTGATCTTGATGCCTACGCGGGCCAGCATGCCGGCGACTGCCTGGCAGACCTTTTCGTCGTTGACGTAGCGGTCGTTCGGGCAGTCCATGGTGACCGTGAAGCCCTTGGGATAGCCGGCTTCGGCCAGCAGCTTCTTGGCGCGTTCGGGATCCGGCTTGTACGGCGCGCCGAAGGAGTCGTCATAGCCGTTGATGGCGGTGGCGATGAGCGAACCCAGCGGCTTGGCCGCGCCGCGCATGATCTTCTCGTTGATGGCCTTGGTGTCCACGGCCAGCACCACGGCTTCGCGCACCTTGGGATCCTTGAAGGGGTTCTTGCCCTTCACGTCCGAGAACAGCAGCTCGTCGCGGTCCTGGTCCATGCCGATGAAGATCGCGCGCGCTTCGGGCGCGGTCAGCGGTTTGACGCCCTTGGCGTCTTCGAGCCGCTTCCAGTCCTGCACGGGTACGGGCTGCACCAGGTCCATCTCGCCGGAGATCAGCGCGGCCACGCGCGTCGCTTCCTGCGTGATCGGCTGGAAGATGACCTCGTCGACGTTGGTCTTGATGTCCTTGTTCCAGTAGCCGTCGTAGCGCTTGAGCACGGTCTTCACGTCGGGCTGGCGCGAGGCCAGCATGAAGGGGCCGGTGCCGTTGGCGTTCAGGTTGGCGTAGTTGCCCTGGTTGTCGCCCTTGACGTTGGTGGCTTCGGTGGTCTTGTTCTTTTCCGACCACGACTTGCTCATGATGTACAGGAACACCCATTCGCGCGGCAGGATGGGGTTGGGCGTGGGCGTGATGACTTCGATGGTGTAGTCGTCTACCTTCTTGATGTCGGAGGCCTTGGCGCCATAGCCCTTCATGTCGGAGCCCGGGGTCAGGCTGCGCTTCCAGGAGAAGATGACGTCGTCCGCCGTGAACGGCGAGCCATCATGGAATTTGACGCCCTTGCGCAGCTTGAACACCCATTTCGTGGGCTCGGGGTTTTCCCAGCTTTCCGCCAGCAGCGGCGTCAGTTTCAGGTTGCCGTCGTAGCCGGCCAGCGTTTCGTAGATGTTGCCCTGGAAGCCCAGCGTGAACGTTTCGTTCAGGGCCATCGGATCCATGGACGTCGCATCGCCTTGATAGGACCAGTGAAAGGTCTTGGCGGCCGCGCCGGCGCTGAATGCCAAAGAGGCGGCGACGGCAGCCGCGAGCGCAGCTTGCTTCAGGTGGGGGAAAGTACGCATAGCCCTCATGCTCCGTGTGGTGCGCGGATAGCGCGACAGAAGTGACAGGGCCCCGGCCCCATGGGGAACCGGGGCATGGCGTTGCTGCTTACGACGAAAGACGGATTGGGGTCTGGCGATGCGCAGCGCGACCCGCGCGCGGGCCGCCTATGATGGCGCTGCCGGGAATCACTGCGCAGGACTTCGACTTCACGATAGACCCAACCCCTTGTGATTATCATGACGGGGACGGACCCGCGCCGATGCAGAACGAATGTTATAGACCCATTCGTTTAAGCGTCAATCGGTTTGGATTGGGGTTAGTACTTGCTTGCCGGGAGTATTGAATGGTGCGTTCGGCAATACCGGCGGTCATGCGCCGGGCGGCGGCGCGTCGGCAAGGGTTTTCGCCAATTCGCGCACCACGCGCTTGCGGCGGTCGCTGTCTTCGTAGCGCTCGCCCAGGGCTGACCATTCGGGCCGGCTGCGGGCTTCCTTCAGCGCCTCGGGCAAGGGTCCCTTGCGCCAGGCTTCATCCTCCGGATGATCTAGTTTCAATGGCTCGCGCGCGGCGTGGCCGCGGCGCTCCAGCGCTTCGATCAGTTGCCGCTGGCGCAAGGCCAAAAGGCGCAGCACCGCGTCGTCGACGCTGATCTCGCGCCAGCCGCGCAGCTTGCCGGCCATGCGCTTGCCCAGCTTCTCCACGCCCTGCCACAGGCCGCCGGCGGCGGCGCCGATCAGCATGCCGGTGCCCAGGCTCAAGCCCGCGCTGAACAGGTCCACGGCCGCGCCGGCCATGGCGCCCGCGGCGGCGCCCATGCCTACCTGCACGCCCATGTCCTTCAGCGCCTGGGGGTGGAACAGGTCCATGCCCCAGCGTTCGCCCTGCAGGGGCAGCGCGTCGTCTGTGAAGTCGGCTGCGCGGAAGTTGTAGAGCGCCAGCAAGGCGTTGACACAGGTCTGTTCGCGCTGGCGCACCTGGTCGCGCAGTTTGCTCGAGGCGGCGGTGAGCGCCGCTTCGTCGCTGGCGCTGGAGACGTGCAAGGCAGCCACGTCCACCAGCAAGTCGGCCAGCAGCTCGTAGGCCGAGCCGCGACGCGCCCGACGCTGCTCGGCCAGGCTGGCGGACAGCCGGGCCAGCGCGGCGGCGTGGCGGTCCAACAGCACGCCGAGCTTGGCGTAGAGTTGCTGTTCGCCATCCAGCGGCGGCGCGACGGTATCGAATTCCACCACCGCATGCAGGCCCAGCCGTGCCATGGCGGCGCGCCATTCGTCGGCGCGGTGCGCGGGTGCGTTGACGAAGTTCAGCACCGGCAGCAAGGGCCGGCCGCAAGCGGCCAGGATGGCGAGTTCGTCGCGGTGCTTGCCCAGCACCGGATCGCGCGCGTCGATGACGTACAGCGCGGCGTCGCAGTCCAGCATCTTGGCCAGCACGCGGGCTTCCTGCTCATAGCGGCCATGCGCTGCGGGCGTGTCGAGGAAGCGGCGGATGCGCGCGGGTCCGTCCAGGCGCTCTTGCGGGCTGTCCAGTTTTTCCAGGTATTCCAGTAGCGAGATACTGTCTTCCATCCCCGGCGTGTCGAACCATTCGAGTACGGCGCGCCCCTCCAGCCGCAGGCGCGCGCCTTCGACATGGCGTGTGGTGCCGGGGCTGTCGGCGACTTCGCCGAAGGTGGTGTCGCGCGTCAGCGTGCGCAGCAGCGAGGTCTTGCCGGTGTTGGTGTGGCCGACCAGCGCGATCTTGATGAGGTCTTCAGCCATGGCCGGACTCCAGCCAGGAAAGCGGGGCGATGGGCGCCTGCAGCACCGAGTCGGCAGGCAGGCCGAGGGCAAGCAGGCGTTCGCGCCATAGCGATGCGCGGGTGGTCGGGGTAGCCGTGTCCGCGTGCGGGGTGACCAGCCAGATGCGCGTCTGTTCCGCATGCGCAGCCAGTTCGGCGATCAGCGACAACGTGCCGCGGTCGGGAGTCTGGCGCGCGTCGCAGGCGATCAGCATGCGCGTGGCGGCCTTGCTGGCCAGCGCGTCCAGCACGCGGTTGCGTTCTTCGCGGGTGTCCAGGTTGCCGGCCTGCTGGATGCCCGCGGGCATGTTCGCGGGCGGCCAGGCCAGGTCCGCCGGCAGTTCCAGTCCCAGCAGCACGGGCTGGCCGCCCAGGCCCGCGAGCGGCGGCGCGCCGACCCGCGGTTCGTGCAAGGGATCGACCGGACGGTCTATGCCGGTGGACAGGGCGGGCGGCTCCAGACGGTCGCGCAACGCGGAGAAGCCGGGCAGCGCGGGATCGATACGCAGGCCGCGCAGCGCGCGCAGCGAACCCGCCACGCACAATGCGCCGGCCAGCAGACGGGGCAGGATGCCGTAGACCACCAGCACGCCGATCAGCCAGAGCGACCACTGCACCTGGGCCTCGGCCGGCAGGGCCTGGGCGCCATCGCTGGCGCGGATCATGGCGGCGTCAGGCATCGGAAAGCCCAGTTGAGCCGGTAGCCAGCCTATGGCCTGCGTCAGGCGCACGAAGGTGTCTGGCGCCAGCAAGGTGGTGGCCCAGATGAAGCGGTAGCTGGCGGTGGACAGCACGGCCAGCAGCACCGCCAGCGCGGCGCACAAGGCTGTTAGCCATAGCAGGTGGCTGATGCTGCCGAACAGCCAGCGCAAGGCGCCCGCGCGGGCCAGCAGGTTGAGGAAGGCCTGCGGCACCAGTGCGCTGTCGGGGCCGCGGGCCAGCTTGCGCGTGGCCCACAGCCAGACCCGTCCCAGCCCGGTGACGGAGGAAGCCCGCAGCAGGAAACTGGCCAGCCAGAGCAGGAAGGTGAGCGCATGCAGGCCCAGCAAGGCGCCCAGCGCCCACAGCACGTTGACGGCGCGGGAGCCGTCACCCAGCGCGCCCAGCGCGGCGCCTGCACCGGATATCGCGGCCAGCAGAAACAGCAAGGCCAGGATGGCGAGCGCGCTGCGGCGCCATGTTTCGACCAGGGGGACGAGGTTCTCGCGTTGCGCCAGCAGCGCGGCGCGGGCGAGGATGCGGGATGGCAGATCGGCATCCTGCTGGCGCACGCGACGCACCGCGTCTGCGTCTTCCAGCGGCCCCCAATGCGCTTCGCGCAGGCGGATCAACTCCGCCAGCCAGTGCGCGCGCAAGGGGCCGGCGCCGAGGGGGGCAGCCGTGGGGGGGAAATCGCGAGAGGTCGTAGACGGCATCGCGTCGGGCAGCGGTACGGTCAGGCCCTGGGGGCGGTGGGCCATTGTAGACTGGGCGGGCGGCGAAACGGGGCCGCAGCGCCGGCTCAGTGCCTGGCGCGGGCGCTGCGGTACTGCCCCGGCGTGACGCCGACGGCGTCGCGGAAAACCCGCGCGAGATGGCTGGCGTTGCCGAAACCGCTGGCTTGGGCAACGCCGGCCAGATCGCCCTTGCCGGCCGCCAGCAGCTTGCGTGCGTGCGCCAGCCGCCGCGTCCGTACCCAGGCGTGCGGCGGTTCGCCGAAAGAGGTGTGGAACATCCGGGCGAAGTGGTAGGTGGAGAGCGCCGCCACGCCCGCCAGCTCGTCCAGCGTCAGCGGTTCGGCCAGGTGCGCGTCCACATAGTCCATGATGCGCCGGCGCACGACAGGCGCCAGGCCGCCGCGCAAGGTTGCCGCGGGTTTGCGCGCCACGCCCTGGTGCAGCAGATGATGCAGCACGGTCTCGGCCGCGCTGCTGGCCGCCAGCCGGTCGGCGGGCTGGTTCCAGTCGGTATCCAGCAGTTGCCGGCATACGTCGATCAGTGAGTCGTCGTGGATGTAGGTGCGGTCGCGCAGCTCCAGCGTGCGGGGCTCGCAGTCCAGCCGCATGACGGCTTCGCGGGCCAGGCGTTCCGGCGCGATGTACAGGTGCAGGAAGTGCACGGAGTCGTTCATGCTCCAGCGCGAGTAGTGCTCCGAAGGCAGCACGCAGAATTTGCCGGCGCCGCCGTGCAGGCGGTTCTGGCCCAGGCGGAACGACTTGTCGCCGCCGTGCAGATAGAGCGACAGGGTGTGATGGCCCGGATTGTCGTAGCCCATGGTTTCGTGGGCGCTGCGCGACCATTGCGAGATGGCGATGCCCTCGCCCAGCGCGGCGGCCCGCCCCAGCGTCGCGGTAGAACTCGCCAGGGTGCGGAAAACGGAGAAGTCGGCCGGAGCCGAAGCGACGGTAGCCATATGGGTGGAATGCTACTGCGATCCCGCGCGCGTCGCGCGCGCGAGCAGAAGAAAACCGCAAGAACCGGCAATCTTCGCCAGCCGGGCGGGCGCAAACTGGATTCCCAGGTGGCTTTCCAGACCGCCGTTCCGCATCCCTGTTTCAGCACCGCATCGTGAACCTCTTCCTGTATTTCCTCACTGTCGTCATCTGGGGCACCACCTGGATCGCCATCAAGCTGCAGCTGGGCGTGGTGGCCATCCCCGTATCCATCTTCTACCGTTTCGCGCTGGCGGGCCTGATCCTGTTCGCGGCCCTGGCGCTGACCCGCAAGCTGCAAAAAATGGACCGGCGCGGCCACTGGCTGTGCGTGGGCCAGGGCCTGTGCCTGTTCTGCCTG
The DNA here is from genome assembly GCF_049647645.1 of Achromobacter sp. GTDB lineage: Bacteria > Pseudomonadota > Gammaproteobacteria > Burkholderiales > Burkholderiaceae_B > Achromobacter. Next base: position 14,277 of record NZ_JBARYB010000026.1, read on the forward strand.
AACTTCCTGTGCTTCTATACGGCGACCCAATGGATCCCCAGCGGCCTGGTGTCGGTGGTGTTTTCGGCGGCCACGCTGTGGAACGCGCTGAACGCCCGCCTGTGGTTCGGCACTCGTGTCGCGCCGCGCGTGATGGCGGCCGGCGCCTTGGGCTTCTCGGGTCTGGTGCTGCTGTTCTGGCCGGAACTGGCCGGGCAGCAGGCCAGCCACGAAACCTTGCTGGGCCTGGGCTTCGCCTTGCTGGGCACGTTCTGCTTTTCCACCGGCAACATGCTGTCGTCGTTGCAGCAGCGCGCCGGCATCCGGCCCTTGACCGGCAATGCCTACAGCATGCTCTATGGCGCGGCCATCCTGCTGGCGGGTTGCGTGGCTGCGGGTCTGCCATTCGAGTTCGATAGTTCCGCCTCGTACGTGGGCGCTCTGCTCTACCTGGCCATTCTCGGATCCGTGGTCGGCTTCACGGCCTATCTGACGCTGGTGGGGCGCATGGGGCCGGCTCGCGCCGCCTACTGCACGGTGCTGTTCCCGGTCGTGGCCCTGAGCGTGTCCACCTTTGCCGAAGGCTATCAGTGGACCGCGCCGGCCCTGCTGGGCCTGGCGCTGGTGATGTTGGGCAACCTGCTGGTCTTCACGAAGTGGACGCCTTTCGCGCGGCGTGCGGTGGCTTGAGCGCCGCCGGGAGCCTGTGCAAGGCGGCTTAGTGTGAACAGGCCCTAGCGGGCCAGGGCGCGCAGCCCTTCCAGCAGGCGGTCGATTTCCGCGTCGTTGGTCAAGTAGCTGACCGATGCCCGCGCAATCTGCGCCAGGCCGCGAGCCTGCATGTCCAGCGGGGTATAGGGCACGCCGTTGCTGCCGATGGTGATGCCCTGCGCCGCCATGGCGCGCTGCACCGATACCGCGTCCTGGCCGGCCAGGTTGAAGGACACCAGGCCGGAGCGTTCGTGGCCCTGGTCCAGCACGGTGATGCCAGGGATGGCTGCCAGCTCCGTCCGCAGGGCCCGGGCTGTGGTGTCGATGCGCGCGCGGATGGCCGGCAGGCCGATGTCCAGCGCCTCCTGCAAGGCGTTGGCCAGGCCGCAGCGCAGCGCCAGCGAGGCCTCCGCCGATTCCAGGCGAGCGGCGTCCTGGCGCAGCATGGGCTCGCCGTCCGGGCCCAGGGGGGCGGAATGGGTGTCGACGAAGGCGGGCGTGAGCCGGTCCAGGAAGCCGCGCCGCACGTACAGCAGGCCGGTGCCGCGCGGGCCGCGCAGCGCCTTGCGTCCCGCCCCGCTCAGCACGTCGCAGCCGATCTGCGCCACGTCCACGGGCAACTGGCCGACCGCCTGCGCCGCATCCACGAAGTACGGGATGCCATGGCGGCGCGCCACGTTACCGATGGCGGCGGCGGGATTGATCAGGCCGCCGTTGGCCGGCAGCCAGGTCAGCGCGATCAAGCGCACCCGTTCGTCCAGCATGGCTTCCAGCGCCTGCGGGTCGGTGCAGCCGCTATCGTCCGAGGGGATGGTTTCCAGCGTGGCGCCGGCGCGCTGCGCCTTGAGCCGCATGGCGGCCAGGTTGCCGCCCCATTCGTGGCGGCCCACCAGAATGCGATCGCCGGGGCGCCACGGTTCCAGCGCCGCGAAAGCGGCGCCCCAGCCGGGCGAGTTGCCGCCCGTCAGCGCGATTTCGCCCGGGTCCGCATTAAGCAGCCGGGCCGCCAGCGTGCGGGCCTTCTCAATCAGCTCCCGGGACCTCACGCCGGCTTCCATCGGCCCTTGCGTGGCTTCGCGTTGCAGGTGCGCGTGGATGGTTTGCAGCGTCGCCGCTGATGGCAGCGACGCGCCGGCGTGATTGAAATGGACCGTGGTGTGCGCACCCGGAGTCTGGGCGCGCAACGCTTGCACGGCGCTGGGGGTCAAGGGGGCGGACATGGCGGCTCCGGCAGGGATCAGGCTTGCGTGAGCGCGATGACGGCTTCGACCTCCACCGCCACGCCTTGCGGCAGGGACGCCACGCCGACGGCGCTGCGCGCATGGCGGCCGGCGTCGCCGAAGACCTCGACCATCAGGTCCGAGGCGCCGTTGGCGACAGCGCTTTGGCGGTTGAAGTCCGGCGTGCTGGCCACGAACACGCCCAGGCGCACGACGCGGGCCACGCGGTCGAGCTTGTCGCCGGTGGCGGCCGCGATTTGCGACAGCAGGCCCAGCGCCGACAGGCGCGCCGCTTCCACCCCGTCGGCATCCGAGACCTGGTCGCCCAGCCGTCCCAGATAGGCTGCCTTGCCGTCCTTGCGGGAGATCTGGCCGGAGATGTACAGCAGGTTGCCTTCCAGGACGAAGGGCACGTAATTGGCGGCGGGCGCGGCGGCGGCTTCGAGGGTCAGGCCAAGTTCGGCCACGCGGCCGGAGATCGAGCGGGTCATGAGGGACTCCTGAATAGGGAAAGTAGGGCAAGCCTCATGCTATCGGCCGCTGCGGGCCCTGACCAATCAATTTTCGAGCAGTACACATGAGTAAAACTAATGTGTATCGTCTTGCTCCGCAGCCATCTGCATCAGCCACACGTGGAAGCGCTGCGCCGCGTCGCCAAGCGCGCCGCGCGGCGTCACGAACCACCAGCCGATACGGGGAGCTTCGAGCGCGGCGTCCGGCAGGGCCTCCACCAGCGCGCCGCTGGCGAGCTGGGCGCCGATAAGGCGGTGGCGGCCCATTGCCATACCCTGCCCCGCCAACGCCGCTTCCACGACGATGTTGTAGTCATGCAGGCGCATGGGCCGCACGTTGCCCAGGTCCACGTCATGATGCCGGGCCCAGGCGTCCCATTCGAAGGGATGGCGGGCATGCGAAGCCAGCAAGGGGAATCGCAGCAGATCTTGCGGCGTGCGCGGGCGTTTCCTGCCCGCGATCAGCGCGGGCGCGCAGACCACTGACAGCCGCTCCGCCATGATCAGCCGCGCTCGCACGCCGGGCCACACGCCGCGCCCGTAGCGGATTGCGACGTCGACCTCGCCGCCCGCGACGTCCGCCAAGCCGATGTCGGGCTGCAATTGCAGATCGATATCGGGATGGGCGGCGGCAAACGCCGCCAGGCGTGGCGCCAGCCAGCGCGTGGCGAACGAGGCCAGCAGCCCGACGCGCAGCGTCTGCCGCACAGTCTTGGGCGCGCGGACCTCGTCGGTACCCTGGCGCAGCAGTTCGAAGGCCGCATGCACGCGCTCGTAATAGGCCTGACCCGCCGCGGTCAGCGCCACGGCGCGGGTGAGCCGCTCGAACAGCGCCACGCCCAGCTCGGCTTCCAGCCGCTGGATATGGTGGCTGACGGCGCTTTGCGTCACGAAGAGTTCCTGCGCGGCCAGCGAAAAGCTCATGCGCCGCGCGGCGGCTTCGAAAGCGCGCAGGGAAACCAGGGCGGGCAGGGATCGCGCGGAACGCATGGAGACAGGCGACGTAGTGATGAGGGAATGCGCATCATCGTACGCCGTGCGGGGGCCGGCAAACAGGCTGCGCACACCGCACCCAAATGCAAAAGGCCCGCAACAAGTTGCGGGCCCTTCAGTACTGCATTCTTTGGCTCCCCGAGCTGGGCTCGAACCAGCGACCTGCGGATTAACAGTCCGTCGCTCTACCGACTGAGCTATCGGGGAACAGGTAGAGGGGGCGAATTATGCACAAAAAATGGGAAGAATGCAAAACGGGGTGCCCGTGACGGTTCGACTCGCCGAATATCTGTCTGTCACGTCAAGGTGCGCGGGCGCGTGCGCCGGGTACTGGTGGTCCGTAACATGGTCCAAATGGAGTCAGGTAGGAACCAGACTTCTCAGTGCCGACGGGGGGCCGGCCTCTTCGATAGCTCCTTGCCGGATACCCGTGCTTCCACTTGTGATGGCGCGCAACCCATAGTTGGTAAGCATCAGTTCTCGAACCTGGATTACCGCACCTGGTTTGGAAATGAGCCGGGATCCCTTGAAGAAGGTGTCAGGTTTCCTGTGGGGGGCAGTGTTCATATCAATACCTTTTGGTGACAAAGTCGCTGATGGCTTTGGCACCGGCGCCTATGATTTCCGCGACATCATTGCGTTCGAAAAGCGCACGGTCGCTTGAATCCATATAGATCACGCCTACGGGATGCTGGCCTGAACGGTCCAGGACGGGCACGGCCATCGCCGAATAGCGCCCAGGTCCAAGCCGGCGGGCTTGGGTCGCGGTATAGCCCCATTCAAGCACCAGCTCCGCGCGGAGTTGATCTTCCGTTCGGTGCTGGCTGGACATTACCAGCGGTGTTTTGCTTCGGACTGCCCTGCCCGCGATGCCAGTGTGCACGGGAAACGTCCGTCCTGCGCCCTCACCGCCAGCGCCGGCGTAATTGATGATCTGCTCGATTTCCTGCGGTTCATGGATGGGAGGAACGACACGGTGGAAGGTGGTGCGCAGGTCGGCTCCGCACTTGCGCTTGTTGCACCATTCGGCAAGCATGGTGTGCATGGTGGAAACCGCTGCACCCAGACCTTCGTGGACGACGTCCGGCCCGTCCATGTTGTCTTCGGCGCGTGCCACAGCCACGCGAACCAGCGCGGCCAGAATCAGCCAGACGCTCGTAGCGGCCGTTAGGCCGAACATCCATGGTTCAAAGAGAGGTTTGCGCCAGCTCTTCACTGCGGTGGTTCCGGCAACGAGGATGGGCGGCCCATTGAACAGGACTTCTCTAGGCCACCTCTTTTGCCAGAGGCGCTTTTGTCGCACGCCGGGGAGATGATTTGTGCGCATTGGGGACTCTGCTTCCTGAGGCAAGAACTTGGCGCGATTGTAGTCAGCGATTTCGTGGAAAGGCCTGCTTTCAGCGCCCGGGGGCCGCGCAAATAGGACGAAGCGCAAGGGGCTGGCTCAGGCCCGCGTTTTTCCGCCCAGGATTCAGACAAAAAAACCCGCGCCGTTATAGCCGGAGCGGGTTTTCAGATCGTCCCGCGGACGGATCTGTATCTGGAATTTGGTGCCGGTGAAAGGAATCGAACCCTCGACCTTCTCATTACAAGTGAGCTGCTCTACCAACTGAGCTACACCGGCGCTGCGTGCCAGGGGCACGCGAAGGGCTGCATTGTAATGAAAAAAATGCAGGCCTTGCGTGGATGCCTTATTTGACGATGGTCAGGCGCGGACGCTTGGGTTCGTCGTCATCTCCGCCGTCGTCACCGGGGGCGGCGTCGGCGTCGGAGCCTTCGGGCGCGGCGGGGGCCGTCGCGGCCTGGGCGCCCGCTACCGGCGGTTCGTAGGGCTGCACTTCGAAGCCCATGCCGGCGCCGGTTTCGCGCGCGTAGATGGCGCTGACGGCGCCCACGGGAACGTAGACGTTTTCGGTCACGCCGCTGAAGCGGGCCTGGAATTCGATGAATTCGTTGCCCAGCGTCAGGCGGTTGGTGGCCAGCGTGCCTACGTTCAGCGTGATCTGGCCGTCGCGCACATGGGCGACGGGCACCATGGTGTGCTCGTCGACCTGGACGGTGATGTAGGGCGTGTAGCCGTTATCGGTGCACCATTCGTGCAGCGCGCGGATCAGGTACGGTTTGGTCGAAGTTTCACCCATCACGCAACAGCCTTAGCGACGCATCACTTTTTCCGAAGGCGTCAGCGCTTCGATGTAGGCCGGACGCGAGAAGATGCGTTCGGCGTACTTTTGCAGCGGAGCCGCGTTCTTGGGCAGTTCGATGCCGTAGTGGTCCAGGCGCCACAGCAGCGGAGCCACGGCCACGTCGAGCATGGAGAATTCCTCGCCCAGCATGTACTTGTTCTTCAGCAGCATGGGGGCCAACTGGGCCAGACGGTCGCGGATGTTCTGGCGGGCGTTGGCCAGCTTCTTCTCGTCGGGCTTGGCGCTGCGGTCTTCCAGCGTCGAGACGTGAACGAACAGTTCCTTCTCGAAGTTGTAGAGGAACAGGCGGGTACGGGCGCGCATGACCGGGTCGGCGGGCATCAGCTGGGGATGCGGGAAGCGCTCGTCGATGTACTCGTTGATGATGTTCGACTCGTACAGGACCAGGTCGCGTTCGACCAGAATGGGCACTTGACCGTACGGGTTCATCACCGAGATGTCTTCGGGCTTGTTGTACAGGTCGATGTCGCGGATCTCGAAATCCATGCCTTTCTCGAACAACACGAAGCGGCAGCGTTGCGAAAACGGACACGTGGTTCCGGAATAGAGCACCATCATGGCGGTAAGTCCTTTATTGAAAAACGAAAGGCCAGCGCCTTAATCTAGCAGGCGCTGGCCCCAATTGCCAGGCGGGATAGGCGTACAGCCCTATCCGCCGATTCCGTCCCTGTTTGTAATCAGGGCCGGATAAAACCTGGCGGGGCGTTGCGGTTAGCGCACGTGTTTCCAGTACGAGGCATTGAGGCGCCAGGTAACCAGGAAGAACAGCAGCAGGAACAACATGACACCGACGCCGAGACGGACGCGGAATGTCTGGACGGGCTCGGCCATCCAGGACATGAACGCAGTCAGGTCGGCGACGTCGTTGTCGTATGTTGCGACTTGGGCCGGGTTGGCGGCCTTAAATTTGGCATCGAAGGTGGCATGGCCGTGGTAGTTGGCTACCGGTTCGGCCTTGACCGTGGAAAAACCCTGTGCATCGTACACCGTGGTGACGCGTTCCCAGGATTTGGGGGCGTCGCCCTTGCTTTCGACCTCGTGCATGGCAACGGTCGTGAGCTCGCGCGGACCCTGCACTTCCCAGAGGGCGTGGGGCATGCCCACGGCCGGGAAGACCAGGTTGTTCCAGCCCGTGGCACGCGACGTGTCGCGGTAGAAGGTGCGCAGGTAGGTATAGATGTAGTCGGCGCCCGAGGGGCCGGCGTTCACGGATTTGGCGCGCGCGATCACGGACAAGTCCGGGGGCGTCGTGCCAAACCACTGCTTGGCGTCCTTCGGGGTCATGGCGACGTTCATCATGTCGCCGACCTTTTCGCCGGTGAACAGCAGGCTTTCCTTGATCTGCTGGTCGGTCAGCCCGATGTCCTTGAGCTTGTTGTAGCGCATCGAGGACGCGCTATGGCAGTTCAGGCAGTAGTTGACGAACAGCTTGGCTCCGTTCTGCAGCGACGACATGTCGTTGACGCGGTACGGGGCCTTGTCCAGGGGATAGCCGCCGCCGGCGGCAAGGGTAACGGTACACGTGAGCATCAAGGCCACGGCACCAATCAGCTTCTTGATCATGGTTAATCCGTTATCTGGTGGGCTCAGTGGGCGTGGAACGTAACGCGCTCGGGCACTTTCTTGAAGGTGCCCAGGCGGCTCCAGACCGGCATCAGGAAGAAGAATGCCAGGTACAGCAGCGTGCCGATTTGCGACGTGATGTTCAACGGCGGACTGGGCGGCTGCGTACCGATGTAGCCGAGCACCAGGAAGTTGACCATGAAGATGCCGTAGATCCACTTGTGCCAGGTGGGGCGGTAGCGGATCGACTTGACCGGGGAATGGTCCAGCCACGGCAGGAAGAACAGGATGACGACCGTGCCGCCCATGGCGACCACGCCCCAGAACTTGGCGTCGATCGCGCGCAGCAGCACGGCCACGACGATCAGGATGCCGGGGACGGCGATGCGCATGAAGCCCTTCAGGTTGCTCTTGACGAGCAGCGCGATGGCGCCCAGCACGGAAGCGCCCGCCAGCACCCAGGTGAACTCGTCGGTGGTGGCGCGCAGCATCGAGTAGAACGGCGTGAAGTACCAGACCGGAGCGATGTGCGGAGGCGTCTTCAGCGAGTCGGCAGGGATGAAGTTGTTGAACTCGAGGAAGTAGCCGCCCATTTCCGGCGCGAAGAACACGATGAACGCGAACACCAGCAGGAAGCCGGCCACGCCCATCAGGTCATGCACCGAGTAGAACGGGTGGAACGGAATGCCGTCCTTCGGCCGGCCGTACTTGTCCTTCGGGCCCTGCTTGATCTCGATGCCGTCCGGATTGTTCGAGCCGACCTCATGCAGCGCCACCAGGTGGGCCGCGACCAGGCCCACCAGCACCAGCGGAATGGCGATGACGTGGAAGGCGAAGAAGCGGTTCAGCGTGGCGTCCGACACGACGTAGTCGCCGCGGATCCAGATGGACAGTTCAGGACCGATGAAGGGAATGGCCGCGAACAGGTTCACGATCACCTGCGCGCCCCAGTAGGACATCTGGCCCCAGGGCAGCAGATAGCCGAAGAAGGCTTCCGCCATCAGACAGAGGAAGATCGCGACGCCGAAGATCCACACCAGTTCGCGCGGCTTGCGGTAGGAACCGTAAAGCAGCCCGCGCAGCATGTGCAGGTACACGACGACGAAGAACATCGACGCGCCGGTGGAGTGCATGTAGCGCACCAGCCAGCCCCAGGGGACTTCGCGCATGATGTATTCGACGGACTGGAACGCGCGTTCGGCGTCCGGCTTGTAGTGCATGACCAGGAAGATGCCGGTCACGATCTGCAGCACCAGCACCAATAGGGCCAGTGAGCCAAAGAAGTACCAGAAGTTGAAGTTCTTCGGTGCGTAGTACTCGGACAGATGGGCTTTCCAGGTGGAGGTCACCGGGAAGCGCCGGTCCAGCCAGCCCAACAGGCCTGTCGTCTCGACGGTTTTCTCGCCAGCCATGTAACGGCTCCTTCTCTAATACGTGGCGTATTTGTTTTACTTACGTAATTCGGGAAAAAAGCGCGACGCGAGCGTCAGGCCTTGTTGTCTTCATCGACGCCCACGATGATGCGGGTGTCGCTGAGATATTGGTACGGCGGGACTTCGAGGTTGTCGGGCGCAGGCTTGTTCTTGTAGACACGGCCAGCCAGATCGAACGTGGAGCCGTGGCAAGGACAGAGGAAACCGCCCTGCCAGTCGGCGCCCAGGCCGCCGCCGCCGCCCGTTTCGAAGTGCGAGGTAGGCGAGCAGCCCAGGTGGGTGCAGATGCCGACGCAGACGAAGAGCTCGGGCTTGCGCGAACGGCCTTCGTTTTCGGCGTATTTGGGTGTGAAGCCGGGACGCTTGGAATCAGGATCGGCCAGCAAGGCGTCCTGGGTCTTGAGACCGGCGAGCTGTTCAGGAGACCGGTGGATGATCCAGACCGGCTTTCCGCGCCATTCAACCGTTTTCATGGTGCCGACGGGAATATCGCCGACGTCCACTTCAACGGGAGCTCCGGCAGCGCGGGCTTTTTCGGAGGGAGAAAACGTGCTCACAAGCGGCACTGCCGTTGCGACACCTGCTACGCCACCCACAGCACAGGCGGTGGTAACCCAGAAACGTCGCGAAGGATCGGGTGGCAGGTTGGGATCAACCGCACCGTCATCGTCGTGCACCAGCGTATCCTGACTCATCTTCCTATCCTTGTTGATGCGCCCGCTCTACGAGTAGCATCACTTCTGCGGCATCGGGTTCGCGGGAATATGTAACAACATAGCAACCGCGTATTATAGCGCCAGCCCACTCACGGGCGTATCACGAAGGGAGTGCTTTTATGAGCAAAGCGACGGGTTTCGTCAAAGAATTTCGAGATTTCGCTGTTAAAGGCAACGCAGTGGACCTGGCAGTCGGTGTCATCATCGGCGCGGCGTTCGGCAAGATCGTCGATTCGCTGGTCCGGGACATCGTCATGCCGTTGGTCAACTTCATACTCGGCGGCTCGGTCGATTTTTCGAACAAGTTCCTGGTTCTGTCGATGCCGGCCGGCTACAACGGTCCCATGACTTTCGCGGAACTGACCAAGGCGGGCGCCAACGTCTTTGCGTGGGGCAACTTCGTCACGATCATCATCAACTTCGTGTTGCTGGCCTTCGTGATCTTCTGGATGGTCAAGGCCATCTACAAGGCCCGCACCAAGGCCGAGGAAGCGCCGGCTGCACCGGCCGCGACGCCCGAAGACGTGGCGCTGCTGCGCGAAATCCGCGATTTGCTCAAGAAGCCCTGATCCGACACTGCCGCAGGTCCGGAATCCGCATCAGCGGATCGCGGGCCGCGGCTGGCGGACGTTCCCGCCGGCGCATGCCGGCCCCCGCAGAACGATCCGCTGCTGGTCTCTCCCCGCTAGTTCTATTCCGCAGCCATTTGCCGTTCGACGCGGCGCGCAAACATGGCGAAGCTCGCGCGCACGATGCTGGGCTTCAACAGGAAGTCGTGCGATTCGGCGGCCAGCGCATCATTCACCGGTTTGACTTCGCCATATGCGGCCGCGGCCTGCAACTGATTGCGGGCCGCGCGCTCGATCAGCACCGACAGGTACAGCGCTTCCTCGACACAGGATCCGGCGGCCAGAAAGCCATGATTGGCCAGCAGGATGCAGCGCTTGTCGCCCAGCGCCGCTGAAATGATCTCGCCTTCCTGGTCGGCGATGGGCAGGCCGGGCCATTCCTTCAGGTGGGCGCAGTCGTTGTGGAAGGGCGTTGCGTCCATGTGCGCAACGACCAGCGGCTGGCCCGTCATGGACAGCGTCGAGACATGGGGCGGGTGCGTGTGGATGATGCATTGCACGTCGGGACGCTGGCGATAGACCCAGAAGTGGAAGCGCACGGCGGGGTTGGGCGTGCCCGGGCCGTCGAGCACTTCCATGTTGTCATTGATGCGGATGACCGAGGCCGGGACGATTTCGTCGAAGGCCTGGGCCATGGGCGTGGTCAGGAACGTGCCGTCCGCCTGGCGCACAGTGATCTGGCCCGCCAGGGTTTCCGAATGGCCCTCGCTGGCGAGAATGCGGCAGCTCAAGGCCACCTTTTCCTTCTCGCCCCAGTTCCCGAAGTCGAGCTTGTTCGCGGAGCGCGCAAAAAAGGCGTCGGCATGGGCTTGTTTTTCCAGCATGGGGTCTCCTTGGGATAATGGCTTAATTACACGCCCGCCTCTGCTGCCAGCGATTGACCGATCACGAACGAGGGTTGACTCAATGCGACAGGAAGGCAGGCGCTTTTCGGCCAGTGTTGGCCAGCCCGACAGAGTGTTCCCAGCATGCCACGCGCCAGCCAGACAGTGAATCCATCCGCCCGGCCCGCCTGTTCCGAGGCGGATCTCAATTTCGCGCCGCAATTCCGCCCCTTCTATGCGCAGGAGATCGCGGGCTACGAGCGCGAGCTGGACAAGCTGGTCCTGCCAGGGGAATTCCGCGCCTTGACCGAACAGCCCAGGCTGCAATTGCAGGCCTGTAGGCTGCGTGCAGGCGGGTTGGTGGTAAGCCTGGAATCGACACCGATCAGCGTGCATCACCGCGCGGAGCACGCGGCCGACCTGGAGCACGCGGAATTCCTGGCGAGCTTCGTGATTGCGGGGCATGGCGTCATCGTGCAGAACGAGGCCACGCTGCCGCTGGAACCCGGCGACATCATCTTCCGAACGACCGCGCTGCCTTCCGAGATCCGGATGTACACCGATTCGCGCATCGTGGTGGTCAAGGGGCCGCTGTCGCGCCTGCTGGGCGCGCACAGCCTGGCGATGTCGCAGTTCACCGCGCAGCGCGGCGTGGCTGCCTTGCCGATGGTACAGACCGCGCATCGCTGCCTGCATCATGTGTTCTTCGACAAGGCGGAATCGAATCCCACATCGTCGCTTTTTGCGGAGCAGGCGCTGCTGGCGCTGCTGGCCTCGATTTACACCAGCCAGGCGTTGGAGAAGATTCCGGGCGATGCGCGCGCACCCGCCGACAACTGGCAGGTACTGGCCAGCTACATCGATGCCCACATCACCGATCCGGAACTGTCGGTGCAGGCGGTGGCGGACGTGCTGCGCGTGACGACGCGCTGGGTGCACCGGCTGTTCAAGATGCGGTCGCTGCAATACACCAGCTATGTGCGCGAACGCCGCCTGCAGCTGGCCAGGGAAGCGCTGGAGGATCCGCGGCGCGCGCACGTCGAGGTCAAGGAGATTGCGGCGTCTTGCGGCTTTCTGCATGTCAGCCATTTCATCCGCCGCTTCCATGAACGCTTCGGCATGTCGCCGGCCCTGTACCGCAAGACGGCCAGCGGCGGCAGCGGCGGCGCGTAGCGCCGCCGGGCCCTGCTGCTCTTGCGCATCAGCCGCGGCGCAAGTCCTGCGGCGTGGGCTTCATGAGAAACGCCGAGGTGCCGGCGACGATGCCGAGGAAGGCCAGATAGACGCCGACCGGAAGAATGCTGTCGAACTTCTGGACCAGCGTGGCCGAGATCAGCGGCGCCAGGCCGCCGCCGATAGCCGCCGAGAACTGGACCCCGATGGACAACCCGGAATAGCGCAACTCCGCAGGGAACTGCGCGCTGTAGAGGCTGGATTGGGGCGCGATCATGATCGCGTAGTTGAAAGCCATGGCGACGAAGACAGCGAGGCTGTAGGCCATCAGCGAACCGCTGCCCACCGCGAGAAAGATCGGGATGGCCATGAGTCCGAGGAACATGCCGCCCCAGCCACAGACGCGGCGCGCGCCGATGCGGTCGGCCAGCACGCCGAACAGCGGGATGGTGAACATCAGCAGGCCGGCGCCATAGAGCAAGGCATGCAACGCGTCGGCCCGGCTGAAGCCCAGCTTCGATACGGCATAGGACACCGAGAACACCAGGAAGGTGTAGATCAGGGTCACCTCGGCGATCTTGCAGCCTATGCATAGCAGGAGCGACTTGCCGTGCTTGCGCAACAACTCGCCCAGGGGCATCTTGTCTTCCAGGGGCTGCCTGGCCAGCGCCTTTTCGCGCTTGACCTGTTCGAACTCCGGCGACTCGTCGATGCCGTGGCGGATGAACAGGCCGACGACGATGAGCACGGCGCTGGCGAGGAACGGCAGGCGCCAGCCCCAGGACAGGAAGTCCGCTTCCGGCAGCCGCGTCACCAGCGCGAAGGACCCCACCGACAGCAGGATGCCCAGGGGCGCGCCCACCAGCGGCAGGCTGCCGAAGAACGCCTTCCATTTCGGTGGCGCATGTTCGACCGCCATCAGCATGGCGCCGCCCATCTCGCCGCCGAACGACAGCCCCTGGCCGATGCGCAGCACCACCAGCAGCACCGCCGCCGAGATGCCGATCTGTTCATAGGTCGGCAGCAGTCCGATGAGCACGGTGCATATGCCCATCAACAGCAGGCTCAGCGTCAGCATGGACTTGCGGCCGATGCGGTCGCCGAAATGGCCGAACAGAATGCCGCCGATGGGCCGCGCCAGCATGCCGCTGGCGAACGCGCCGAAGGCCGCCAGTGTGCCGGTCACCGGATCGAACTGCGGGAAAAAGATCTTGTTGAACACCAGGGCGGCGGCGGTGCCGTAGGCGAGGAAGTCGAAGGCTTCCACGGCGGTGCCGATGACCGTTGCGACGGCGACCCGGAACAGGTTCGGTTTCTTGTGTGATTGGGCAATAGGCTGCGCGGCCTGTATGGCATCCATGTGGTTCCCTCTTGTCTTGTAGTAGTAGTTTTTGTGTTTGCGCTTGTGTTTGTGCGCGGGCCTCAGGGACCCGGCGGCACGTACCCCGGCAACTGCTGCATGCGCTTGCGCCACGCCGCGACGGCGGGATAGGCGGCGATGTCGATGGCGGCTTCCTCCGCCAGCGACAGGTAGCCGTAGCAGGCGATGTCGGCCACGGTCGGCGCATCGCCGCCCGCCAGCCACGCGTTTTCTGCAAGGCGCTTGTCCAGGCGTTGCAGCACGCGGTCCGTGCGCTCCTGCATGCCGGGCACGTCGAGCAAGGCCTCGCTCACGCCCAGGTGGTGCGCGGCTTCTGCATGGCTTACCACGCGCGTCAAGCGCAGCGGCTGCAGGCTGTTGGCGATTTCGTTGGCGGATACCGATAGCCAGGCGTGCATGGCGCCGATGCGCGGCAGCGGCGCCAGCCATTCGGGGGCATAGTGGTGCGCCAGGTGCAGCAGAATGGCGTGGCTGTCCCAGATGGCGATGTCGCCATCGGTCAGCGCGGGGATCTGCTGGAAAGCGCTGATGCGCTCGAACTCCGCAGTCTGGTTCTTGCGGGCGAGCACGTCGACGAACGTGCTTTGGTAGTCCCGGCCGATGAGCGCAAGAAAGAGGCGGACCTTGTAGCAGTTGCCGGAGCGCGGGTGGTCGTAGAGGGTCAGCATTCCATGGCTCCGTGTGTAGGAGGCCCAGCCGGGAAAGGCCCGGGCGCGGGCGATTGGATGGAATGCTAGGGCTGTGGACTGCGCCCGGAATTGATAGGGAGAGAACCGCGATTGACCAGATGCGACGCACAGGCGCCGCCTTGATCGCGCCCTCTGGTTTTCCCCTAGCCAAGTCCGGCCGATTCGGACACTGGCGGCGTGCGCGGGGGGCCGTTGCCGCCTCGAAATAAAAACGCCCCCTTGCGGGGGCGGGTGGCGGGGCGCGGCGCCTGTTAAGCCGGGTTGTCGATGTCGACGAATTCGACCTTGATGCCGAAGCGCGCCGCCACCGCCTGCCCCAGCGCCTGCACGCCGTAGCGTTCGGTGGCGTGGTGGCCCGCGGCGATGAAGCCCACGCCGGTCTCGCGCGCCAGGTGCACCGTGGATTCGGAGACTTCGCCCGTGATGTAGGCGCTGGCGCCGGCGTCCACGGCGTCGCCCAGCATGCCTTGGGCGCCGCCCGTGCACCAGGCCACGCTTGCCAGAGGCAGGTCCGGATCGCCCACCACCAGCGGCTGGCGGCCCAGACGTTCGGACACGCGCGCGCCCAACTGGCCCAGCGTCGCCACGCCGTCGGCGGCGCCCAGCCAGACCAGATTGTCGGGGCCACAGGTCTGCGGCGCGCCGTCATCGCGCAGCGCGGGCGTCAGGCCCAGCACGCGCGCCAGCTGCGCGTTGTTGCCCAGGGCGGGATGCGCGTCCAGCGGCAGATGGTAGGCGTACAGGTTCAGGTCGTTTTTCAGCGCCAGGGCCATGCGCGCGCGGCGCGTGCCGATGACCCGGCGGTCCTCGTTGCGCCAGAGCCAGCCGTGGTGCACCAGCACCGCATCCGCGCCGCGTTCGACCGCCACGCGCAGCAGGGCTTCGCTGGCCGTGACTCCGGCGATAATGTGTGCGATTTCGGATCGGCCTTCCACCTGCAGCCCATTGGGGCAATAGTCCTTGAAGCGGGCTGCTTGCAGGGTGTCGTCCAGCCAGTTGGCCAGGACGTGGGAGTCCACTTTACTCATAGCTAGTCCTATCAGAATCATGCGCCGATATTGGCTGATCTTTGCTCAGGCCGTCACGGTCTGCCTGGGTATTCTATTCGTGGTCACGACCTTGCGGCCCGACCTGCTGCGGCTGGCTGGGCCGGCGGCTGGGCCCCAGCCCGCCACGGCGGCCGCAACACCGCCGGCAGCGCGCACCCAGGCTACGGCGTCCTATGCCGACGGCGTGGCCCGCGCGGCGCCCTCCGTGGTCAATGTCTACACGACCAAGCACGTGAACGTGCCGCTGATTCCGTTGCCCGACGATCCGGTGCTGCGGCAGTTCTTCGGCCAGGTGCCGGGCGTGACGCGACGCCAGGCCTCGACCAGCCTGGGGTCCGGCGTGATCGTGAACCAGGACGGCTATGTGCTGACCAACTACCACGTGGTGCAGGCAGCGGAAGCGATCGAGGTTGCGCTGGCGGATGGCCGCCGCGATGTCGCCAAGGTGGTGGGCGCGGATCCGGACACCGATCTGGCCCTGCTGAAACTGGCCACCTTGCGCGCCCTGCCCGCGGCCACGCTGGCGCCCGACCGGGGCCTGCGCGTGGGCGACGTGGTGCTGGCGATAGGCAATCCGTTCGGCGTGGGACAGACCACGACGCTGGGCATCGTGTCGGCGCTGGGCCGCAACGGGCTGGGCCTGAACACGTACGAGAACTTCATCCAGACCGATGCCGCGATCAACCCCGGCAATTCGGGCGGCGCGCTGGTCGACGCCGCGGGTAATCTGGTCGGCATCAATACCGCCATCTATTCCGAGTCGGGCGGGTCCATGGGCATAGGCTTCGCCACCCCTATCGAGATCGCGCGCAAGGTCATGGACGAGATCGTCAGGACCGGCGGGGTCAAGCGCGGCTGGCTTGGCGTGGAACCGCAAGACGTGACCCCGGAGCTGGCGCGCGCATTCGGGCTGGACCGCGACACCTCGGGCGTCATCATCGCCGGCGTGATGCGCGACGGGCCGGCGGCGCGGGGCGGCTTGCGGGTGGGCGATATCGTGCAGTCGGTCAACGGCAAACGCATGACGGACACCAGCAGCCTGCTGTCGGAGATTGCGCAACTTCCACCGGGCCAGAGCGCCAAGCTCGGCATATTGCGCGGCGGCAAACCGGTCGAGCTGGCGGTGGTGGTGGGTACGCGCCCGGGCAAGCCGCGCTAGGGCCGGGCCGGGATCTTGTTGGGGCGCGGCTGGGAGTCAGGTCGCGGCGGGGTCTTTAGCCATCAGGCGGACCGCCGACAGGATGGCCTTTTTGGTGCTCTCGGATTGATTGCGCAGCAGCGCCCAGATTTCCGTGCAGTAGCCGTCCGGGGCGCAGGCGCTGTCAGACGGCGCCTGCGCGCCCGGCCCGATGCCATCGGTCAGCCAGGGTACGCTGGTGTCCAGCGCGCGCGCCAGCCGCAGCAAGGTGGCGCGAGACGGCGAATAGCAGTCTTCGCGCATGAGGATGCGATGGATGCAGGATTGCGGGACGCCGGAAATGCGCGCCAGCTGATTCTGGCTTTTGATGCCGCGCCATCGCATCAGGGTGTGCAGTCTTTGGGCGAGTGACATGTGGGCAATGTAGAGTCGCCATGCGTCGCCCACAAGGTGAAACGGTCCTGCTTTATGGGCAGGACCGTCCGTAGGAAGATCAGTGGCGTTCGCTCAGAGAATCCGAACTGGCCTCGCTCTCGGCTCCCGGTTTTGGCGTGACCATGCGGGCGCAGATCAGTCCGACCTCATACAGCAGGCACAGCGGCACCGCCAGCATGAACTGGCTGACCACGTCGGGCGGCGTGACCACGGCGGCGATGATGAAGGCGCCCACCACCACGTAGCCGCGGGCGGCCTTCAGCTTGGACAATTCGACTACGCCCATCTTGACCAGCAGCACCACGGCCACGGGCACTTCGAAGGTGATGCCGAAGGCCATGAACATCGTCATGACGAAGCTCAGATAGGCCTCGATGTCCGGGGCGGGCGTGATGGACTGCGGCGTGAAGGTGGCGATGAAGTGGAACACCGTGCGGAACACCACGAAATAGCAGAACGCCATGCCCGCGATGAACAGGAAGGTGCTGGAAATGATGAGCGGCAGCGCCAGGCGTTTTTCGTGGCGATACAGGCCGGGCGCCACGAAGGCCCAGGCCTGGTACAGCACCACGGGCAGCGCCACGATGAACGCGGCCATCATGGTGACCTTGACCGGCACCATGAACGGCGTGATGACGCCGGTGGCGATCATGCGGGTGCCTTCCGGCAGCGAAGCCAGCATGGGCTGAGCCAGCACGTCATAGATGGCCGACGCGCCGGGGTAGATGAACAGCACGATGAACACGACGACCACGGCGCCAACGGCGCGCAGCAGGCGAGTGCGCAATTCGACCAGGTGGGAGATGAAAGTCTCCTGCTGGCCCTCTTCTTGGGTGGCGTCCTGGGTCACGTCGGTGTTCCGGAGGGCGCGACGGGCTTGGCGGCGGGCGCGGCGTCGTCGGCCTTGGGCGCGCTGGGCGCGGGTTGTTGGGTTGCGGCGGGGGCGGGTACGGCCGCCGGCGGCAGGTCCAGATCCAGGCTGTGGTTCTGCCCAGGCGGCGGCGCGATGCTGCGTTCGGGCTCGGCAGGCGTGTCGCTGGCGGCGGCCGGCTCGGCCTTGATGCTGGCTTCGCGCGCGACTTCGTCGAGTTCCGCGCGGAACTGCTGGACGGGTTCCTGCAGCGAGGCCTGGGTTTCGTTCAGCGACTGTTGCACGCCCTGGGCGGCATCTTCCATCTCGCTCTTGAACTTGCGCAGTTCGTCGAGCTCGATTTCGCGCTGGATATCGGATTTCACGTCATTGACGTAACGCTGCGCGCGCCCGAGCAGGTGGCCGACGGTGCGGGCAACCTTGGGCAGGCGTTCGGGGCCGATGACGATCAGGGCGATGACGCCGATCACCATCAGTTCAGTGAAGCTGACATCAAACATTCGACGGCCGCTCGGGAGTGGATGCAATAAGGGCCGGCCTGTTCAGGACGGCCCGGGAGCCGAGCAGGCGCTCAGGAGTTGGATTTTTCCTTGGCCTGCACGTCGATGGTGTCGCCGGAGACGCGCTGTTGCGCGATCGGTTCGGCCGGCTTGTCGCCGTTGGCGTCCTTCATGCCTTCCTTGAAGCCCTTGACCGCGCCGCCCAGGTCCGAGCCGATGTTGCGCAGCTTCTTGGTGCCGAAAATCAGCGCCACGATGACCAGGACAACCAACCAATGCCAGATGCTGAAACTACCCATGATGTTTCTCCGAATTACGCGTTGGGGGCCACGCGCCCTTTCCAGGGTCGCGAGCCGCCGATGATGTGGAAATGCAGATGCGGGACTTCCTGGCCGCCTTCGACGCCAGAATTGATCATGATGCGAAACCCGCCATCAGGGCCCGGACTGCAACCGTTTTCAGCGGCTAACCGCGGCGCTAATGACATCATTCTACCCAACCATTCTGCGTCCTCCCCCTTAATATCCTGCATGGATGTGACATGACGTCGAGGGATCAGCAATAAATGTACCGGCGCGGCCGGATTGATGTCGTGGAACGCAACAAAGTCCTCGTCCTCGTAGACCTTCTTGGACGGGATTTCGCCAGCGGCGATCTTGCAGAAGAGACAGTTGTCGCTCATTTTTCCAGTTCCGGGTTCAGTCTTGCGGGCGGCTCGCCTTTTCCGCCAGGCCGGAGAGGCCCTCGCGGCGAGCCAGTTCGGCCAGTACGTCTTCGGGCCGAAGCTTGAAATGCGTCAGGGCCACCAGGCAATGGAACCACAGGTCGGCGGTTTCGCTGACGATGCGGTCAGGCACGCCGTCCTTGGCGGCCATGACCAGCTCGGTGGCTTCCTCGCCGATCTTCTTGAGGAAGGCGTCCGGGCCCTTGGCCAGCAGCTTGGCGGAGTAAGAAGCTTTGGGATCGCCGCCATTTTCAGGACGGCGGGTTTCCAGGGTATCGGCGATACGCGCCAGGATTTCTGCGGCGCTTGCGGCTTGAGCGGTCATTTGTAGATCAGTTCGGGATCTTTCAGCACGGGGTCCACCGTGATCCAGGAAGCCTGGTCGGACTGGCCTTCCAGGCGGCGGTAGAAGCAGCTGGCACGCCCGGTGTGGCAGGCGATGCCGCCCTGCTGGTGGATCTTCAGCAGGATCACGTCGCCGTCGCAGTCCAGGCGCAATTCATGTACTTCCTGGGCATGGCCGGATTCCTCGCCCTTGCGCCACAGGCGCTGGCGGGAACGCGACCAGTAGACGGCGCGCCCGGTGGCGGCCGTTTCGGCGAGCGATTCGCGATTCATCCAGGCCACCATCATGATCTGGCCGTTTTCGGAGTCTTGCGCGATCGCGGGTATCAGGCCGTTTTCGTCGAAAACGACATCGGCCATCCAGGCGGGTTCGTTGCTCATCTCATTCATCCATTGTCCTCGCGCGGCAGCTTGCGGACCGCCACAGTCGCGTGGGGACTCATAATCTTACGGCAATACCTTGTTGCACGCCTGAGAGGGGCTTCCCGAAGCGCCGCAGGCGCTCCGGGGGGGATCACAACCTTACGGATATGCCCTGTTCGGCCATGAAGCGCTTGCACTCGCCCACGGTGTGCTGGCCGAAGTGGAAGATGCTGGCGGCCAGGACCGCGCTGGCGCGGCCGGTGGTGACGCCGTCGGCCAGATGCTGCAGGTTGCCCACGCCGCCCGAGGCGATGACGGGCACCGGCACGGCGTCCGAGACGGCGCGCGTGAGTTCCAGATCGAAACCGGATTTGGTGCCGTCGCGGTCCATGCTGGTCAGCAGGATTTCGCCGGCGCCGTAGGCGGCCATGCGGCGCGCCCAGGCCACGGCGTCCAGTCCGGTGGCCTTGCGGCCGCCGTGCGTGAAGACTTCCCAGCGGGCCGGTTCGCCCGCGGCCGACACGCGGCGCGCATCAATCGCCACCACCACGCATTGCGAGCCGTGGTAGTCCGAGGCGGCCCGCACCAGTTCCGGGTTGGCCACGGCGGCGCTGTTGATGCTGATCTTGTCGGCGCCGGCGTTCAGCAGGCGCTGAATGTCGGACACCTGGCGCACGCCGCCGCCCACCGTCAGCGGAATGAAGACCTGCGAGGCCACCTGCTCGATGATGGGCAGGATCAGGTCGCGGCCGTCGCTGGTGGCGGTGATGTCCAGGAAGGTGAGTTCGTCGGCGCCCTGCTCGTTGTAGCGGCGGGCGATCTCGACGGGGTCGCCCGCGTCGAGCAGGTTGACGAAATTCACGCCCTTGACGACGCGGCCCGCGGTGACGTCAAGGCAGGGGATGATGCGGCGGGTCAGCGCGCTCTGTGCGGGCGCGCCGGCCCCGGGGGTGCTGCTGGAGGTGGTCATTTTGCCAATTCGTCGGCGCGCGCCTGCGCCGCCTGGAAGTCGAGCGTGCCTTCGTAGATGCTGCGGCCCAGGATGGCGCCTTCGACGCCTTCTTCCTCGACGGCGCAGAGGGCTTCGATGTCCTGGATGCCGGCGATGCCGCCCGATGCGTAGACCGGGATGCGCACGTGTTGGGCCAGGCGTACCGTGGCCTCGACGTTGACGCCGGACAGCATGCCGTCGCGGCCGATGTCGGTGTAGATGATGGCCTCGCAGCCGTAGTCCTCGAACTTCTTGGCCAGGTCGAGCACGTCGTGGCGGGTCAGCTTGCTCCAGCCGTCGGTGGCGATCTTGCCGTCGCGGGCGTCCAGGCCGACGATGATCTGGCCCGGGAAGGCGCCGCAGGCGTCCTGCAGGAAGCCGGGGTTCTTGACCGCGGCGGTGCCGATGATCACGTAGGAGATGCCGGCGTCGAGATAGCGTTCGATGGTGTCGAGGTCGCGGATGCCGCCGCCGATCTGCACGGGGATGTCGTCGCCGACAGCGTCCAGGATCGCCTTGATGGGGGCTTCGTTCTTGGGTTTGCCGGCGACGGCGCCGTTCAGGTCGACCAGATGCAGGCGGCGCGCGCCCTGGTCGAGCCAACGGGTGGCCATGGCGGCGGGGTCTTCAGAGAACACCGTTGCATCGTCCAGGTCACCCTGGCGCAGGCGCACGCAGCGCCCGTCTTTGAGATCGATGGCGGGGATCAGCAGCATGGTGGGCAGCGAAAAATATAGGGGTTGAAAGGGCTGGCGGGCGTGGGCTTGGAGCCTACGGCTGCCAGTCTACAAAATTGCGATACAGGCGCAAACCGTGCTCGGCGCTCTTTTCGGGGTGAAACTGCACCGCGAAAATGTTAGCCGCCGCCACCGCGCAGGTAAAGGCGAGGCCATACTCGGTTTCACCAACAGTCAGGTCCGGATCTTCCGGATCGGCGTAGTAGCTATGGACGAAATAGAAGTGCGTGTCGTCCGGAATGCCGGCCCAGATAGGATGAGAGCGCGTCTGGCGCACTTTGTTCCATCCCATGTGCGGAACCTTGAGGCGTTCGGGGCGGGTGTCGGCGAGTCCGGCGGCGCCGGTGTCGGCTAGGCAGGCGTCGTCATCGCTCACGGGGTCCGCAAAGCCGGGACCCGCGAAGCGGCGCACCACGCCGGGGAACAGCCCCAGGCAGGCGGTGCCGCCTTCTTCGCTGGAATCGAACAGCATCTGTTCGCCCACGCACACGCCCAGCAGGGGCTTCTCGCGCGCGGCTCGCACGACAGCCTCGCGCAGGCCGGATTCGTTCAGGGTGCGCATGCAGTCGGCCATGGCGCCCTGGCCGGGAAACACGACGCGGTCGGCCGCGGCGATTTCCTGGGGCTGGCTGCAGATGCGGATGTCGGCATCGGGGGCGGCGTATTTCAGGGCGCGGGCGACGGAGTGGAAATTGCCCATTCCGTAGTCGACGATGGCGATAGTGGTCACTTCTTTCTGCCTGCTGCGAGGTGGATGGCGGACGTTACAGCACGCCCTTGGTGGAGGGCACGACGTCGCCCATGCGGGGATCGACTTCCATGGCCATGCGCAGGGCGCGGCCACAGGCCTTGAAGACCGTTTCCGCCTGATGGTGGGCATTGACGCCGCGCAGGTTGTCGATGTGCAGCGTGATCAGGGCGTGGTTGACCAGGCCCTGGAAGAATTCGCGGGTCAGGTCCACGTCGAAGTCGCCGATGCGGGCGCGGGTGAAGGGAATGTGATATTCCAGGCCCGGACGGCCCGAGAAATCCACCACCACGCGCGACAGCGCTTCGTCCAGCGGCACATAGGCGTGGCCGTAGCGGCGCAGGCCGGCCTTGGTGCCGACGGCCTTGGCGATGGCCATGCCCAGGGTGATACCCACGTCTTCGACGGTGTGGTGCGCGTCGATGTGCAGGTCGCCTTCCGCCTTGATGTCGAGGTCGATCAGGCCGTGGCGCGCGATCTGGTCCAGCATGTGGTCCAGGAACGGCACGCCGGTGTCGATCGTCTGCTTGCCGGTACCGTCGATATTGACGGCCACGCGGATGCGGGTTTCGTTGGTGTTGCGGGTGATCTCAGCGGTACGCATGTTAAGCACTCAAAATCTCTTGCAGGGCGGATAGCAAGGCGGCGTTTTCAGCCGGGGCGCCCACCGAGATGCGCAGGCAGTTGGCCAGTAGCGGATGGGCGTTGGAGAAGTTGCGAATCAATATTTTGCGCGTTTTCAGGGCAAGATGCACGGCGTTGCCGTCCAGCTTGCCGGAAAAGCGGGCAAGAACGAAGTTGCCGGCGGAAGGGAATACCCGCACGCCGGGCAACTGGGCCAGGGCGGCAGCCAGCGGCTCGCGGTCGGCGCGCAGGCGGGCGGCCTGTTCATCCAGCACCGGCTTGTGGCGCAGCACGGCCGACAGCGTGGCCTGGGTCAGCACGTCCAGGTTGTAGGGCGGACGGACCTTGTTCAGCTCTGCGATCCACGCCGGGTGGCCGGCCAGGTAACCGAAGCGCAGGCCGGCCAGGCCGATCTTGGACACCGTGCGCATGACGACCACGTTCGGCGCGTCCAGCACCCGTGGCATCCAGGTGCGGTCGGCGAAGGGCTGGTAAGCCTCGTCCAGCACCACCAGCCCGGGGGCGGCGGCGATGATGGCTTGCATGTCCTCGTCGGACCAGAGGCCACCAGTGGGGTTGTTGGGGACTGCCAGGAACACCACTTTGGGCTGATGTTCGCGGATGGCGGCCAGCATGGCCGGCAAATCCAGGGTCAGATCATCCGTCAAGGACACGCCGACGAAGCGGGCGTGGTCGAAGCGCGCGGCCATGTCGAAGTAGACGAACGACGGCCAGGGTGACAGCACCGTGTCGCCGGGGTTGCAGCAGGCCTGCACCACGATGTGGATGAGTTCGTCCGAGCCGTTGCCGAACAGCACGTCCGCCGCATCGGGCACGCCGAAGGCCGTTTTTACGGCCTGCTGCAGCGCGGACAGGTCGGCTGCGGGATAGCGGTTCAGGGGCGTGTCGCGCACGGCGCGGGCGATGTCCTCGCGCACCGCCTCGGGCAGCTCGTAGGGGCATTCCATGGCGTCGAGCTTGATGCAGCCCTCGGCGTTGGCCACGGGATAGGCGGCCAGTTCGCGGATATCCGCCCGGACCGTGTCGGCGATGCGGCCGGCGATGCCTGCCGCGCTCACCGGACTGCCTTCGCGCCGCGTACTCCTGTATTCGCCTTCGGGGCGGCCCGGCACGCTCATGGCTGGTCGATCCGGTACTGGGCGCTGGCGGCGTGCGCCTGCAGGCCCTCGCCCAGCGCCAGTTCGGCGGCGATGCGGCCCAGCTTCTGGGCGCCCTGGTGCGAAACCTGGATCAGGCTGGAGCGCTTCTGGAAGTCATAGACGCCCAGCGGCGACGAAAAGCGTGCCGTGCGCGAGGTCGGCAGCACGTGGTTGGGGCCGGCGCAGTAGTCGCCCAGGGATTCGGAGCTGAAGCGGCCCATGAAGATCGCGCCGGCGTGGCGGATCTGCGCGGTCCATTTCTCGGGGTGCTCGGTGGAGATTTCGAGGTGCTCGGGCGCGATGTCGTTGGCGATCCGGCAGGCTTCTTCCAGGTCCTGGACCAGGATCAGCGCGCCGCGGTTGGCCAAGCTGACGCGCAGGATGTCGGCGCGCGGCATGGTGGGCAACAGGCGTTCGATCGAGGCTTGCACGGCTTCGATGAAGGCGGCGTCCGGGCACAGCAGGATGGATTGGGCGAGCTCGTCGTGCTCGGCCTGCGAGAACAGGTCCATGGCGATCCAGTCGGCCGGCGTGTTGCCGTCGCAGATGACCAGGATTTCGCTGGGGCCGGCGATCATGTCGATGCCGACCACGCCGAACACGCGGCGCTTGGCGGCGGCGACGTAGGCGTTGCCCGGGCCGACGATCTTGTCGACGGCCGGCACGGTGGCCGTGCCGTAGGCCAGCGCGCCCACGGCTTGCGCGCCGCCGATGGCGAAGACGCGGTCGACGCCGGCGATGGCCGCGGCGGCCAGCACGATGGGGTTGCGCACGCCATCGGGCGTGGGCGTGACCATGACCAGTTCCTGCACGCCCGCGACCTTGGCCGGGATGGCGTTCATCAGCACCGAGGACGGGTAGGCGGCCTTGCCGCCGGGCACGTACAGGCCCACGCGGTCCAGCGGGGTCACCTGCTGGCCCAGCATGGTGCCGTCGGCGTCGGTGTAGGTCCAGGTCTCGGCGCGCTGGCGTTCGTGGTAGCTGCGCACGCGGTCGGCGGCGGCTTCCAGCGCGTTGCGCTGGGCGGCCGGCAGCGCGGCCAGGGCCGCATGCCAGTCCGCCTTGGGGATCTCCAGCGTCTGGGCCGATGCGTCGGGCATGCGGTCAAAGCGCTGCGTGTATTCCACCAGCGCGGCATCGCCGCGGGCGCGCACGTCGGCCAGGATGCCGGCCGCGGCGCGGTCGATGGATTCGTCCTCGGTGGCCTCGAAGGCCAGCAGCGTGGACAGGGCGGATTTGAATCCGGGATCGCGGGAGTCGAGACGATTGATCAGGGCCATGGCGTCATGGGGCAAGCAGGTAGCGGCCGCCGCGGCGTCGCGGCGGGCGAGGATCAGGCGTTGCGGGAGGCGGCTCTCTCGAAGGCGTCCAGCAGCGGTTGCAGGCGGGCGCCGCGGGTCTTCAGCGCGGCCTGGTTGACGATCAGGCGCGAGGAAATCGGCATGATGTCTTCCACCGCGACCAGGTCGTTGGCGCGCAAGGTGCCGCCGGTGGACACCAGGTCCACGATGCAGTCGGCCAGGCCCACCAGCGGCGCCAGTTCCATCGAACCATACAGCTTGATGATGTCCACGTACACACCCTTGGCGGCGAAGTGTTCACGGGCTGACTGCACGTACTTGGTGGCCACGCGCAGGCGCGCGCCCTGGTGGACGGCGCCTTCGTAGTCGAAGCCCTTGCGCACGGCCACGGCCAGGCGGCACTTGGCGATGTTCAGGTCGATGGGTTGATACAGGCCGCCGGGCTGTTCCTTGGCGTGCTCGATGAGCACGTCCTTGCCCGCGATGCCCAGGTCGGCCGCGCCGTACTGCACATAGGTGGGCACGTCCGAGGCGCGCACGATGATCAGGCGCAGGCCGGGATCGCTGGTGGGCAGGATCAGCTTGCGCGAGCTTTCGGGGTTCTCGGGGACTTCGATGCCGGCCTCGGCCAGCAGCGGCATGGTCTCTTCGAAGATGCGCCCCTTGGACAGGGCCAGGGTCAGGGGGGTGACGGTGGTGGGGGCATCGTTCATGCCTGTTCCTTGCCGGTAACGCGTTGGATGTTCGCGCCCAAGGCGCGCAGTTTGACTTCCATCTGGTCGTAGCCGCGATCCAGGTGGTAGATGCGGTCGACCAGGGTCTCGCCGTCGGCAGCGAGGCCGGCGATGACCAGGCTGGCCGAGGCGCGCAGGTCGGTGGCCATGACGGTGGCGCCCGACAGCTTCGGCACGCCGCGCACGATGGCGGTGTGGCCGTCGATGTCGACGTCCGCGCCCATGCGGCGCAGTTCCTGCACGTGCATGTAGCGGTTTTCGAAGATGGTCTCGACGATGACCGAGGTGCCTTCGGCCACGGTGTTCAGCGCCATGACCTGGGCCTGCATGTCGGTGGCGAATCCGGGGTACTCCAGCGTGCGGAAGCCCACGGCGCGGGGGCGCGAGGACATGGCGCAGCGGATCCAGTCGGGGCCGGTCTCGATGGTGAGGCCGGCCTCGGCCAGTTTGCCCAGCGTGGCGCCGAGGATGTCCGCGTCCGTGTTGCGCAGGACGATGTCGCCGCCTGCCGCGCCGACCGCGCACAGGAACGTGCCGGCTTCGATGCGGTCGGAAATGACGCGGTGTTCGGCGCCGTGCAGGCGGTCCACGCCGTCGATCACGATGCGGCTGGTGCCGTGGCCCTGGATGCGGGCGCCCATCTTGATGAGCAGTTCGGCCAGGTCCACCACTTCGGGTTCGCAGGCGGCGTTTTCCAGCACGGTCCGGCCTTCGGCCAGCACTGCTGCCATCAGCAGGTTCTCGGTGCCGGTGACGGTGACCATGTCGGTGCGCACGGAAGCGCCTTTCAGGCGCGTGGCGCGCGCCACCACGAAGCCGTGTTCGATGCTGATTTCGGCGCCCAGCGCGGCCAGGCCCTTGATGTGCTGGTCCACCGGACGCTGGCCGATAGTGCAGCCGCCGGGCAGGCTGACGCGGGCTTCGCCGAAGCGCGCCAGCAGCGGACCCAGCACCAGGATGGAGGCCCGCATGGTCTTGACCAGGTCGTAGGGCGCTTCCAGCTTGTCGATCTGGTTGGCCTGCAGCGTGACCGTGCCGTCCGCGGCGCGCTCGGCGCGCATGCCCATGCGGCCCAGCAGGCGCAGCATGGTGGCGGTGTCGTTCAGGTGCGGCACGTTGCTGAGGGTCAGCGCGTCGGCCGTCAGCAGGCCGGCGCACAGAATGGGCAGAGCCGAGTTCTTGGCGCCGGAAATGGAGATTTCGCCGTGCAGGCGCGAACCTCCGGTGATGCGTAGCTTGTCCATTACTTGCCTGCTTGCTGGTATTCGGCGGGCGTCAGGGTGCGCATGGACAGCGCATGGATCTCGGCCTTCATGCGGTCGCCGAGCGCGGCATAGACCAGCTGATGGCGCTGGATCGGGCGCTTGCCTTCGAAGGCGGCGCTGACGATGACGGCGTCGAAATGCGAGCCGTCGCCTTGCACGTCGAGATGTTCACAGGGCAGGCCGTCCGCGATGTATTGGCGGACTTGCGCGGGAGTGGGAAGCATGGACGTCAGTTCCTGAGTTTGTAGCCGCTGGCCAGTAGCCGCAGCGCATAGAGCGATAGCGCAAGGAACACCCCCGTCACCACCGCCAGGCTGCGCCAGGGGGAGACGTCCGACACCGAGAAGAATCCATAGCGGAAGCCGTCGATGGTGTAGAAGATGGGGTTCCAGTGGGACACGCTCTGCCAGAAGGCGGGGAGCGTATGGATGGAATAGAACACGCCGGACAGGAAGGTGGCCGGCATGATCAGGAAATTCTGGAAGGCGGCGAGCTGGTCGAACTTTTCCGACCACAGGCCTGCGATCAGGCCCAGCACGCCCATGATGCCGCAGGCCAGCACCGCGAAGACAGCCAGCCACAGCGGGTGGGCGGGAATCAGCGACACGAAGAACAGGGCCACCACCCACACGCACAGCCCGACCGCGAGGCCGCGCACGATCGCCGCCAGCACATAGGCGGCGAAGATGTCGCGGTGCGACAGCGGCGGCAGCAGCATGAAGACCAGGTTGCCGGTGATGCGGCTCTGGATGAGCGAGGACGAGGGATTGGCGAAGGCGTTCTGCAGCATGCTCATCATCATGAGCCCGGGGATCAGGAACGCGGTGTAGGGCACGCTGCCGTACACCATGACGCGCCCTTCCAGCACATGGGCGAAGACCAGCAGGTACAGCAGCGCGGTGATGACGGGGGCGGCGATGGTCTGGAAGCTGACTTTCCAGAAGCGCAGCAATTCCTTGCGCAGCAAGGTCGGGAAGCCGGATCCCGCATCCAGGCGGGGCTGCACCAGCGGCTGGCTGGCGGTCGCGGCGGGCTGGGTCATGACGAGATCTCTTCGGGTTGCAGGGCGGGCGCGGGTTGCTCGTCGCCTGCGTGCATGATGCGCACGAAAGCGTCTTCCAGGTCGACCCCGCCCACGCGGGCCATCAGGGCCTGGGTGGTGTCCAGCGCCACGATGCGGCCGCGCTTGAGCATGGCGATGCGGCCGCACAGGGCTTCCGCTTCTTCCAGGTAATGGGTGGTCAGCATGATGGTGTGGCCGGCCTTGTTCAGGCGCGAGATGAACTCCCACAGCGTGCGCCGCAGGTCCACGTCCACGCCGGCGGTGGGTTCGTCCAGCACGATCACCGGCGGGCGGTGCACCAGCGCCTGGGCCACCAGCACGCGGCGCTTCATGCCGCCGGACAGCGCCCGCATATTGGAGTTGGCCTTGTCGGCCAGTCCCAGGTTGAACAGGATTTCGTCGATCCAGTCGTCGTTTTTGCGCAGGCCGAAATAGCCGGACTGGATGCGCAGGGTTTCGCGCACCGTGAAGAACGGGTCATAGACCAGCTCTTGCGGCACCACGCCCAAAGCCCGCCGCGCCGACTTGTAGTCGGCCACGACGTCGTATCCACAGACCGTGGCGCGGCCCGAACTGGCGTGCGCCAGGCCGGCCAGGATCGAGATCAGCGTGGTCTTGCCGGCGCCGTTGGGGCCGAGCAGGCCGAAGAACTCGCCGTGCTCGATGTTCAGGCTGACATTGTCCAGCGCCTGGAAGCCGGGGGCGGGTGCGCGCCCGAGCAGCTTCTGCCAGCCGCGCTGGCGCGGGGAGTAGACCTTGGAGACGTTTTCTAGACTGACGGCGGACATGACGGGGGGAGCTGGCCCGGAAAGAGCGAATTGATCATTATATAAGCGCGCCGCTGCTGGCCGGGCCGGTAGCCCTGGTGTCTCGCCGGGTATCCAGCTGGTCTGTCCCTAAAACAATCGGCCCGGCGGACCACAAGGGCGCGCCGGGCCGCGATAGCCGCAAGGCCGGTCATTGATTGCGCTGGTTCAGCGCCTGGATCAGCCCGTCGATGCCGTCGCGATTGATCTGCTGCGCGAACTGGTTGCGGTAGTTCTCGATCAGCCAGATGCCTTCGACGTTCATGTCGTAGATCTTCCAGCCCTGGGGCGTCTTTTCCAGGCGGTAGTCGACGCCGGTGGGCTGGCCGTTGGCCTGGCTGATCAGCGTGCGCACGACGACGTCGTCGGCCTTGGGATCGCCGCGGAACGGCAGCGCGGTGACGTTGGTGCTGGACGTGACGCGGGTCAGCGCGCCGCTGTAGGTGCGCACCAGGGTGCCGCGGAAGGCTTCGGCCAGCGCTTTTTTCTGCGCATCGGTCGCCTGGCGCCAGTAGCGGCCGGCGGCCAGCCGGGTCGTCTTCTGGAAGTTGACGTAGGGCAGGATGTGCTCGTTGACGACCTGGTTGATGCGGGCGGTGTTGCCGGCCTTGACGGTGCCGTCGGCCTTCAGCACGTCCAGGGCCTCATTGGCCGTGGCCAGCACGAATTGGTCCGGAGAGCCGTTGGGGTCGGGTTTGGCCTGCGCGCCAGCGGTCAGGCCCAGGCCCAGGAGGCCCGCGAAAACCAGACGCTGCAGCAGGGAAACAAAAGAAACTCGCATCAAAACTCCTTACTTGCACTAATGGCGTAACGCCGCGGCTTACTTGGCCGCCGGTTGCGCCGCGGGTTGCGCAGCGGGCTGTGCCGCCGGCTGCGCGGCGGGGGCGGCATCGCCCTCGTCGTCTTCGTAGTTGGGCAGCGCGGATTCGTCGTCCACCTTCTGGCCCAGCACCATGGCGGCGCGGCGCTGCAGATAGGCGTCGCGGATGAAGCTGTAGGGGTCGAGCGCGACGCGGTCGATCGTGTCGGTGGCGCTCAGCAGGCTGGCGCGCGTATCGACCACGCGCAGGCCCCACAGCGAGTTGCGCAGGCGAACGTTGTCGATGGAGTCCACGCCCATGTAGCCGTAGGTCGTGCCGGCGAAGTCGCCGATCAGGCCCGTGCCGTCGCGCACGGTGGACGAACCGAAGAACGGCAGCACCAGGTACGGACCCTGGCTGAAGCCCCACACGCCCAGCGTCGTGCCGAAATCGTTCGGGATGCGGCGCGCGCCATTGGCCGAGGCCACGTCGAAGCAGCCGCCCACGCCCATGGTGGTGTTGAACAGGAAGCGGCCCAGCGTGTTGACGAAGTCGTGGCCGCGGCCTTGCAGGAAGCTGTTGGTACCCGACCAGAGGTCGCCGACGTTGCTGAAGATGTTGTGGACGCAGCTGCGCACCGGCTGCGGCATGACGTAGGTGTAGGCCTGCGCCACCGGCTTGAAGACGGCGCGGTCGACGGTGTCGTTGAACTTGTAGACGCCCCGGTTGAAGCCTTCCCAGGGATCGCGCGGATCCGGGTTCTGCGGCGCGGCGCAGCCTGCCATGAGCGCGCCCGCGGCGGCGACGGTGGCAATCCTGCCAATAGTTTTCTTGTTCATGATCAGGACATCCCTATCAACGATTCTTATGATATTGCGTACTTGGGACGCGCTGCTGTTACCGCGTCTGTCGCATTGTCTTTAATTTGGCGTTTTCGCGGCGGGTTCCGGCGCGTTCGAGCCTTGCTTCTCCGCCGACCCATACAGGAACTGGCTGATCAGTTGTTCAAGCACCACGGCGCTTTGCGTGTAGCGGATCTTGCCGCCGTCGGCAAAGTTTTCCTCTTCGCTGCCCGCGCTCAGGCCCAGGTATTGTTCACCCAGCAGGCCCGACGTCAGGATGGACGCCGAAGTGTCCTTGGGGAACTGGTAAGCCGTTTCCAGGTTGACCGAGACGACCGCCTGGAAGGTCTTGTCATCGAACGAGATGCCGGCAACCCGGCCCACGACGACCCCGGCGCTCTTGACGGGCGCGCGCACCTTGAGGCCGCCTACGTTATCGAAGTTGGCCGTCAGCGTATAGGTCGGGGCGAAAGAAAAGGTGCTCAAGTTGCCGGCGCGCAACGCCAGGAACGCCAGCGCGACCGCGCCCAGCAATACAAACAGGCCTACCCAGAAGTCGGTTTTTTCGCGAGACATGATCGATCCGTATCAATTTCCAAACATCAAGGCGGTGAGCAGGAAGTCCAGCCCAAGTACCGCCAGGGAGCCCACCACCACGGTGCGCGTGGTCGCGCGGGCAACGCCTTCAGGGGTGGGCTTGGCCTGCCAGCCCTCGTAGAGCGCGACCAGCGTCACCGTGACGCCGAAGACCAGGCTCTTGATGACGCCGTTGGCCACGTCTTTCCAGACGTCGACGCCGTTCTGCATTTGCGACCAGAAGGCGCCGGCGTCCACGCCGATCATGAGCACGCCCACGACCCAGCCGCCCAGGATGCCCACCATGGAGAACACTGCCGCCAGAATGGGCATGGCGATGATCCCGCCCCACAGGCGCGGCACCAGCACGCGGCGTATCGGGTCCACGGCCATGACTTCCATGGCCGCCAGTTGTTCGCCGGCCTTCATCAGGCCGATTTCCGCGGTGAGCGAGGTGCCCGCGCGGCCCGCGAACAGCAGCGCCGTGACCACGGGCCCCAGTTCGCGCACCAGCGACAGGGCCACCAGCAGGCCCAGCGCTTCTTCCGAGCCGTAGCGGTTCAGCGTGTAGTAGCCCTGCAGCCCCAGCACGAAGCCCACGAACATGCCGGACACGGCGATGATCAGCAGCGAGTAGTTGCCGATGAAATGGACCTGCTGCGACACCAGGCGCGGGCGCGTCAGCGCAATGCCGCTGCGCGCCAGCATGGCGCCGAAGAACCGGGTGAAGTAGCCGATGCCGGAAACGCGGTTGCGCACCCAGCCGCCCAGCGCGCCGATGGCGTTGTTGGATCCGCTCATGCGCGGCGCCCCTCCTGTTGCGAAAGCCACTTCTTGAAAGCGGGCGTCTCGGGGTATTGGAACGCGACGGGGCCGTCGGGCTCCCCTTTGAGGAACTGCTGTACGTAGGGGTCCTGCGACGCCGACAGCGTTTCGGGGGTGCCGGCGGCGGCAAGCTTGCCCTGCCCGACCAGGTACACCTGGTCCGCGATGGAAAACGATTCCTGCACGTCGTGCGTGATCAGCACCGAGGCGCAGCCGAGGCGGTCGGCCAGGCTGCGGATCAGGCGGGCGGTAATGCCCAGCGAGATCGGGTCCAGTCCGGCAAACGGCTCGTCATACAGAATGAGTTCGGGCTCCAGCACCACGGCGCGGGCCAGCGCGACGCGCCGGGCCATGCCGCCGGAGATTTCCGCCACCTTCAGGTGCGCGGCCGCGCGCAGGCCGACGGCGTCGAGCTTGTCCAGCACGCGCTCGGTGACTTCCGGCTCCGCCAGCTTGGTGTGCTCGCGCAGCGGAAAGGCCACGTTCTCGAACACATTCAGATCGGTGAAAAGCGCGCCCTGCTGAAACAGCACGCCCATGCGCGTGCGCAGCGATTCCAGTTCGGCGCGGTTGACGTTGGCCATGTCCTGGCCGAAAGCCAGCACCCGGCCCTGCTGCGCGGTGAGCTGGCCGGTGGCCGCCCGCAACAGCGTGGTCTTGCCCGACCCCGAGCCGCCCATGATGGCGACCACCTGGCCGGCGCGCACGTCCATGGAGATATCGCGCAAGACGGTGAAATCACCATAGCCTAGCGCCACACCTTCCAGGCGCAGGGCGAATTCCGTGGTCTTGCTTGTTTGAGCGGGCATGGGCAACGAAAGGGTGTTTCGGCGGCGGAGCTTGCCCTGCTGTCCGATAGGCGCGTCCGGCAATATTTGGGGTCGGCGCGGCTAAGACAGGCGGCGTCGGGAAGCGCCCTGTTACTCATATGCCGGGGGCGAGATGGTGCCTGGGCTCCCGGCGGCGAGGCGCCATTGTAGCCCGACGCTTTGTAATCACAACGTAGGAGCCCGCGCGTGGAACAGTGTTTTCGGTTCAGGGAACAATACCGGTCAGCGCCGCGCCTGCGCCGCCGCGGTCTCCCGGGCCAGCCGCGCGACCAGGTCGGCGGTGGTCTCGTGCCGAGCGAGGGGCGCGCCCTGGCCGGCCCACAGGGACAGCACGTCAATGTTGCCGGCCTTGCCGCCTGCCGTGCGCATGGGACGCGTCAGTGCGTTTTGCAGGGGATACGGCAGGATGTCGGCGGCGATGGCGTCGGCCTCGCGCATGAAGGCGTTCTCGATGCCGCGGGCGGGCCGCCCGGAAAATGCCCGGGTCACCCGGGACTGTTCCGCCCGGGAGGCGGGCAGGAGCGCCTTGTAGGCCTGGCTGATGCCGGACTCCTCGGTGGTCAGGAAGGCCGTCCCCATTTGGGCCAGATCGGCGCCCAGGGCCAGCGCGGCGGCGATGCCGCGCCCGTCCATGATGCCGCCGGACGCAATAACAGGGACGGATACGGCATCGGCTGCCTGGGGCACCAGCGCCATGGTGCCGATCAGCGATTCCTCGAAACCGCCCAGGAAGGTGCCGCGATGGCCGCCCGCCTCGGCGCCCTGCGCCACGATCGCGTCCACTCCATCCTGTTCGAGCGCGACCGCTTCGCGTACGGTGGTCGCGGTGCCCACGGTCAGGATGCCCAGCTCGCGACAGCGCGCGATGGCGCCAGCCGGCATGCGGCCGAAGGTGAAGCTGAAGACGGCCGGGCGCACGCGCAAGATGGCCTCGATCTGCTCCGGCAGCGGGTCCGCCTGCGGTCCGGGCGCGGCGGGAGCCGCCAGGCCCAGTTGCTGGTGGTAGCGCGCCATCAGGGCCAGCATGCGGTTGGCGTCGCCGCGCATGGGTTCTTCCGGCACGGATGCGAACAGATTGATGGCGAACGGCAGCGGCGTGCGCGCGCGGATGTCGCGCGCCGCCGCCTCGATCTGCTCAGGGCTCATGTAGGCCGCCCCGAGCGAACCCAGGACTCCCGCCTTCGATGCTTCGGAAACCAGCTCCACCGTCGTGGCGCCGCCGGCCATGGGGGCCTGGACGATGGGATGGTGGAGCTTGAGCAGATCAATCAGACGGGCAGCCATGGAAGGTCTCCTGGAGGGTTACTGAAGCTGGATGTTCCCAGCCTTGATGA
The DNA here is from genome assembly GCF_049647645.1 of Achromobacter sp. GTDB lineage: Bacteria > Pseudomonadota > Gammaproteobacteria > Burkholderiales > Burkholderiaceae_B > Achromobacter. Next base: position 48,368 of record NZ_JBARYB010000026.1, read on the forward strand.
CATGCGCCCACTTCTCGGTTTCGCTCTTGATGAAGGCGCCGAATTCCTCGGGCGTGCCGCCGCCGGCCTGGCTGCCGGTGTCGGCGATGGCCTTCTGCACATCCGGTTCCTTCAGGATGCGGTTGAACTCGGCGTTGAGCTTGGCGATGATGGGCGCGGGCGTGCCGGCCGGGGCGACGATGCCCTGCCAGTTGTACGACTCGAAGCCGGGCAGGCCCGATTCGGCCATGGTGGGCACGTCGGGCAGCACGGCCAGACGCTTGGCGGACGTGACGGCGATGGGGTGGATCTTGGCGCCCTGGATCGCGGGCAGCGCGGAATAACCCATTTCGAACATCATCGAGATATGGCCGCCCATGAGGTCGGTCGCGGCCAGGCTGCCGCCCTTGTAGGGCACGTGGACGATGTCGATCTTGGCCTGTTCGCGGAACATTTCGCCGGACAGGTGGTGCGCGCCGCCTACGCCGGACGAGCCGAAGGACAGCTTGCCGGGCTGTTTCTTGGCCAGCGCGATCAGGTCCGCCAGCGTCTTTACGGGCAATTCGTTGTTCACGCTCAGCACCAGCGGGCTGTTCTCGATCAGGATGATCGGGGCCAGGTCTTTCTGCGGGTTGTACGGCATGTCCTTCATCAGCGTCGGGTTGACCGCCATGGGCGCCAGGTTGCCCGTGCCGATGGTGTAGCCGTCCGGCGCCGCGCGCGCGATCAGGTTGGTGCCGACCACGCCGCCCGCGCCCGCCTTGTTTTCGACCACGATGGGCTGGCCCAGCGAGTCGCCCAGCTTGCGCGCCAAGAGGCGCACCCGGGTGTCGGCGAAGCCGCCCGGCGCGTAGGGCACGATCATGGTGATGGGCTTGGCCGGCCAGTCGGCGGTTTGGGCCTGGGCGGCGCCGCTGAAGGCGGCAATGGCCGCCAGGGCGGCAATCAGGGGGCGCAACGGTTTCATGCAGATGACTCCTAGTTCTGGTTATGGTGCGGACGGCCCCGCTGGCCGCTCGCGATCGCATTATGCCCAGCGACCTTGTCATCTGTCGTGATCTTTCCCAAGCGCCATGCGGATAGGGCCAGCAGCGCCGCGCTGGCCGCCAACACTTGCGGCAGTCCCGCGCCCCAATGCGTCGCCCAGGACGCCAGCAGCGGTCCCAGGATCTGGCCCGCAGCGAACGCCGCGGTCATGAGCGCCGCCGCGCGCGGCGCCGAGGCGCCGGCGGAACGCCTGGCGGCCAGCATGCCCGCCTGCGTGATCACCATGAAGGTCCCGCCCACCAGCAGCGCGGCCATGATCACGGCGGCAATGTGATGCCACAACGCCACGGCCAGCATGCCCAGCGCCATCAAGCCCTGGGCGGCGCGCCAGATCCGCACGCTGTCGCCGCCCCGAGCCAGCCGCGGAACCAGCAGGCAGGACACCGTTGCCGCCAGGCCGAACAGGGGCCAGGCCCAGCCAAATATGGCCGGGTCTGGAATGATTTCCTTGGCCATCGCCGGCAGGAAGGTGGCGGGAATGATGTAGCCCACGCCGAAGACGCCATAGTGGAACGCCAGCCGCGGGATGGCGCGCGGCAGCCGGGCGG
>NZ_JBARYB010000027.1:0-12231 GCF_049647645.1 Achromobacter sp.
GCAAGCCCATCGCCCGCGACCTGGACGACGAACACAAGGGCATTCTGAACGCCACCCTGGCCCGCGACGCGGACCGCGCCTGTGACTTGCTGGCTGCCCATATCCGGCTGACCTACGACGCCGTGGCGCGCTTGCCGCCGGACCTGTTCACGCCGGATTGAAAGCCACGCCATAAAAACCACGCCAGTTGAAAAAAACCCACACTGGCGCGCGCCTACCCGTTGATTCGCCTACACCACTTCTATAGAATCTTCAATTCGGGCCTCTGCCCATTTCTTTTCCCCACATCTCACACCACTGGGAGGCGCAAGATGATGAATCCGCATACCGCCATCCCGCGCGTGTCTCCGCGACGCCATTAAGTCGTCGCCCGCGCGGACCCATCGCTGGATGCCTATCTAGCGACTGGTCCTCCGTGCCCGCCCCAAAAACCTAAACGCAATCGCCCGCGCCTACCTGCGCAGGCCGTTCCTTCCTCTTTCCACACAAGGACACCCGGCGTCCTGGTGCCGCCGGGCCATTGCAATGGCCAGAAATAAGATCGATCTACGAGGACAGACCTTCAAGGATGTCCTGGGCTTTACCTTCCGCCATTGGCGCGCGCAACCCTGGCGCACCTCCGGCATCATCGTGCTCGCTCTGCTGTCGGCGGTGACCGACGTGCTGACGCCGCTGTACGCCGGCAAGCTGGTCGACGCAGTGGCCTCTGGCGCGGCCGGCGACGAAATCGTCTGGAGCGCGGCCCTCACCGCCTTCTGGCTGCTGCTCGCGCTGGGCATCGGCGGCACGCTGCTGCGCCAGGCCGTGTTCCAGAACATCATCACCTTCACCTTGAAGATGATGAACGGCATCGTGTCCAACGCGTTCTACCGAGTGCAGCGTTTTTCCACGGACTGGCACGCCAACAGCTTCGCCGGCTCCACGGTGCGCAAGGTCACGCGCGGCATGTGGGCGGTGGACATCCTCAACGACACGCTGCTGGTCGCGCTGCTGCCATCGGTCGTGATGCTGGTGGGCGCCACCGCCCTGCTGGGCGTGCACTGGCCGATCATGGGCCTGGTGGTGGGCCTGGGTTCGGTGCTGTACATCGCCGTGACCGCGGCGCTGTCGCTGGGCTATGTGGCGCCGGCGGCGCGGCTGGGCAACGCCTGGGACACGCGCATGGGCGGCGCCCTGGCCGACGCCGTCAGCTGCAATGCGGTCGTCAAGGCCTTCGGCGCCGAAGAGCGCGAAGAAGCCAGGCTGGACCGCGTCGTCGACAAGTGGCGCCGCCGCACCCGCCGCACCTGGATCCGCGGCACGATCAACGGCGGCATCCAGGGCGCCATGCTGGTCGCCATGCAGGCGGGCATTCTGGGCGCGTCGCTGCTGTTGTGGTCGCGTGGCCAGGCCAGCGTGGGCGACATCACTTTCGCCTTGACGATGTTCTTCATGCTGCAGGGCTACCTGCGCGACGTGGGCATGCACATCCGCAACCTGCAACGCTCGGTCAATGACATGGAAGAACTGGTCGCGCTGGAAAAGCAGCCGCTAGGCGTGGACGACAGGCCCGGCGCGGGCGAGCTGCGCGTCACGGCCGGCGAGATCCGCTTTGAGGACGTGACGTTCCGCTATGGCGCGCACGACAAGGCGCTGTACGACCAGTTCTCGGTGCGCATCGCGCCGGGCGAGCGGGTCGGCCTGGTCGGCCATTCGGGCTCGGGCAAGACCACGTTCATCAAGCTGATCCAGCGCCTGTATGACGTCAACGACGGCCGCATCACGATCGACGGGCTGGACATCGCCCAGGCGCGGCAGGCGTCCTTGCGCAGCCAGATCGCCATCGTGCAGCAGGAGCCGGTGCTGTTCCACCGCACCCTGGCGGAGAACATCGCCTATGCCCGTCCCGGCGCCACGCAGGCCGAGATCGAGCAGGCGGCGCGGCTGGCCAGCGCCCATGACTTCATCATGGCGTTGCCCAAGGGTTACGAGACGCTGGTCGGCGAACGCGGCGTCAAGCTGTCGGGCGGCGAGCGCCAGCGCGTGGCCCTGGCCCGGGCCTTCCTGGCCGATGCGCCCATCCTGATCCTGGATGAAGCCACGTCCAGCCTGGACAGCGAAAGCGAGGTGCTGATCCAGCAAGCCATGGACCGCCTGATGGTGGGCCGCACCACGCTGGTGGTGGCGCACCGCCTGTCCACGGTGCGCGCGCTGGACCGCCTGCTGGTGATGGACCGCGGCCGCATCATCGAGGAAGGCAGCCACGACGCGCTGATCCGCCTGAAGGGAGGCCTGTACCGGCGTCTGTTCGAGCGCCAGGCGCTGGAGCTGACCAAGGGCCTGACGCAGTCGGAGCTGCTGGAGGACGGCGCCGTCCCGCCGCAGCCGAAGGACGAGGAAGCTGACGAGTCCTCGTACGCCTACGCCAAGTAAGGTGGCGGCCGGCCTCGCGGCGCAAGCCGCGGGGCCGGCGCTTCAGGCCGGACGCTGGGCGACGGTCAGGCGCAGGCCAAAGCCGATCAGGGTCAATCCGAATACCCGGCTCTGGATCTTCTGCGCCCGTGGGCTGGCCGACATCCACCGGCCCACCACCCCGCCCGCCAGCGCGCACAGCACGTCCAGGGCAAGGCCCAGGCTTACCAGGATCACGCCCAGCACGGCGAACTGCTGGCCTATCGGGCCCTGCGCGGGCGACACGAATTGCGGCAGCAGCACCGAGCAGAACAACAAGGCCTTGGGATTGAGCACATTGGTCAGCACGCCGCTCAGGAGCGCCGGCCCCAACCCTGTCCGGCCCGCCGCCGGCTGCCCGGTGGCGTCGTAGGAAACGGGTCCCGCCCGCAGCAGCTTCACTCCCAACCAGACCAGATAACAGCCGCCCACCGTGCGCGCCGCATCGAACGCCCAGGGATGCGTCTTGAACAGCGCCGCCAATCCCAACGCGGCCAGGGTCACGTGCGCGGCCCGCGCAATGGCCAGCCCCACGGCCACCGCCAGCGCCTGCCCCCTGCCGCGCAGCACGCCCGTCTCCAGCAGCAGGATCATGTCGGGTCCGGGCACCACATAGACAATCAGCAAGGCCCCTAGAAACATCGCCATATCCGCCATCATTCCACCTGTTTGCTCGATCACAGGCGATCATTCTAGAAAAACTGCGCTGGCATGTGCATCCTATTCGTGCCAGTAGATTTATGATGATTGGCATATTCCGCCAATCAATAAACCCCAAACTTGATTCCATGCCAAAACGTGAACTGGACGCCTACGACCGCCGGATCCTGGAGGCCCTGCAGCAGAACGGCAGGCTGAGCAATGTCGAACTCGCCGAACAGATCGGCCTGTCGCCCTCTCCCTGCCTGCGGCGGGTGCGGCTGCTGGAAGAGGCTGGCGTCATCCAGGGGTACGAAGCCCGCCTCGCGCCGGACGAAGTCGGCCTGGGCCTGACCGTCTTCGTCGGCATCAAGGTGGAACGGCACCATGAAAGGGACTCCGCCCTGTTCCGCAAGGAAGTCAGCGCATTGCCGGAAGTCATCGCCGCACACCTGGTGTCTGGTGAATCCGACTTCCTGCTGCAGGTGGTGGTGCCGGATCTGCGCGCCTACGAGCGCTTCCTGCTGGATACGCTGTTAAAACTGACGGGCGTGAAGGACATCCGCAGCAATTTCGCCATCCAGACCGTCAAGCCGCAAAGTCCGCTGCCGCTGGACCATCTGGCGCGATAAGCTGGCACGGCGCCCAGGTTCACCTGGGCGCCGTGCCGGTTCCGGCTCAGGCCATCGCCGCCGCGGCCCGGTCCACCGCCTGCGAGCGGCGCTCGAAGCGCGCCTGCGACATCTCCAGGTAACGCTGCACCACGGCCGGCTCGGAAGTCTTGGGCGTGCCTCCGGGAAACGGCGGCTGGGGGTCGTACTCGATCTGCAGCTGGATCAGCTTGGCCACGTCCTCGCCGCACAGCAGCGCCACCACTTTCAGCCCCATGTCGATGCCCGACGTCACGCCGCCGGCGGTGAACAGGTTGCCGTCCACGCACATGCGCTCGTCACTGGGGATGGCGCCGAAACGCGACAGCAATTCACGCGCGCGCCAATGGCTGGACGCGCGCTTGCCGCGCAGCAGCCCCGCCGCGCCCAGCAGCAACGAACCGGTGCAGATGCCGAACACATAGCGCGCCGCCAGCCCCTGCGCCCGTGTGAACGCTACCCAGTCGGCGTCGACAATGGCATCATCCGTGCCCGGCCCGCCGGGTACCACCAGCAGATCGCAGGGCGGCGCGGATGCGATGGTCTGCGTGGGCACGAAACACAGCCCGCGATCGCAGCGCACCGGATCGCGCGTTTTTGCGACAAAATCCACGGTGAAGCCCGGCGCACCCGCCAGCACTTCGTACGGTCCGGTCATGTCCAGCTGGGTCAGCCCCTCGAACAAGAGAAAATTCACATGCATGACGATGCTCCGTTAGAAACGACGACTTCCAGCATAGGCGGACGCGCCAGGGCGCGCGCGCCAAATTCGGCGTCGGATGCGCCATTGCAGGTGCTGTTCGTCCTGTACGACGGTTTCCAGCCGCTGGACCTGGCCGGCCCCTGGCAAGCCTTCAGTTCGGCCAACGAAGAGGCGGGCCGCAAGCTCTACCGCCTGGGCACCATCGCCGCGACGCCCCTGGTCTCTACCTGGGAACAGGGCCTGCGCATGCAGGTGGACGGCACCTTTGCCGACGATGGCGACGAGCCTCTGGACATGCTGTTCGTGCCCGGCGGTCCCGGCGCGGACTTCGCGGGAGCCCATGGCGAGACGCGGGCCTGGCTGCGCCGCCGCGACGCGCACGCCAAGCGCACCTGCAGCGTCTGCACCGGCGCCTTCGTGCTGGCCGCGGCCGGCTTGCTCGCGGGCCGCGCCGTCACCACCCACTGGCGCTCGGCCGACCGCCTGCGCCAGCTCCACCCCACCCTGCGCGTCGAGGACGACCGCATCTACATCGAAAGCGGCAAGTACTGGACCTCGGCCGGCGTCACCGCCGGCATCGACCTGGCGCTGGCGCTGATCGAGCGCGACTTCGGCGCGGACCTGTCGCAGCGGGTCGCGCGCCGGCTGGTCGTATTCATGCGCCGCAACGGCGACCAGCGCCAGTACAGCGAGGCGCTGCGGTTGCAGGACCGCCTGGCAGCGCCCTTCCGGGAACTGGTGGAAAAAATCGAGGCCCAGTTGTCGGCGCGCTGGTCGGTCGACGACATGGCCGACGCCTGCCAGATGTCGCGCCGCACCTTCCAACGCAAGTTCGCCGCGCATTTCGGCGTGGCGCCCACCGAAGTGCTCAAGCGCCTGCGCCTGGAACGGGCGCAGGCGCTGGCGGCATCCGGCAAGGTGTCCCGGAAGGAAATGGCGCGGGAGTTCGCGGTGCGCGGCTAGCCTGCCAGCCCCACCGACACGCCGCCGCACACGTACAGCATCTGCCCCGTCATGAAGCCCGCCCGCGGATCCATGAACATGGAGACCGCATGCGCGACCTCGTCGGGTCGGCCCACACGCCCCACCGGGATCGATGCCTCCAGCGCCAGCGTCCGCGGCGCGCCCGGCGGGTTGGACTGGTTGAACAGCTCCGTCGCGATGGGCCCGGGCGCCACCGTGTTCACCGTGATGCCGCTGCCCGCCAGCTCCAGCGCCCAGGTCCGCGTCATGCCCGCCAACGCCGCCTTGGAAGCGCCGTAGACGGTGCGCCCGTCCTTGCCCAGGGCGGCGCGGCTGCCAATGTTCACCACCCTGCCGTAACCCGCCGCCCGCATGCCGGGCAGCAGGGCCTGCATCAGCAAGACCGGCGCCGTGACGTTCAGCGCCATGATCCGCGCCATCTGCTCCTGGGTCACGTCGCCAATGCGCGCGACCTGGATCATGCCCGCGTTGTTGACCAGATGCAGGACCTGGCGCTGAGCCGCCAGGTCCTGCGCGGCGGCGATGGTGGCCGCCGCGTCGCCCAGGTCGACCGAGCGAAACATCTCGCCAGGCAGCAGCGTCTCGGGCGCGCCGCGGCTGAAGTTGACGACATCAAAGCCATCCTCGATCAGGCGCGCGATGATGGCGCGGCCTATGCCCCGGCTGCCGCCGGTGACCAGTGCAGTGGGTGTCTTCATTGCGCGGTGATCCCCTGGTCCTTGATGAGCCCGCCCCACTTCTTGCGCTCGGCGCTCTCGAAGGCTCCCAGGTCCGCGCCGAAGAGCGCCCCGGGCTTGGCGCCCATGCCGGCGAAATTGCTGGCGATGGCCGGACTTTGCAAGCCGCTGCGCGCGGCCTCGATCAGCTGCTTGACCACCGGCTCAGGCGTGTTGCGCGGGGCGTACAGCGCAAACCAGGCGGTGACGTCAAAGCCAGGCAGGCCGGATTCCGCGACGGTGGGCAGGTTGGGCACCGAGGCATCGCGCGCGGCGGACGTGACGGCCACGCCCCGTATCAGATTGCCGTCCTTGATCTGCGCAAGCGCGCCGGGCAGGTTGTCGAACAGGAGGTCGACCTGTCCGCCCGCCACGGCCGGCAGCGATGCCGACGTGCCCTTGAACGGCACGTGCAGCATGGTCACGCCGGCCATGGCCTCGAAATAGGCGCCGGTCAGATGCACCGACGAACCGATGCCGGGTGACGCATAGGTCAGCTTCTTGTCCTTGGACTGCTTGGCCGCCTTGATCACGTCGGCCACCGTCTTGTAGGGCGACTTGGCGCTGACGGCAATCACGTTGGGCGTGGTCGACACCAGCGCGATGGGCACCAGGTCGCGCTCCGGATCGAACGCCATGTTGCTGTAGAGGAACTGGTTGATGGTCTGGGTGCCGATGGTGCCCAGACCCAGCGTGTAGCCGTCGGGCTTGGCGCGCGCCACGTAGGCCATGCCGATATTGCCGCCCGCGCCGGGCTTGTTCTCGACCAGCACGGTCTGCTTCAGGCCCGGCTCCAGCGCGTGGGCGATGGCGCGGCCGAAGATGTCCGCGCCGCCGCCCGGCGGATAAGGCACGACGACGGTGACAGGATGGTCGGGGTAGCCGGCGGCGTGCGCCGCGGGAAGCGCCAGGAAGGCCAGCGCGGCCAGGGCCGGCGCAGTGATCGCCAACCTGCGATGCAGGAATTGCGTCATGGGCTTGTCTCCTCTCGAATCCGCTGATTGCGGATTTCTTTTTAAAGTACGTAAATACGTACTATATTCATAAGAACATAGAAAACCTCCAGGAGACAAGCAGATGAAACGCTGGACCCAACGCCCCGAGGGCTCCACCTGGGGCGACTTCGGCCCGGATGACGAGATCGGCCGCCTGAACCTGCTGACCGAGGAAAAAGTGCTGCAGGCGGTGCGGGAAGTGCGCGCGGGCAAGGTGTTCTGCCTGTCCCTGCCGCTGGACCTGCCCGGCGGCAATGTGCTGAATCCGCGCCGCCACGCGCCGGTGCTCAAGCCCACCTTCCGCGAAGGCACCCCCTACCTGAACTTCCAGATGTCCCAGGTGCAGCCCGAGGCCGTGGACGTGCTGTCCGACGACCAGGTCACGCTGTCCATGCAGTACTCCACCCAATGGGACGGCCTCTGCCACGTGGGCGCGCTGTTCGACATCCAGGGCGACGGCGAGGCGCGCCGCGTCTACTACAACGGCTACGCGGCCGGCGTGGACGTATTCGGCGGCGCCGATCCCGACAATTCGCCCGACGCCTGCTGCCCGCCCGGCGGCTCCTACGCGCGCAAGCTCGGCATCAGCCGCTACGCCGAGAAAGGCATGCAGGGCCGCGGCGTGCTGGTGGACCTGGCGCGCGCCTTCGGCCCCGGCCGCACGGTCATCGACCTGGCCGGCCTGCAAAACGCCATGCAGGCGCAGAACGTAACGGTCGAGACCGGCGACATGCTGGTGCTGCGCACCGGCTTCGCCGAAGAAATCGTGGCCATGAACGGCCAACCCGACCCGCACAAGCTGGAGCAGACCGGCGCGGTACTGGACGGCTCCGATCCGGCGCTGCTGGACTGGATCACGCAGTCCGGCATCGCCGCGATCTGCGCCGACAACTACGCAGTCGAAGCCTACCCGGCACGCACCGCCGGCCCCGGCCACTCGATCCTGCCGCTGCACCACCATTGCCTGTTCAAGCTGGGCGTGCCGCTGGCCGAACTCTGGTACCTGAAAGACCTGGCCGACTGGCTGCACGCCCAGGGCCGCAACCGCTTCCTGCTGACCGCCCCGCCCTTGCGCATGCCCGGCGCGGTCGGCTCTCCCGTGACGCCCATCGCCACGGTGTAAGCCATGAACCTGCCGTACTCGACCTTCTCCGAACACCTGGACGCGCTGGCCACCCGCCAACCGGGCGCGCCGCTCCTGATCGACCAGGACCAGCCTATCAGCGCCGAACAGCTGCGGGCGCAGAGCCGCGCGCTGGCCGCCGGTCTCGCGCGCCTGGGCGTGCGCCCCGGCCAGCGCGTGGCGGTCTGGCTGCCCAATTGCGCCGCCTGGGTGCAATCCTTCCTGGCCTGCGCGCACCTGGGCGCGCAGGTGCTGGCGGTCAACACGCGCTTCCGGGCGCTGGAGCTGGCCGACATCCTCGGCCGCGGCAAGGCGGATTGGCTGGTGTTCTGGCCGGGGTTCAAGGGCATAGACTTCCAGGGCATTCTGGGCGAGGTCGCGCCGCAGCATCTGTCGCGCCTGCAAGGCGTGGTCGCGCTGGCCGGCGCCGATGAAGCGCTACCCGCCTCCCTGCAGGGCAAACCGGCGCACCGCTACCAGGATCTGCTGGCCTGCGCCGAGCCCGCGCCCGCGGCCCAGCCCAACGCGGGCGTGCTGTGCTTCACCACGTCCGGCACCACCTCCAAGCCCAAGTTCGTGCTGCATGACCAGCGCACCTTGCTGCACCACGGCGCGGCCGTGGCACGGGCCTATGGCTATGACGACCAGAGCTGCGTGCTGGCCAGCGCGCCGTTCTGCGGCGCCTTCGGTTTCGCGACCGTGGTCGGCGCCCTGGCGCAAGGCGCGCCCGTGGTCTGCGCACCCGTGTTCGACGCGGCGCAATCCGCCGCCGCGGTGCGCCGCCACGCGGTGACGCACACCTACGCCAACAACGAGGCCCTGGTCGGCATGATGCGCGCCGCGGCCCCGGGCGACTTCGCCTCGGCCCGGCTGTTCGGCTTCGCCAGCTTCACGCCGGCGCTGGACAATATGCTGGACCTGGCCCGCGAAGCCGGCGTGCCGCTCACCGGCCTGTATGGCTCCAGCGAACTGGTGGCCCTGGTCGCCGGGCAGCCGCGCGATCCGGCCGAGGGCGACGTGTCCGTGCGCCACCAGCCGGGCGGCACGCTGATCTACGCCGAAGCCCGCGTGCGCGCCCGCGATCCCGCCACCGGTGAAATCCTGCCGCAGGGCCAGTCCGGCGAACTCGAAATCCTCTCGCCCAGCCTGATGCAGGGCTATCTGGACAATCCGGAAGCCACCCTCGGCGCCTTGACCGACGACGGCTACTTCAAGACCGGCGATCTCGGCTACGCGCTGAACCCGCGCCAGTTCGTATTCCAGACCCGCATGGGCGACTCGCTGCGCCTGTCGGGATTCCTGGTCAATCCGGTGGAAATCGAACAGGTGGTCGAGACCCTGCCAGGCGTGCGCGCCTGCCAGGTAGTGGGCGCCACGCATCAGGGCAAGACCGTGCCCTACGCCTTCGTGCTGCTGCGCGCGGGCGCGGCGGCCGACCCGGCGAGCTGGACCGCCGCGTGCAAGGCTGCGATGGCGGGTTTCAAGACACCGGCGGGCTTCACCGTGCTGGATGAATTCCCTTCAGTGGAAAGCGCCAACTCGGTCAAGATCCAGAAGCATCGGCTGCGCGAGATGGCCGATGCCATACTCGCGGCGCCGACCATGCCCTCCTCTGCCTGAATATGCCCGACCCCAAGCTCTTCTCGCGCAGCCCCCAGCCGCTGTACCTGCAAGCGGCGGCGCTGTTTCGCAGCAATATCCAGAACCGCACCTGGCGGCCCGGCCAGCAGATCCCGCCGCTGGAATCGCTGATGGAGACCTATGGCATCTCGCGGGCGACCATCCGGCAGGCGTTCGGCCTGCTGGAAGATGATGGCCTGATCCGCCGCTCGCGCGGGTCGGGCACCTTCGTCAACGCCGAACTGCCCGAAACGCCCACCCTGCTGATCCCCAAGACCTGGGCCGAAACCGTGGAGCTGAGCAACCAGCTGGGCACGGTATCGCTGGTGGAATCCAGCGCCGATTCGCCCCTGCCAGACACGCTGGGCATGCCTTGCAGCGCGGACCGCGGCGGCAGCTTCCAGTACCTGCGGCGGATACACACCACGGACGGCGCCCCCTTCTGCTATAGCGAGGTGTTCCTGGACAGCGTGCTGTTCCGCAAGCACCGCGCCCGCATCCGCAAGAGCACCGTGGCGCCCGTGCTGGACCAGTTCTACGGTGCGCGCATCAGCGAAGCGCGCCAGGTGCTGAACGTGATCGAGGCTGGCCAGGAATCCGCCGAGTCCCTGCAAATCCCCGTGTCGTCTCCGGTTGCGGAGTTGCGCCGCTATGCCTGCATCGACGGCCGCGTGGTGTATTTCGCGCGGCTGGAATTCCCGTTCCGCAAGGTGCGGATGGAATTCGACCTGCTGTCCCACCGCTAGACCGCTTTCACCACAAGGAGCCTCCCCACCGCGACCCGTCAGCGTAAGGCCAGAACAGAGCGCCGCAGCAGATCCTCCAAGCGCCAGCAGTATCCGAACAAGATCCGGCATAAAGGAGACTAACCATGAAATGCCGTAGAACCCCCCGGATTTCCCTGAAGTTGCGCAGCACGCTAGCCCTGCTTGCCGCCTTCGCCGCCGCGCCCTGCGCCATGGCGCAGGCTGTCTCCGACGATGTGGTCCGCCTGGGCCTGATCCTGGACATGAGCGGCGTCTACGCCGACGTCACGGGCAAAGGCAGCGCGACCGCGGCCGAAATGGCCATCGCCGACTTCGGCGGCACGGTGTTGGGCAAGAAGGTGGACCTGCTGGTGGTGGACCACCAGAACAAGGCCGACATCGCCGCCGCCAAGGCCCGCGAGTGGTACGACACCCAGAAGGTCGACGCCATCATGGACGTGGCGGGCTCCGCCCCCGCGCTGGCCGTGCTGGAAGTGGCCCGCGAGAAAAAGAAGATCGTGGTGTTCAGCGGTCCCGGCACCGAACGCATCACCAACGACCTGTGCTCGCCCTATTCCGTGCACTACACCTACGACACCTGGTCGCTCGCCAACACCACGGCGCGCGCCACCGTCGAGCAAGGCGGCAAAAGCTGGTACTTCCTGACGGCGGACTACGCCTTCGGCCACACCTTGCAGGCCTCCGCCACCGAGGTCGTCAAGGCCAACGGCGGCACCGTGCTGGGCGCATCGCGCCACCCGCTGGGCTCCAGCGATTTCGCGTCTTACCTGCTGCAGGCCCAGGCCAGCCGGGCGCAGATCGTGGGCCTGGCCAACGCCGGCGGCGACACGGTCAACGCCATCAAGGCCGCCAGCGAATTCGGGTTGACCAAGGGCGGCCAGAAGATGGCCGGGCTGCTGCTGTACATCAACGACATCCACGCCATCGGCCTGGAAGCCGCCGCCGGCCTGACGCTGACGGAAGCCTTCTACTGGGACATGAACGACCAGACCCGGGCCTGGTCCCAGCGCTACTACGACAAGCTCAAGAAGATGCCCAACATGAGCCAGGCCGGCACCTACTCGTCCGTCATGCACTACCTCAAGGCAGTGCAGGCCGCGGGCACCGACGAACCCGCGGCCGTCATGAAGCAGATGAAGTCCATGCCCATCAACGACTTCTTCGCCACCAACGGCCGCATCCGCGAGGACGGACGCATGGTGCATGACATGTACCTGTTCGAGGTGAAGAAGCCGTCCGAGTCCAAGCGTCCCTGGGACTACTACAAGCTGGTGGCCACCCTGCCAGGCGACCAGGCCTTCATGCCGCTGTCGCGCTCGTCCTGCCCGCTGGTGAAAAAGTAGCGGCAACGTGAACCGCGGGCGCCCTGTATGGCGCCCGCTCCACTACTACGCCCGCAACTTCCGATCCAGTTCCAGCACGGACTGGTACAGCAGACGGGTGCCGTCCAGCAGCTGCGCGGGCTCGATCCACTCTTCGGGGCAGTGGCTGCGGCCATTCAGGCAGGGGATGAAGATCATGCCGATGGGACCGGTCGGCGCCATGTAGACCGCGTCGTGGCCCGCGCCGCTGGGCAGGCGCATGGAGGCGTAGCCCAGCTGGTC
>NZ_JBARYB010000028.1:0-4254 GCF_049647645.1 Achromobacter sp.
GCGCGGCGCTCGCCCGACGCGCCGCCGGTACGCGCGCTCGGCGCGCCGGCCCTGGCGCTGCTGATGCAATGGTTCGAGGAGTTCGCCTATCGCTGAGCGGGGTACTGCTCCGCTTGATCCTGCGCAAGGCGACTCTCTCCCCCTTGCTCTAGCCTCTGTCCACTTGAAAAGAGGAAAGACTCATCATGACGTGGTTCAAATCACTCACCCTCGCCGGACGCGAATTGCTGCCCATCGTCCAGGGCGGCATGGGCGTCGGCGTATCCGCCCATCGCCTGGCCGGCGCGGTCGCCAGCCAGAACGCCATGGGCACCATCGCCAGTGTGGATTTGCGCCATCACCATCCCGATCTACTGGAAAAAACCGAGCGCTGCCATGACCGAGACGTCATCGATAGCGCCAACCAGGTCGCGCTGGACCGCGAAGTGCGCGCGGCGCTGGACACGGCGCAAGGCCGCGGCCTGGTGGCCGTGAACGTGATGAAGGCGGTGCGCGACCATCCGGCCCTGGTGCGTCAGGCCTGCGAAAGCGGCGCCCAGGCCATCGTCATGGGCGCCGGCCTGCCGCTGGACCTGCCGGAAATGACCGCCGACTACCCCAAGGTGGCGCTCGTCCCCATCCTGTCCGAGGCGCGTGGCGTGGCCGTTGTGCTGAAGAAATGGATGAAAAAGGGCCGTATGGCCGACGCCGTGGTGATCGAGCATCCCGGCTATGCCGGCGGCCATCTGGGCGCGGCCCGCCTGGACGACATCCACAACCAACGCTTCGACTTCCAGCACGTGCTGGCCGATTGCCACAAGCTGTTCCAGGAACTGGCGCTGGGCTCCGACGCACCCCGCCTGATCGTGGCGGGCGGCGTGGGCAGCCACGAGCAGGTGCGCCATTGGCTGGCCAACGGCGCCGACGGCGTACAGGTCGGCACGGCCTTTGCCGTCACCCAGGAAGGCGATGCGCACGAGAACTTCAAGCGCGTGCTGATCGACGCCGATCCGGACAAGCTGGCCGAGTTCACCAGCGTGGCTGGCCTGCCCGCGCGCGCCGTGGAAACGCCGTGGCTGACGCGCTATCTGCGCCAGGAAAAAACCCTGCAGGCCAACACCCGCTGCGACGCGCGGCGCTGCAGCCAGCGCATGGACTGCCTGACGCAATGCGGGCTGCGCGACGGCCTCTCGCGCTTCGGCCAGTTCTGCATCGACCTGAAGCTGGCGGCAGCGATGCGCGGCGAAGTCAGCCGCGGCCTGTTCTTCCGCGGCGCCTCCAAGCTGCCTTTTGGCAACGCCATGCGCTCGGTGCGTGAATTGATGGACTACCTGCTGCACGGCGAGATGCCCGCCACGGCTTGAGACGGCAAGTCCTGCCTCGGGCGGATATTCCAACATAATTGAACGACGTATAATATTATTCGTCGTTCAATTATTTTGTGACCATGGACTCTTCGGCCTCCACTCCCCCCGAATCCGCCACGCCCGAGGCCGGGCGCCGCGAACGCAAACGCCTGCAGACCCTGGACCACCTGGCGCAGACGGCCTGGCGCCTGTTCGAAGCGCTGGGCTATGACGCGATCACCATGGAACAGATCGCGGCCCAGGCGGACGTGTCCAAGGGCACGCTCTACAACCATTTCCCCGTCAAGGAAGCCTTGCTTGCGCACCGCTTCCATGGCGAACTGGCCGCCAGCCTGCAAGAACTCCGGCCCGCTCTGCACGCGCTGCCCACGCTCGCGGGACGCCTGACGCGGATACTGCATGCTTCGGCGCATTGGTCCGAATCGCACCGCGCCTATCTGGGTCCATACCTGCGCTACCGTCTGTCCACGCTGCAGCCGGGCAAATGCGACGACGACCGCTATCCGCGCAGTGGCATGCAGGCGCTGTTCACCGCGCTGATCGCAGAGGCGCAGACCGCGGGCCAGGCGCGCACCGATCTTGCGGCCGGGCAACTGGCCCACCAGCTCCAATTCCTGTACCTGGGCGCGATGCTGCGCTGGCTGGACCTGCCCGGCGCCAGCCTGAAGACGGAGTTCGATGCCGCCATCAGCCTCTTCGTGCACGGCGTGGCGTCCGAGGCCGTGGCATGACTGGCGCCGTGCTGGATTGGGCCGGCGCAGCCCTGGCCGGCCCCCAGGCCGCGGGCGGCAAGGGCTGGCAATTGGGCCGCATGGCGCAACTGGGCGTGCCGGTGCCAGACGGCTTCGTGCTGCCAGCCCCGCTCAGCCTGAACCGCGAGCTAGGCCAGGCGCTGCCGCCCGCCGTGGCCCAGGCCCTGCGCGATGAGCTGGCCGCGCGCGGCTGGCTCGAGCGGCCGCTGGCCTTGCGCTCTTCCGCCCCCCTGGAAGACTCAGCGGGCGCTTCGTTCGCGGGCATCCATCTGTCCTGCCTCAACGTGCGCGGCGCCGAAGCGGCGATCGACGCCGTCCGGCAGATCTGGGATTCGCAGTGGACGCCGCAGGCCTGCGCCTATCGGCAGAAACTGGGCCTGGGACTGGGACCGACCCCCGCCGGCATGGCCGTGGTCGTCATGCCGCTGATCGACGCGGTCGCGTCCGGCATCGCCTTCACCATCGACCCGGTGTCGGGACGGCATGACGAGATGCTCATCCACGCCAACTGGGGCTTGGGCGAATCGCTGGTCAACGGCGCAGCGGAAGGCGACGAATACCGCCTGCGCGAAGACTATCTGCGCCAGGCTTGGCCGCTGGCCGGGCGCCGCACCGGCGCCAAGCGCCACGCCAGCCAGCCCGCCGCCGCCTCGGGCACCGTGCTTGCGCCCACACCCGCCGCGCGCGCGGCCCAGGCCGTGCTGACTGACGCGCAGGCCGAAGCCTTGGGCGATATCGTGCGCGACGCGGCGCGCGCGCTGGACTATGCCGGCGGCGGCTACGACATCGAGTGGGCCTGGGATGGGCAGAGGTTCTGGATCGTGCAGGCCCGCCCCATCACCGTGGCGGCGCGCCACACCTATCCGGCGCTGCGCGCGCAACCCGCTTATTGGTCGCGCGGCAACACCCGCGAAGTGCTGCCCCAGGCCATGTCGGCGCTGGAATGGGACACGGGGCGGGTCATGGCGCAACGCATGCTGACCACGGGTTTCGAACTCAGTGGCTATTCCACCCTGCCGGGCGTGCGGCTGGCGGCGCTGTTCCAGGGCCGCGTCTATCTGGACGCCTCCGTCATCCAATGGGTCGGCTACGACGCGCTGGGCGTGCCGCCAAAGGCCATGAACGCCCTGTTGGGCGGCCCTCAGCCCGAGATCGCGGTGCCGCCCTTGACGCTGGTCCAACGCCTGCGGCATGGCGCGCGCATCCTGCGCTACCTGCGCCGCGCGGCGCCCTTGCGCAAGCAGGCGGAGCAGGATCTGCCGCGCCTGTTCGCCCGCGCCCAGGCCTGGCTGGACGAGCCCGCGCCCCAGTCCAACGCCGAGCTGGGCGCGCGCCTGCGGGAGCAGCTCAGCACGGTGATGGCGGCGGACGAACTTTTCTTCCTGCAAGGCTCGGGCGGCGGCGCGCTGCATAAGCTGTTGGAGCTGGTGGAAAAGGCTAGACCGGGCGAAGGCCATGCGCTCACGGCCGCGCTGATGGCCGGCGGCAAACCCAGCGTGACCGCGGCGCAAGGCTACGCCCTGATGGCGTTGGCCGGGCTGGCCGCCGCCGATGCGCAAGCCATGCGTTGGCTGCGCGATCCGGCGCGCGACAGCGCGGGCTGGCAGAGCGCCTTGCCGGACGGCAGCCCCTTCAAACGGGCCTTCGCCGACTTCCTGCGCCAGTATGGCCACCGCGCCGTTTATGAAACCTATCTGCGCAACCCGCGCTGGCGCGAGGATCCGGGCTACCTGCTGGACAGCGTGCTGCGGTTGGGCGGCGCCGACCTTGCCGCCTTGCGCGCCCGGCAGGACAGCGCGGCAAGCCAGGCCCGGCAGCGCCTACGCGCGGCATTGCCCCTCTGGCAGCGCCCGCTGGCCGCCAAACTGCTGGCCGCCGCCCGTATCGAAGGCGCGCAACGCGAGGCCGCGCGCAGCGTGCTGGTGGCCTACCTTGCGGCGGCGCGCAACAGCGCCCTGGCGCTGGGCCGGCGCTACACCGGGCCGGAAGGGCTGAGCGCCGCCGACGATATCTTCCATCTGACTGCCACCGAACTCTTCGCGCTCGCCGAGACCAGGCTGGCGCCCGCGGCCGCCGGCCGCCGCGCCACCCTGCGCCGCGCTCAGCTGGAATCCTGGGCCGCAAGCCCGGATCTGGACGTCATCGCCGAATACGCC
>NZ_JBARYB010000029.1:0-19858 GCF_049647645.1 Achromobacter sp.
CCCGAGCCCTCAACGGCTCGGTCATCGCGCCGGCGCAGGCCATGCCCGCCCGCTTCGGCGGCGCCATCGACGCCAGGGGGCCGCGCAGTTGGATGGCGCCCGGCCTGGTGCGCCTGTGGGCCCAGGCCCATCGCAGCCACGGCCGCCGGCCTTGGTCGGCGTTGTTGCAGCCCGCTATCGCCCTGGCGGCCGACGGCGCCCCCTTTTCCAGCGAGCTGGCGCGCAACCTGCATCTGGCCACCCCCCAGGTACGTCGGCAACCGGGTTTCGAAGCGGCTTTCCTGCTTGGCGCGGCGGACCGCGAGGCCGGCACGCCATGGCGCCAGGCGGCGCTAGGCACGACGCTGGACCGCATTGCCGGGCAAGGCGAAGCGGGCTTCTACCAAGGTCCAGTGGCCCAGGCGCTCTGCCGCTTTGCCAGCGAGACCGGCGGCCTGTTGCAGGCCGACGATCTGCAACGCATCACCGCCGATTGGCGCGAGCCCATCCATCAGGACTACGGCAGGTTCAGCGCCACGGTCATGCCGCCCAACTCCGTGGCCCCCCTCATGTTGGCGCAGCTGCAACGCCTGCGCGATGGGTTCGACCAGGACCGCGATCCCAGGCTCCTGGCGCAGATCCTTCAGGCGCGCGCCATCCTGCCCGCCTTGCACGATCGCATTGCCAACCCGGATGCGTCCTGGCCCTGGCAGGAACTCGGGACTTGCGACGAATTGCCCCCCCAGCGCCCGGACGACCCGGGCGATACCGCGGGCATCGTCCTGGTCGATCACGAGGGAAATGGGCTGGCGATGTTGCAGAGTGTCTTCCAACCCTTCGGCAGCGGTTGCGTCGACCCCGCCACGGGCGTGCTGATGAACAACCGGCTGAGCGAATTCAGCCTTGATCCGGCGCGGCATAACTGCCTGGCCCCCGGCAAGCGCCCTGTGCACACCCTCAATCCCTACATGGTCTGCCGCCAGGGTAAGCCAGTGCTGTTCGCCGTTTCACCCGGGGGTGTCAGCCAGACCACCACCGGTGTGCAGTGCATTTCGAACGCAATGATCGACGGCATGCGATTGCCCGAAGCCATCGACGCGCCGCGCTGGAGCATTGCTCGCGACGGCCAGGTCATGTGCGAACCCGGCTTTTCCCCTTTCGTGGTCGAACGCCTGCGCGCCGCCGGCTGCGGCGTTGCCACCGACTCCCTGCACCCCTTCTATTTCGGCTCGATAAAGGCTGTACGCCTGCACCCGCAAGGCGTGCTGGAGGCGGCCGCGGATCTGCGTCGCGAAGCCGACGCCGTCGCCTGGTAAGCGAAATACCTTGACGGCCACTCCAATAAAAGTATACTTAATCGTAATTTAGTATACTTAACCTTATCGATCAGCGGCTCGCCGCTGCCAGGACGAGCCTGGATCGATCAACGGACACGGCAAATCCCGCGGGCGGAAACCGCCTATCCACGCCGCGCTTGCACAGGAGTGACTACTCGATGGAACGACTACGCTTTGGCATCTGCGGACTGGGGTTCGCCGGTTCCGTGCTCATGGCTCCCGCCATGAAGCAGCACCCGAAAGCGGCGATCGTCGCAGCGTGCGATCCCAATCCAGAGACCCGCGCCGCCTTCGCCAGGGACTACGGAATCCCGACATACGACAATCTGGCGGCAATGCTCGACGGCACGGAGCTCGATGCCGTCTACGTGGCGTCGCCCCATCAATACCACTGTGAGCACGTCGTCCTGGCCGCCGAACGCGGCAAGCACATCATCGTCGAGAAGCCGCTGACGTTGAACGATGAAGACGCCCGGAACATGGTCGAGGCCGCCGCGCGCTGCCAGGTCCAGCTCGTCGTCGGCACCTCACGCAGCCACGATCCCGTCGTGAAAACCATGCGCGACATCGTCCAGAGCGGCGAGGTCGGGCGCCTGGCGATGATCAACGCCTGGAACTACACCGACTATCTCTATCGGCCTCGCCGCCCCGAAGAGCTCGACACGGCACAGGGCGGCGGCATTCTCTTTAGCCAGTTGCCGCATCAGTTGGATGTGATCAAGGTCATTGCCGACGCCACCATCGTCTCGGTGCGCGCGACGGCGGGACAACTGGACCCCCGGCGGCCGACCGAAGGCCATTGCGCCGCCTTCGTCACGCTGTCCAATGGTGTCTTCGCCACCCTCGTCTACAGCGGCTACGACCACTTCGACAGCGACGAGCTGCAGTTCTGGATCGCCGAAAGCGGGCGTCCCAAGCAACCGAAGCACGGCAGTTCTCGCAAGCTCCTCGCCGGGCTCTCGCCCGAGCAGGAAGCGGCCCTGAAGACGCAGCGTCTGGGCTATGGAGGGCCGGTGGCGCAAAGCTATGCGGCAACGGAGGACAGCCGCAAGCAACCGCATTTCGGCATCTTCATCGCCACCTGCGAACGGGGCGACCTGCGCCCCAACCCGGACGGCGTCACCGTCTATGGCAGCGATGGTCCGCGCGAGGTGCCCGCCCACGCCGGGCGGGGAGCCTATGGCCAGGGCGACACCATAGACGAACTTTACGACGCCATCGTCGGCGCCCAGCCGGCGCTGCGTGATGCCGCCTTCGGCCGGAATACCGTTCTGGCCTCGCTCGCCATTCTGGAATCGTCCAGATCCGGACGCGAAATCTCCATCCCCCCGCAAGACATCCCCTGCTCGCCAGCCCGATGACACCCGCGCCCGCTTCATTGCGCCAACCCAAGGATAAGTCATGACCCAGCACGAAGACCCTTATCGCATCCTGACGGCCGTCGGTCCCGGCACGCCGATGGGCAACTTGTTCCGCCGCTTCTGGCTGCCCGCGCTGACCAGCGACGAACTGCCGGCCCCCGACTGCACGCCGGTGCGCATCCGCATCCTCTGTGAAGACCTCATCGCTTTTCGCGACAGCGCAGGCCGGGTCGGCATCGTGGACGCCTATTGCCCCCACAGACGCGCGCCGCTGTTTTTCGGCCGCAATGAAGAATGCGGCCTGCGCTGTGTCTACCACGGCTGGAAATTCGACGTGAACGGCGAATGCGTGGACATCCCCAACATCGTCCCGCCGGACAACTTCATTGCACTCAAGCAGAAGGCCAGCATCAAGAGCTATCCAGTCCAGGAAAGCGGCGGACTGGTCTGGGTGTACATGGGCCCCAAGGAACGCCAGCCCGCGCTGCCCGGCATGGAATGGGTCGCGCTGCCCGACGACCAGGTCAAGTGTTCGCGTTGGTTGCACCGAAGCAACTGGCTGCAAGCCGCCGAAGGCGAGATCGATACCTCGCACATCAGCTTTCTGCACAGCCGGGTCAACGTCACCAAGCACTCGCCCGACTGGCAGCGGCTGGCGCAAGATGGCGCGCCGCAGATCACCGTGAGGGAAACCGACTACGGCTTCGTCTATGGATCGCGCCGCGACTACGAAGGGCAGTACTTCTGGCGCGTAACGCAATGGATGCTGCCCATGTGGAGCGCGGTGCCGCGTTCCATCAACGACCCCATTCTGGCCGGCCGCGCCTGGGTGCCGATCGACGACTACACGACGACCGGCTTCGGCTATGTCTATTCGCCCGACCGTCCCCTGCCCCCGGAAACCCTGGCCGAAGTGGCGGCCGGCGAACGCTTCCCGCCCCGTTCCGACAAAGGCACGTTCCGGCTCCCGCATGGGTACGTCATCGACACCTACCTGCCCCAGGCCAACATCGAAAACGACTTTCTCATCGATCGCGACCTGCAGCGGACCACCAGCTTCACCGGGATTCTCGGCGTCAACGAACAGGACCGCGCCCTGCAGGAATCGATGCTCAGCGTGGCCGGCCACGCCGGCATCGTCGACCGCTCCCAGGAACGCCTGGTCAAATCCGACCTGCCCATCATGGCTGCACGGCGCATGCTGATGCGCCTGGTCAAAGACCTGGATCAGGGCGTTGAACCGGCAGCGGCGGCCAATGCCGACAGCTATGGCGTGCGCGGGATCGCCAAACTATCGCCCATCGCCGACTTCGACGAATTCATGCAGCAGCATGCCGACTACATGACGCCCCTCACGACACCCGCGAACTGATCTCCGGCAAGCGGACTCCCACGGCGGTGCCGGCATTCGTCTGCACCTGCCGGCAATCACGCCATACGGCCACGCCCATGCAACATTCCCCAAAGACTCTCAGCGAGGCAACAGGAGACGCTCCCATGGCTATGAGCACCCCGAAGCCGCAAGCCGCATCGGCCGTCAAGCTCCAGGCGCGCATCCATTCGATCGAGCTGGAAGCCGAAGGCATCTATCTTCTGGACATCCGCCCCGTCCGGGAGCAGCAGTTTCCCGCCGTCGAGCCTGGCGCCCACATCGACCTTCACCTGCCCAACGGATTAACGCGCAGCTACTCCACTGTGAACGCTCCAGGCGACCAGGGCCGCTATCTCGTCGCGGTCAAGCATGAAACCTCGGGCCGCGGGGGGTCCCGCTACATTCACTCGGAACTGCGAGTCGGCCAGGACATCGCCATCGGCGGCCCCCGCAACAACTTCAGCCTGCACGAAGACGCCAGGCACTCCGTCCTGATCGCCGGCGGCATAGGCATCACGCCGATCTACAGCATGGTTCGCCGGCTGGAACAGCTTGGATGCTCCTGGGAACTGCACTACGCCGCCCTCGACCGCGAACATGCCGCATTCGCCGCGCGCCTGCTGGCGCTGCAGCCCAGGGTCCGTTTTTATTTCGCCGCGGAACAGCCCGGCCGCCCCCCGCTCAACTTGCGGCAACTCATTGCCGACAGCCGCAACGACGCCGACTTCTATTGCTGCGGCCCGCAAGGCATGCTGGCCGATTTCGAAGCCGCAGCCGCTCACCTGGAGCCCGAGCGCGTCCACGCGGAATACTTCAGCGCTGCCGAGGCTCCTGCCGTCGAAGGCGGATTCGAGATCGTTTTGAACCGGACTCAAAAGCGCGCCGCAGTCCCTCCCGGCGCAACCATACTCGACACCGTGATCAAAATGGGCGTCGACGTCCCGTATTCCTGCATGGAAGGCGTCTGCGGCAGCTGCGAAGTCCGCGTCCTCGAAGGCACGCCCGATCACCGCGATCTCATTCTCAGCAAGGAAGAGCGGCAGAGAAACGATCGCATGATGATTTGCTGCTCCGGAGCCAAATCGAACCGCCTCGTGCTCGACCTGTAAGCACTTTGGCCAACGCTTCCGGAGTGGTGAAGAAATCCAGCCCCACGGCGCAGCAGCGCCTCCAAGACCTGCAGTACCCCAACCACCTGTTCCCCAAGGAGATAATCATGACCAAGGAAATCATTCGTTCTGACAAAGTGACGCCCCCTCTCGCACCCCTGTCTCCTGCGGTGCGTTCGAACGGGTTTGTGTTCGTGTCAGGCCAACCGGCCTTCTTCGACGATCGCCAGATCGCCGAAAACGACTTCGATACCCAGATGCATCAGGTGATGGCCAACGTGCAAGCCCTGCTGGAAGCGGCAGGCTCAAGCCTGGACAAAATCGTGAAGGCCAATGTCATCCTGAAGAATGCCAGCGATTTCGCGCGGATGAACGAGATCTACCGCAGCTACTTCCCGGACGGCAACTACCCGGCCCGCACCACGATCGAGGCAGCGATGGGGAACCCGCTGTTCCTGCTGGAAATCGAGTGCACCGCTGAAGCGTAAGCCGCAGCCCAAGGCCGACGCAACGTCGGCCTTTTTCATCTGGCCAGCAAAGCACCCGCCGTGGCGCACCAGCCGGCTCAGTGCTGGTAAAAGTGCGGTCAAAATTCCCAGAAAGCAAAAAGCCCACCGTTTCCGGTGGGCTAGGCGCTTGATACTACTAGAGAATTCTGGTGGGCTGTGAGTGGCTCGAACACTCGACCTACGGATTAAGAGTCCGCTGCTCTACCAACTGAGCTAACAGCCCTGCAACTTCACTCAGTTTCGTCCGCTTTGCTGCGCGTTTTTTAGTCCGCTACCGCTGCGTTTCGTTATGCGTGTAGTGCGAAGAAGCAAGATTATATGTAGCTTTTTTGGTTTGTGCAAGTCGCCTCGAAAAAATCTTCAAACAGCCCGCATCAGGCGGCGAAGCCGCCGTCCACCGACAGGCTCGCGCCCGTGACGTAGCGCCCTTCCGGCCCGGCCAGGAACGCCACCATGCCGGCGATGTCGCTGGCTTCTCCGTAGTGCGGCAGGGACAGCACGGCAACCAGGTCTGCCGCATGCGCGCCATCGGCGGGATTCATGTCGGTGTCGATCGGACCGGGGTGCACCACATTGGCGGTGATGCCGCGTGCGCCCAGGTCGCGCGCCAGGCCTTGGGTCAAGCCGACCAGCGCCGACTTGCTGGCTGCATACAGCGCGACGCCGGCGCGGCCCGCGCGGCCTGCCAGGCAACTGCCGATGTTGATGATGCGGCCGCCTTCGGGCATGGACGCCTGCGCCGCCTGGATGGCGACGAAAGGCGCGCGCACGTTGATGTCCATGGTGCGCTCGTAGTCGTCCAGGCTGGATTCGCCGATCGCGCCGGTGAGAAAGATGCCGGCATTGTTGACCAGCACGTCGATGGGCCCCAGCTCGGCAATGGTCCGTTCGACCGCGCCCCGGACTGCGGCGGCATCCGCGGCGTCCGCCTGGATGGCCAGCGCGCGGCGCCCGTCCACGGACAGTTCGCGCGCCAGCGCCTGTGCGGCGGCAGCCGAGGAAGCGCTCACGTAGGTGAAGGCCACGTCGGCTCCATCGGCCGCCAGGCGACGCACGATGGCGGCACCGATACCCCGGCTTCCGCCGGTGACAAAGACAACTTTTCCAGTCAGATTCGACATTGGCACACCAATATTTGTAGTGATCAGTACAAATATATTCGCCGAGCCGGATGACCTTCGTCAACTATTTTTTTATCAATCACCACAAAAATCCCTGACGGGTAAAATCATGCGCATGGCAGAACGTGGTCGCCCCAGGAACTTCGACCGGGCCCAGGCCTTGCACAAGGCCATGGACGTCTTCTGGTCGAAGGGATATGACGGAGCATCGCTGACCGACCTCACGGCGGCGATGGGCATCAATTCGCCCAGCCTCTATGGCGCATTCGGCTCAAAGGAAGGTCTGTTCCGCGAAGCGGTGCAGCTCTACCGCGAAACCGAGGGCGGTGCGGCGCGGCGCGCGCTGCAAGATGCGGCCACAGCCCGCGCGGCCATCGAATCCATGCTGCTGGCATCCGCGGAACGCTTCACCGCGCCCGGCACGCCGTCAGGCTGCATGATCGTGCTGGGCGCGCCGGCGGGCTGCATGAATCAGACCGGCGTGGGCGACTTCCTGGGCGACAACCGCCGCGAAATGCAAGGCCGCATCCTGGCCCGTCTCCAGGCCGGCGCATCCGCGGGCGAGCTGCCGGCCGGCGCCGACCTCAAGAGCCTGGCCGCCTTCTACACCACCGTGCTGCACGGCATGTCGATCCAGGCGCGCGACGGCGCCACCCGTAAGACCTTGCAAGCCGTGGCCAGACAGGCGATGTGCGCCTGGGATGCGCTGACCGGGAGCGCGCCTCCCTCCGGCTTGCCACAGGGCCGGGTCCGCGCCTGATGGAGAGCGCCATGTTCCGGGTCGATCTGCGGCGTCTCATCCTGTGGATCTGCCTTTTTTCGGTAGTCCTGGCGCTGGTTGGCAGCCTGCATGCGAGCTACGTGGTGCAGCGCGATCTGCTGCTGCAAACCGCGCTGGAACTCAACCGGACCTACGCCTCCAAGCTGGCATCCACCACCGAGATTTTTCTGACCGATCTGAGGCGCTATCTGTCATATAGCGCTGAAATGTTGGCCGACATGGAGACCCACCCCGAACACATGGTGTCCGAGACCCTGCGGCAGGAACGGCAGCTCGCCCACTTCAACTCCACCTTTATCGTCTCGCCGCAAGGCAAGGTGTTGGCGACATCGGCGTTGGGCGAGGATTTGCTGGGGCAGCAGCTGCGCAGCGAAACGACCAGAGATGCGATAGCCAATCAGCGCCCGACTGTCAGCGCAGCCTACATAGGCCGCCAAAACCGCTGGATGATTCTTTACACTCACCCGATTTTTTCGGCCGACGACCGCTACCTGGGCTTTTTCGGCGGTGCGTTCTACCTGCATGAGCACAATGCGCTGGATCATCTGCTGAATCAGCATTTCTATCGTGGCGAGTCCTCCCTGTACGTCGTGGACCGCAACGGCGCGCGGATCTACCACCCTGACCGGCACAGCCTGGGGCAGATCGTCCCCTCCCCAGGCGCCTTCGCCGCCGCCCTGCGCGGCGAAACCGGCGAAATGCGCTACACGGATGAACATGGCCACGAAATGCTGGCAGGCTATGCGCCCGTGCCCAGCATGGGCTGGAGCATCATCGCGCAACGCCCCGTGGACGCCACCTTGCAGCCCCTCAGCGATCTGCTGCTGGCCACGGCCCGCCATACCTTGCCGCTGCTGGTACTGTCGCTGGCGTCCATCTGGCTGCTGTCGCGCTGGATCGCCCGGCCGCTGGGGGAGCTGGCCAGCATCGCCAAGCATATGCAGAACCCGGACTCGGCGGACCGCATCCGCCATGTGCGCTCGTGGTACTCGGAAGCCGCGCAGCTGAAGCGCGCGCTGCTGATGGGAGTGGCCTCGATCCACCATAAGATCCGCGACCTGCGCCGCGAGACCACCACGGACACCTTGACTGGCTTGCTGAACCGGCGCGGCCTGAACGAAGCCCTGGCGCAGCTGCAGGCCGAGGGACAGCCGGTGGCGATCGTGGCCATCGACATCGACCACTTCAAGCACATCAATGACCGCCATGGCCACGCGGCGGGCGATAGCGCGCTGCGTGAGCTGGCGCAATTGATGAGTGAAGGATCGCGCAGCGGCGACACCCTTGCGCGCGCAGGCGGCGAGGAATTCGTCATGCTGCTGCCCGGTGCGCCGCTGGAGGCCGCGATCGGCCTGGTGGAACGGCTGCGCCTGCGCATAGCAGCCGAGCCCGGCGCCATCGCCATTCCACTCACCATTTCGGCCGGTGTCGCGACCTATCCGGAACACGGCGCCACCTTGGACGCCGTCCTGCAACGCGCCGACCAGGCCCTTTACTACGCCAAGAACCATGGCCGCAACGCGGTCTGCGTCGCGGACGACAGCGCCCAGGCCGGCGCGCGCATGACGTCGCCGGGCTGAATCGCCTACTTGCCCTTCGCCGATGCCGGCGCAGGCGCCTTCGGCGGCTTGCGCATCTGTTCTAGCAAGGGGCCGCAGGCGTTCTCGTCCGTGGTGCTGGGCGCCACCAGCGCCAACAGGCCTGCGGCCGGCGTCAGCAACACCCCCAAGGCGACCATGCCCGCGCCGCGCGCCGCAAGGGGCAGCACGTGCACGCCCACGTCCGGCGAGCCGAAGGTGCCGCGGACGTACAAGGGGGAGCGCAGCGAGAAGATACGGAAGCCCTTGCTGTCCGGCGTAATGTCCATGTCCAGCTTTTCGTTCTTGAAGTCGGCCGTGCCGGTGATGCTGATAAGCGCGTTCTCGGTATCGAACACGAACACCCGCGGCGTCATCACGCCGTTCTTCATCTGCAGGTCGGCTGCGCCACAGTTGATCTTCACCTCGTCGTCGCCGAACAGCTTGGACACGACATAGTTGCCGACGTTGAGCCCCGCGATCTCCATCAGGCTGCGGCTGATCACGCCGTCGTTGACCAGCATCTTCACATCGCCCGTCGCCGTGCCCAACAAGGCGGCGACCGAGTTGCCGGCGCCGCTCACCGCCATGTCGCCATTCAGCTCGCCCAGCGTCTTCTGCATGGCCGCGGTGGAGGGGAAGAGCTGCTTGAGCCGCAGGCGGCGCGCGCTGATATCGACGCGCCCGGTCAGGGCCGCGCCGGAGCCATCCAGGCGTATGGTGGCGTTGATGTTGCCCCCGGCCATCCCGAAGCGCAGAGGCTCCAGGGCCAGCTTGCCGTCCTGCAGCACCAGATGCACGGACAGGTCCGACAGCGGCAGCTTGCTGTCGTGCACGATGCGGCCGGCATCCAGCGAGACGTCGGCGTCCATGTCGCGCCAGCGGTCGGTTCGGAAGGCCTGGGTAGGCAGCACCTTGCCGCCCTTGGGCTTGGCCGGCGCATCCTTGGCCTTGTCCGTTTCCGCGCCCGCGACCTTGCCCGACGGCACGCCGATCAGCGGCCCCAAGTCCTCCATGCGCAACTGCTTGGAGGAAAGCTTGCCGGTCAGCTTGGGCCGCGGCATGCCCAGCGCGAAGGTGATGTCGCCATGCAGATCGCTGTTGCCTACCTTGCCGTTGAAGCCCTTGTAGTCGAACACCGCGCCGCCGGGGTTGTGCAGCCTGGCCACCAGGTGACCGTCGGTGGAATACGGCGGCGTGTCCGGCAAGGTGACTCCGGTCAGCGGATACAGCTGCGCCATGGACGCGCCCGACAGCTTCAGCCGCAGGTCCAGCGCGCCCAGGTTCACCGGATCAGTCAGGGTGCCGGCCACCGACGCCCTGGTGCCGCCAATGGCCACGTCCGCCTGCACCGGAAAGGGTTGCTTGGCGTCCTGCAGGGCCAGCATGCCGCCTACCTTGCCCTCGCCCTTGGTCGCCAGGCCCTTGTACTTGCCGTCCACCTTCCAGCCGAACACATAGTCGCGCGGCGACGGCGCGCCGCCGCCCTCCCCTTGCGCCTCAAAGGCCGCGCCGGCCACGTCCGCGAACGGCACCGGCTTGCCCAGCGGATCCACCAGCACGGTCAAGTCCGCCTTGAGGACCTCGTCCACCAATCCCACACGGCCCTTGTCGAAGCCGATCTCGTTGATATCCAGCACCCAGGGCGAAGGCTCGCCGGTTTCCGGCAGGGTGAACTCCCAGTTGGCGCGGCCGTCGGCGAGCCGCTCCAGGTCGGCGGCGGGTTCGGTCAGCTGGATGCGGCGGATGACGACGCGCTGGCGCAGCAGCGGCAGGGGCGCCAGGCTGAATTCCCCGCGCTTGAGCGTCGCGAACTGGGGCGCCTTGGCCCAAGGCGCATTGCCTACGGAAATATCGTTGGCGACGATGTGCGGCCATGGCACCCAGGCGCGCCAGCCGCCCTCATCGGGCTCGCGCGCCCATTCCACGCTGAGATCGCCATTGATGGCAAAGGGGCGTCCGATCGCGGCGCTGGCCCGCTCGTTGATGTAGGGCTTGGCGCGATTCCAGTCGAAGGCGGCGATCGCCGCCACCAGTATCGCCACGAGGAGCGCCGCTCCCCCTACAATCCCGATCGCTATTTTTCTTGAGCGCGTCATGGTTATTATCCTTGGCAGTGCGGCCGGCGTACGGCTGCCGGCCCTCGTTACCGCCAAGGGTATCGCGGCCCGCGCCGCCAGCCAGGCTTTCCGGCCCCATAATGTGTGCGGATTTTTCCTGGCCCGGCTCTCGGGGCGGTGCCGCGCGGCACGCGTCGGCCGGGGTTTGCGCAGCATGCCGCGTGCCCGGGCCCGCGGCGGCCAGTTACAAAACGAAATTGTTCCGCGCTGCGAAATGTGACCCGGACTCCGGCGCCTGGCGAATTTTCGACACCGACTGCGCTCAAATGCTCAAACGACAGCCCCCGGCCCATCGGACCGGGCAGCAGAACAACCTGGAGGCCCGATGCGGCATTCGACCTTGATTTTCGTGGCGGCGGCATTTGCGCTGCTGACGCTGAGCCGCCTGGCGCTGGCCGCCTGGCAGTCCAAGCGCGTGCGCGATGCCGGCGGGCTGATCCCCTTGCTGCTGGGCGGGCTGCGCATCGACGCGCATCAGATCGCCGTGTTGGCGGCGCTGCCGGCCGTGCTGTCGCCTTTGTTCGGCCACATTCCGCTGGCCGCCACTCTGGCCGGCTACTGGTATCTGGTCGCGTTCATCCTGCTGGCCTTCCTGGAAGTGGCGACGCCGCCCTTCATCATCGAATACGACTCCCGCCCCAACCGGCTGTTCGTCGAATACCTGAAGCACCCCCGCGAAGTCTCCGGCATGCTCTGGCGCGGCTACAAGGGCGCGCTGGTGGGCGGCCTGGCGGTCGTGGCGCTGATCGGCTGGGGCGCCTACGGCCTGTTCGGCCACGCCCAGCCCGACGCGCCGCTGAGCTGGTGGCAGATGCCGCTGGCCAGCCTGGCGATCCTGGCCATCGTCATCCTGACCATCCGCGGCACGCTGGGCCACCGTCCGATCAACCCCTCCTCGGTCGCCTACAGCTCGGACGGCATGCTCAACACGCTGGCGCTGAACTCGCTCTACAACGTGTTCTACGCCGTCTACAGCATGAAGAACGAAAAGTCCGCCTCGGCCGTGTACGGCGGCATGGACGACGACAAGATGCACGGGCTGGTGCTGGCGCAGGCCGGCCTGCCCAACCCGCCCGCCAACCCGGACTACCCCAGCCTGCACCGCCAGCCGGCCACCCGCAAGACGGCGCGGCCGCTCAACCTGGTGATCATCCTGGAAGAAAGCCTGGGCGCGCAGTATTGCGCCGGCCTGGGCGGCGCCGACCTGACGCCGGAACTGGACGCCCTGGCGCGCGAGGCCTGGACCTTCACCCGCGCCTACGCCACCGGCACCCGCTCGGTGCGCGGGCTGGAAGCGGTGGTTACCGGCTTTCTACCCACCCCTGCCCAGGCGGTGCTGAAGCTGCCGCGCTCGCAGCGCGGCTTCTTCTCGCTGGCCGACCTGCTCGGACGCCATGGCTACCACTCGCGCTTCATCTATGGCGGCGAATCGCACTTCGACAATATGAAGGGCTTCTTCCTCGGCAACGGTTTCAAGCAGATCGTGGACCGCTCCGACTTCGTCGATCCGGCCTTCGTCGGCACCTGGGGCGCCTCGGACGAGGACATGTTCAACCAGCTGGACCGGCTGCTGCGCGAAGACGGCGACCAGCCCACCTTCACGCTGGCCTTCAGTGTGTCCAACCATTCGCCCTGGGAGTACCCGGCGGGCCGCATCCAGACCGACGGCAATCCGGCCACCGTGGAAAACACCGTGCGCTACGCCGACTGGGCGCTGGGCCGGTTCTTCGAACGCGCCAAGGCTTCGCCGTACTGGGAAAACACCGTGTTCCTGGTGGCCGCCGACCATGATTCCCGCGTCTTCGGCGCCAGCCTGGTGCCCGTGCGCCACTTCCACATTCCGGCCGTGATCCTGGGCGCCGGCATCGAGCCGCGGCGCGACGACCGCCTGATCAGCCAGATCGACCTGGCGCCGACCTTGCTGTCGCTGATAGGCGTGGACACCGAGCATCCGATGATCGGTCACGACCTCACCCGCAGCACGCCGGGCCGGGCGATCATGCAATACGACAGCACCTATGGCTACCTGAAGGAAAACGAGCTGCTGGTGATGGCGCCCAACAAGACGCCACTGCAATACCGCTACACGGCGCCCGAGGAATATGCGCCCATGCCGCTGGATCCGGACCTGGCCGCCGAAGCGCTGGCACATGCGCTGTGGCCCAGCTGGGCCTATCGCGAAGGCCGCTACAGCCTGCCGGGCCAGGCTGCCGAATCGTCCGGCTCCGGCGAAAAACCCGCAGCCTGATCCTCCGCCCGGCGGCCGCTACGCCGGCCGCTTGAACGCCTTGCGGGCCTTTTCGCTGGCGGCGTGGCAATGGCAATCGGGGCTGTGGTCGTTCACCATGCCCACCGACTGCATGAAGGCATAGACCGTAGTGGGCCCGACGAACTTCCAGCCCAGTTTCTTCAGCCCCTTGGACAGGGCCTCGGATTGCGCCGAGGTCGACGCGCCGGGCGTGGACTGCGCCCCCTTTGGCGCTTCGAAGCGCCAAAGGTAGGCGCCCAACGAACCCTCGCGCTCGACCATCTCCAGCGCGCGAGCGGCATTGTTGATGACGGCTTCGATCTTGCCGCGATGGCGCACGATGCCGGCGTCGCCCAGCAGCCTCAGCACCTCTTTTTCGCCGAAACGCGCCACCTTGGCGGGCTCGAAGTTGGCGAAGCCGCGGCGGAACGCGTCGCGCTTGGACAGGATGGTGCGCCAGCTCAAGCCCGACTGGAATCCTTCCAGGCAGAGCTGCTCGAACAGCGCCCGGTCGTCGCCCTCGGGGTAGCCCCACTCGGTGTCGTGGTAGGCCATGTACTCGGCGGACGTGTCCACCCAGCCGCAACGGACCAGGCCGTCGGGAAATTCGGTTTTGGCGTTCAAGGCAGGCTCCTGGCCGCTATCGGGCACCCGATGCTACCGCAGCAACGTCCCCGATAAAAGACCAAAGGAGCCCCCACGCTGCGCCCGCTACGCGGGCTTGCTGCTTCCAGGGGAGCGCACATTGCCTTGAGGCGGCCGGCGGCAAAAAACCATGGCGGCCGCCGACTATCTCCAGCTAATATTTGCAACCCTGATCCGCGCCGGCCCTGTCCGCGCGCGTCCCCGGCGCTGTACGGGGGGCCCGCAACGATGCGGCCCGTTTTGCAAGTTTGCCGGGGCCTGGACAGGTTTTCAGCCTTCCGCGCTCCATGACCCTGCTAGAGTCCTCGCTCATCTCCTTCGTCTCGCCCGCCGTCCTGGCAGGCGACGATCCGGCCGCCAACCCCTGTCTGGACTGCGGGGCATGCTGCGCGCATTTCAGGGTGTCGTTCTATTGCGGAGAGCTGGCTGGCGAAAACGGCGGCAATGTGCCGGTGGAACTGGTCACCCAGATGAGTCCGCTGCGCGCCTGCATGAAGGGCACGGAAACCGGCGGCGGCCGCTGCATCTCGCTGCGCGGAGAACTCGGCCAGCCCGGCATCCATTGCGCCATCTACGAGAACCGCCCTACGCCCTGTAGGGAATTCGATATCTGGATGCCCGACGGCTCGCCCAACCCCGATTGCCAGCGCCTGCGGCTGGCGCTGGGGCTGGCCCCGGTGCCGTCCCGGCCGGACGCCGAGAACGACCCGCAAGGCCCCATGCACCCCAACCAGCCTGCCGCGGCCTGAGCCGACAGCTTTCAGCCCGCGCAGGAATGGCTGGTCTGCGCCAGCATAGCCGGCGCGGGATGGGCATCGGCAGCAGGCACCCGCGAGCGTCTGCGCATCCGGACGATGTCCGGGTCCTTGCCCAGAAAGCCCAGCACGTTGCGCATCACACGCTCGCGCTCCTGGTCCACGCAGATCATGTGGTAGCTGTCCTGCAGCATCACCACGGTCGCCTCCGGAATGCGCTGCCCCAGGAAATGGGCTGAACGCGGACTGGTCAGTTCATCTTCTTCCGCGTGCATGATCAAGGTCGGGCAGCGCATGCGCTCCAGCCCCCGCCGCACCATGCCGCGCAGCCGGTCCACCTGGCGCACGCAAGCCAGCGGCACCCACTGGTAATGGAAGCCGTCGCCGCGGGCAAAACCGGCCTTGATGAAAGCGCGCACCAGTTCGCTCTTCACGCCGTATGGGTCCTCTTCGCGCACCCGCATCCGGCGCGGCACGCCTGGCAGGCGATACACCAGATAACGCAAGGCCCGATACCAGGGCGTGCTCCACCCATCCAGGAATACCGGCGCGGACAGCGACACCAGCGCGCCCCGCGTGTGCGATTCACGCTTGCACAGCTCCACCGCCAGCAGGGCCCCCAGGCACATGCCGATGACATGCAGCACCTCGTACTGCGCGCAAAGTTCGCGATAGCGCTGCGTAACCACTTCCATCCAGTCCTCGACCCGCACATCCAACAGGTCTTCCGGACAGCCGGCATGGCCGGGCAAGGTCACGCCATGGGGCTCGATCCCGGCGCGCGCCAGCACCTTGTGCATGGCGCCCATGTCGAATTCGGTGCCGCCCAAGCCGTGGATGAGCAGCGCACCGACGCGTTGCTGGCTCACGGCTCACTCCTGGCCGGCGGCAACGCAAGGAAAAACAAGTCATTCATGAAACACCCCTGATGCGTGGCGGGCAGGACGAAAAGGCCTGTCCGACCCTGGCGTCATACTAGGCAAGGGGCGCTTGGGAAGATCGGCAAAACTGTCGGAGAACCGTGAAAATCCGTAAAGCCCGCCGCGGGAGCCGCGCTACTCGCGTTCGGCCAGATAACGCGTGGGCGTCACGCCGAATGCGGCGCGGAAGCTACCGATGAAGGCGCTGGTGCTCTCGTAGCCCACCGACAGGCCAGCCTCGGTGACCGAGCCGCCGCGGCACAGCAGCTCCAGGGCGCGCAGCAGGCGAGCCTGCTGGCGCCACTGTCCCAACGTGATGCCGGTTTCCTGGCGGAAACGGCGCATCAGCGTGCGCGAGGACATGTTCAGCCGCTGCGCCCATTCATCGATGCCGGCGGTGTCGTCGGGCCGGTCCAGCAGCGTATTCGCCAGATCCTGCAAGCGCGCATCCGCAGGCATCGGCAACAGCACGGGTTCATGCTCGCGCTGCCTGAGCTCTTCCAGCAGCACGTCGAACAACTGCTCCTGGTAGGCAGGAGACAACACGGTGTCCGACTGGACCGAGGTAAAGCGGTCCATCAGCGCTTCGATCAGCCTGGACGCGGGCCAGGAGCGGCAGCGGTCCGGCAGGCGTCCGCAGGCATCGCGGCGCACGTACAGGAACGAGCCGCGCGCCTCTCCGAACCAGCGCGCGCCATGCTGCACGCCCGGCGGAATCCAGCCCAGGCTGCCCGGCATCACCGTCCAGACCTGGGCGCCCGCCTGCACCACCACCAGCCCCTCGTGTACCAGCACCAGCATGCCCTCGTCATGAACATGAGAGGGCACGTCGATACCTTTGGATTCGCGCCGCCCGTGGACGCTGAACGGCGTCAGCAGTACGTCCGGCAGGGGAGGCGCAACGGCCACGTGAAGCATGGTTGGCAGGTTTGAGCTACAGGTTGACGGTTTCCGGCGAGCGGATCCAATTGGAAATGTACATCATTCTCACCTGGATATCAGCCCCGCAAGGAGACCCCCCACATGGACCACTCAAGGCTGCGCCACGCCGGCATCAAGGCCACCTTCCCGCGGATGAAGATCCTGGATCTCTTCTATCAGCACGCCGGCCTGCACATGAGCCCGGCCGACATCTACCGCAACCTGCTCTCGGACCACAGCAACATCGGCCTGGCCACGGTTTATCGCGTCATCACGCAACTTGAAGGCGCCGGCCTGCTCAAACGTACTCAGCTCGACGCCCACACCACGGTGTACGAGCTCAATGACAAAGGACACCACGACCACCTGGTCTGCACCGATTGCGGACGGATCCTGGAGTCCAGCGACCCGGCCATGGGCCAGTTGGTCAGGAAGATCGCCAAGCGCAGCGGCTTCCTGCTGGACTCGTACAGCCTGGTGCTTTACGGCCACTGCGGCTGCGGCAAAGACGCGGCCGCCCTTCCTCACGGAGAATTCGAATGAACCACGAACAGTTTTTCTTCCACGACCTGTCCCAGTTTCCCATCGTCACTTCCCGGCATGGCGGCGCGCCCGACGGCTATTCCGCCAGCTGGATACGCGAAATGGAGATGCTGGTGGACAACCCTCAGAGCTTCGTCATGGTCGTGCCCGACATGCGGCAGGAGGCCGGCCAGGCTGACCGCAAGGCCATGATCGAATGGCAGACCGCCAACATGCCGCGCCTGAAGGCCCGCTGCCGCGCATTCATCGCCGTGGAGGGCGACGCCGAGGCGCGGGACAAGATCCGCAAGCGCAGCGAAAAAATGACCCGCGCCTTCGGCGTGCCATTCCTGGCCGTGGCCACCTTGGGCCAGGCGGCGCAATGCGCCCGCGAACTGCTAGGCCAGTCGGGCCCGGCAGGCTTCATCGTGGACTAAGACCCCGTCGATTTAAGAGTTGGCCGCCAGCGCCGTAGTTCATTGATGTGATGGCGCTGGTACCCGCTGGGTAGCGCGCTCCTCCAACCTCAGGACCGGCCGCCCAGCATGAACCGCGCACTCGCCTGCATGTTTTGCCAATCGACGCTTGCGCAAGGCGCCCCGTTGCTCGAAAAGAACGGCGCAGCCATCTGCAAGACTTGCGCCGACAGCTTCTCGGCCCTGTTCGCCGAACGCGCCTGGACCATGGCGGCCAGCCTGCAGGAACAGCTCGACGTGCTGCTGGAGGAAAGCAGGCGCGCCCTGGCTCACAGCGAATTGATGTCGGAACGCGCCCGCAGCTGCGGCCTAAGCCTGCACGATCTGTCGGCCATGCCGGTGCGCACCCTGTCCTGAAATCCGCCGCCTGATCCCGTCATCAGCGCCCTCCCCCATGATTCCACGCACTGAGCGTTACGCTGACTAGCGCCCCGCATGTCGGCCGCCATCATGGACGAGCCTGTCCTGCAGGGTCCGTGAAGACCGGATTCTTCCGCATCGGGCCACTTTCCTTGCCAGAGGCGATCATGGAATCCCGGGTGGCGATCAGACACTCGATGAAGCACTCGGCGGCTGGCGTGGGTGGCGATTCCTTCCGCGCCAGGATCGAGATGCGGGCAGAGGGCAGCTCGTGGGTCAATGCCATCATGCGCATGTTCGACGGCAGGAGATCATGCTCGAACAACGGGCGCACAAAAATACCCAGCGCATCGCTTTTGGCCATGATGGCCAACGCAACCGCCACCGAATGACAGGCTATGGTGTCGCGCGGCAGGGATAGGCCGTGCGCGCCGAAGGCCATCCTCAACAGGTTTGCGGGCGCTTCCGAATTGCCTGGCACCAGCCAGGGCGCGTCGTGCAGTTCCGCCAGGCTGCGCGCCCTGCGCAACGGGTGGCCCAGACGCGCCCCGACTGCAAGCGGCAGCGTGAACAGCGAACGGTGCGCGAAGCCGTCGCTGATCTCTCCGTCGTACTCGGTTTGCACGAGAAAATCGTAGCGGCCCAACTCCAGCTGCTCGTGGCTGTAGGGCGGCGCCACCTCATTGAACGAAACCGCCACGCGCGGCATGCGGGCGCGGAAAGCGACCAGCGCGTCCGGCACGACAACTAGCGCCGCTGAGCTCACGGCCAAGTTCAACGTGCCGCCTTCGCCATCGCGCATCTGTCCGATTTCCTCGCGAGCCCGCCGGGTCTCTTGCATGATGACGATGGCGCGCTTGTACAACGCTTCGCCATAGGTAGTCAGCTCCACGCCCTTGACGCTGCGGCGCACCAGCTCGACTCCCACGCTCTGTTCTAGCTCGCGCAAGCTGCGCGTCGCGGCAGGCTGGGTTACAGCGAGCGCGCGTGCCGCGGCGCGGATGCTGCCATGCTCGGCAATCAGCGTGAAGGCGCGCAATTGGCGTAGGTTCATGCGTTCGGCTCCGGCGGATTTGTGGAGATATAAAAAAGCAGATCGCAGCGCCCGATTTCTGTATTTTTGATTCTATGGCAACCGTATGGCGCCTGCGAGCAGAAGTCCCGGACTCGGAATCAGGGCTGGCCCGCGACAGAAGCGCCGCCTTGGCGAGGCAGTTGCCGCCCGCTCCGCCGGAAAAACGCAGTCCGCTCTGGCATGTACGCTGAATTTTCCGGGTAATTTACCCTATAAAAAAAAGTATTCATTAGAACCTAAATTCTGTCTTTTTCTTATTCCAAGGCGTCCTTATAGTGCCCTCAAAGAGGAGTCGAAGGCCCGGAACCACGGACCAGCCCCTCTTAACAGACACGAGGGGACACCATGTCTATCGCAATCGCCGCCGCCGCGCCCACCGCGCTCCACACACCACCCATGCGCCGTCGGGTCATCGCCGGCACCACCATCGGCAACGCACTCGAATTCTTCGACTTCACCGTTTTCACTTTCCTGATGCTGGTGCTCGGCCCGCTGTTCTTTCCGGCCGCCTCGGGCTACGGCCAATTGCTGTTGACCACCGCCACCTTCGGCGTGGGGTTCCTGATGCGCCCCGTGGGCGGCATGCTGATCGGCTCCTATGCCGACCGCCACGGCCGCCGCGCAGCCATGACTCTCACGCTGTGGATGATGGGCCTGGGCTGTGCCCTGA
>NZ_JBARYB010000030.1:0-6603 GCF_049647645.1 Achromobacter sp.
GGCCCAGCTTGGCGCCCGCCAGCGCGACGCGGTAGTGCGCGGCCAGCGCCACTTCCAGTCCGCCGCCCAGCGCCGCGCCATGCAGCGCGGCCACCACCGGCTTGGCGCTGGCTTCGATCTGGTTGCAGACCTCGGGCAGGATGGGCGGTTGCGGCGGCTTGCCGAATTCGCGGATGTCGGCGCCGGCGATGAAGTTCTTGCCCGCGCCCATGAGCAGGATGGCTCGCACCTGTGGGTCGGTCTGGGCGTCGCGGATGGCCGCGGCCAGGTCGGCGCGCACTGCGGCGCTCAGGGCATTGACGGGGGGATGGTCGATGGTGACGACCAGGATGTCGTCATAGCGGCGCGTGCTGGCCGCGCCGGTGCTTGCGCTGTCTGTCATGGACAGTGTCTCCGATGAGGTCTGCCGTGGCGCCGCCGCTTGGGGCAGCCGCCAGGACTCAGCCTGGTGGGCCAGGAACGGCCCGTCTGTTCTGGCCTCATTCTTTCGCAGTAAAGAAGTCTTGACAATGGCATCGATAATTGACATTGAAGTCAAAAAAATTTGACAATTGGCGGGTGCATCGACCTGGCGAGGAGGCCCTGGATGGACACCAAATCCCTGACATTGCTGGTGGAAATACTGGACGCAGGCAACCTCAGCGAGGCCGCGCGCCGCCTGAAGATGACGCGCGCCAATGTCAGCTACCACCTGAATCAGCTGGAGCGCTCGGTGGGCATGCAGTTGGTGCGCCGCACCACCAGGCATGTGGAGCCCACGGAAATCGGACTGAAGCTGTATCAGCATGGCCGCAGCATCCAGGACGAACTCGCGGCGGCGCGCGAATCGGTCGAGACCCTGGGCAAGACGCCGCAGGGCAAGGTCAGGCTGAGCGTGCCCAGCGGTTACGGGCAGTTCGTGATGACGCCCTGGCTGCTGGAGTTCAAGCGGACCTATCCGGACATCGTGCTGGACGTGCTGTTCGAGAACAGCGTGGACGATCTGCTGCGCGACGAGGTCGACATCGCGGTGCGCATCATGTCCGAGCCGCCGCAGAACCTGGTGGCGCGCGAACTGGGCCAGGTCCGCTACGTGGCCTGCGCGTCCCGGGCCTATGCCGCGGCCCGCGGCCTGCCGCAGCATCCGGAGGATCTGGCGCGCACGCCGACCATCAGCGCCGCCGTCATCGGCCGCCCCTTGCGGCTTTCCGCCTACCTTGGCGGCCAGCCGCGACAGCACGTGGTGCTGGAGCCGACCGTGATTTCGCGCAACTACGCCTTCCTGCGCGATGCGACGCTGGCGGGGTTGGGCGTGGGCGTGGTGCCGGACTACGTGGTCCACGACGATATCGCGCGCGGCGACCTGGTGGCCGCGCTGCCGCAATGGCGGCTGAGCATCTTCGGACGCGGCATGTACATGCTGTACATGCCCAACCGGCATCATCCGCGGGCGATTTCGATGATCATCGAATTCATCCTGGAACGGGCCCAGGCCGCGCACGAAGGCAAGCCGGGATTGCTGAGCGCGGCGGGCTAGACGAGGCGCCGCGCGCTCCGTTCCTGACTTGGCGTTCAGCTTGGCGGGAATAAAATCCGTTTCCATCACGGCTGGCGGCCGCGGGGCCGCGCCCATCTTTTTCCAGGCCCGTCCATGTCCTCCTCCGACATCCAATTGCTTCTTACCGCCCTGGCGAGCGTGCTGGTGCTGGTTGCGCTGATCGTCTCGCGCATCCGCATGCATCCGCTGCTGGCGCTGCTGATCGTTTCCATCGGCGTGGGGTTCGCCACTGGCATGGAGCCCGTGGCCATCGTCAAGAACCTGAGCAATGGCGCGGGCAAGACCTTGGGCGCGGTGGGCGTGGTGATCGCGCTGGGCGCGATGCTGGGCAAGATCCTGGCGGATTCGGGCACGACCGAACGCCTGGCCAGCGCCATCCTGCGCCATACCTCCGCCCGCATGATTCCCTGGGCCATGACATTGGTGGCTTTCGTCATCGGCATACCGATGTTCTTCGAGGTGGGCCTGGTAGTGATGCTGCCGCTGATCTTCAGCGTGGCGCGCAAGCTGGAAGGCCAGGAGCGCTTCAAGGGGTCGGCCTATGTATACGTGGGCGTGCCGGTGATAGCAGCCCTGGCGGCGATGCATGGCATGGTGCCGCCGCACCCCGGTCCGCTTACGGCGATCGCCACGCTCAAGACCACGGTGGGGCCGACCATGATCTACGGCTTCATCGCGGCGTTGCCGGCCATGGTGTTCGGCGGGCCCTTGTACGGCGCCTTCATCTCGCCGCGCATGACCACGCGCCCGGACGAGGCGCTGCTGGAACAGTTCACCACCACTCGCCAGGAAGCTGCCGGCCGCGGCGCGCCCAGCGTGGGCCTGGGGGTGCTGGCGGCCTTGCTGCCCGCCTTGCTGATGCTGGTGCACGCGGGCGCCGAGATGCTGCTGCCCAAGGACTCCGGCGCCATGCACGTGGCCGCTTTCCTGGGCGACCCGCTGGTGGCGATGTTGCTGGGCGTGCTGTTCGCCGCGGTCTCCCTGGTGCTGATGCGGGGCGGCGACGCGGAAAAGCTGCGCGATGGATTGGGCAAGAGCCTCAAGCCCATCGCCGGCATCATGCTGATCATCGCGGGC
This sequence comes from Achromobacter sp., assembly GCF_049647645.1. Taxonomy (GTDB): domain Bacteria; phylum Pseudomonadota; class Gammaproteobacteria; order Burkholderiales; family Burkholderiaceae_B; genus Achromobacter. The sequence continues at coordinate 2,615 of NZ_JBARYB010000030.1, forward strand.
GGGGGGGCGTTCCAGCAGGTGCTCACCAGCGCCCACGTGGGCGATGCCATCGTGCACCTGACCCATCAGTTCTCGTTGCCGCCGCTGGTGCTGGGCTGGCTGATCGCCATGCTGCTGTCGGTGTCGACCGGATCGGCGACGGTCGGTATCGTCGGCGCGGCGGGCCTGCTGGCGCCGCTGGCGGGCGCCGATCCCAGCCTGAACCTGCCGCTGCTGGCGCTGGCCATCGGCTGCGGCTCGCTGTTCTTCAACTACGCCAATCACGCAGGCTTCTGGATGGTCAAGGAGTCCTTCGGCATGACCATGGGCGAAGCCACCAAGACGATTTCGGTGGTGCAGTCCATCGTGTCGGTGGTGGGGTTGGTCATGGTCCTGCTGTTCGACCTGTTGCCGCCGCTGGGCTGACGCCGGGGGGGGGCCGCGGCGGGACGCTACGTTATGCTGGGTCTGTCCAAACCGGAGACCCCATGACAGATACGCCCCGTTTCGCCGCCACGCATTCCGCGCTGGCTTCCGAGGCGCGCCGCGCCCAGCTGCGGCGCATGAAGATCGCCGCATTGGCCTTGCTGGTGGCGATGGTCTGCGGTTTCATCACCAGCCACGTGATGGGCGGGCAGGGCGCGTGGGCCTGGGTGCGGGCGTTCTGCGAGGCGGCCACGGTGGGCGCGCTGGCCGACTGGTTCGCGGTGGTGGCGCTGTTCCGCCGGCCGATGGGTCTGCCTATTCCCCACACCGCCATCATTCCCAGCAATAAGGACCGCATCGGCGACAACCTGGCGGTGTTCGTGCGCGATCACTTCCTGGATCCGGACACGTTGATGGAGAAGCTGCGGGTGTTCGATCCGGCCGCGCGCCTGAGCCGCTGGCTGGCGCGTCCGCGGCAGGCGCGCGCCTTGAGCGAGGGCGCGCGCAATGTGGCCTTGCAGACGCTGGACCTGTTGGATGACCGGGCGGTGCGGGGGGTGATCCAGGAGTTCGTGGTGAAGAATCTGCGGCGCTGGGATGCGGCGGATACGGCGGGCGAGGTGCTGGGCCTGTTGACGCGCGACGGGCGGCATCAGGAGCTGCTGGACGCGGCGCTGGAGCGGCTGGGCGGGTACCTGGGTGACGAGGAGGTAAAGGCGCGGGCGTCGGGTCTGCTGGTGAAGTTCGCCAAGAAGGAGTGGCCGCGCATTATTGCGGCGGTGGACGTGGTCAAGTCGGTGGACGGGATTGCGGACAATCTGGCGGATCGCCTGGCGCGGGCGCTGGTGGAGGAGTTGCGGGACGTGCTGTCCGAGCCTGGGCATCCGGTGCGGCGGGACTATGAGGCCTGGGTGCAGGATTACATCCGGCGGCTGAAGGATGATCCGGCCTTGGCGGCGCAGGTGGAGGCGTTGAAGCAGCGCGCGATCGATCATCCGAAGGTGCAGGAGTATGTGCAGGGGCTATGGGACGATATCCATGCTGCGCTGCGGAGAGATCTGTCGTCCGAGAATTCGGCGTTGGCGCGGCATCTGGAGAGCGCTCTGCTCGCCTTGGGGCGCAAGCTGGGGGAGGATCCGGGGTTGCGGGCGGCGATCAACAATCACGTCCTGGGCGGGGCGCGGCGGTTGACGGGGCGCTTGCGTAGCGGGGTCACGGAGCATATTTCTCGCACGGTGAAGAATTGGGACGAGCGGCATCTGGTGGATGAGCTTGAACTCAGCGTGGGGCGGGATCTGCAGTACATACGGTTCAATGGCACGCTGGTGGGTGGGCTGATAGGCGTGGTGCTGCATGCGGTGGTGTTGCTGGTTCGGGGGTGACACTCCCTGCTTGCCCGACGCGGGTTTTTTGAATGGTCGAGCAGAACATTCAGAATTTTGCTGCCCGTATCGCCCGCGTTTGTATCAGGAACGAAGATTGCTGGTGGACGCGCTGACCCGAATGCTATTGTTTTTTTCGGAATGGGCGGCGCCGGGCCGCTCATGCACTACCGGGCGCCCGCAGTCCGCGGGCGGCTTATTTTGGAGGCACTCCATGAAGAAAATCTCGATGCTGGTCGCAGCGCTTGCGTTGGCAGGCGCGTCTGGCGCGGCGTTGGCGGAAGACGTGTCGATGTCGTTCTTGAGCGCGGAGGGCGTGGGCAAGAGCGCTGGCACGATCACGCTCAAGGACACCAAAGGCGGGCTGCAGCTCACGCCGCATTTGAAGGGCTTGCCGCCCGGCGAGCATGGCTTCCATGTGCACGAGAAGGGCTCTTGCGAGCCGGGCATGGTGAATAATCAGATGGCGCCCGGTGGCGCGGCGGGCGGGCATCTGGATCCCAAGGGCACCAAGGCGCACAAGGGGCCGATGGCGACCGATGGGCATCAGGGCGATCTGCCTTTCATCGTGGTCGCCGCGGACGGCACGGCCACCAAGGCAGTAGTGGCGCCGCATCTGAAGCTTGCCGATGTGAAGGGCCGTGCGGTGATGGTGCACGTGGGCGGTGACAACTACAGCGATACGCCGGCGCCGCTGGGCGGCGGGGGCGGCCGGCTGGTTTGCGGGGTGGTGAAGTAACAGCCTTGTCGCGTCAGGCCGTGCCGTTGCGGCCGTGCAGCCGGTAGCCTTCGCGTTCAGCGAGCCGGTCGTAGTAGGCGGCGACGGCCGGCAGTTGCGGCTTGTCGAAGGGCGTGCAGAACCAGCGGTTGACCGACAGGCCCACGGGAATGTCGGCCAGGGAAAACGCGGGGCCGGCGACGTAGCCGCCGGCCTGTTCCAGGCGCTGGTCCAGTATCGCCATGAACCGCGCCCATTCGCGGCAGGATGCCTCGATCGCGGCGCGGTCGCGGTGGGCGGCTGATTCGCGCACCAGGGCCATGAAGGCGTAGTTCCAGGAGCGGTTCAGGTCGGTCGCCTGCCAGTCGATCCATTGGTCGACGCGGGCGCGCAGCCTGGGCTCGATGGGGTACAGGCGCTGGCCGCCGTATTGCGAGGCCAGGTAGCGGATGATGCTGTTGGACTCCCACAGCACGAAGTCGCCGTCCTGGATGACGGGCACCATCGCGTTCGGGTTCAGCGCCAGGAACGCGGGATCGCTGGTGGCTTGGAAACCCGCGCCCCAATCCTCGCGTTCGAACGGCAGGTCCAGTTCGGCGCAGGTCCACAGGACCTTGCGCACGTTGATGGATGAAGCCTTACCCAGGATTTTCAGCATGTTGCCGGCATCGTTTTGACTGACGGTGGCAGTCTAGCGGGCGGCGGCGGGCGCGGGCAGATACAGATTGCCGGTTTTCCGTGCGCAACAGCGCTCAGCAGGCTCCGGCTTCGGGTTGGCTACGCAGGCGCAGCACGGGCGAGCTGTACAGCACCACGAATTGCACGGCGAAGCCGGCTGTCGACACCCAGAGGCAGGCTTCGACGCCGACCCGCGCGGCGAGCGCGGCGCCGATCAGTGCGCCGATGGGGCGGGCGCCGAAGGTGGCGGTCAGGATCACGGCGGATACGCGGCCCAGCAGGGCATTGGGCGTGATCGCCTGGCGCAGCGTGGTGGTCGTGATGGTCCACAGGATGGGACCTGCGCCGAACAGGAAGAAGCCCGTCGCCGCCCATGCCCCGGACGGATAGGCCAGGGTCGACAGCAGGATGGCGCTTGCGATCAGCGCGGCCAGCGGGCCGACCGCGATCATGCCGCCGAAGCTCAGCCGCTGGGCCAGCCAGGGCGCCAGCAAGGCGCCGGCCACCATGCCGCCGCCGTACACGCCCAGCGTGAGGCCGACGGCTGCCGCCGACAGGCCCAGCCGTTCGATGGCGTAGGCGACGTAGACGGCTTGCAGCACGAACCAGGCGGTGTTGAAGAACACGGCGGTCACCAGGACCGGACGCAGCAGCGGATGCGTGAGGACAAATGCGGCGCCTTCGCGCAGTTCCTCCAGCAGGCGGCGGCGGGGCGCCGGCCCAGGCCTGTCGTGGGGCAGGCCGGCCAGCAGCAGGGCCGCCAGCAGCGACAGCACGGTGGCCAGCACATAGGCCGAGGGCGCGCC
>NZ_JBARYB010000031.1:0-56299 GCF_049647645.1 Achromobacter sp.
CCGCGGGACGGCCTGGCAGGCGCCGGCCTCCTTGCGCCAGCGCAAAGAGGCCGGCCACGGCAGCAGGTCCAATGGAAGCCAGCCCGCACCCGATCGGCGCGGGCATTCCGGAGTGCCGCCGCATGCGTATCCTGCCGACCGTCATCGTTTCATTGCTGTTGACCGCTTGCGGGCCCCAGGAAGGGGCCCGTTTTGCATTGCCGGAAGTCACGCGCCTGCCGCCCGGCCAGGTGAGCTACGTGCCGCCGGGCGAGGCGCTGCGCAACGGCTATCCCGCCACGCCCGCGCCGCGCATCGCGCGCTACCCGGAGGGCCTGGCCATCATGACGCGGCAGGTCAGCCAGGCGGAGTACGCGGCTTGCGTGCGCGCTGGCGGATGCAAGGCGCCGGACCCCGCGCAGCGGCAGGCGGTTGCGCCCGACCTGCCGGCGGTGGGAATCAGCTGGACCGACGCCTCGGCCTATGCCGCATGGCTGTCCGCGCGCACGGGCCAGCGCTTCCGCCTGCCCAGCTATGCGGAGTGGGTCTATGCCGCGGGCGAAGCCTATCGCGAGGACGCCTTGCCGGCGTTGCCGGACGGCGCCGATCCCGCGCAGCGCTGGCTGGCGGAATACGAGCAGCAGAGCCGCCGCGGCGCGCAGGGCGACGACACGGTGCGGACCTTCGGCGCCTTCGGCAGCAACCGCGCAGGCTTGATGGACATGGCGGGCAGCGTGTGGGATTGGACCGACGATTGCCACGCGCGGCACGTGTTGGACGCGCTGCGGGATGATGCGCCCGCAAACGGCGCAAACGGCGCAAACGCGCAGGAAAGCCGCAATTGCGGCATACGCGTCGCCGCCGGCAGGCACATCGCCTATCTGCCCGACTTCATCCGCGACCCGAAGGGCGGGGCGTGTTCGGTGGGTGTGCCGCCCGCGAACCTGGGCTTGAGGCTGGTGCTGGAATCGGGCTAGCGCCCGTCCACGCCGGGAGCCGCTACGCGCCGGCCTCCAGGAGCGTCTGAGCGGCCGACGACTCTGCCGCATCGTCCGCGGCCGGCGATCCGTGGCGACAGGACAGGCAGGCCGAACAGTCCATGGCTGGCCCGGCGTGTTCGCCCAGCCGCGCCAGGGCGGCGGGCGAGCGCAGCACCACGCGCTTGCGGCCGGCCGAGACGATGCCGCGTTGCTTCCAGTCGCTGAGCAGCCGGCTGACCGTGTGCAAGGTGGTGCCGGTCATTTCGGCGATGTCCTGGCGAGTGATGGGAAAGCCGATGCCGATGCCGTCGTGCATGGGTTGGCCGGATTGCTGCACCAGCCTCAGGATGGCGCGCGCGACCCGCTGCTCGACTTCGTCGGTGGACAGTTCCTGGATCCGGACATGGGCGTCTTGCAGGCGTTGCCCCATGGTTTGCAGCGCGGCCGCGCCCAGCTGGGGATGGCTGGCGGTGAAGCGTTCCCAGGCCGTGGCCGGCCATGCCAGGCAAACGCTTTCCTGCACGGCCTGGACCGTGGCGGGATAGCTGGGCTGCCGCATGGCGCAAGCCAGCCCGAACATGTCGCCGGGATTCACATAGCGCACCACCACCTGTTCGCCTTCCGGCGTCAGCTGCGCCACTTTCAGGCAACCGTGCAGCAGCACGAAGAAGTGCGCGGCGGGCGCGCCCTGGCGGTATGCGAGTGCGCCGGCCTGCAGGCGGCAAGGCGTCGCGCCGCGCAGCGCCGTGTCCAGCTGCGCATCGGACAGCGGCCTGAACAGATCCAGGTTGCGGAGCAGGGCGTGGCACAGCGGCGACGACGCGGGGGGCCGCTCGGATACGTGTGGAGGGTCCATGTCCCGATGGTGACATCGTCGCTGCGCTGCCGCAATGCGCGCCGGCCTCCAGGCTGGTCCGAAGTTTGCGCTACAGCAAAGAACGCAAGAGGTGCGCGGCCTTCAATGGAACTGCCGACAGACTCGGCTTAGCAGAAACCGGAAGAGGAGTTGCACATGAACGCTTTGCGCCCCACCTTGCTTGCCATGGCTTTGATCGCAACGATGGCGGGCGGCCCAGCGGCCGCCCAGAACGCCGATCAGCTGGAACGCGCCAAGGTCGCACTGGTCGCCCCGCCCATGGTCCACCCGCATGAGCAGGTGGCGCGTTCGGGCCCGAAGGTGATCGAATTCACGATGACCATCGAGGAGAAGAAGATGGTCATCGACGACAAGGGCACGACCTTGCAGGCCATGACGTTCAACGGCTCCATGCCCGGTCCGACCCTGGTGGTGCACGAGGGCGACTATGTCGAACTGACCCTGGTCAACCCGGCCACCAACGCCATGCCGCACAATGTGGATTTCCATGCGGCCACCGGCGCGCTGGGCGGAGCCAAGCTCACCAACGTCAACCCGGGCGAACAGGCCACGCTGCGCTTCAAGGCGGATCGCAGCGGCACCTTCGTCTACCACTGTGCGCCGGAAGGCATGGTGCCCTGGCACGTGGTCGCCGGCATGAGCGGCACGCTGATGGTGCTGCCGCGCGACGGCCTGAAGGATCCTCAAGGCAAGCCGCTGCGCTACGACCGCGCCTACACGATAGGCGAGTTCGACCTGTACATCCCCAAGGACGCGAACGGCAAGTACAAGGACTACGCGACCTTGGCGGAAAGCTATGGCGACACGGTGGAAGTCATGCGCACGCTGACGCCGTCGCACATCGTCTTCAACGGCAAGGTCGGCGCCCTGACAGGCGCGAACGCGCTCACCGCCAAGGTCGGCGAGACGGTGCTGCTGATCCATTCGCAGGCCAACCGCGACACCCGCCCGCACCTGATCGGGGGGCATGGCGACTGGGTCTGGGAGACCGGCAAGTTCGCCAACCCGCCGCAGAAGGACCTGGAAACCTGGTTCATCCGAGGTGGTTCGGCGGGGGCGGCGCTCTACACCTTCAAGCAGCCGGGCGTGTACGCCTACCTGAACCACAACCTGATCGAGGCCTTCGAGTTGGGCGCGGCCGGGCATATCAAGGTCGAGGGTAAATGGAATGACGACCTGATGAAGCAGATCAAGGCGCCGGGTCCGATCCCACGCTGAGCGCAACGGCGGGATGCGCTTCTCGCGTCCCGCCTCGCGCCTTACGCCCTGCACCTCACTCCTTGCGCCTGGCGTCTTTCTCGCGTCCGTTCGCGTCGTCATCACGCCTTTCCCTTCCGGAGCCTTGCCATGTCCAAGTTTTATCGAATCGCGTTCGCCGCCGCGCTGGCCGGCCTGCCCCTCCCGCAAGCGGGCGCCGAGACGCTGGCCGCCATTAACCCGGCCGGCGAAAAACTCTACAAGTCCGCCTGTGTCGTGTGCCACGCCAACGGGGTCGCCAACGCGCCCAAGCTGGGCGACAAGCAGGCCTGGTCGCCCTTCATCGCGCAGGGCGCCGATGCGCTGCTGGCGACCGTGCTCAAGGGCAAGGGCGCGATGCCGCCGCGCGGCGGTTCGTCCGCGGACGAGTCCACGCTCAGGGCGGCGGTGGAATTCATGATGGCCGCGTCCCGCTAGCGGGCAGGTCCGCGCCTTGGTCCATAGATAGTTGCACTTGCAATTATCGAAATTCCTCCATACGATTGCAATTGCACATGATGCAATTGCAATTCACGATGCGAAATCACGACGCCCGTACATCGGGACGCCGCCTTCGCGCCACCAGGAGGACGCCATGGATACCCCGATAGAACCGACCGACGCCGATCCGCAGGAAACCCAGGAATGGCTGGAGGCCATGCAGGCCGTGCTGGCCCACGAGGGCCGGCCGCGCACCCACTACCTGCTGGATCAACTGATCGGCCAGGACCGCGCCGGCCACGGCGGCTACGCCGCGCCGAATGCCACGCCCTACGTGAACACCATCCGGCCGGCGGAGCAGGGGCTGTTTCCGGGCGACATGGGCATCGAGCTGCGGCTGGACGCCTATTTGCGCTGGAACGCCATGGCCATGGTGCTGCGCGCGGGCAAGACCTCGGGCGTGGGCGGGCACATCGCCACCTATGCCTCGGCCACCACGCTGTATGAAACCGGCTTCCGCCATTTCTTCCGCGCTGCCACCCCGGACTTCCTGGGCGACATGCTGTACATCCAGGGGCACTCCGCGCCCGGCATCTATGCGCGCGCCTACCTGGAGGGCCGCATCTCCGAGGACGAGCTCGACCGCTTCCGGCGCGAGACGGCCGGCGGCGGGCTGGCGTCCTATCCGCACCCGCGCACCATGCCCGGGTTCTGGCAGTTCCCCACGGTGTCGATGGGGCTTGGGCCGCTGATGGCCGCCTACCAGGCGCGCTACATGCGCTATCTGGAAGACCGCGAACTGATCCCCGCGCAGGGCCGCAAGGTATGGGGCTTCCTGGGCGACGGGGAACAGGACCAGCCGGAGACCTTGGCGGCGGTGGCGATGGCCGGCCGCGAAAAGCTGGACAACCTGGTCTTCGTGGTGAACTGCAATCTGCAGCGCCTGGACGGTCCGGTGCGCGGCAATGCCAAGATCATCCAGGAACTGGAAAGCGTCTACCGCGGCGCCGGCTGGAACGTCATCAAGGTGATCTGGGGCGCGGGCTGGGACGCGCTGCTGGCCCAGGACCATGACGGCCGCCTGCGCCGGCGCATGATGCAGTGCGTGGACGGCGAGTACCAAGTGTTCAAGGCGCGCGGCGGCGCCTATGTGCGCGAACATTTCTTCGGCGCGGACCCGCTGCTGCTGGAGCGCGTGGCGCACCTGAGCGACGAGGAAATCGGCGCGCTGAATCGTGGCGGCCACGATCCGGCCAAGGTCTATGCCGCCTACGCCACGGCGCTGGCCCACCGCGGCCAGCCCACCGTCATTCTGGCCAAGACCGTCAAGGGTTATGGCATGGGTGCGGCGGGCGAGGCGGCCAATACCAACCACCAGCAGAAGAAGATGGCGGATCCGGCCGTGCGCGCGTTCCGCGACCGCTTCTCCATTCCGGTGCCGGACGATCAGCTGGAACAGATTCCGTACATCAAGCCCGCGCCCGGCAGCGCCGAGCGGGCCTACTTCGATGCCGCGATCGCGCGCGCCGGCGGCCATTTGCCGCGGCGGCCGGCGGGGCCCGGTCCGCTGGCCACGCCTCCGCTGGAAGCCTTCGCCGCGCATCTGAAGGGCAGCGACGGCCGCGAGTTCTCGACCACCATGGCCTTCGTGCGGGTGCTGGCGCAACTGCTCAAGGACCCGGCCATCGGCCAGCGCGTGGTGCCCATCGTGCCCGACGAATCGCGCACCTTCGGCATGGACGGCATGTTCCGCCAGGTGGGCATCTATTCGCACGTGGGGCAGCTGTACACGCCGCAGGATGCCGACCAGTTGAGCGTCTACCGCGAAGACCGCCGCGGCCAGATCCTGCAGGAAGGCATCAACGAATCGGGCGCGATGTCTTCGTGGATCGCGGCGGCGACCGCCCACAGCACGCACGGCATCGCCACGATTCCGTTCTACATCTTCTATTCCATGTTCGGCTTCCAGCGCGTGGGCGACCTGGCCTGGGCGGCGGGCGACATCCGCGCGCGCGGCTTCCTGCTGGGCGCGACGTCTGGGCGCACCACCCTGGAGGGCGAGGGCTTGCAGCACGACGACGGCCACAGCCACGTGCTGGCCTCGGTCATTCCTTCATGCGTGGCCTACGACCCTGCCTATGCCTACGAAATCGCGGTGATCGTGCAGGACGGCATGCGCCGCATGTACCAGGAGGAAGAGGACGTCTTCTATTACTTGACGCTGCTCAACGAGAAGACCGCGCATCCGGCCATGCCGGCGGGCGCCGAAGCCGGCATCCTGCGCGGCATGTACCGCCTGCGCGACGGCGGCGACGGCGCGCTGCGGGTGCAATTGCTGGGCAGCGGCGCCATCCTGGGCGAAGTGCTGGCGGCGGCCGATTTGCTGCGGCAGGATTTCGGCGTGGCGGCCGACGTCTGGAGCGTGACCAGCTACTCGGAACTGGGCCGCGACGGCCAGGAGGCCGAACGCTGGAGCCGCCTGCATCCGCTGGAGGACAGGCGCCGCGGCTACGCGGAAACGGTTTTGGCGGACAGCGAGGGGCCGGTGGTGGCCGCCACCGACTACATGAAGACCGTGGCCGAACAGATACGGCCGTTCATGCAGGACCGCCGCTACGTCACGCTGGGCACCGACGGCTTCGGCCGCTCCGACACGCGGGCGGCCCTGCGGGCCTACTTCGAGGTCGACCGGCATCACATCGCGCTGGCGGCCCTGAAGGCGCTGGCGGACGAGGGGCTGATGCCGCACGAGTGCGCGGCGGACGCCATCGCCCGCTACGGCATTGACCCAGAGGCCGTGTCCGCGGCGCGGCCCTAGGGGCAGGCTAGACGCGCCGCGCCAGCAAGGCCCAGATCCCGGCGGCGGACAGCAGGGCGCCGCCGCCCAGGTTGAAGCCGCGCTGGGCGCGCGGCGAAGCCAGCAGGCGGCGGGCGGACCCGGCGAAGATGGCGTAGGCGGTGGCGTTGATGCCGGCGCAGGCGACGAAGGTGGCCGACAGGATCCAGAGCTGGCGCGTCACGTCGCCTGTCGGATCGATGAATTGCGGCAGGAAGGCCACGAAGAAGATGATGCCCTTGGGGTTCAGCGCCGTCACCAGATAGGTGTTGGCGAACAGCTTCCAGCGCGAACCCGACGCGGCGGCTGTGGGCAAGGCCGCGGGCGAGACCCCGGCGCGCAGCAGCTTGAAACCCAGGTACAGCAGATACAGGCCGCCCACGATCTTGACCACCGTGAACCAGAACGCCGACGTCGCCAGCAGGGCGCCCAGGCCCAGCAGCGACAGCAGCAGGGCGGTGGAGTCGCCCAGCGCCACCGCCAGCACCAGCGGCAGGCGGGCGCGCCTGCCTTGCGCGATGGAGTAGCTGATGACGGTGAGTATCGTGGGGCCGGGCAGCATCACGAGGAGGGCGGACGCGCCCAGAAAGGCCAGCCAGGTTTCAAGCGACATGGGATCTGCTCCAGGGGTGGGGCTGCGCGCGGCGGCCAGCCTGCGGCAAACTGTATAGCAATCGCGGCTGCCTGCAAACCGCGCCCGGGCGGGCAGTAACGCCGGGTGGTGTTAAATACAGCTTTCCCGGACAGTGAGCGCGGCGCCTCAAGGCGACGCGAAGGAAACACCATGGCATTCGATTTTGATCTGTTTGTGATCGGCGCGGGTTCTGGCGGCGTGCGCGCGGCGCGCTTCGCGGCCGGTTTCGGCGCGCGCGTGGCGGTGGCGGAAAGCCGCTACCTGGGCGGCACCTGCGTCAACGTGGGCTGCGTGCCCAAGAAGCTGCTGGTCTATGGCGCCCACTACAGCGAAGACTTCGAGCAGGCGCGCGGCTTCGGCTGGAACGCCGGCGAGCCCCGCTTCGACTGGCCCACGCTGATCGCGAACAAGAATCGGGAAATCGAGCGTCTTAACGGCATTTATCGCAACTTGCTGGTCAATAGCGGCGTGACCCTGCTGGAAGGCCATGCCCGCATCCTGGACCCCCATACGGTCGAGATCAACGGCAAGTCCTACAGCACCGCCAATATCCTGGTGGCGACCGGCGGCTGGCCGCAGGTGCCGGACATTCCGGGCAAGGAACACGCCACCACCTCGAACGAAGCTTTTTTCCTGAAGGAACTGCCGCGCCGCGTGCTGGTGGTGGGCGGCGGCTACATCGCGGTCGAATTCGCCTCCATTTTCAATGGCATGGGCGCGCAGACCACCCAGGTCTACCGCGGCCCGCTGTTCCTGCGCGGCTTCGACCAGGGCGTGCGCGAACATCTGCGCGACGAGCTGACGAAGAAGGGCATCGACCTGCGCTTCAACTCGGAAGTGACGCGCATCGACAAGCAGGCGGACGGCACGCTCGCCGCCACGCTCAAGGACGGCTCCGTGATCGAGGCCGACTGCGTGTTCTACGCCACCGGCCGCCGGCCCATGCTGGACAACCTGGGGCTGGAGAACACGGCGGTCAAGCTGGGCAAGGGCGGCTTCATCGAGGTGGATGAGGAGTACCGCACGGCCGAACCTTCCATTCTGGCCATCGGCGACGTGATCGGCCGGGTGCCGCTGACGCCGGTGGCGCTGGCGGAAGGCATGGCGGTGGCGCGGCGCCTGTTCCGCCCCGAGGAATACCGCAAGGTCGACTACCAGCTGATCCCGACCGCGGTGTTCAGCCTGCCCAACATCGGCACGGTGGGCATGACCACCGAAGAGGCGCGCGCGGCGGGCCACGAGGTCAAGCTGTTCGAGAGCCGCTTCCGGCCCATGAAGCTGACCCTGACCGAGTCGCAGGAAAAGACGCTGATGAAGCTGATCGTGGACGCCAAGACCGACCGCGTGCTGGGCGTGCACATGGTCGGGCCGGACGCCGGCGAGATCGTGCAGGGCATTGCGATTGCGCTGAAGGCCGGCGCGACCAAGCAGGTGTTCGACGAGACCATCGGCATCCATCCCACGGCGGCCGAAGAGTTCGTGACCCTGCGCACGCCCGTCGCCCAGTAAGGCGGGGCGCGCTACAGGCGTTCGATCATGGCGCGCGCCGCCATCGGCGCGCGTTCCTTCGCGCCATTGATGAAAAAGGCAAAGACGTCGCCTGGCTGCGCCTTCTTTTCGGGGGCGCCGGCCAGCGGCAAGTCGGCCGGGTGCATTCCGCGAGCCCAGCCGCGCAGGCGGTCCGCCCAGGCGTCCAGCGCCTTGGGCGCATAGCCGGCCTTGTAGGCCGTGCTGGCGCGCATCAGCCGCGCATACACGAAATCGGCGGTGCGGTCGGCGATGGACGGGTAGTCCTCGCTGTCCGTGTAGACCGTGGCCGCGCCGTGGCGCCGGGCCAGTTCCAGATACTCCTCGCAGGCGAAGCTGGCATGGCGCACGTCCAGCACGTGCCGCAGCTGCAGGCCGTCCACCCGGTCGGGCAGCAGCGCCAGAAAAGCGCCGAAGTCGTCCGCGTCGAATACCTTGGTGGGGGCGAACTGCCACACGATGGGGCCCAGCTTGGGACCCAGTTCGGCGATGCCGCTGTGCACGAAGCGGTGGATCGAGTCCTTGGCGCCCGCCAGTTCGCGGCGGTTGGTCGCGTAGCGCGAGGCCTTCAGCGAGAACACGAAGCCTTCGGGCGTTTCGTCTCGCCATTTGGCGAAGGTGGCCGGTTTCTGGGTGCTGTAGTAGGTGCCGTTGATCTCGATGGCGGTGAGCTGGCGGCTGGCGTATTCCAGTTCGCGCGCGTGCGGCAGGTTTTCGGGATAGAAGGCGCCGCGCCAGGGGGCGTAGGTCCAGCCGCCAATACCGACGCGGATGGCGCCGTCTTTCGGATGAGGATGAGCTTGCGGCATGTCCAGGCTCTCCAGGCGTGGGAACCGGACAACTGTATCGCCGGCGCCACTGGTCCGCAAACCCCTCCCGGAAGTTCGCTGTTCCGATACAGTTTTGCGCTAAGGTGTGGATTCACGTTTCCACTTTCCGCGCGGCCCCGCGCCGGCCCATCATGCCCGACTTTACCCATTTGATGACGTTCGCCCTGGTTGCCCTGGGCATGGTGCTCACCCCCGGGCCCAATATGATCTATCTGGTCTCCCGTTCCATCTCGCAAGGCGCGCAGGCCGGCCTGATTTCGCTGGGGGGCGTGGCGGTCGGCTTTGTTTTTTACGTGCTCTGCGCGGCTTTCGGCATCACGGCGCTGTTGATGGCGGTTCCTTTTGCCTACGACGCGCTGCGCATCGGCGGCGCGTTGTACCTGCTTTACATGGCATGGCAGGCGCTGCGTCCGGGCGGACGTTCGCCGTTCCAGGTGCGCGAGCTGCCCAAGAGCAGCCCGCGCACGCTGTTCACGATGGGCTTGGTGACCAACCTGCTCAATCCCAAGATCGCGATCATGTACGTGTCGCTGCTGCCGCAGTTCATCCAGCCCGAGCGCGGCAGCGTGTTCACGCAGTCGCTGGCGCTGGGCATGACGCAGGTCGCCATCAGCCTGACGGTCAATGCGTTGATCGCCATCATGGCCGGTTCCATTGCCGGGTTCCTGGCGGGCCGTCCCGTGTGGATGGTGGTGCAGCGCTGGCTGATGGGAACGGTGCTGGCCGGATTGGCCGTGCGCATGCTGATGGATAGCCGGCGCTGATGCAGACCGAGGACGGTTTTTTCGCTTCATTGGGCGGGATGCTGGGCGAGGCGCTGCGCAATGTCGTGGCCGGCCTGAAGTGGCTGCTGGGCGGCTTGGGCCGCGCCTTCGGCGATTTCTATTCGGGGCTGGCCGGCGCAATGGGCATGAGCCCATCGATATTCAATCTCATCCTGTTGGCGCTGGGGCTGATGTGCCTGTGGGCTGCGGTCAAGGCGCTGCTGCGCCGTTCAATCATCGGCTTCCTGTTCTGGCTGATCGTGGCGCTCCTGCTGTTGGGCGGCCTGAGCGCCTAGCGCCTCTCCCAACGCTTCCCGCAAAAGGGCGACGCGCGGATTGGATGCGCCCTTGCGGGTGATCAAGGCCACCACGCTGGCGGGCGGCTCGGGCCGCACGCGTATCTGCTTGACCCCGCCCGCGGGCGCCACGTTGCGGCGGATGAGGGCCATGTCCGGCACGATGCCGATGCCCAGGCCGCTGGCAACGAACTGAACGCCGGTCGTGGGGCTGGTTGATTCCACCACGGGCAGCGGCGCGGGCAGGCCGGCATGGGTGAAGCAGTCTTCTATCAGCTTGCGGCCCATGGATCCTTCGGCCGGCATTACCCAACGTTCCCGTGCCAGGCTGGCCCAGTCCACGCGCCGCGCGCGGACCAGCGGATGGTTCGCGGCCGCGATCACAGCGCCCCGCACTTCAAACAATTTGACGTACTGGAACGCGGCCGCCTCTGGCGCCAGCATCTGCAGCGGAAAGGTGGAAATCAGCGCGTCGATTTCGCCCTGTTCCAGGGCGTGGAGCAGGGCCGGCACCCGTTCCTCCAGCAATTGCACACGCATCGGCCTTGTATGGTTCACCAGCTTCTCGACCACGCCGCTCAGGTAGGTCTGCGCGACGAAGGGAGGCGCGCCGATCCGGATCTTTGCCGCGTAGCGATCGGCGGTCTGGGCGTCGGCGCGAAGATGGCCGAGTTCTTCGAGCAACAGGGCGGCGCCGCGCAGCACCACCTCTCCTTGCGGCGTCGGCTTCAGGCCGCGCGCGGTGCGCAGGAACAAGGCAAAGCCGAACGCACTTTCGATTTCCGTCAGCGCCTTGCTCAGGGCGGGTTGCGTCAGGTTGAGCGCCAGGCTCGCGGCCCGCAGGCTGCCCGTGCCCTGGACCACTTGCAGCATGCGCAGATGGCGAAAGCGCAGCTTGGATACCAGATGGTCAGGTTCGATTGTGGGGATCATGGGTAGAACTTAAAGTTATCGCTATATCAAAATATATCAATTTTTCTATTAGCTGCGATCACTTATCCTGCCCGCATAACAAGGAGACAACATGCAACGCCGCACTTTTTGCCTGAGCGCCCTCGGCGCCGGCATGATGTTCCGTTCCATGGCGAACGCCGCCGAGAGCTATCCGTCGCGGGCCGTCCGCGTCGTCGTCCCCTATGCCGCAGGCGGGGGACCCGACATCATGGTGCGGCAATTCGGCCCCGTGCTCGGCGCCAAGATGGGCCAGCCCATCGTGGTGGAAAACAAGGTGGGCGCAGGTGGCGTGCTGGCTGCCCAGCACGTGGCCCAGTCGGCGGCCGACGGCTATACCGTGCTGCTGGGCTCCAACTCGCACCTGATCCAGAAAGCCTTGCAGCCCAGCCTGATGTTCGACCCGGAGCATGACTTTCTTCCGGTCACGGTCATCGGCGCCTCGCCCAGCGTCCTGGTCGTCTCGGCCAAGTCGCCTTACCGAACGGCGCAAGATCTCATCGCCGCCCTGAAGGCGCGTCCGGGCAAGATGAACTACGCCTCCGGCGGCATCGGATCGGCG
The DNA here is from genome assembly GCF_049647645.1 of Achromobacter sp. Classification (GTDB taxonomy): domain Bacteria; phylum Pseudomonadota; class Gammaproteobacteria; order Burkholderiales; family Burkholderiaceae_B; genus Achromobacter. The sequence continues at coordinate 11,914 of NZ_JBARYB010000031.1, forward strand.
GCGCATCTGGGCGGCGCGACCTTCGTGACGCTGCTGGGGGCCGAAGCGACGCACGTTCCATTCAAGGGGTCGGTGGAGATCCCGACCTCGCTGCTGCGCGGCGACACGGATTTCGCCTTCGCGATTGCCGGGACCGCCGTTCCGCAGGTGCAGGGCGGCCGGCTGCGCGCGCTGGCCGTCACCAGCCGCGAGCCCATGGCGGAGCTTGCGGGCGTTCCCACGCTGCGGGAGATCCTGAGCAGCGATCTGGCGGTCCAGGAGTTCTGGTTCGGCTTTTGGCTGCCGCGCAAATCGAGCGCCGAGGTGGTCGACAAGCTCTATGGCGCGACCATCGCGTCGCTCAAGGACCCGGGTGTCAAGAGCAACTTCGAGGCCGCGGGCGTCAGCGTGATCCAAAGCGATAGCCCGGAAGCCGCCGCGTCGTTCGTGCGCAGCGAAGCCCGCAAATGGGCAGAAATCATCAAACTGACCGGCATCATCGCCGGTTGATCCGCAGGAAATCTATGGCCAAGCCTCTCGAAGGCGTACGCGTGCTCGACCTGTCGCACGTGATCGCCGGTCCTCTCGCCTCGTTCTATCTTGCGCAATTGGGCGCCGAAGTCATCAAGGTCGAGCCGCCCCTGGCGGGCGAAGTCCTGCGCTCGATGAAGAACGGCGTCGACACCGATACGCCCACCGGCTTTGCGGCCATCAACGCCGGCAAGCAATCGCTGGCGCTGGATATTCGGACCCGGCAGGGCGCGGACCTGCTGCGCTCGCTGGCCGCCTCGGCCGATGTGTTCATCGAAAACTTCAGGCCGGGCGTGGTGGCCCGTTACGGGCTGGACTACGCGTCGATCAAGGCGGTCAAGCCCGACATCGTGTATTGCTCCATTTCAGGCTTCGGCCAGCAAGGGGCCTGGTCACAGCGCGGAGCCTACGATCACGTCGTCCAGGCGATGACCGGCATGATGATGATGTCGGGCGAGGGCGATGACGCGCCGCCGCTGAAAGTGGGCTTTCCGGTGATCGACGTGGCCGTGGGCATGCTGGGCGCGCTGTCCATCGTGTCGGCGCTGCATCGCAGGCTGCGCGAGGGTGCCGGCCAGTACATCGACGCGTCCATGGTCCAGGCCTCGCTGGCGCTGATGTACACCAATACCTGCGCCTACCTGAGCGACGGCACGCCGACTCGCCGCGTCGGCAACCGGGGCTATACGGGCAGTCCTGCCGCCGACACCTACCGCTGCGCGGACGGTTGGCTGGCGGTAGCGGCGAACACGCCGGAGCAATTCCGCAGGCTGACCGCCGCCCTCGGGGTGGAGTCGCTGTGCAGCGACGCCAGGGCGTTGGATCTCGATGCCTTCAACCTGCCCAACGGATTCGTGGTGCCGAACGACCGCGAGTACGTCGTGCAACAGCTGAGAACCGCGTTCTCGACCCGCAGCGCGGCGCAACTCGAGGATATGCTCAGCCAGGCCGGGGTGCCCGCGGCCAAGGTAAGAAAGCTCGAGGAGTTCCTCGACGAGGCGGACGCCACCGGCTGCGTGAACCTGCCTGACCATCGTTTCCATCAGGGGGGACGCGAGCTGCGCACGCATGGACTGGGCTTTGCCTTCGAGCAGGACGGCGGCCCCTCCCAGGCCGGCGCTCCCGCGCTGGGCGAAGGCACGCGCGAGGTGCTCAGGCGCGTGGGCCTGGATGACGCCGCGATTGCCGAACTCGAGCGCGCCGGAGTCCTACGGACCCAGGCCGACGCGGCCCTTCCCCTGATCCCCTGAACAACCATTCATCCGGAGACTCTATGACTCAACTTTTGCAGGGCCGCGTCGCTATCGTGACCGGAGCCGGGCGTGGATTGGGCCGCGCGCATGCGCTGGAACTCGCGCAGCATGGCGCCAAGGTGCTGGTCAACGACATGGGCGCCGACCAGCCGGACTCGCCGGCCCAGGCCGTGGTGGACGCCATCCGCGCAGTCGGCGGGGATGCGTTGGCGCACGGCGCCGACGTGACCCAGCCACAGCAGGTCGAAGCAATGGTGCAAGCGGCCATCGCAAGGTGGGGGCGCGTCGACATCCTGGTCAACAACGCGGGCATCCTGCGCGACAAGACCTTCGCCAAGATGAGCCTGGAGGATTTCCGGCTCGTGGTGGAAGTCCACCTGATGGGCGCGGTGCACTGCACCCAGGCGGTGTGGAACGCCATGCGCGAGCAGAACTACGGGCGCATCGTCATGACCACCTCATCCTCGGGGCTTTACGGCAACTTCGGCCAGGCCAATTACGGCGCGGCGAAGATGGCGCTGGTCGGCTTGATGCAAACCCTCGCCCTCGAGGGGGAACGCCATGGCATTCGCGTGAATTGCCTGGCGCCGACGGCCGCCACGGCCATGACCGAAGGCCTGCTCGACGCGCAGGCGCTGGCTTTGTTGACGCCGGGCTCCGTCAGTCCCGCCTTGGTTGCCCTGGTGGCGGAAAACGCGCCGACGCGGACCATCCTGATGGCAGGCGCGGGCAGTTTCGAGCAGGCGAACATCACCATGACCCGCGGTATCTGCCTGAACGGTGCGGAGTTGTCCGCGCAGGTTCTGATCGACCGTCTGGACGAGGTTGCCGACCGTGCGGAGGAAACCGTTCCCGCTACCGGCTTCGACCAGTTGCGCCACGAAATCGCCAAGGCCCACGCATGCGAAACCGAGAAGTTGTAGTTCTGGCGGGCGTGCGCACGCCCATCGGCAGTTACGGCAAGAGCCTGAAGGACGTCCCGCCCACGACGCTGGCCGCCGAGGTGTTGAAGGCCGCCGTGGCGCGCGCGGGCCTCGCGCCTGCGCAGGTGGAGCACGTCTGCTTCGGCCAGGTCATCGCCACCGAAGCGCGCGACCTGTACCTGTCCCGGGTAGCGGCGATCGAGGGCGGCTGCGCCGACAGCACGCCGGCATACAACGTCAACCGCCTGTGCGGCTCGGGATTGCAGGCGGTCGTTTCCGCGGCGCAGTCCATCCTGCTTGGCGACTGCAAGATTGCGGTGGCGGGCGGCGCCGAGAGCATGTCGCGCGCGCCCTACGCCAGTTCGGCGCTGCGCTTTGGCGCACGCATGGGCGACGCGCCGATGGCGGATATGCTGCTAGGCGCCTTGCATGATCCGTTCCATCGCATCCATATGGGAGTCACGGCGGAAAACGTCGCCAAGCGCTACGGCATCACGCGTGACGCGCAGGATGCGCTTGCGTTGGAGAGCCATCGCCGCGCCGCGCGGGCCATTGCCGAGGGCCGTTTCGACGCGCAACTCGTGGCCATCACGACGACCGGCCGCAAGCCCATCGTGTTCACGCGGGACGAGCACGTCCGCGGCGATATCGCGCCGTCGGACCTTGCCGGCCTCAAGCCCGTATTCACTGCCGAGGATGGCACGGTCACGGCGGGCAATTCGTCCGGCATCAATGACGGCGCGGCCGCGCTGGTGCTGATGGAGCGCGCGGAGGCGCTAGCCCGCGGCGCGCGCCCCATGGCCCGCCTGCTTGCCTATGCCCATGCCGGCGTGGACCCGCGGTACATGGGCATGGGCCCGGTTCCCGCCGTGCGCGCCGCCCTGGCCAAGGCGGGCCTGTCTGCCGCCGACATGGATGTGATCGAGTCCAACGAGGCCTTTGCGGCGCAGGCCTGCGCCGTGACGCGCGAACTCGATCTGGATCCGGCCAAGGTCAATCCCAATGGCTCGGGCATCGCCTTGGGGCATCCGGTGGGCGCTACCGGCGCAGTCATCGCCGTCAAGGCCTTGCATGAACTCGAGCGCATGGGCGGGCGGTACGCGCTGGTCACCATGTGCATAGGCGGCGGGCAGGGCATAGCCGCAATCTTTGAACGCATTTGAAGCCATGACACGCGCCCCTGTTTCATCTCCTCTGTCGTTCGACTCCGTCCAGTCGCTGCTGGACGTCGTGGGGCGGTCTCCCATTGTTTCCGAGGCGGTACTGATCGATCAGGACATGATCGACCAGTTCGCGCAGGTCACGCTCGACAGGCAGTGGATCCACGTGGACCGGGTGCGCGCGCAAGCGGAATCCCCCTACGGCGACACCATCGCGCATGGCTTCCTGGCGCTGTCCCTGTTGACGCATTGGCAGACCAGCTGTATCGCCTTTCCGGGCGCGGCGATGTTGCTGAACTATGGCTTTGACAAGGTTCGCTTTACTGCGCCCGTGGTTTCCGGTGCGCGCGTGGCTGCCAGCTTTTCCTTGGCGCAGGTCGTGGAGACTGGCCCGGGCGCAGCCCGCTGCGCTTGGAAGGTCGCGATCCAGGCTGAGGGGGCGCCCAGGCCGTCGGTGCATGCCGACTGGCTGATCATGGTGCGCTACGGGGGCGCTTGAGTCCCTGCGCCACGTCGCGGAGCCTGCGCACCAGGCCCGCGAACCGCTCAGCTCCCGTATTGCCGTAGCCGATCACCAGGCCGTTGTCCTCCACTCGCGGCGTTACCGCAAATGATGACAGCGCGCCCGGGTTCATGCCGATTTTGCGCACCTGCTGCACGATCTCCTTGTCCGGATACTGTTGCGGCAGCCGCACCGTCAGGTGCAGGCCGGAATGTCCGCCCAACACCTCGTGTTCGATCCCCAGATGCGCCGCCAGCGCTTCGCGCAGCGCTCCCTGGCGTTCTCGGTACAGGCGGCGCATGCGGCCCAGGTGGCGCGAGAACTGGCCGTTTTCGATGAAGGCGGCCATGGTCAGCTGTTCCAGCCGATGGCCGCCGCGCAGCATCTCGATGATGGAGGGCATCGCCTGCGCGGCGATGGCTTCGGGCAGCACCAGGAAACCCAGGCGCAGCGCCGGGAACATGGTCTTGCTGAACGTGCCCACGTAGAGCACCGGCGCGTCTTCGACCAGGCCCTGCATCGCGGCGATGGGTTCTCCCTGGTGGCGGAATTCGCTGTCGTAGTCGTCTTCGATGATCCAGGCGCCGGCCTGGCGGGCGCGCTCGATCAGGCCCAGGCGGCGCGGCAGGGACAGCACCGCGCCGGTGGGGTACTGGTGCGACGGCGTGGTCTGGATGAGGCGGGGCGCGCGTTCCTGCCAGGCGCTTTCGGGGATCACGATGCCGTCCGCGTCCACGCGCATCGCCACCACATCCAGGTCGCCGGCGTGGAAGGCGGATTTGGCGCCGCGGTAGCCGGGGTCTTCCAGCCAGGCGGTGTCGCCGGGGTTGGTCAGCAACTGCACGCAGAGCGCCAGCGCGCCCTGGGCGCCTTCGGTGATGACGATGCGCGAGGCGTCGCAGCGCACGCCGCGCGACACCCGCAGGTATTGGGCGATGGCTTCGCGCAAGGCGGGCTCGCCCACGGGATGGCCATAGCCGAGCGCGGTGGCCGGGGCGGCTTGCAGGGCGCGGTCCTGCGCGCGGCGCCAGGCGTTGATGGGGAACTGCGTCAGCGCCGGCGTGCCGGGTGTCATGGGCAGCGAGCCGTCGTGGGCGTAGCGCGTGGAGACGATGCGCGTCAGCCGCTTGGCCGTGAGCGTAGGCTGTGCGGCGGGCGGGGCCGCGCGCTTGGCGGCGAGGGCGGCGGCAGCCGACAGGGGCGCGACCCGCGTGCCCTGGCGATCGGCGATCACATAGCCTTCGGCGGTGAGCTGTTCGTAGGCGATCAGCACCGTGTTGCGCGAGATGTCCAGGTCCTCGGACAGGGCGCGCGACGAGGGCAGCTTGCCGCCCGCGGGCAGTTGGCCTGCCAGGATGGCCTGCTTGAGGCGCTGGATCAGTTGGCGTTGGCGCGGCAGGGCGCCGGGGCCGCGCGTGAGCGGGCTGGAAAGCAGGGCGGCGGGGTTCATCATGGCCCTATTAAAATACGGGATCGTGGTGCTTTTTATGATGCCACGATTCCGATATCGTGAGGGCATGCGTATTGCGTCCGCCCGAGCCGGCGGCGCGCCAACCCTGATGAGGCCCCGTAGCATGCAACCCCGAGTCAACGCTTACCAGCAACCCATCGGCCCGGACATGACGGGCTGGACCGCGCGCCCGCGTCCGCCCCTGACTCCGATCGTCGGCCGCTATTGCCGGCTGGAGCCGCTGTCGGCCGAGCGCCACGCCGAGGACCTGTACCTGGCGTTCAGCCAGGCGCCGGACGACAGCGACTGGACTTACATGTCGGTTGGGCCGTTCGCGGACCTGGCGGCTTACCGCGAGTTCGCGGAAAAAGCGCAGGCCGGCAACGACCCCTTGCACCACGCCATCATCGATCTGGAAACGGGCCGCGCCATCGGCACCTTGGCGCTGATGCGCATCGATCCGGCCAACGGCGCGATCGAAGTCGGCTTCGTGTCGTTCTCGCGCCAGCTCAAGCGCACCCGCATCGCCACCGAGGCGCAGTTCCTGCTGATGAGCCGCGCCTTCGATGAGCTGGGCTACCGCCGCTACGAATGGAAGTGCGACAGCCTGAACGCGCCGTCGCGCGCGGCGGCTGCCCGCCTGGGTTTCGAGTTCGAAGGCATCTTCCGCCAGGCCACGGTGTACAAGGGCCGCAGCCGCGATACGGCCTGGTTCGCCATCGTCGACGGCGACTGGCCCGCGCTGCGCACCGCCTATGAATGCTGGCTGAGCCCGGACAATTTCGATGCGCAAGGCCGGCAGCGGCAGGGCCTGTCGGAACTGACCGCAGAGGCGCGCGCGGCGTGCGCCTGATCCCGGTGGCGCTGGCCCTGTTCTGGGGCCTGAACTGGCCGGCGGTGAAGATCATCCTGTCGATCTTCCCGCCGTTCACCTTGCGTCTGCTCGGCCTGGGCAGCGGCGCGGTGCTGCTGTTGCTGCTGGCGCGCGCCAAGCGGGTGCCCTTGTTGCCGCCGCGCGCGTCGTGGCGGGGTATTGTCGTGGGCGGCCTGCTTGCGGTCGCGGCCTTCAATCTGTTGGTGGCCTGGGCGCAGCTCAGCACCAGCACTTCGCGCGCGGCGGTGCTGACTTTCACCATGCCGATGATGTCCGCCGTGCTGGCCTGGGCGGTGCTGGGCGAACGCCTGGACCGGCGCCGGGCGCTGGCGCTGCTGCTGGGCGCGGCCGGCGTTTCCATCCTGGCCTGGCCGGTGCTGCGCGCGGTCTTCGGCGAGCACGATGCGGCTGCGGCCAAGGGCCTGGTGTTTCCGCTGGTGGCGGCCTTCGGCTGGGCCGCCGGCACGGTCTACCTGAAGGGCTGGCCGGTGGCCGGGAACCGCATCGTCGTCACGGCCTGGCAGTTGGCGGTGGGCGCGGCCTGCGCCCTGGTGGGCGTGCTGATCGCGGGGGAATCCTTTCCCACGCAGGGCTGGAATGGCCGCGTGGCGGCGGCGCTGTCGTTCCACATCATCCTGGGCACCGCCGTGGCGTATTGGCTCTGGTTCGTGCTGAGCGAGCGCGTCAGCGCCACGGTGGCCGCGCTGACCACGCTGATGGTGCCGGTGGTGGGCGTGTTGGGCGCGATGGCGCTGGTGGGCGACCGGCCCGCCGCCATGGACTGGTGGGGCTTCGCCCTGGTGCTGGGAGGGGCGGCGCTGATCGTGCTGAACCTGGGCGCGGCCCCCGCGCTGCGAACCAAGCGGTAAGCGCGAGCGGCGGCCAGGCCGGTCAGTGGGCGCGCCGCAACTTCTCGCGCAGCAGTTCGGCGCCGCTGACCAGGGTGATGCCGGCCAGCACCAGCAGGGCGCCCAGCACGAAGCCGCCATCCAGCGGCTCGTCCAGGATGAGCACGCCGAAGCTCACGCCGAACAGCGGCGTCATGAACGACAGGATCGACAGGCGCGACGCCAGGTAGCGGCGGAGCAGCCAGAACCACGCCAGGTAGCTGGACAGGGCCACGACCACCGACTGGAAGACGACGCTGAGCACCGCCGCCTGCGTGTAGCGGAAGCCGGCGTTGCCGGTGGCCGCCGCGAAGGCCAGCAGGGTGATGGCCGCGACCGCCATCTGATAGAACAGGGTCTTGGCGGGCGCGGCTTCCGACAGCGTGGTCTTGCGGATCGCCACGGTGGTGGCGCCCCAGAACAGGCCCGCCAGCAGCCCCATCGCGTCGCCCAGCAGCATATTGGGAGCGGCGGCGGAGCCCTCGGGCTGGCCCTTGCCCAGGAAGGCCACGGCGATGCCGAAGAACGCGATGGCCACGCCCAGCCACTGCAGCGGCTTCAGGCGTTCCTCGGGCAGCAGCCAGTGCAGCCCCAGCGCGGCGAAGATAGGCGCGGTGTACAGGAACACCGACATGTGCGAGGCCGTGGTGTAGACCAGGCCTTGCGCCACGAACAGGAATTCCCCGGCGAACAGCAGGCCCACAATCAGGCCCGGCAGCGCCGTGCCATCGGTGAAGGCGCGCGGGCCTTCGCGCCGCCAGACCGCCACAGCCAGTACCAGCGCCGCGAAGGCCGAGCGCAGCCCGATCTGCATGATGGGCGAGACGTCCGCCGCCACCAGCTTGATGGCGATCTGCTGGAAGCCCCAGCAGACGCACAACAACAGCATGGCGCCGGTAGCCAGTCCGTCCAGCGGCTGGCGCAAGGGTTTGGCGCCGTTCACGGCAGTTCGGCGGGGTAGCTGTCCAGGGCCAGGCCGATCTGCTGGCGCAGATCCCATTCCGCCAGGGTCGATTGAACCGGGCCGAAGAAGGCGCCGTCGCGCGTCACGAACATGGCGGGCAGGTGAAAGACCTCGTAGCGCTCGACCATGCCGCGGTTGTCGCCGGCGTCGACCCAGCACACGCGTTCCACGGGCAATTCCAGCTGCGGCAGCTGTTCGCGGGCGATGCGGCAGGTGCCGCAGGTGCGGCTGTGGAAGACCAGCAGGGACAGGCCGGGCGCGTCCAGCAGGTAGCGGTCGGCGGTGCTGTCGTTGAGTTCTATCTGTTCCATTGCATTGGGGGGCGGGGCTGCGCAAGGGCGCCGGTGGCGGCGCGAGGCGCCCATTATGGCAGCGCGGCGCCCGCGGGCGGGAGATACCCGCGGGCCTGGAGGGGACGCCCCGGGCTTAGGCGGTGCGCAGCTTGCGGTCCAGTTCCAGCACGGACTGGTACAGCACGCGGGTGCCGTCCAGCAGCTGCGCGGGCTCGATCCACTCTTCCGGGCAGTGGCTGCGGCCATTCAGGCAGGGGATGAAGATCATGCCGATGGGACCGGTCGGCGCCATGTAGACCGCGTCGTGGCCCGCGCCGCTGGGCAGGCGCATGGAGGCGTAGCCCAGCTGGTCAGCGGCGGCCTGCACCGCGTCCATCACCAGCGGCGTGCAGTCGGTGGGGCGGGCGCGGCTCAATTGCGTGAAGCTGGCGGTCAGGCGCAGCGCCTTGAGATCGCCCGCCACGCCGGCCATCAACGTTTCCGGAAACGCATCCAGCACGGCGTCGCTGTCGCTGCGCATTTCCAGCGTCAGTTCGACGCGCCCCGGCACCGCGTTGGCGGCGTTGGGCGTCATGGACAGGCGGCCCACGGTGGCGACCACGTAGTGCGGATTGCCGCTGGCGGCGCTGGCCTGGCGGTTGGCGGCGTCGATGATGCGGGCCGCACCCACCAGGGCGTCGCGACGGATGTCCATGGGCGTGGTGCCGGCATGGTCGGGCTGGCCTTCGACGGTGATCTGCACGCGGCGGATGCCGACGATGTTGGTGACCACGCCGATGGGCAGGCCGCGGCTTTCCAGCACCGGGCCTTGTTCGATATGCAGTTCGACGAAAGCCGCGGTGCCGCCCGGGCCGCGCAGCGGCGCGCCCAGCGCCGAGGGATCGCCGCCGATGCGGGCGATGCCGGCCGCCAGCGTCTCGCCATCCGGGTTGCGGGCTTGCAGCATGTCGGGCGTCAGCTGGCCGCAAAGGGCGCGGCTGCCGACGCAGGAGATGCCGTAGTCGCTGGGCTCTTCGGACAGGAAGTCGATGACCTCGAAGGGGTGCGCCAGCTGAACGCCATGCTCGCGCAGGCTGTGGGCGACTTCGATGCCGGCCAGCACGCCGATGATGCCGTCGAAGCGGCCGCCGGCCATGACGGTGTCGCAGTGCGAACCGGTGGCGATGGGCTTGCGCGCCGGATCGCGTCCGGCCAGCGTGCCGACCAGGTTGCCGCCGGCGTCCAGGCGGGTCGCGAGACCCGCGGCTTCGAATTCGCTGCGCAGCCAGGCGCGGGCCTCATCGAACAGCGGCGAGAACGCGCGGCGCGTCCAGGGGACGTCAGGCAGGGTGAATCGGGAGAGGGTTTCGACGCGGGCCCAGAGGCGCTCGGCGTTCAGCGGGGGAAATTGGACAGACATCGCGGCGTCTCTCAAGCCTGGCGCGGACGCAGGAAACGGCCGTCGCCCTTCTGGTTGACGATGCGCTGTCCGTCATAGACCTGCTGGCCGCGGCACCAGGTGCCCGCGACGCGCACGGTGAACTCGCGGCCTTCGAACGAACTCCACTGCACCGCCGACAGGCTGGTCGACGGATCGAAGGCATAACGTTCCGGCTTGAGGATGACGATGTCGGCGTCCTTGCCCACCTCCAGCGTGCCCTTGCGGTCGTCCAGCAGAAAGTGCTGCGCCGGATTGCGGCTCAGCTGGCGCACCACCATGGACGGCGCAATGCCATGCTCCTCGCAACCCGTCCAAAAAGCGGGCAGCAGCGTTTCCAGGCCAGGACCGCCGGACGAGTTCTTGAACACGTTCGGATTCTGCTTGCGCTCCAGGCCCCAGCTGACATGGTCCGACGACACGAAAGTACATTCGTCGTTGGCGATATGGGTCCAGAGCAGGTCGACCTCGGCCTTGGGCCGGATCGGCGGATAGTGCTTGGTCTTCGCGCCGAAGCGGCGGGTGTGCTCTTCATGGTTCAGCATCAGGTACTGGATGCAGGTTTCAATACTGGCGCGATGGCCGTTGCGGCGGTACATATTGCAGATCTCGAAGCCGCGCGAGGTCGACACGTGCACCGCGTGGGCGCGGGCGCCGGTTTCGGCGCCGATCTCATAGATCAGCGCCGTGGCCAGGTTTTCGATCAGCGGAGTGTGGGCCCGCATGAACGCGTCCCAGCCCGTATCCTCGGCCTCGACCAGACGCGCGATGTTCTTGCGGGTCAGTTCCTGCATCTGATTGTGCACGCCGCAAACCAAGCCGGAAGGCGCGATCAGACGGAAGGCTTCGTACAGATCGTCTTCCTCGATGCGGGGGAATCGGCCCGGGGTGGCTTCGAAGGTGGAGAACTTGAACGCGCAGACCCCGCCTTCGATCAGGCCGGCCGCGGCCGCCAGGCCGTGCTCGGTGTTCAGGGTGCCGAACAGTGCCACGTCCACGTGGCAATCGCGCTCGACCTCGGCGATCTTGGCATCCAGCTGCGGACGCGAGGCGACCGGCTCCGGATCGTCGTACGGCATGTCCACCATGACCGTGACCCCGCCCGCCGCCGCCGCGCGCGACGCCCAGCCCAATCCCTCCTGGTTCAGCTGGCTGCCCGAATGCACCTGGCCGTCGACCACGCCGGGCACGATCCACTGGCCGCGCGCATCCACGCTGTCGCGAGCCGCGGGAGGCTGGCCAACGCCGCGCGCCGCGATCTTGCCGCCCTGCACGGCCAGCCAGCCGTCCATCGTCACGCCATCCGGGTCGACGATGTTGCCGCGCACCACCAATTCGAAATCGCTCATGACCGCTTCCATCCTGTGTTGAGTGCAGGCAGTGTAGGAGCGCCCACCCCAAAACGTCTTATGCTTATATGTGGGTGAGAATTAACATCAGGTTAAGCATATGAAATTGAATCTACGGCAGATCGAGGTCTTCCGGGCCATCATGCTCAGCGGCTCCATCAGTGGCGCGTCCAAGCTGCTGTTTGTTTCGCAGCCGGCCGTCAGCCGGCTGATCGCCTATACGGAGCAACGGCTGGGCCTGATGCTGTTCCAGCGCATCAAGGGCCGGCTGTACCCCACGCCGGAAGCCCGCCGGCTGTTCGTGGAGGTCACGGCGCTTTACCAGAACGTGCAGCGCGTCAACGAAGTGGCCGACAACCTGGCGGAAAACCGCGAAGGCCAGTTGCGGCTGTCCTGTAGCCCCAGCCTTGGCCAATCCCTGTTGCCGCGCGCGATCGCGCAGTTCCGGCGTCAGTTTCCCGAAGTGCGCATCGTGCTGCAGACCTTGATCCCCGCGGTAATGCAGCAATCGCTGCTGACGCAGCAGGTGGAGCTGGGCGTGGCCTACATGCCCGTGGACCACCCCAGCCTGGCGTGGCAGCCGCTGTACGAAAACCAGATCGTGGCGGTACTGCCCAAGGGGCATCCGCTGGCGGCGCGCGGCCGCGTGACGGTGCACGATCTGGCCGAAGAGCCTTTGATCGGCTATAGCGCGGACATTCCCTTCGGCATGCTGATCAACAAGCTGTTCGGCGGCGAGAACGAGCAGCCCGAACCGCGCATCGAGGTTCAGCAAGCCCACGTCGCCTGCGCACTGGTGCAAGCCGGCGCCGGGGTGGCGCTGGTGGACGAGATCACGGTCGCCGGGCCGATCTGGTCGGAAGTGGTGACCTTGCCCATCATCGGCACCGTGAATGCCCCGGTCAATGTGTTCCACGTCCAGCTCCAGCCGCTGTCACGGCTGGCGTTGGCCTTTATCGACGTGCTCCACAAACTCGACCTGCGCGGCTGAATCAAGCTGCCGCCTCGATCACGCGCCTAGGGATATCCCTCAGTCCCTTTTCCAGCCGCCCGACTGCTCCACTATGAGCGCGGCCAACAATTAACATCATGTTATGTGTAAAGCATAAAAGGTAATACGACATTATCGAACTTGCTTCCTATGATCCCCCCGTCCATCCCGCACAAGCATTGCGGGATCGTTGAAAACAGCAATCGGGAGGTATGGGGTCATGGGAAGAATCTTGACGATGCGGGATGTCGAAGCCGCGGTTCGCGGCGGCTCGGTATTCGCCTGCGGCGGCGGCGGTTGGGCCGAGCACGGGCGTGAACTGGGCTCGCTGGCCGTCACCATCGGCCGCCCCGAACTGGTGACCATGGACGAGGTGCCGGACGACGCGTGGATCGCCACCGCGGCCGCCATCGGCGCGCCGGGCGGACTCACCGACTGGCAAATGCTGGGCATCGACTACGTCAAGGCCGCGCAGCGGCTGCAGGACGCGCTGGGCGAGCGAGTCTACGGACTGATCATCGGCCAGAACGGCATGTCCAGCACCTTGAACGGCTGGCTGCCTTCGGCGGTGCTGGGTACCAAGGTGGTCGACGCCGTGGGCGACATCCGCGCCCACCCCACCGGCGACATGGGTTCGCTCGGACTGGCGGGCAGCCCCGAACCGATGATCCAGTGCGCAGTGGGCGGCAACCGCGCCAGCAACTCCTATATGGAGCTGACCGTTCACGGCGCCACCGGCAAGGTCTCGCCGGTGCTGCGCAAGGCCGCCGACATGGCGGGCGGCTTCATCGCCAGCTGCCGCAACCCCATACGCGCATCCTACGTGCGCCGCCACGCCGCGCTGGGCGGCATCAGCAAGGCGCTGGCGCTGGGCGAGGCCATCATCGCGGCGCAGCCGCGCGGCGGCAGCGCGGTCATCGATGCGATCTGCAAGGCCACGCAGGGCGAGATCATCGCTTCCGGCAAGGTGGTGCGCAACACGCTGCGCTACACCGAGGAAGCCTTCGACATCGGCACCGTCGAAATCGGCGAAGGCGCCTCCAAGCGCGTCATCCATGTGATGAACGAACACATGGCGGTGACCGACGGCCAGGGAGAACGGGTCGCCTGCTATCCGGACGTGATCACCACGCTGGACAGCGACGGCAACCCCGTCAGCGCCGGCAAGCTGCGCGAGGGCCTGCAGGTCAGCGTCCTACACGTGCGCAAGCAATACATCCCCCTTTCTTCCAGCGTGACCGACCCGTCGGTCTACCCCATCGTGGAAAAGGCGCTGGGCATGAACTTCACCGACTACGCATTGGCATCCTGAGGTAAACGGCGTGAAACGAGAATTCAATATCCCCGGCGGCAACACCCTGCGCTGCAAAGGCTGGCGCCAGGAAGCGCTGCTGCGCCTGCTGGAAAACGTGCTGGCGGTGGGCGAAGACCCGGCCAACCTGGTGGTCTATGCGGCGCTGGGCCGCGCCGCGCGCGACTGGCCCGCGCATGACGCCATGGTCAAGGCCCTGATGGAACTGGAGGAAGACCAGACGCTCATCGTGCAATCGGGCAAGCCCATCGGCGTGCTGCGCACGCATCCGCAAGCGCCGATCGTGATCATGGCGAACTGCAATATGGTCGGCCAGTGGGCGCACGCCGAGAATTTCTACCAGCTGGAACGCGACAACCTGATCTGCTGGGGCGGGCTGACGGCGGGCGACTGGCAGTACATAGGCTCGCAGGGCGTGATCCAGGGCACCTACGAGATCTTCTCGCGCATCGCCGAACGCCATTTCGACAACGATCTGCGCGGCCGCTTCATCCTGACGGCGGGCATGGGCGGCATGGGCGGCGCGCAGCCGCTGGCCGGCCGCCTGGCGAATGCCGCCATCCTCACGGTGGAGATCAACCCCGAGCGCATCGAAAAGCGCATCAAGGCGGGCTTCCTCGAACGACGCGCCGACTCCCTGGACGAAGCCCTGGAACTGATCCGCGCTGCACAGGCCCGCCGCGAACCCATTTCGGTCGGCCTGTTGGGCAACGCCGCGGAGGTCTATCCCGAAATCCTGGCCCGCGGCATCGTGCCCGATATCGTCACCGACCAGACTTCGGCGCACGACCTGGTCTACGGCTACATCCCCGCCGGCCACACGCTGGAACAAGTGGCGGAAATGCGCCGCAGCGACATCCCTGGCCTGATGGACGCCAGCCGCGCCTCGATCGTCCGGCATGTCACCGCCATGCTCGGCTTCAAGGACCAAGGCTCGGTCGTGTTCGACAACGGCAACCTCATCCGCACCCACGCGAAACAGGGCGGCGTCGAACGCGCCTTCGAGATTCCGGTGTTCACCGAGGCTTTCCTGCGGCCCCTGTTCGCGCGCGCCATCGGTCCATTCCGCTGGATCGCGCTATCGAACGACGCGGACGACATCCGCAAGATCGACGACTTCCTGCTGCAACGCTTCCCGGACAACTTCATCGTGTCCAACTGGATCCGCCTGGCGCGCAAGGAGGTGCCGTTCGAGGGCTTGCCCGCGCGCATCGCCTGGCTTGGGCATGGCGAGCGCACCGAGCTGGCGCTGGAAGTCAATCGCATGGTGCGCGAAGGCGTACTCAGCGCGCCCGTGGCCTTCACGCGCGACCACCTGGACGCCGGCGCCATGGCCCATCCGAACATCATGACGGAAAACATGCGCGACGGCTCCGACGCCATCGCCGACTGGCCCTTGCTCAACGCCATGATCAATTGCTCGTCCAGCGCCGACCTGGTGGCGATCCATTCCGGCGGCGGCGGATACAGCGGCTACATGACCAGCGCCGGCGTCACCGTGGTGGCCGACGGCACCGACGCCGCCGACCAGCGGCTGCGCCTGTCGATGACCAACGACACCGCCAGCGGCGTGCTGCGCTATGCCGACGCCGGCTATGAAGACGCGCTGGACGAAGTGCGGAAGAAGGGCATCGCCCGCATCGACACTGCGCTGCACGGGCATGGCAACCCCGGACGTGGCGACTAGCGGACATGGACAGGAAGATGCTTGAAGGGGTGCGCGTGCTGGACTTCACGCGGGTGCTGGCGGGGCCGTACTGCACGGCCATGCTGGCCGACCTGGGCGCCGAGGTCATCAAGGTCGAGCCGCCCCAGGGCGATGACCAGCGCCACATGGGACGCATGGTGCAAGGCGAAAGCACCAACTTCATCCTCAACAACCGGGGCAAGAAGAGCATCCGGCTGGACCTGAAACGGGAGGAAGGCCGGCGCATCGCGCGCGAACTGGCCGCCAGGAGCGATGTGCTCATCGAGAACTTCAAGCCTGGCGTGGCCGACAAGCTGGGTATCGGCTACGCCGAACTGTCCGTACTGTTCCCGCGCCTGGTGTATTGCAGCATCTCCGGCTTCGGGCAAAACGGCCCGAACGCCGCCCGCCCGTCTTATGACGTGGTGGCCCAGGCCATGAGCGGGCTGATGAGCCTGACCGGCGAGGCGGAAGGCGCGCCCACGCTGATCGGCGAATCGGTGGGCGATATCTGCGCAGGTATGTTCGCCGCCTGGGGCGTGATGGCTGCGCTGTATGACCGCGAACGCGGCGGGCAAGGCCGGCATGTGGACGTCGCCATGTTCGATTCGCTGCTGGCCATGCAGCCCACGGCGCTGGCGCAGTATCTGTTCGGCGGCGCGGCGCCCGTGCGCGTCGGCAACCGGCATCCGCTGAGTTCGCCGTTCGGCGCCTACGCCGCGCGCGACGGCCATCTGGTGATCGCCGCGGCAAACGACAAGCTGTTCCAGGCGGTCGCGGACACCATCGGCCGCCCCGGGCTGCCGGCCGATCCGCGCTTTCGCACCGACAGCGAACGCAGCCGCCACGACGCCGAACTGCGTCCGCTGATCGAAGCCTGGAGCATGACGCTGAGCGTGCAGGAAGCGGTGGCGGCCATGACGCGCGCCGGCGTGCCCGCCGCCCCCATCCAGGACACCGCGCAGGCGGTCGACAGCGAGCAGGCCCGGGTGCGCCAGCTGACCACGCGCGCCCCCCACCCCGTCCTGGGCGAGACCGCTTTGATGGAGCAGCCGGTGCATTTTTCGGGAATGCAGCGCGGCAGGCTGGCCACCGCGCCGGCGTTGGGGCAGCACAGCGCTGCCGTCCTCGCCGACGTGTTGGGTATGGATGCCGCGGCGATAGAAAGCCTCCGCGCGGCCGGTGTGATCTGAGGAGCATGGGAATGGAAATGCGGTTCAGCGCGGAAGAAGAACGCTTCCGCTGCGAGGTGCGCGATTTCATCGCCGCCAACCTGCCGGCCGATATCCGGCGCAAAGTCGAACTGGGCCTGCGCCTGGAACGCAGCGACTACACCCGCTGGCAGGACATCCTGGTGGCGCGCGGCTGGTATGCGGTGAACTGGCCGGAGCAATACGGCGGCCCCGGCTGGAGCCCCGTGCAGAAGTATCTTTTCCAGCAGGAGTATGGCGCGCAGCCCTGTCCGCCGCTGGTGCAGTTTGGCGTCAACATGGTCGGGCCGGTGATCTACACCTACGGCAACGAGGCGCAGAAAGCCCGTTTCCTGCCGCGCATCCTGGCCAACCGCGACTGGTGGTGCCAGGGATACTCGGAACCAGGGTCGGGATCCGACCTGGCGTCGTTGCGCACGACTGCCGTGCGCGACGGCGACGACTACATCGTCAACGGTTCCAAGATCTGGACCACCTGGGCGCAATGGGCGGACTGGATGTTCGCATTGGTGCGCACCAGCAAGGAGGAACGGCCGCAGCAAGGCATCTCCTTCCTGCTGCTGGACCTGCGCTCGCCCGGCATCAGCCAGCGGCCGATAGGCATGCTGGACGGCGACGCCGAAGTCAACGAAGTGTTCTTCGACAACGTCCGGGTGCCGGCATCCCAGCTGGTGGGCGGCGAAGGCACAGGCTGGTCCTACGGCAAGTTCCTGCTGGAACACGAGCGCTTCGTGATCTCCGGCGTGGCCCGCTCCAAGCGCCTGTTGGCGCGCGTCAAGGGCGTGGCGCGACGCCTGCCCGACGGCATGGGCGGGAGCCGCCTGGACGACCCCACGCTGCGCTTGCGCGTGGCCGATCTGGAAACGCAGCTGTGCGCGCTGGAATACACCGAATTGCGCTTCCTGAGCGCCATGAATGCCGGGCAGAGCCCTGGCAGCGCCGCCTCGATCCTGAAGATACGCGGAACCGAGATAGAACAGGCCATCAGCGAACTGGCGATGGATTGCCTCGGGGAAGACGCGCTGGCGCTGGACGAGGCGCTGCTGGACGGCTTGAGCGCGGACCCGGACGCGCTGGGCCCGGATTTCGCGGCAGCGGCGGGCCCGCTGTACTTCAATTTGCGCAAGGTGACGATCTGGGGCGGATCGAACGAGATCCAGCGCAATATCCTGGCCAAGCACGTGTTGGGATTGTAGGAGACCACCATGGATTTTTCGTTCAACGAACTGCAGCGCATGCTGCATGAAAGCGCCGAAACCTACGCCCGCGAACACGGCGACTTCGAACGCCGGCGCCGCCTGATCGCCAGCGCCGCCGGCCATGCGCCAGAGGATTGGCAACTGATGGCCGACCTAGGCTGGCTGGCGCTGCTGTTGCCGGAGGAACACGGCGGCATCGGCGGCGGCCCGGTGGAAACCATGATCATCATGGAGGCGCTGGGCAAAGCCCTGGCCGGCGAGCCTTACCTGTCGACCGCGGTGCTGGGCGCCGGATGCCTGCTGCGGCATGGCACGCCCGCGCAGCGCGACACCTGCTTGGGTCCGCTGGCATCGGGCGACTACCGGATGGCGCTGGCGCACCGCGAGGAAGACTCCCACGAAAATCGCTACACAGTGGGATTGCGGGCGCGCCGCGATGGCGCCGGCTACGTGCTGGACGGCGCCAAGCGGATGGTGTTCGACGCGCCGGGCGCGCAGGCGTTCATCGTGTCCGCACGCACGCAAGGCGACGCCGCCGCGCGCGACGGCATCACCCTGTTCCTGGTCCCGGCCACCGCCGCCGGCCTGGCGCAGCGGCCGTTCCGCAGGCTGGACGGCGGCCACGCCTCGCATCTGGCATTCGAAGGCTTGCGGGTGGACGCCGGCGCCATCCTGGGCCGTCCTGGCGAAGGCGCCGCGGTGCTGGACGATCTCTACGCGCACGCGATCGGCGCGCTTTGCGGCGAAGCCCTGGGCGCGATGCAGGCCATGCACGACGCCACGCTGGAGTATCTGAAGGTCCGGCGACAGTTCGGCCGCGCCATCGGGACGTTCCAGGCCTTGCAGCACCGGCAGGTGGACATGTACACAGCGCTCGAAGAAGCGCGTTCGCTGACCCTGGCCGCCAACATGGCGCTGGCGGAATCCCTGCCCGAAGCGGACCGGCTGCTTTCCATGGCCAAGGCCCAGATAGGCAAGTCGGCCCGCATCGTCGGCCAGGGCGCCATCCAGCTGCACGGCGGCATCGGCATGACCGAAGAGCTGCAGGTCGGCGCGCATTTCAAGCGGGCAACCGTGATCGAAGCCATGTTCGGTTCGCGCCAGCACCATCTGGCGCGGCTGGCACGGGACCAGCAGGCATAGCAACCAGGCACGACCGCGCGCCCCAAGGGCGGCGGTCCATTTTGCGTTTTTTCAGAGCGTGCTCCAAGCGCGCATGATTCCAGGGGAAAGAAATGAAAGACATCACGATCAATCCGGGAGCGGGCGCTCCACCCGGCCGTCCGGCACATCAGGCCACGGCGCACGAGCGCAGCGGCCGCAAGGCGGTGATCGCCGCATCGGCCGGCAATGCGCTCGAATGGTATGACTTCACCGTCTATGCGCTGTTCGCCGTCTATATCGGGCAGAACTTCTTCCAGAACGCCGACCCGACCGTGCAATTGATGGCCTCGTTCCTGGCCTTCGGCCTGGGCTTCGTGGTGCGGCCGCTAGGCGCATTGGTGCTGGGTTCCTATGGCGACCGGGCCGGGCGCAAGGCGGCGCTGACCCTGACCATCATGCTGATGGCCGTGGGCACGCTGCTGATCGCGGCGGCGCCGCCTTATGCCGCGATCGGCGTGGGCGCCCCGCTGCTGATCGTCTGCGGCCGCGTGCTGCAGGGTTTCTCCGCCGGCGGCGAGGTCGGCGGCGCCACCGCCTTCCTGGTCGAGCATGCGCCGGAAGGCAAGCGCGGCCAGTACGCGTCCTGGCTGCAGGCCAGCATGGGCATATCCAACCTGCTGGGCGCGCTGGTGGCGACCCTGGTCACCACGCTGCTGACCGAACAGCAGGTGGGCGAATGGGGCTGGCGCGTGCCTTTCATCATCGGCCTCGCAATCGCCCCGGTCGGCCTGTGGATGCGCCGGGCGCTGGACGAAACGCCGCATTTCCGCGAGGAGCAGGCGCGCCAGGCGCGCCAGGGCGACCACGTCAAGGCGCCGCTGCTGTCGGTCTTGCGGGACTATCCCAAGGAACTGGTGACTGGTTTGTGCATGTCGGTGTTGTGGGCCGTCGGCCCCTACGCGCTGATTATTTTCATGCCCATCTACGTGCAGAAATCGCTGGGCTTCACCAGTTCGCAAGCATTCCTGGCCGCGCTCGTCGGCAATCTGTTCCTGATCGGCGGCTGCGTGTTCTCCGGCACGCTCTCGGATCGCTACGGCCGCCGCAATGTGCTGCGCGCGGCAGCGCTGATCCTGCTGGTCGCCGTCTACCCGCTGATGATGTGGCTGAAGGCATCGCACACCCAGGGCACGCTCATCGTCGTCCAGTCGCTGTTCTGCCTGATGGTGGCCATGTACGTGGGCGTTGCCCCGGCGGCACTGTCCGAAGTGTTTCCGACTGCGGTGCGCTCTTCGGGCATGTCCCTGTCCTACAACACGGCGGTCACCGTCCTGGGTGGATTCGCGCCGGTCATTCTTACCTGGATCACCTACACCACCGGAGTGGCGTTCGCGCCCGCACTGTACGTGATGGGCGCCAGCGTGGTCGCGCTGGTGGCCTTGACGCTTCTGCCGCAGGGCCGCCATGTTTAAAGCGCGCAATGCATTGATCGCCACCGCCGCGTTCGCGGTGGCCGGCTGGTGCTCGGCGCCGCTTGCGGCTTCGGAGCCGCCGCGCGCAACCGAACTGGTGCTGCTGGGCGTGGCGGGCGGGCCGACCTGGTACGGCGACGATTCGCCTCATGGGATTTCCTCGGCGGTCCTGGTCGACGGACGGGCATATATCGTCGACCTGGGCTCGGGCGCGTACCGCCAGTTGCGCCGCGCCGGCGTCAAGCCGGGCTCGGAACAGGCTGTCTTCCTGACGCACCTGCACACCGATCACATCATCGACCTGGCGAACCTGTTGATGTACGACCCGAGCGCCCGTCGGCGCGCCAAAGCGTCCATGCAGATATACGGCCCTGGGCGCCGCGGGGTCCTGCCGCCGCTCGCCCCTGGCATGAAGGACGACCCGGTGATCCATGCCGAAAATCCCTCGGCAGGTACTCGCGACCTGGTCGAATCGGTCATCGCCGGCATGTCGGCCGATCTGAACATACGGGTACGCAGCGAAGGCGTGCCGGATATCCGGCAGTTCTTTCAGGCTCACGATATCGAGGTTCCGGCCGGCGTGGTCAAGGATCCGAACACCGAACCCGCCCCGCCGATGGAGCCGTTTCCCGTCTGGCAGGACGAACGCGTCAAGGTCAGCGCCATCCTGGTGCCGCACGGACTGGTGTATCCCAATTTCGCCTACCGTTTCGATACCCAGGCAGGCTCCGTGGTGTTCTCGGGCGATACCGCGGTCAGCGAAAACCTGATCAAGCTGGCGCGCGGCGCGGACATCCTGGTGCACGAAGCGATCGACCCGGCCTGGGTCGACCACATCGTCGGCGCCAAGCCCTGGGACGCCCGCCAACAGGCCTTGGCCAAGCAGTTGCTGGAGGCCCACACCACGCCGCAGCAGGTGGGCGAAGTCGCCACCCGCGCCGGCGTCAAGACGCTGGTGTTGTCGCACCTGGTGCCGGGCGATGCCCCCGCCGAGCATTGGCTGCAGGCGCGGCAGACTTTCCGCGGACCCGTAGTGCTGGGTCAGGACCTGCTACGCCTGCCCCTGGACGCCCCGCGCCAGCCCTAGCGCCCCCGCGCTCTTTCCTGCTGTGCCTCGTCGCCGCCGACCGCCTGGCGGTCGGCGGCGTCGCCACGCCTGTTTCTTCCACCCTGCCCGGAGTCGCAATGCCTATGCAGAACTCGCCGTCCGCCCCTGCCCGTCCATACCTGACGGCCATCCGCCAGTCCCTTGGCGCCGCCGCGCTGCTGGGGGTCTTTGCCGCACCCGTGGCCACCGCTTGCTCGGACGTCGATCTGGACGGCCGCTCGCTCACCCTGGCGCAGATCGAATCCGTCGCCAGACAAGGCTGCGGCGTGACGCTGGCCGATGAAGCCATGCGGCGCGCGGAACGCTCCTACGACCTGCTGCTGGCCTACGCGCGCCTGGACCGGCCTGTGTACGGCCTGAACCGGGGCGTGGGACTGAACAAGGACCAGACCATTTTCAAGGGCGGGGAAATTTCGCCCGAAGTCCGCAAGTTGTCGGAGCAGTTCAACCGCAACCTGCTGCGCTCGCACAGCGCCGCCTACGGCGCGGAAGCGCCTCAGGAAGTCACCCGGGCGGCGATGCTCATCCGGCTGAACACCGCGCTGTTCGGCGGCTCCGGCTTGCAGCCGGCCGTGCTGCGCCAGTACGCCCAATTCCTCAATCGCGGCGTCACCCCGGTCATGTTCGGCGAGGGTTCGGTCGGACAGGCCGACATCACGGTTCTTCCGCAGATCGGACTGGCGATGATGGGCGAAGGCCAGGCCTATTACCGCGGCCAGCGCTTGCCCGCCGCGCAGGCGCTGCGCCAGGCAGGCCTGGAGCCGGTGCAGCCCTTCGGCAAGGACGCCCTGGCCATCGTCAGCTCCAACGCCTACGGCGCGGCCATCGCATCGCTGGCAGCGCTGGACGCGGCCAGGCTGCTGTCCCAAGCCGATGCGGTCGCCGCGCTATCGCTCGAAGGCCTGGACGGCAACCTGGCGCCGGTGCTGTCCGCGTCGCAGGCCCAACGGCCCTATGACGGCCAAGTGAACACGGCTGAACACATCCGCGCCCTGTTGCGTGGCAGTTCCCTGTGGCAGCAGGATACGCAACGCGCGCTACAGGATCCCTTGAGCTTTCGCACCGTGAGCCAGGCGCACGGCGCGGCGCGCGACATGCTGGCGCCGCTGCAGCGGCAATTGCTGCTGCAGATCAATAGTTCCGACGACAACCCGAGCGTGGCGCTGGATGCGCAGCCGGCCGAAAATGCGCCCTCTTACGAGCTGCAGTTCTACGTGACGCAAGGCCCGGTCCGCGGCGCCGTGCTGCCGAACGCCGGCTTCGATCCCAGCGCTTGGGCGCTGCCTTTGCAGGGCATGGGCATCGCCTTGTCCCAGGTGGCGCAGCTATCGGCCCAGCGCACGCTGCGGCTGACCGACACCGCCTTCACCGGACTCCCTCGGTTCCTCAGCCCGGGCAACGGTGCGATTGGCTACGGCCCGATCCAGAAGACGGTGTCGTCGCTGGCGACGGAGATTAGAGTGCTGGCGCTGCCGGTGATGACCGACGTGCAGCCCCAGGCCGGCAACATCGAAGACGTCGGCACCAATGCGCCAACCGCGGCCCGCCGGATGGCGGCCCAGGTCGACCGCTTGACGGTGCTGCTGGCCGTGGAGCTGATGCACGCCGCCCAAGCCGTGGATCTGCGCGTGGCCCAGCGTCCCGGCTTCATGATCGGAGCGGGAACCGGCGCGCTGTGGCGCGATTTCCGCAAGCAGGTCCCCTACATGGCCGAAGACCGCCGCAACGATGAGGACATCGTCCGCGCCAGCGATTTTCTCGTGCGGCAGCGGCAGCCGGCAGGGGCCGGCGTGGCGCCCTGACCGCCTGCCCTGCCGCCCCTGCCTGCCGTGGCGGCCTACGCGGCCACGGCCTCTTCCAGCATCTCCAGCCTGTCCTGCCCCCAGAACACCTCGCCGCGGTACACATAGGCGGGCGAACCGAACACCCCGGCCGCGACCGCGTCGTCGGTGTTGCGGCGGTAGATGGTCTCGATGCCGGGCTCGGCCGCCGCGGCCAGCAGCGTCGGCGCGTCCAGCCCCTGGCGCAGCAGGATGGCGCGCAAGGTAGCTTCGTCAGAGATGTCCTGCTCGTCGCACCACTCGGCCTTGAGGATCGCCTTGTACAGCGCCGCCACCGGCAGGCCCGCGCGGTCCGCCGCGATGACGATGCGCGAAGCCAGGCCGGCATCCGGGCACATATATGCCGGCTGCGCGTTGACGTGGATATCCAGCTTGCGGCACCAGCGCGCCAGCTCCGCCACCCGGTAAGCCTGGCGCTCGGGCGAACGCAGGCCCAGCAGGATGCCGCCGGTGCGGCCATAGACCTCGGGCAGGTCCACCGGCAGGTAGCGAATCCTGGCCTGCTGGCGCGCGGCCAGCGCCTCCAGCCTGTCGGCGCCCAGGTAGGCCCAGTCGGAATTCATCCAGAAGTAATAGTCGATGGTCTTCACGGCGTCCTCAGGTTTGCGCGGGCAGGCACCCGCAAGGCAGGGGCCGCGGCCTCGCTGCGCATCAGCCAGGCGCTGAACAAGGCGATCACCCCCAGGATGCTCAAGTACCACACCACGTACCTGGGATCGCCCCCGCCCTTGGCCAGCAGCCAGGTCGCCACGATGGGCGCCAGCCCGCCGCCGATGGCGCCGGATACCTGCACCGCCAGCGAAATGCCCGTGTAGCGCACTTCGGCCGGGAACTGGCTGGAGAACAAGGTGCCTTCCGGCCCGTACAGGCAAGCGTAGACCAGGCCGACCGCCAGGCATACCGCCAGGATGATCCACGAGGTATCGCGGGTGCCCAGCAAATGGAAGAACACCGGCGCGCAAGCCAGGATGCCCAGGGTGCCGACCATGAACACCCATTTGTGGCCTATCTTGTCGCCTAGCATGCCGAACAGCGGCATGGTGAACAGCGCGACGGCGGCGCCCCAGATCGTGGCGTCCAGCATGACCGAACGCGCAATGCCCAGGGTGCCCGTGGCGTAGGCCAGCGAAAAGGTCACCACGGTGTAGAACCAGGTCACTTCCGCCAGCCTGGCGCCCACCACCACCAGCAGGGCGCGGCGATGATGCTTCAACACCTCGGCCACCGGCACCTCGACCTTGGCGCCCTTCTCCTTCATCTGCTCGAAGTCGGGCGACTCGGCCACCTTGACGCGGATGAACCAGCCCACCAGCAGCAATATCACGCTGGCCAGGAACGGCAGGCGCCAACCCCAGGCCAGCATGTCGGCTTCCGGCAAGCTGGCGACCGCCCCCATCGCCAGCGACGACAGGATCAGGCCCGGCGCCACCCCGGCTTGCGGCAGGCTGCCGAAGAAGCCCTTCTTGCCCTCCGGCGCATGCTCCACCGCCATCAGCACCGCACCGCCCCATTCGCCGCCCACCGCAATGCCTTGCAGGAAACGCATCAGCACCAGCAGCACCGCCGCCCAGTAGCCGATCTGCTCATACGACGGAATCAGCCCGATCAGGATGGTGGGCACGCCCATCAGCAGCAAAGTGATCAGCAGCATGGATTTGCGGCCGATCTTGTCGCCATAGTGGCCGAAGATCACGCCGCCCAGGGGCCGCGCGAAAAAGCCCACGGAATAGGTGGCGAACGCGGCCAGGGTGCCCGTCAGCGGGTCGAAGGACGGAAAGAATATCTTGTTGAAGATCAGCGCGGCAGCGGTGCCGTACAAGAAAAAGTCGTACCACTCGATGGTGGTGCCCATCATGCTGGCCAGTCCGGCCGTCACGTAGTCGCGGCGCGAGCGCGCAGCCGCAGGCTTGGTCGTCATCATCATGACTCCCCAAAAAAAGTTCTGGAAGAATGTGGCTGCGCGGTATCAGGCGGCGGGCAGCGGCAAGGGCGGGATGCCATGCGTCTGCCGGGCCCAGTAGTTGAACGTCGCGTTGACGATCGAGGGCTTGAGCAGATAGTCGTGCGCCTCGCGCGCCAGCGCGTCGTCCACCGGCGTCAGCGGTCCGAACGCCTGCGCGCGGATCTGCATGCGCGCCGCGCGTTCCAGGTACACCGACAGATAGGTCGCCTCTTCGCAGGTGACGCCAGCCGTCAGGTAGCCATGATGCGCCAGGATGATGGCGCGTTTTTTACCCAGCGCGCCGGAAATGATCACGCCCT
Organism: Achromobacter sp.; assembly: GCF_049647645.1. Classification (GTDB taxonomy): domain Bacteria; phylum Pseudomonadota; class Gammaproteobacteria; order Burkholderiales; family Burkholderiaceae_B; genus Achromobacter. The sequence goes on from NZ_JBARYB010000031.1 coordinate 37,683, forward strand.
CCTGGTCCGCGATCGGCACGCCCGGCCACTCGCCCAGGAACGCGCAGTCGTCGTGCAGCGGCGTCATGTCCATCTGCGAGATCACCAGCGGTTGGCGCGCCGCGGCCAGCGCCGAGGCCCAGGGCGAATGCGTGTGGATGATGGACTGCACGTCGGGCCGCGCCTCGTAGACCCACAGGTGAAAGCGCGTGGCCGGATTGGCCATGCCCTCGCCCGTCAGCGTATGCAGGTCGCGGTCCACTTCGATGAAGTCGGCCGGCGTGGCTTCGTCGAAGCCCAGCCCGAAGCGCAGGGTCCAATAGGCCCCCGGACGCTGCGAACGCACGCTGATCTGCCCCGCCAGCCCGGCTTCCTGCTCGGTCATGGCCAGAATGCGACAGGCGTAAGCCATGGTTTCCTGGATGCTGCGCGGCACGGCGTGCAGGTGGCGCGCCATTTCCTGCGTGGCGCGGGTGTCGAAATAGGATTTCTCTCGTAATGCGGTGCTCATGTCTTCCCCTGTGTATTGCCCGCGTCATTGGCGCCAGCGGACGCCGCGCGAGGTATGCACAGTATGGAAAGCCAGCCGCGATACAGCCATGCAGCCAGGGTCATAGCTGCTATTCGAGTCCGCCAGGACGGTTACCGCGCCGCAATGCGGTGCGCGACGGCCAGCAGATCGCTCACCAGCGGCAGCGGCTGGCGGTTGGCCAGGGTGATCGCGACCACGCGGCGCCGCAAAATGGGGCTATGGACGCGGACCTTGCGCAGTCCGTATTCGGTCAAGAGCTTGTCGGGAATGCGGGACGGAAGAATACAGGCGCCCACGCCCGAGGACACCAGCTTGAGCATGGCGTCTATGGTTTCGGCCTCGGCCACGAACTCGGGCTCCAGTCCCGCGCTGTGGATCATCTTGCGCAACGCGTAATGCGGCGGGAAGCCCACCAGCCGCAGATCCATGCCGGCCAGGTCGACGACGTCCGGCAGCGGCACGTCGCCGCGCACGATCAGGCACATGTCGTCATCGAACAGCGTGGCCGACGCCAGGTTGTCCGACGCCACCGCCGCGTCGTAGACGAAGCCCACGTCGGCCTTGCCGCTTTCCACCAGCGCCACCACCTCGGGCGAACTGCGGCCCATCACGGACAGGTTCACGTGTTCATGGCTGCTGACAAAACTGGCCACCACCTCGGCCATGAAGTAGTAGCTGAGCGTATGCACGGTGGCGAGCCGGACCGTCCCCTGCGTCACGCCCTCGCGCTGGCGCACGGCCTCCAGCACCCGGTCTATGTTGCGGTAGGCGGGCTGGATGCCGTCCAACAGGCGCGCGCCCGCCTCGGTCAGCTCCACGCCGCGTCCGGTGCGGGTGAACAGCGGCTTGCCCACGTGGGCCTCCAGCGCCGCCAGTTGCCGGCTCAGCCCGGACTGGGTCTGGTCCAGGTCCTCGGCCGCGCGCGATAGCGATTTGAGTTCCGCAATGCGCAAGAAATAGCGCAACTGCCGGTCCGGTGTATCCATGCTGCCCTCCCGCCCCCTATATACGATGCGCTCATGCCGGCGCGGCTGACAGTGTGCACCAGGGACCGGTCCGGCACTACGGGGATTTGCGCTAAGGCCGGCTTGGCGTACCCTGGCATACCCAGGCCGTCGCCACAGAAAGGAAGCCCGCATGACCGCGCCCTCCCCCCAGCGTCCCATCGCCGCCACCATCGCCGCAGTCGTCCGCGACGGCCGCGTGCTGCTGGTGCGCCGCGCCAACCCGCCAGACCAGGGCCGCTGGGCCTTCCCCGGCGGCAAGATCGATGCGGGCGAAAGCCTCCATGCCGCCGCAGCCCGAGAACTGCTGGAAGAAACCGGCGTGCGCGCCGAACCGCTGCATGTGTTCGACGCCGTCGACGTCTACGACCGCGACGACGCGGGCGCGCTGCGCCGCCATTTCATCCTGATCGCGGTACTGTGTCGCTGGCAATCGGGTGAACCGGTAGCGGGCGACGACGCCGCCGACGCCCGCTGGGTATCGCTGGAAGAACTGGACGAGCACTCGCTCGCGACCAGCTTCGGCGTGGCGGAACTGGCCCACAAGGCGGCTGCGCTGTCGGCCACGCTCTGAAGCCTCGGTATGCCGGCCGCGGATCCGGCTTTCCTCAAACCGCCACGCGTTCCAGCAGCCAGTCGCGGAACGCCTTCATCTTGCCTGACAAGGCGCCCCTGCCCGGCCACACCAGGTAATAACCGAATTCTTCCAGCCAGGCGTCGCCGGACAGCCGGATCAGGCGTCCCGCCGCCAGTTCGTCCTGCACCATCGCCAGCGGCAGCAGGCCCGCGCCCTGGCCCGCAGCCACCGCCTGCAGCAGCAGGCTGCCATCATCGAAGGCAGGCCCCCTCGGCATGCCCACATCCTCCACGCCCTGCGCCGCGAACCATAGTTGCCAGCCGCTGCGCGCCTCGTCATGCACTCGCGGCCACTCCAGCAAATCCTGCGCACCTGCCGGCATGCCCTGCTTTGCCACCAGACCGGCCGACGCCACCGGCACGACCTCGACGGTCAACACATGTTCGCTTTGCAATCCCGCGTAGCGGCCCAGTCCGTGGCGGATGGCGAGGTCCGCGCCGTCCCGGCCGAATGCGGCCAGCGCGTTGCTGGTGACGATCTGCAGATCGATCTGCGGATAGCGCGCGTGGAAGTCGTGCAGCCGGGGAACCAGCCAGGCCGATGCGAAGAACGCAGTGGTGCTGACCGTAAGCACGCGGCTCTCGGGCGGCAAGGCAATGCGGGCGGATGCGGCCAGTATCTGGCGGAAGGCGTTGCGCACCGGTGGCAGAAAACCGTGGCCTGCGTCCGTCAGCTGGATGCCGCGATTCACGCGCAGGAACAAGGCCACGCCCAGATGCTGCTCCAGCGACTTGATCATCTGGCTGACCGCGCCGGGCGTCACGCACAGTTCCTGTGCCGCATCCTTCACGGACAGATGGCGGGCTGCGGCCTCGAAGGCGCGCAGCGCGTTAAGCGGGGGCAGTCGCGAAGCGGTCATGGCGCTACCAATAAATTATTTAGTTTTTCTAATCTATTCAGGATAGAAATCGTGGTTTGTCCTGCGATTCCATAGGCTTTAATTTGAATATCTCCCGATGACTCAAAGCCAGATAAAGAATAGATGAACTATACGGAAAATATCAAGGCCGCAGCCGGCCTGCACCACCAGGACCTGCTCGCGCTCGGCGTCCTGATCCGGTCGGGCGAGGTCTCGCCGGTAGAGATCACGCTCGCCCAGTTGCGGCGCATCGAAGCCTTGGACGATGACCTGCGCAGCTATGCCCGCGTGACGGCGGCGTCTGCGCTGCAAGAGGCGCAGGCCGCGGAAACCGAGATACGCCAGGGACGCTACCGAGGCCCTCTGCATGGCGTGCCCATCGGACTGAAAGACCTGTTCCGCCGCAAAGGCGTACCGACCGCCGCCGGCACCGCCATCCACCGCGACACGCCCGCGGATCACGACGCCACGGTAGTCCGCCGCCTGCGCGACGCGGGGGCGGTGCTGCTGGGGCAGCTGCAGATGACCGAAGGCGCGTACTCCGACCACCACCCGAGCGTCGCGCCTCCGCGCAACCCATGGAACACGGATTACTGGACCGGTATTTCATCGAGCGGATCGGCGGTGGCGACGGCTGCGGGCCTATGCTTTGGTGCGACCGCCTCGGACACTGGCGGCTCCATACGCTGGCCCTGCGCCGCCACCGGGCTGACCGGCATCAAGCCCACCTGGGGCCGCGTCAGCCGCCACGGCGTATTCGAACTTGCGGCTTCCCTGGATCATGCCGGCGTCATCGCGCGCAGCGCGCAAGACGCCGCGGTACTGCTGGAGGCAATCGCCGGCCCCGATCCGGCGGATCCGACGGCACTGCAGGCGCCTGTCCCGCACTACACACAGGCAGCCGAAACCCCGGTCGGCGGCTTGCGGATCGGCGTGGATCCGGACTGGAACGCCAGTGAGGTCGATCCGCAGACTCAGCGCATGATGGCGGCGGCAATGCAGGTCTTCGAGCAGCTGGGCGCGATCCTGGTGCCGCTGCGCTTCCCCTCGGATGACGCCGCGCAGGCCGTGCGCGATTGGGCGCCGCTCTGCGCGGTGGAAGCGGCCATTGCGCACGCCCCCACTTATCCCTCGCGCAAGGCGGAGTACGGACCGGTGCTGAGCAGTGTGATCGAGGCAGGCCATGCGCTGTCGGGCCCAACCTACCAGCGCATCCTGTTGCGCCGCATGGCCATGCGCGGCCAGGTCGACGCCTTGTTCGCCAAAGTCGATGCGCTGCTGACGCCGGTGCAGCCCATGCCGCCCCTCACCCTGAATGCCGTCAGCGTGCTGGGCCGGCAACCCGGACTGGTCGAGGCGCTGCAACGCTATACCTGCGTGTTCGACATGACGGGCCATCCCTGCCTGACGCTGCCCGCCGGGCAGTGCCAGGCAGGGATGCCGATGGGGCTGCAACTGGTGGCGGCGCATCTGGGCGAGCCTGTGCTGTTCCAGCTGGGCGCCGCATTTCAGGCGGCCACGGGCTGGCACCTGCGCCGGCCAGCGATGTGAGGCCGACGATGAACATGCATGGGCAACACAGCTCCGCCTCCTCCATCGCCGGCCGGATTTTTCACGGATGGCGGGTGGTGGCCGCGGCCTTCGTCATTACCCTGCTGGGCTTCGGCAGCGCCTATTCCTTCAGCGCCTTCGTCGAAGCCTTGCAGCGCGACTTCGCCGCCACGCGCGGCGCGGTGTCGCTGGTGTTCTCGCTGGCGGGCTTCCTCTACTTCGGCTTCGGCGTGGTCAGCGGCCCCCTGGCGGATCGCTACGGCTCGCGCCGCATGGCATGGATAGGCATGCTGCTGGTGGCACTGGGGCTGGCGCTCGCCAGCGCCGCTCAGGACATGACGCAGATCTACCTGGCTTATGGCCTGGGCGTCGGGCTGGGCGTAGGCTGCGCCTACGTGCCGGTGGTAGGCGCGGTGCAGCGCTGGTTCCTGCGCCGGCGCGGACTGGCCTCGGGGCTTGCAGTCAGCGGCATAGGCGTGGGCACGCTGCTGGTGCCGCCGCTGGCTTCCGCGCTGATAGCGCTGTGGGGCTGGCGCGCCGCCTATCTGGCGCTGGCCGCAGTGGTGGCGGTCCTGGGCTGCGCGGCGGCGTTCTGGGTGGAGAACTCACCGCAGGATCGCGGCCTGCAGCCCGACGGCGATGCTGCGCCCGCCGTCACGACGACACCGTCCGCACCGGCCGGCATGCCGGTGCGCGCCGCCATCCGCAGCAAAGCCTTCGTGCTGTTGTATCTGGCAAGCATGGCTGGCGCCTTCGGCGTCTTCGTGCCTTTCGTGCATCTCATCCCCTACGCGCTGGATCATGGCATCACGCCCGCACTGGCCGTATTGCTGCTCGGCATGGTGGGCGTGGGCAGCACGGCGGGCCGGTTCCTGCTGGGCACGCTGGCCGACCGTCTGGGCCGACGCGCCTCGCTCGCCACGATGTATGCCGGCATGGCCGCAACGCTGGCGCTGTGGGGCGCTTGCGGCCAGCTCTGGACGCTGGCGCTGTTCGCCCTGGCGTTCGGCGCGTTCTACGGCGGCTGGGTCGCTTTGATGCCGGCGGTGGTCATGGATTATTTCGGTGGCCGCCATGTCAGCGGCATCATCGGCGCGCTCTACACCAGCGTGGCGTTCGGTACCCTGATCGGACCGGTGGCGGCTGGCTATGCCTATGACCTCAGCGGTTCCTATCTGCTGCCCATCATCGCCAGCGCGGCGGGCAATGCGGTAGCGGCGGCCGTCACCGGCCTGCTGCCGCGCCAAGCCGCTACGCGGGCCAGCCCGGCGGACACACGCCGGGCACTACTATAAAAGCCCCCGAAACACTTCCCGCCCCATGTTCGAGACCTACCTCTCCCGCTGGCAACTGCTGCCCGATGGCGCCCCCATCGTCACCCGCGCGGCCCGGCTGCTGCCGGTGCGGCATCGCGGCCAGCCCGCCATGCTCAAGGTCTCGCACGAGGAAGACGAGAAACAAGGCGGCGTGCTGATGCGCTGGTGGGACGGCCAGGGCGCCGCGCGCGTGCTGGCCCATGACGACGAGGCCATCCTGCTGGAGCGGGCCACGGGCACGCGCTCGCTGGCCGAATACGCCCGCAGCGGGCGCGACGACGAGGCCACCCGCATCATCTGCAGCGTGCTGAATGACCTGCATGCGCCGCGCGCCCGGCCCCTGCCCGCGCTGCGCCCGCTGGAGGAATGGTTCGAGGAACTATGGCCGATGGCGCAGGCGCAAGGCGGCCTTCTGGCGCACAGCGCCCGCCACGCCCGCGCCCTGCTCGACAGCCCGCGCGACCTGACGGTGCTGCACGGCGACGTGCACCACGACAACATCCTGGACTTCGGCGAGCGCGGCTGGCTGGTCATCGATCCCAAGCGCCTGCATGGCGAGCGCGCCTTCGACTACGCCAACATCTTCTGCAACCCGGATCTGGCCGATCCCGTGCCGCCGGTGGCCATCGTGCCCGGACGCTTCGAGCGGCGGCTGGAACTCGTTGCCGCGCAGTCGGGCCTGGAGCGCCGCCGGCTGCTGCAATGGATCCTGGCCTGGTGCGGGTTGTCCGCCGCCTGGTTCATGGGCGGCGGCGAGGATGCCGCGATCGACCTGGACATTGCCCGCCAGGCGCAGGCGCTGCTGGAACGCTGAGTCCCGGTCCCTGTAAGCAAGACATCTGGTTCGATGCGGTAAGGTGTAGGCCCTGTTCCCACCCCTTATCTCTTCATTCCTGGAGTATCGAATGACCGGATTGTTCATCGTGGTGGCGGCGCTGGCATTTCTGATGCTGGCGGCGTATCGCGGCTACAGCGTGATCCTGTGCGCGCCCATCGCGGCCATGGGCGCGGTGCTGCTGACCGACCCGTCGGCGCTGGCGCCCGTGTTCTCGGGCATCTTCATGGAACGCATGGCGGGCTTCGCCAAGCTCTACTTCCCGGTGTTCCTGCTGGGCGCCGTGTTCGGCAAGCTGATCGAGCTGTCGGGCTTTTCACGCGCCATCGTGCAGGCGGTGCTGCGGCTGATCGGCGCCGAACGCGCCATCATGGCCATCGTGCTGGTCTGCGCGGTGCTGACCTACGGCGGCGTGTCGCTGTTCGTGGTGGTGTTCGCGGTGTACCCGTTCGCGGCCGAGATGTTCCGCCAGGGCGGCATCCCGAAGCGGCTGATGCCCGGCGCGATCGCCCTGGGCGCGTTCACCTTCACCATGACGGCGCTACCCGGCACGCCGCAGATCCAGAACATCATCCCCACCACCTTCTTTGAAACCACCACCTGGGCCGCGCCCTGGCTGGGCCTGATCGGCGCCTGCTTCACGCTGACCGCCGGCATCGCCTATCTGGAGTGGCGGCGCAAGCGCGCTGCCGCCGCCGGCGAGACCTACGGCACCGAGCTGCGCAACGAACCGGTCACGCCACCCAGTGAACGCGAGCACCATCCGCTGATCGCGTTGCTGCCGCTGGTGGTGGTGGGCGTCGCCAACTACCTGCTCACGCGCTGGATACCGGGCTGGTATCCGGCCGGCTCCGAAGTCGCGCTGCCGGGCCTGCCCCAGCCCATGCCCGTCAACGCCGAAGACCAGGTCGCGCTGTGGGCGGTGATGGGCGCGCTGATCGCGGGCATCGTCACCATCCTGTTGTTCTCGTTCCGCGGCATCAAGGCGCATTTCGCCGAGGGTAGCAAGAATGCGGTGTCGGGCGCCCTGCTTGCCTCGATGAACACCGCGGCCGAATATGGCTTTGGCGGCGTGATCGCCGCCCTGCCTGGATTCCTGCTGGTTGCCGACGCGCTCAAGGCGATCCCCGATCCGCTGGTGGGCGAAGCAGTGGCCGTGACCGCGCTGGCCGGCATCACCGGCTCGGCCTCGGGCGGCATGAGCATTGCGCTGGCCGCCATGGCGCAGACCTTCATCGACAGCGCCCACGCGGCGGGCATCCCGATGGAAGTGCTGCACCGTATTGCCGCCATGGCCAGCGGCGGCATGGACACGCTGCCGCATAACGGCGCGGTCATTACCTTGCTGGCGGTCACGGGCCTGACGCACCGCCAGTCTTATGGCGACATCTTCGCCATCACCCTGATATCGACCGCCTCGGTTTTCCTGGCGATCGCGGTGTACTACCTGACCGGCATCGTCTGAGCCAGGCCGGCGGCGATGATCTCCGCCAGCCATTGCGTAAAGACGCGCACCCGCGCCGACACCTGGCGGTTCTGCGGATACAGCACCGACACGGGCATGGGCGCGGGCGGCGCGCCGGGCAGCACGATCTTCAGTTCGCCCGTGGCCAGCTCGCGCTCGACGCGGTAACGCGGCACCTGCACCAGGCCCAGGCCGGCCAGCGCCGCGCTGGTGTAGAGCTCCGCGCCCGTGACGCTGACCACGGCCCTGGGGCGCATCTGCACATTCTTGCCCTCGACCATGAAGTCCAGCGGCATGCCCCGCCCCGTGGCGCTGGACAGATAGTCGACCGCGCAATGGCCTTCCAGGTCCTCCAGCCGCATGGGTATGCCGAAGCGCTCCAGATAGGCCGGGCTGGCCACCGTCACCTGCGGCATCAGCGCGATCTGGCGCCCGACCAGCGACGAATCCTGCAGCATGCCGGTGCGCAGCACGCAGTCCACCCCTTCGCGCACCAAGTCGACCAGGCGGTCGTCCTCGCCTAGCTGCAGCACGATGTCGGGGTAGCGTTCCAGGAACGCGGGCAGGCCCGGCATGACGAAGAACCTGGCCAGCGTGCCCTGCGCATTGACCCGCAACAAGCCTTTGGGCGAGGTATCCAGGAAGGCGCCGTCGGCCTCTTCCAGATCCGCCAGCAGCCGCACGCAGCGCCGATAGTGGGCCTCGCCGTCATGCGTGAGCCGCACCTGGCGGGTGGTGCGCTCCAGCAGCCGAGCGCCCAGGCGCGCTTCCATCCGCTTGACCAGATTGGTGACCGTGGGACGGGGGATCTGCAGGTCCTCGGCCGCCTTGGAAAAGCTGCGCCTTTCGGCGATCCGCACGAACACCTGCATTTCCTGGAACCGGTCCATCGCTATGCGCCTATTATTAATGGAAATGAAATTATGTTAGCGAATATAGAGTAATTATCTTCCTTCTGGAATAGTTCATGATACGTCTCACCCCTTACGCAACCGGAGATACGACATGAATACCCAGGCCACGCAACGCATCGCGCTCGTCACCGGCGGGTCGCGCGGCATAGGCGCCGCCATCGTCCGCCGCCTGGCGCGCGACGGCCACGCCGTCGCCATCAACTACGCCTCCAGCGCCGCCGAAGCCGAGGCCCTGGCCAATGAAATCCGCGCGGCCGGCGGCCGCGCCCTGGCGGTGCGCGCCGACGTGTCGCGGGCGGCCGAGGTGCGTGCCATGTTCGACCAGGTCGAAGCCGGATTGGGCCGCATCGACGTGCTGGTCAACAGCGCCGGCATCCTGAAGATGGTGCCGCTGGCCGAGACCAGCGACGAGCTCTACGAACAGACCTTTGGCATCAACACCCGCGGCACCTTCAACACGCTGCGCGAAGCCGCCACGCGGCTGGCCGACGGCGGCAGCATCGTCAACGTGTCCAGCACCACCATCGCACTCAACCTGCCGAACTACTCCGTCTACATCGCCAGCAAGGCGGCGGTGGAGAGCCTTACCCAAGTACTGGCCAAGGAGCTGCGCGGCCGCCGCATCACCGTCAACGCCGTGGCGCCCGGTCCCGTCGCCACCGAACTCTTCCTCAACGGCAAGAGCCCCGAGCTGATCGAGCACTACGCCAAGATGCCGCCGCTGGAACGCCTGGGCCAACCCGAGGACATCTCCAATGTGGTGTCGTTCCTGGCAGGCCCCGACGCCGGCTGGGTCAACGGCCAGATCCTGCGCGCCAACGGCGGCGTCGCCTGACTCGGCGTATTCCGCAACTACAAGATGCAAGCCCGCGCGGCCGCCCGGCCGCGCCCTTCCTCATCCCTACGCATGAGCGCGCAGCCTACGGCGCGCGCGCGGCGCATCGCCCCGATCGCCGCGAATTTGCGTGTATCCCTCATCCGTTTTACCCATGCCGCCATCGCCTGATGGGTTGAGCGGCCACGCGCGCTGATTGCTTTTCTCCACTGATCACTCGGGCCTTTGACTTACGGACAAGTCTGGCCAGCTGGACGAGGTTTGCATGAGACGGAAGCCGGAAGGTCTGTATTAGGCTGACCCCGTAGTACTCCGACTCACCTTGATCAATTGGACGAAAGTAAATGAATCAACTCATTCATCCGGATTGCCACCCCTTCACCGCCGCGGGCAACCTGAAGCAGCTCTCGGCGTTCTACGAGGAGGGACGCCGGGTCATGTGGATGATGCTTCGCGCTCAACCGCGTCCGTGCTTCAACCATGAACTGATCGACGAGATCATGACCCTGGCGCGCGCCGCCAAGGACTCCGGCCTGCCCATCGACTTCTGGGTCACCGGCTCGCTCGTCCCTCAGATCTACAACGTGGGCGGCGACCTGAATTTCTTCGCGGAAGCCATACGCACCGGCAAGCGCGAAGCGCTGCGGGCGTACGCCCGGGCTTGCGTGGATTGCGTGCATGCCGCCACCCGCGGCTTCGATACCGGCGCGATCTCGCTGGCGATGATCGAGGGCACGGCCCTGGGCGGCGGCTTCGAGGCCGCGCTGGCCCACCACTTCGTGCTGGCGCAGAACACCGCCCGCATGGGCTTTCCCGAAATGGCGTTCAACCTCTTCCCCGGCATGGGCGGCTACTCGCTGGTGGCGCGGCGCTCTGGCATGAAGCTGGCGGAAGAACTCATCAGCACCGGCGAATCGCACACCGCCGAATGGTTCCATGGCAAGGGCCTGGTCGACGTGCTGTTCGAGCCGGGCGACGCCTACAAGGCCACGCGCACCTTCATCGACGTGATGCGGCCCAAGCTCAACGGCATGCGCGCCATGCTGCGCGCGCGCCAGCGCGTGCTGAGCCTGCCGCGTTCGGAGCTGATGGACATTACCGAGGACTGGGTCGAAGCCGCCTTCTCGATCGACCCAAAGGACCGCGCCTACATGGAGCGCCTGGTGATGGCGCAGAACCGCCGCACCTCTTCCAGCGCGGAATCCGCGCTGGAAGCCACCATGCATTGATGCGGTAATGTGAAGCCGGCTGCCTCAGGCGATGAGATGCAGCCGGCGGCGCTGGGCCAGCCAGGCGGTGAGTTCCGCCGCCGGCATGGGCTTGGCGTACAGGTAGCCCTGCTTGGCGTCCACGCCCAGGGTGTCCACGAAAACCGCCTCTTCGGCAGTTTCCACGCCCTCGGCAATCACCTTCAGCTCCAGCGTGCGCGCCACGGCCACGATGGCGCGCGCCAGCGCCTGCGACACCGGGTTCTCGTTGACGCCGCGCACGAAGCTGGCGTCCAGCTTGATCGCGTCCAGCGGAATACGGGCGAGCTGCGACAACGACGAATAGCCGGTGCCGAAATCGTCCAGATGGACGCGCGCGCCCAGTTGCCGGAATTGCTTGATCAGCTCGATGGCGGCGCCTTCGTCGTCGATCAGGCAGCTTTCGGTCAATTCGATATCGAGCAGGCAAGGATCCAGGCTGGCATCGCTGATGGCCCGCATGAAGTCGCTGACCACGCCCTTGTCGTTCAATTGCCGCGCCGACACGTTGATGGCGATGCGGATGTTCAGGCCGTCGCGCTTCCAGGCCGCGGCCTGCCTGGCCGCTTCGCGCATGACCCACACGCCTAGCGGCGAGATCAGGCCCGATTCCTCGGCATAGGGAATGAAGACGTTGGGGCCGACCATGCCGCGCTCCGGCGAGCGCCAGCGCACCAGGGCTTCGACCCCGTCGACCTCGCCGTTGCGCCCCGCCAGTTTGGGCTGGTAGTACAGCATCAGGTGGTCTTCGGCCAGGGCCTTGCGCAGATTGGTGTCCAGCCAGACGTAGTCCGCGTTGCGGCGGTCCATCTCGGGCTGGAACACGCGGTAAGTATGACGCCCCGCTTCCTTGGCCACATACATGGCGATGTCGGCGCTGCGCACCACGCTGTCCAGGTCGGCGCCGTGCTCGGGGTACATGGCGATGCCGATGGAGCAACTGGTGTAGACCTCGATCAGCCCCTGGCGGAAAGGCTCCCGCAGGCGCTCGATGATGCGCTGCGCGGTGGCCTCCAGCTCCCAGGCCTGGGCGGATTCGTGCAGCACGATGAATTCGTCGCCGCCCAGCCGCGCCAAGGTCTGGCCTTCGGCCAGGCAGGACGAGATCGCTACCGCCACCGACTTGAGCAGGCGGTCGCCAAAGCCGTGGCCGTAGTGGTCGTTGATGCGCTTGAAATTGTCCAGGTCCAGGAACAGCACGCCGCCCCGCCCGTCCTGGCCCGCCGCCAGCGCCGTCTTCAAGCGCGTCGTGATCGCGTGGCGGTTGGGCAGGTTGGTCAGCATGTCGGTGTTGGCCAGCACCCGCAGGCGCTCCTGCGCCTGGCGTTCCTCGGTGATGTCGGTGCCCGAGCAGATCAGGTAGACGCGCTTTTCGCCGCTGCCGCTGGTGACGAACTTGTTGCGGAACAGGAAGAGCCGCGGCCCCTTGACCGTATTGATGAGGCGCTCGGCCTCGTAGGACTGCCCGCGCTTGTAGAACTCGGCGATATTGCGGCGCGAGGCGATCGCCTCTTCGCGCGTCATGAACATCTCGAAGACGCTGCGGCCGATGATGTCCTGCTCGCGCTTGCCGGTGTATTCCTCGCTGAGCTTGTTGAAACGCTGCACGCGGCCGTTCTGGTCGACGATGACGATGACCGAGTTGGCCTCGGACACCACGGTCTCGGCAAAGGACAGGCCTTCGACCAGGTCCTTGGCCACGGATTCGGTATCGGAATGCGCGGATGCTGTGCCCGCCCATTCATTCGGATTGATCTTGCGGCCCACCAGATGGAGCCGCAGCATGTCGCCGTACAGCGAGATGTCGATGCGCACGCTGGAAGTGATGCCCGTCAGGCTGCGTATCGTCTCGGCCTGTTCCGGGCGCAATGCCATCGCGATGTTGGCGGCGCCCTTGACCGCTGCAAGTTCGAACGCGTCGCTATCGGCGGACAGGCGCCAATAAGGACTATGCGTACCGAAATGCGTGTACAGAATCGACTTTTCGTCTTGGTCGTCTGTCATTGTTATCCCCCTTCTGCCGCCCTGGGAAGGCCCGCAAAGTACATTACGGCCTAGTCTATTCGGGGTCAACCACTGTATACAATCTCGCGCAGCCTTTATTGCGGTTTATTGCGTCCCCATTGGCGGTTCATAGCGCAAATCTTTGCATGTGCAGCTTTTTCAGTGCGTCTTCCGCACCAGGCACGCAAACCTTGTTGCGTCTTTCGGCCCCCCGCGCGCAAACAAAATCGCCGGGAGTTCCAAGCGGAACTTCCGGCGTGTGACGTAAAGCCGCAACCTTGGGAGTATTAGTCCCCCTTCACGCCTGCTTCGTCGATGACTTTGGTCCAGCGCGCCAGCTCCGCCGAAATGCGGGCGCCAGCGTCGGCCGGCGTAGTCCAGGTGGCGATCGCGCCCTGGTTCAGCAGCGAGGCCTTGACCTCGGGCTTGGCCAGGATTTTCTTCAGCTCGCCGTTCAGGCGCTCGATCACGGGCGCCGGGGTATTGGCGGGCGCCACGATGCCGAACATCGAACTGACCTCGAAATCCTTCAGGCCCGCTTCGGCCGCCGTCGGCACATCCGGCAGCGCGTCCACGCGCGCAGCCGACGTCACCGCCAGCGCGCGCAGCTTGCCGGCCTTGATGCTGCCCTGCGCCGCGGGCACGGTTTCGATCATGCTCAGCACTTGGCCGCCCATCAGGTCGGTCATGGCCGGACCGCTGCCCTTGTAGGGCACGTGCAGCACTTCCACGCCGGCGGTGCGCTTGAACATTTCCGCGGCCAGATGCTGGGGCGAACCGTTGCCGGCCGAACCCATGGTGATGTAGCCGGGCTTGGACTTGGCCAGCGCAATGAACTCGGCCAGCGTTTTCGCCTGCACCGACGGGTTCACCACGAACACCAGCGGCACCGTGCCCACGATGGATACCGGCGCGAAGCTCTTCTCAACGTCATAGGTGACGCGGCCGCGGTACAGGGCGGCATTGATGGAATGGCTGGTCAGCGCACCCATCAGCAGCGTGTAACCGTCGGGCTGCGCCTTGGCGACCTGGTCCGCGCCGATGTTGCCGGCGGCGCCGGCCCGGTTCTCCACGATCACCGACTGGCCAAGCGCACCGGTCAGTTCCTGCGCCAGCACGCGGCCGATCACGTCGGTCGCGCCTCCGGGCGGGTAAGGCACGATCATGCGGATGGGCTTGTCGGGGTAGGCGTCGGCGGCCAGGGCGGGAGCGGAAGCGCTGGCGCACAAGGCCAGCAGGGAAAACAACACGGCGCGGCGCGGCCGCAGACGCAGGTCTGACATGTAGGTCTCCTGCCGGGATGGGTATAGGAATGAAACGGACGCCCGGCTCGTCAACCGCGCCAGTGTAGGTGTCGAAACTTGATTGAAGAATCAGAATTTTTCTATCGACTGATCAACCAATAAGATCAATTGAACGACATTGATAAATCGCTTGCGGCCGATTTCAAAGGCTGGATATGATGCCGCCATTGGATTATCAATAATATTATCGAGATCAAAATGAAGGACGAGACCAAGAACGGCGCAGCGGCACCGGGCCCTTTCGACAGTGCAGGCACGGCCGCGCGCGGCGTGGCCCGCGGGCTCACCAACTACGGCGACACCGGTTTTTCGCTGTTCCTGCGCAAGGCCTTCATCAAGGGCGCAGGCTATACCGACGACGCCCTGTCGCGTCCCATCATCGGCATCGTCAACACGGGCAGCAGCTATAACCCCTGCCACGGCAACGCCCCGCAGCTGATCGAGGCGGTCAAGCGCGGCGTCATGCTGGCGGGCGGCCTGCCCATGGACTTCCCCACCATTTCGGTGCACGAGAGTTTCTCCCAGCCCACCAGCATGTACCTGCGCAACCTCATGTCGATGGACACCGAGGAAATGATCCGCGCCCAGCCCATGGACGCGGTGGTGCTGATCGGCGGCTGCGACAAGACCGTGCCGGCCCAACTGATGGGCGCGGCTTCCGCCGGCGTGCCGGCCATCCAGCTGGTCACGGGCTCGATGCTGACCGGCTCGCACCGCGGCGAGCGCGTGGGCGCCTGCACCGACTGCCGCCGCTACTGGGGCCGCTACCGCGCCGAAGAGATCGACGCGGCCGAGATCGCGGATGTGAACAATCAGCTGGTCGCCAGCGTGGGCACCTGTTCCGTGATGGGCACGGCCAGCACCATGGCCTGCATCACCGAAGCCCTGGGCATGATGGTGGCCGGCGGCGCCTCGGCCCCGGCCGTCACCGCCGACCGCGTGCGCGTCGCCGAGAAAACCGGCGCCACGGCCGTGGCCATGGCCGCGCAGCGCCTGACGCCGGACCGCATCCTCACCGGCAAGTCCATCGAGAACGCCCTGCGCGTGCTGCTGGCCATCGGCGGGTCCACCAACGGCATCGTGCACCTGACGGCCATCGCCGGCCGCCTGGGCATAGACATCGACCTGGCCGGCCTGGACCGCATCAGCCGCGAGACGCCCGTGCTGGTGGACCTGAAGCCCTCGGGCCAGCACTACATGGAAGACTTCCACCACGCCGGCGGCATGCCGGCGCTGCTGCGCGAGCTGCGCCCCTACCTGCACCTGGACGCGCTGACCGTGTCGGGCCGCACGCTGGGCGAGGAACTGGACGATGCTCCTGCCGCCTTCCCGCAGGACGTGATCCGCACGGCGGCCTCGCCCATCTACCCCGTGGGCGGCCTGGCCGTGCTGCGCGGCAACCTCGCCCCGGGCGGCGCCATCATCAAGCAGTCCGCCGCCAACCCCGAGCTGATGGAGCACGAGGGCCGCGCCGTGGTGTTCGAGGACGCCAAGGACATGGCGCGACGCATCGACGACGAGGCGCTGGACGTCACCGCCGACGACATCCTGGTGCTCAAGCGCATCGGCCCGACCGGCGCGCCCGGCATGCCCGAAGCCGGCTACATGCCCATCCCCAAGAAACTGGCGCGCGCCGGCGTGAAAGACATGGTCCGCATCTCCGACGGCCGCATGAGCGGCACGGCGGCCGGCACCATCGTGCTGCACGTCACGCCCGAAGCCGCCATCGGCGGCCCGCTGGCTTACGTGCAGAACGGCGACCGCATCCGCCTGTCGGTGGCCAACCGCGAGATCGCGCTGCTGGTGGATGACGCCGAACTGGCGCGCCGCGCCGCGGCCCAGCCCATGGTCCGCCCCACGGCCGAACGCGGCTACCGCAAGCTGTTCCTGCAGACCGTGACCCAGGCCGACCAGGGCGTGGACTTCGACTTCCTGCGCGCCGGCGTCACGCACGACACCGTGCCGAAGAAGTAGGCAAGCCCATGGACGCCGTCACGCCCGACGCCTTTCAAGCACAGGTCCAGGACGCCGCGCTGGCCGCGGTGGCCATCCTGGAAGAAGACATCGTCTTCGGCCGGCTGCACCCGCGCCAGCGCCTGACCGAAGACGAACTCATGGCGCGCTTCGCCCTGAAGCGCCATGTGGTGCGCCAGGTCCTGGCCGACCTGGAGGCGCTGGGCGTGGTGGAGAAAAAGCGCAACATCGGCGCGGTGGTGCGCGCCTACTCGGTGCGCGAAGTCATGGAGCTGTACGCGCTGCGCCAGGTGCTGGAAGTGCATGCGGCCAGCCAGATCCCGCTGCCCGTGCCGCAGGCGCGGCTGACGGCGCTGGTGGCCGTGCAGCGCGAACACGATGCGGCGGTCGCCGACGGCGACGCGCGCGGCGTGTTCCGCAGCAACCAGCGCTTTCACCGCGAATTCTTCGGCCTGCTGGACAACGCGGTGCTGGGCCAGGCCATCCAGGAATACGCCCGCCGCACCCATCCCATCCGCTTTGGATCGCTGGCCGCCGCCGGCTACCGCGAACGCGCCCGCCAGGAACACTGGGCCATGATCCACGCCCTGCGCGACGGCGACCGCGAAGCCTTGATGGCGCTATGCCGCGAGCACCTGCTGCCGTCGCGGGATGCCTATCTGGCGGCGGAGCAGGCGCGGTTGGGAGCATAGGCCCATGCCGAGCGTCTGTCGCCAGGCGGTCTCGCCACGCCTAAAATTGAGTTTCCCAGCCGCCGAACGCGGCTGCGTTCAGTCTGAAGACCGCCCCGCGCGGCCGCTTTGGAGTCGAACATCATGAACACGTCCACTGGCGATCGAGTCTTCTCCGGATCCATCCCGCAGTTCTATCAGCGGTACATGGTTCCCCTCATCTTCGAACCCTATGCCATAGACCTCGCCCGGCGCGCGGCGGCGCTGCGTCCTGCGACCGTCCTGGAAATCGCGGCGGGCACGGGCGCGGTGACGCGGCAGCTCGCGGAGCAGCTGCCCGCCGCCACGGCCATCGTCGCGACCGACCTCAACCCGGCCATGCTGGAGCAGGCCCAGGGCCTGGGCGCCAGCCGCGCCGTGAGCTGGCGCCAGGCCGACGCCTTGCAGCTGCCTTTTGAGGACCAGGTTTTCGATGCCGTGGTATGCCAGTTCGGCTACATGTTCCTGCCGGACAAGGCCGCCGGCTTCGCGGAGGCCCGCCGGGTCCTGCGCCCCGGGGGAGCGTTTCTGTTCAATGTCTGGGACCGCATCGAGGACAACGCGTTTGCCGATACCGTGGAACAGGCCCTGGCGCGGCTGTTTCCCGGCGATCCCCCCAAGTTCATGAGCCGGGTGCCCCATGGCTACTACGATGCGGCCGTCATCGCCGCGGATCTTGCCCGCGCTGGATTCACCGGACAACGGGCGTTGGAAACCGTCGCCTTTGAAAGCCGGGCGGACACGCCGCAGATGGCCGCGATCGCCTACTGCCAGGGGACGCCGCTGCGCAACGAGATCGAGGCCCGCGGCGCGGATATGCTGGAGCAGGCCATCAACATCGCGACCGATGCGCTGCGTGCACACTACGGCGCGGGGCCCATCGCGGGAAAGATCCAGGCGCATGTGATCACGACGCCGCGCAGCACATAGCTGCGCGACGGCCGCGGAATGAACCGGCGGCGGGCAGCCATTTGTCCCCGCCGCGCCGTCCGGGTTAAGCTTGCCACCCTCTCCCACATCCACCGGAGCACTCAGAGTGAACAAGTAAATGCCGGGATGCCCACGCATCTTGCCTCCCCTCGCTGCCTGGCGCGCGAGCCGCATTGCTTGTTCCATTCTGATGTCTTGCAGGTCCCGGCCCCTATCGGCGCGCCGCGTCCCGCTCTTGCAAGGCACAGACTCGCGGATTGCGCGTCCATCGGCAGTTTTCCCCATCAGCAGAAGGAAAACACAATGCCTGCCCCGCAGACTGACACTATCGATATCTACCATCACAACCGCACGGCCTGGGACCGCCAGGCCGCGCAGCAATGCGCCTGGTCGCAACCGGTAAGCGCCGAAACCATCCAGGCCGCGCGGCGCGGCGACTGGCAGGTGCACCTCACGCCGCGCGCCCTGCCCGCGGACTGGCTGCCGGCCATGAACCCGGCGCCGCGCATCCTGTGCCTGGC
>NZ_JBARYB010000032.1:0-5867 GCF_049647645.1 Achromobacter sp.
GTGGCCGGACGGAGGGATCCGAAGCGCAGCCCCACCGGGGCGAGCATCGGAATCCCGCAGTCCGGACGCCGGCGACTCAAGAACCCTGCGTCACAAAAAACCGAAGTGC
This sequence comes from Achromobacter sp., assembly GCF_049647645.1. GTDB lineage: Bacteria > Pseudomonadota > Gammaproteobacteria > Burkholderiales > Burkholderiaceae_B > Achromobacter. The sequence continues at coordinate 110 of NZ_JBARYB010000032.1, forward strand.
GGGGCGGCAGGGCTTCGAGCTTGCGGACGTCAGGGTTCTATAGCCGCCGAGGCTGCCCTGCGCCATTCCGATGCTCGCCCCGGCGGGGCTGCGCTACGGATGGCTCCGGGGTCCTCGGCTGGCAGTCGCCTAATGCGTTGGTTTTGAACCCCGTTCATGGGCAGATGCCGTGAGCCGGTGGCCGGACGGAGGGATCCGAAGCGCAGCCCCACCGGGGCGAGCATCGGAATCCCGCAGTCCGGACGCCGGCGGTTCAAGAACCCCGGCCTAACCAAACCGAACGTCAAGAATCCAACCAAGAACGCGTCAGCTCCGGATTTGACTGCCCCGATCCGGTAGGTCCCGTTTGACTGGCGCGGGCTTGCCGTTGCATGCTCGCGGTTAATCCATTTCCGTGAACGAGAGGAAGCCAACCATGAACTACCGCCGCCTCGGCCGCAGCAATCTCCGCGTCTCTCCGCTTTGCCTGGGCACCATGATGTTCGGCGAGCAAACCCCGGACGACGAAGCCGCCCGCATCGTCGCGTCCGCGCGTGACCATGGCCTGAACTTCATCGACACCGCAGACGTCTACAACGGCGGCCGCTCTGAAGAAGTGGTGGGCAAGCTGCTGAAAGGCCAGCGCCACGATTGGGTGCTCGCCAGCAAGATCGGCAACGCCGTCGGTAGCGGCCCGAACCAGGCCCACTATTCGCGCCAGTGGCTGATCCGCGGCGTGGAAGACAGCCTCACGCGCCTGGGCACCGACTTCATGGACATCCTCTACCTGCACCGCGACTACCACGAGGAAAACCTCGAAGAAGCCCTGTGGGCGCTGGGCGACCTGATCCGCGCCGGCAAGCTGCGCAGCTTCGGCCTGTCCAACTTCCGCGGCTGGCGCATCGCCGAGGTCATGCGCCTGTGCGAAAAAATGGGCGTGCCCCAACCCGTCGTGTGCCAGCCTTACTACAACATGCTCAACCGCGGCCCGGAAGTCGAGATCCTGCCCGCTTGCAAGCACTACGGCCTGGGCGTCGTGCCCTACAGCCCGATCGCGCGCGGCGTGCTCACCGGCAAGTATCTGCCGGGCCAGGCGCCCGCGGCCGACAGCCGCGCCGGACGCGGCGACCGCCGCATCCTGGCCACCGAGTTCCGCGAAGAATCCCTGGAGATCGCGCAAAAGCTGGTGGCGCATGCCGCCGCCCGTGGCACGCAGGCGGGGCATTTCGCTACCGCCTGGGTGCTGGCCAACCCGATCATCACCGCCGTCATCGCCGGTCCGCGCACCCTGGCGCAGATGGAGGACTACTACGCGGCCCTGGACGTGAGGATCACGGCCGAGGACGAGGCCATCGTCAATGACTGGGTCACGCCGGGCCACGCGTCGACCCACGGCTACAACGACCCCAACTATCCGTTCTACGGCCGTCCGGTGGCGGCCGCCTGAGACGGGCATAGTCCTAGGGTAAAAAGCGCCGGCCCATTTGGCCGGCGCTTTTACGTTCAGGCCTTGCCCAATCCCCCGCGTGGCATGGCATTCGCCGCTGCCTCCAGCTCCGCCGGCTGCGCCCCACGTCCAATCAGCATGGCGCAGATCGCCGACACCACCCCGGCAAACAGCACATACAAGCAGATCAGCCAAGGCTGGCCGCCGCCCGTCTTCAACAGCGCGGTCGCGATGATGGGCGTGATGCCCGAAGCGAAGATGCCCGAGAACTGATAGACGAAGGAAATCCCCGTGTAGCGCACCTTGGCGTCGAACAGCTCGCAGAACAGCGCCGCCTCCGGCCCATACACCGCGGCGTACAGGATGCCGAACGGGATGATGATGGCCAGCCAGATCAGCATCACGCTGCCCTGGCTGTTCAGCATCAGCCAGAAGCCCGGGAAGGACGCCGCCGCAGTGATGAGCGAGCCCCAGAAATAGACCCGGGTGCGGCCGATGCGGTCGGACAGGCGGCCGAAGAAGGGGATGAAAAAGCACATCACCAGCGCCGCGGCCATCACGCCGATCAGCGCCTCGGTGCGCGTGATCTGCACGGTCTGCGTCAGGTACGAAATCGAGAACACGCCGAACACGTTGAAGAACACGCCGTCGATGTAGCGCGCGCCCATGCCCTTGAAGACATTGCCCGGATAGCGCTTGAGCATGTCGAAGAAGGGAATGCGGCTTTCGGCATTGTTGGCCTTGACCGCCGCGAACTCCGGCGTTTCCTTGATGTTCAGGCGGATGTACATGCCCACCAGCACCATCGCGGCCGAGGCCAGGAAGGCGATGCGCCAGCCCCAGGCCATGAATTGCTCATCCGTCAGCAGGGTGGACAGCAGCGCCACCGTGCCAGAGGCCAGGCACAGCCCGATAGCCAGCCCGATCTGCGGCAGCGAGGCGTAGAAGCCTTTCTTGCCCGGCGGGGCGTATTCATAGGCCATCAGCACCGCGCCGCCCCATTCGCCGCCCAGGCCGATGCCCTGGAACACGCGCAGCAGAAGCAGCAGGATAGGCGCCCAGATGCCGATGCTGTCGTAGGTCGGCACCAGCCCGATCAGGAAGGTGGCGATGCCCATGATCATCAGCGTCATCACCAGCATGCTCTTCCTGCCGATGCGGTCGCCGAAGTGGCCGAAGATCAGCCCGCCCAGCGGCCGCGTGACAAAGCCCACGGCGAAGGTGGTGTATGCCAGCATGGTCGAGACCGTCGGGTCGCCGGTGGGGAAGTACAGCTTGTTGAACACGATGCCCGCGACGACGCCATACAGGAAAAAGTCGTACCACTCGATGGTGGCGCCGATCAGCGACGCGGCGACGACTTTGCGCACCGCGGCTTCGTTTTGCTTGGCCATGTCTAGTCTCCTTTGGTGGGGCGGTGGGGCAATCTGCGTTGTCCTGCGCCTTGGGGGTTCTGCTATCCGGGGTCCGTCATCTCCGATTCAGGCGGCGACGCGCAGCGCCTGCGGCTGCGCTTGCCTGAGGTCCTGCAACATGAAATCGGCCGCGCGCTCGGCCAGCATCACCACCGGCACGTTGGTGTTGCCTGACACCAGCGTGGGCATGATCGAGCAGTCCACCACGCGCAGTCCCGCCACGCCATGCACGCGCAGGCGTTCGTCCACCACGGCCATGGGGTCGCTGGCCGGCCCCATCTTGGCGGTGCCGGACGGATGGAAGATCGTCGCGCCGTATTCGCGGCAGAAATGCAGGATCTCGTCGTCCGTGCGCACGTCCGGCCCGGGGCGGAACTCGCGCTTCATCAGGCCGGCCAGCGGCTCGGTGGCGGCGAGCCTGCGCGCATACTTCACCGCGGCCACGGCCATGTGGCGGTCCAGTTCGGTGGACAGGTAATTCGGCTGCATCGACGGCGCCTCGAAGGGATCCGTGCTGCGCAGCTGGACCCGGCCGCGCGACGAGGGCCGCAACTGGCAGACGGAATAGGTGCAGCCCGAGAACGGATGCACCTTGCCGCCCGCCATGTCGGCGGACAGCGTGGCGAAATGGAACTGCGTGTCGGGCGTGCGGCTGGCCGGATCGACCCGGCAGAACACGCCGCCCTGGTTGATGCCCACGGCCAGCGGGCCGCCGCGGAACAGCAGCCATTCCAGTCCCATGCGGGCGCGGCCCGTCAGGCTGCGCAACTGGTCGTTGGTGGTGATGGGGCGGGTGGTCTCGTAGATCAATCGGATCTGCAGGTGGTCCTGCAGGTTCTCACCCACGCCGGGCAGATCGCGCACGACGCCGATGCCGAACCGGCGCAGCAGGGCGGCAGGCCCGACGCCCGACAGTTGCAGCAATTGCGGCGATTGCAAGGCGCCGGCGCACAGCACGACTTCGCGACGGGCGCGCAAGGTGTGTACCTGACCGCCGCGCCGGTAGCGCACGCCGCAGGCGCGGCGGCCTTCGAACAATACGGCCATGGCGTGCGCGTCGGTCTCCACGCGCAGATTGCTTCTGCCCTGGGCGGGCCGCAGATAGGCCACGGCGGTGGAGCAGCGGCGGCCGTTGCGGGTGGTGAGCTGGTAATAGCCCACGCCCTCCTGGTCGCCGGTGTTGAAGTCCTGTACGTGAGGCAAGCCCAGCTTTTGCGCCGCGCCGATCAGCGCTTCCACCAAGGGGTGCGGCGTCTTGATCGAGGTGGCGTTGAGCATGCCTTCGGTGCCGCGCGTGGGGCCGGGGCCGAGGTCATTGTTTTCCAGCTTGCGGAAGTAGGGCAGGCATTCGTCCCAACTCCAGCCGGGATTGCCCGCGGCGGCCCAGGCGTCGTAGTCGCGCCGCTGGCCGCGGATGTAGATCAAGCCGTTGATGGAACTGGAGCCGCCCAGCGTGCGGCCGCGCGGCCAATAGATGCGCCGGTCCAGCATGCCGGGATCGGGGTCGGTGTAGTAGCCCCAGTTCAGGACCTTGTGGAACATCGTCTTGCCGTAGCCGATGGGGATGTGTATCCACGGGTTGCTGTCCTTGGGGCCGGCTTCCAGCAGGCAGACGCTGTGCGTGCCGCTGGCGCTCAGCCGGTTGGCCATTACGCATCCGGCCGAGCCGGCGCCAACCACGATGTAATCCACGGTATCGGACATGTCCGCAAGCTCTCCCTGCAGCCGGGCGCCGCGCCTGGCCTACGGCGCGTTTACCCTGCTTGTCGTTGTGGGGCGCACTTATATACTGGATCGATGCCGGCGCATGGGCGCTGCGGCATTTGTGGCGATTCTAGGAAGCACGCGCGCGGAACAAAGCACAACAGGCGCAGGGGCGGAAAAGTGGAACAGAATATGCAGATTCAGTTTCAAAATCGCGGTGCAGCATCGGCGCCGCAGGCCGAAGACGCCGCGACCCAACAGGAAGCCGCGCGTTCGCTGCGCGCGCTGGTGGTGCTGGACCACCTGGCGCGGGCCCAGCATCCGCCCACGCTGGCGCAACTGGCGCAGCGGCTGGACATGCCCAAGACCACCTTGATGCGCCTGTTGGCGGCCATGCAGCGTGCCGGCTTCGTCGCCGCCACGCCCACCGAGAACGGCTTCGTGCCGGGGCCGCAGGCCGCGACCCTGGCCCTGGCGACCTTGCGCGCCTCGGCCTTCACTCGCGCCTGCCGCGCCGTGCTGGCGCAACTGGTCGGCACCTTGGGCGAAACCTGCAACCTGACCGCGCCCGACGGCGACCGGGTGATCTATATGGAACGCGTGGAAACGGCCGAACCCTTGCGCCTGTTCTTCGCGGTCGGCAGCCACGTGCCCATGCACTGCACCGCCAGCGGCAAGCTGTTCCTTGCGTCCATGAACCGGCTGGAGCGCGGGCGGGTGCTGGCGCGCCTGCCGCTGACGCGCAATACGCCGCGCACGCTGACGGACCCGGCAAGGCTGGAAGAAGAGCTTGAACGGCTGGCCGCGCGCGGCATCGGCATCGACAACGAGGAATTCGTGCGCGGCATGAGCGCGGTGGCAGTGCCGGTGCGCGACGCGGACGACCGCGTGGTGGCGGCGGTGGCCTGCCATGCGCCGACCGCCCGGGTCATGCTCGATGACTTGCTGCGCGCCGTGCCCGTGCTGGAACGCGCGGCGCGGGCCATGCATGACGTGCTGGCGCAGCATCGAACTGGCGCGACATAACGGCCCGGCCTCAGGCCTGCGGGTTTTCAATCCGGCGTGAACAGGTCCGGCGGCAGACGGGCCACGGCGTCGTAGGTCAGCCGGATATGGGCAGCCAGCAAGTCACAGGCGCGGTCCGCGTCGCGGGCCAGGGTGGCGTTCAGAATGCCCTTGTGTTCGTCGTCCAGGTCGCGGGCGATGGGCTTGC
>NZ_JBARYB010000033.1:0-1690 GCF_049647645.1 Achromobacter sp.
GCCTGCGGCAGCGCCGGCCGCCAGGGACGGTCGCAACGCACCGCCTGGAAGCGGTTGGCGTAGCCGACCTCGCGTGCTTTCGCCAACACGCCCGCGTCGGGCCGCGACGGATCGGCGCGCGCACGCTCTACGCCTGGCGACTCGGGAGCCTCGGCGTCCAACGCCAGATACGTATCCAGCCCGCCCAGCCGCTGCGCCAGCGAGGCGCGGGTCTCGGGCGGCAGGTTATTGATGCCTACGTGCTCGACCCGGTCCAGCGCGAAGGCGGGTTCGAAGCCCTCTTCAGCGGCGGGACCCAGCGGGGACATATTCTGCAAAGTGAAGCGCGTGCCGGAACGGAAGGTACGCACGCCGCCCAGGCCGACAAAGGTCTCCGCGCCGGCCTGCACGGCTTCCATCGCCAAAGTCGCCTGGCGCCGCGCCTCGGCCTCATCGGCAAAGCTGCCGTGGCCGGCTACCTCGTACCATTCCAGGCCGGCGTCCTCGCCGCCATCGGCGGGACGCGCCAACGCCTCGGCCGCCACCGCGCGCTTGCCGCCGCCGTGCCAGCCCAGGACAGTGACGCGGTCCGGACCGCGCCGCCACTGGCGCGCCATGGCCTGCACGGTGTCGCGCGACTCGGTCGCGCTTGCGCGCTGAAAGCGAACGCCGCCGCCCGCGGACTCGGCGTCCTCGGCCAAGCCACGGCTATCGGCGAAGATCAGTGCCACATGCCGCGCGGGTACTTCGGGATCCTCGACCACCGTCCAGCCCAGTCCCGCTTCGGCCAGCAGGCGGCTGATGAAGGCGTAATCGGTTTCGCGGTACTGCGTGGCGTAGGGACGCGGTGCGAGCCCCGCCAGCGCTTCGGCCGCGTCGCCCGCCACCCGATGCGCATAGCCCTCGTATGCGCCCAACACGTGACCGATGACGTCCAGCACCGGACGCGCTTCGAACACGCGGCTGTTGCGCTGCTGCGTGGCCAGCCACAGCCAGGGCGCGACCGTCAGGCGGTAGCGCGCCAGGCCCGCGTCGCCCGACAGCAGCTCGGCTTCGCGGACCAGGCCGCTGCGGCCGGCGCGGCTGCCGTCGGCGCGCGTGGTCCACAACGTGACGGGGCGTCCGATCATGTCGCGCAAATCCAGGCCGGCGTTGTCGGCCAGCGCGACCACGCGCGTCTGCGAGATGCCCGACAGGGCCTCGCGCGCGATCCAGCCCTCGACCTGCAGCGAGGCGAGCGCGCCCTCGCCTTCCAGGCTGTAGAGGCGGGCGTCGGAACTGAACAGGCCGGGCGTTGCAGTCGGATCCATTGCGGCAAAAAACCTTCTCTGAAGACTCAGGGTTCGACCTGGGCTTGCGGATTGGGACATTCGGGCGCGGTGCCCCAGTAGCCCGAGCACACCCGCAAGCGGCATTGCTCGCTCTCCAGGAAGCCCAGCTTGCGGCATTGCTCCAGGCGCGCCGCCAGGGGCGAGCCCGGCAGTTCGCGGACGAAGACGCCGTCGTTCTTGTAGACCTTGGTCCCGGGCGGTGATGCGGGCGGCAGGCCGTAGGACATCAGCGCCGCCAACAGCGCCGCGTCGGAATCGTTGCGCGGCGTCTTGGCGCGCTGCGGCGCGGCCTGGGGTGCGGCTTTGGGCGCAGCTTGTGACGTGTTCGCGCGCGCGCTGCCATTGGCAGCATGCTCAGCGCGTTGCACCGTGGGCCCCGC
>NZ_JBARYB010000034.1:0-30851 GCF_049647645.1 Achromobacter sp.
GGGCGGCAGCGGCTTGTTCAGCGGCCTTGGGGGCCTCGGCGGCGGGTGCGGCGGCAGCGACGGCGGCCTTGCCGGCGGTGTCGATGCGGGCCAGCACTTCGCCCGAGGTGACGGTGCTGCCGTCGCCCTTGACGATTTCAGCCAGCACGCCCGAGGCCGGAGCCGGCACTTCCAGCACGACCTTGTCGGTTTCGACTTCGATCAGGATTTCGTCCGCTTCAACGGCAGCGCCAGGCTGCTTCTTCCAGGTCAGCAGCGTCGCTTCGGAGACGGATTCGGAGAGTTGGGGGACGACGACGTCGGTAATAGCCATTTTGTTTGTTCCGTAAAGTTTGTGTTCTGGTCGCGCTGCGCGGCAGGCTTCGAAATCGAATTCCGGAAACCTGCACGCGCGGCGCGTGCATCAAGCGCGTGTTACTTCGTCAACATGACCTTGAACTTGGGCGCGAAAGCCGTTTCGATCAGGGCCTTCTGCTGCTCCTGGTGCTTGGCCAGGTAGCCCACGGCCGGCGATGCCGACGCGGCGCGGCCGGCATAGCCCAGCTTCTGGCCTTCGACCATGTTTTCGTACACATGATGCTGAACGTAGAACCAGGCGCCTTGGTTCTGCGGTTCGTCCTGAACCCAGATCACTTCGGTTGCCTTCGGGTACTTGCGCAGTTCCGTTTCGAACGACTTGTGCGCGAACGGATACAGCTGTTCGACGCGGATGATCGCCACGTTGTCGGCGCCACGCTCGCGGCGGGCGTTGACCAGATCGTAGTAGACCTTGCCCGAGCAAGCCAGCACGCGCTTGACCTTGCTGGCGTCGATGGCCTCGTCGACCTCGCCGATGACCGGACGGAAGCTGCCGCCTGCCAGATCAGTCAGGGGGGAGCCGGCGTCCTTGTTGCGCAGCAGCGACTTGGGCGTGAACAGCACCAGCGGCTTGCGGAACGGACGGATCATCTGGCGACGCAACACGTGGAAGATCTGCGACGCGGAGGTCGGCTGGACCACTTGCATGTTGTTGTCGGCGCACAGCTGCAGGAAGCGCTCGATGCGGCCCGAGGAGTGCTCGGGACCCTGGCCTTCGTAGCCGTGCGGCAGCATCAGGGTCAGGCCCGACTGGCGGCCCCACTTGGCTTCGCCGGAGCTGATGAACTGGTCGATCACGACCTGGGCGCCGTTGACGAAGTCGCCGAACTGGCCTTCCCAGATGGTCAGCGTGTTGGGCTCGGCGCTGGAGTAGCCGTATTCAAACGCCAGCACCGCCTCTTCGGACAGCACGGAGTCGATGACGGTGAACGGAGCCTGGCCTTCCGAGACGTTCTGCAGCGGAATGTAGGTGCCGTCGTTCCAGCGCTCGCGGTTCTGGTCGTGCAGCACGGCGTGGCGGTGCGTGAACGTGCCACGGCCCGAGTCCTGGCCGGTGATGCGGATGGCGTAGCCCGAGGACACCAGGGTGGCGAAGGCGAGGTGTTCGCCCATGCCCCAGTCCAGGTTCAGTTCGCCCTTGGCCATGGTGCGGCGGTCGTTCAGCAGCTTGGCGACCAGCGGGTGCACCGTGAAGCCTTCCGGCACGGACGTGATGCGTTCGCCGATGCGCTTGAGCTCGGCCAACGGCACGGCGGTGTCGGCCTGGTCGGTCCACTTGGCGCCCAGGAACGGCGACCAGTCGATGGCGTACTTGCTCTTGTAGTCGGTCAGCACCGGTTCGATGGTGCGCTGGCCGTCTTCCATCAATTGGCGATAGTCCTTCACCAGTTGGTCGGCTTCGCCTTCGGCCAGCACGCCTTGCGTGGTCAGCTTGTCGGCGTACAGCTTGCGCGTGCCGGGGTGGTGGCCAATGCGCTTGTACATCAGGGGCTGCGTCAGCGACGGGGTGTCTTGCTCGTTGTGACCCAGCTTGCGGAAGCAGACGATGTCCACGACGATGTCGTGGCGGAACTGCAGGCGGTAATCCAGCGCCAGCTTGGTGACGAACACCACGGCTTCGGGATCGTCGCCGTTGACGTGGAACACCGGGGCTTCGATCATCTTGACCACGTCGGTGCAATACAGCGTCGAACGCGAGTCGCGCGGGTCGGACGTGGTGAAGCCGATCTGGTTATTGATGACGATGTGCAGCGTGCCGCCCGTGCCGTAGCCGCGGGTCTGCGCCAGGTTCAGGGTTTCCATGACCACGCCCTGGCCAGCGAAGGCCGCGTCGCCGTGCACCAGCACCGGCAACACTTGCTTGCCTTCGGCGTCACCGCGGCGTTCCTGGCGGGCGCGCACGCTGCCTTCGACCACGGGGTTGACGATTTCCAGGTGGGACGGGTTGAACGCGAGCGACAGGTGGACCGGGCCGCCACGGGTGGACAGGTCGCTGGAGAAGCCGTTGTGGTACTTCACGTCGCCGTCGGTCAGGCCTTCGGCGTGCTTGCCTTCGAACTCGGCGAACAGGTCGCCGGGCATCTTGCCCATGATGTTCACGAGCAGGTTCAGGCGGCCGCGGTGGGCCATGCCGACCACGATTTCCTGGACGCCGTTTTCACCGGCGTGGTTCACCACTTCGTCCATCGAGGCGATGAAGCTTTCGCCGCCTTCCAGCGAGAAGCGCTTCTGGCCGACGTACTTGGTGTGCAGGAAGCGCTCGAGGCCTTCGGACTCGGTCAGCTGCTGCAGGATGTGGCGCTTTTCTTCGGCCGAATAGGCGGGCGCGCCCAGGGTGGTTTCCAGGCGTTCCTGGATCCAGCGCTTGGCGGCGGGGTCGGAGATGTGCGTGAATTCGGCACCGATGCTGCGGCAATACGTGTCGCGCAGCGCCTTCAGGATGTCGCGCAGCGTCATGGTGCTGGCGGTCGTGAAGTAGGTGTTGGTGGCCGAGTAGGTTTGATCCAGGTCGGCTTCGGTCAGGCCGTAGAAGGCCGGATCGAGTTCGGGGATCGGGGGACGTTCCTGGCGCTTGAGCGGATCCAGATCGGCCCAGCGCGAACCCAGCGAGCGATAGGCCGCGATCAGCGACTGCACCGAAACCTGCTTGCTGGCGACGCTCAGGTCGGGTTCGGCGGCGCGTTGCACGAAGGCATTGGCCTTGGCGCGCTGGGCGAACGATTCGACGATGGGAGCGTGGGCCTGGTCGCGGGTGGATTCCTGGCCGTCGGTTGCGGGAGCGTGTTGCAACTGGTCGAAGTATTCGCGCCAGTTGTCAGGTACCGAACCGGGATTGTCGAGGTAGGCTTCGTAAAGCTCCTCAACATAAGGGGCGTTACCCCCAAAGAGATAAGACGTGGATAGAGATTCTATTTCCGAAGACATATCGCTTCACCTTTACGAGTGCTTCACTCGACACGATGCAGGAAAACCTTCCGCGACACGGGCTTCCCGTTAAGCGGATAGCAGGGGCAGAAGGCGCGTACAAGCCTTAAAAGCCGTATGGGATAAGAGTATAGCGCTTTGAGTTTAGGGACGTCTTCTTGCGTTTGCGTGACGCAAAAGCGTATTCGGAATGCCGTCATGCAGCATTGGAATGTCCAGCGAACCCCGTCCATTGCGCCGTCTACGCGCCATCAAGTTCCGTCAACAAAAAATGCCGCATCGCATCATTTTCACTGACCGAAATGCCAGTGTTGCGCATTAGCCTCGCTTAGACCGGCAATTCGGTCGTGGACATGATCTCTTTCAGCACAAAGAAGGTGCGGATCTGGCGTACGCCGGGAAGCTTGATGATCTCACCCGCATGCAGCTTGTTGAAGCGTTCCAGATCGCGTATGCGCAGCATCAGGAAGTAGTCGAATTCCCCCGCCACCAGATGGCATTCCAGGCAGCCGCTGATGCCGCGCGCCGCGGCTTCGAAGTCGGTGAAGGACTCGGGGGTGGAACGATCCAGCACCACCCCGACAATGACCAGGGTGGCCATGTCGACCTCGGCGGGCTCCAGCAGGGCCACGGTTTTCCGAATGATGCCCTCGCTCTTGAGCTTTTCCACGCGCCGCAGGCAGGCCGCCGGGCTGAGGTGGACCCGCGCGCTCAATTCCAGGTTGGTGATCTGCGCATCCTGCTGCAGCGCGCGCAGGATGTGGCGGTCGATGCGATCCAGGCTGGAAATGGCTGCCATTTAATACGTCCCTGAAAATTAAATTTCGCTCTTGGTTTTTTACCTCAAATAATAAATACCATCTATTCAATTTGATAAATTTTAAATTCTATAAATCATAAAAATACACAATTGACGACATGTCCAGGCAATTCCTATGATTTTTCCATCCGCGCCAACCGCGGCCGTCACAGGAGCCCCCCATGGATCTGCAGCGCTTTCCCCGCCATCGCCTGACCTTCGGCGACACCCCCATCGAAAAGCTCGACCGCTTGTCCGCGCACCTGGGCGGCAAGGTCGAGATCTACGCCAAGCGCGAAGACTGCAACAGCGGCCTTGCGTTCGGCGGCAACAAGCTGCGCAAGCTGGAGTACCTGATCCCGCAGGCGCTGCAACAGGGTTGCGACACGCTGGTCACCATCGGCGGCATCCAGTCCAACCACACCCGCATGGTGGCCGCGGTAGCCGCAAAGCTGGGACTGGCCTGCGTGCTGGTGCAGGAGAACTGGGTGGACTATTCGGACGCGGTCTACGACCGGGTCGGCAACATCATGATGAGCCGCCTGATGGGCGCCGATGTCCGCCTGGTGGATCAGGGTTTCGACATCGGCTTCCGGCGCAGCTGGGAAGAGGCCCTGGAGGACGTCCGCAAGCGCGGCGGCAAGCCCTATGCCATTCCGGCCGGCGCATCGGACCATGAACTGGGCGGCCTGGGCTACGTCGGCTTCGCCGAGGAAGTGCGGCGCCAGGAAGCAGAGCTGGGGTTCAAGTTCGACTACGTCGTCGTTTGCGCGGTCACGGGCAGCACACAGGCCGGCATGGTGGTGGGCTTTGCGGCCGATGGGCGCGCCGACCGCGTCATCGGCATCGATGCCTCGGGCACGCCCGAGCAGACCCGGGCGCAGGTCCTGCGCATCGCGCGGCGCACCGCCGACATGGTCGGGCTGGGGAAAGCCATCGAGGAACGCGACGTGGTGCTGGACACCCGCTACGCCTACCCGGCCTACGGCCTGCCGTCGGCCGAGACCAACGAAGCCATCCGTCTCTGCGCCCGGCTCGAGGGCATGATGACCGACCCGGTCTACGAAGGAAAATCCATGCAGGGCATGATGGACATCATCCGCCGCGGCGAGATTCCCGCAGGCTCGCGGGTTCTGTATGCGCACCTGGGAGGGGTGCCGGCGATCAACGCCTACAGCTTTCTCTACCGCAACGGATAAGGGCGCCTACGGCGCTTTCGCCTGGCCTTGCGGCGACCTGCGCTGACGGGCCGGCCTCGAATGGCAGGGCTTGCCAGCCCCGGCCGTCCGCGCCCATGATGGATGCAGGAAGCGCAGCCCAGCCGGCGTATCCGCCGGCTGGGCTTTTTCCTGCCTGCACTTTTCCCGTGGCACGGTTTCAACTACGGAAAAATCATGTACATAGTTTGTATACAAAACTAGGATTTCCGGCTATGGTGCTGCTCATCAGGAAGTCGTCCGCCAACCCATGCCCGGCCGCCCGGCGCCGGCGCACTCCGTCCGCCTGTTCATGACCGCCTACGATTCCACGCTCCCCTACCCCCGCGACCTGATCGGCTACGGCCGCAATCCGCCTCACGCCCATTGGCCGGGCCAGGCCCGCATCGCGGTGCAGTTCGTCCTGAATTACGAGGAAGGCGGCGAGAACAGCGTGCTGCATGGCGACGCCGGGTCCGAGCAGTTCCTGTCGGAAATGTTCAATCCCGCCAGCTATCCCGAGCGCCATCTCAGCATGGAAGGCATCTACGAGTACGGTTCGCGCGCGGGTGTCTGGCGCATCCTGCGGGAATTTGAAAAGCGCGGACTGCCGCTGACGGTTTTCGGCGTCGGCATGGCCTTGCAGCGCCACCCCGAACTGAGCGCGGCCTTGGTTGACCTGGGACACGAGATCGCCTGCCACGGCTGGCGCTGGATTCACTACCAGCATATCGACGAAGCCACCGAACGCGAGCATATGCGCCTGGCCATGGATGCCATCACGCAATTGACCGGCAGCCGTCCGCTGGGCTGGTACACCGGCCGCGACAGCCCGCGCACCCGGCGCCTGGTCGCCGACTACGGCGGCTTCGAGTACGACAGCGATTACTACGGTGATGACCTGCCCTTCTGGATGCGCGTGCAGAAAACGGATGGCAGCATCGTGCCGCAGCTGATCGTGCCTTATACGCTGGACTGCAACGACATGCGCTTTGCGTTGCCGCAGGGCTATTCGCATGCCGATCCCTTCTTCCAATACCTGAAGGACAGCTTCGACGCGCTCTATGCCGAAGGCGACGAGGCGCCCAAGATGATGAGCATCGGCATGCATTGCCGCCTGCTGGGCCGGCCCGGCCGCATCACGGCGCTGCAGCGCTTCCTGGACCACATCGCCAGCCACGACCGCGTCTGGGTATGCCGGCGGCTCGACATCGCGCGCCACTGGCAAGCGGCGCATCCCTATATCCCCAACGCCTGAACAGGACGGCCATGGCCCAATCCCTAGCCCAACTCAATGCGGCGACGCCCACGGACGCCGCCGCCATGCTTGACGGCCTGTACGGGCACGCGCCCTGGATCGCCGAGCGCGCGCTTGCCCACCGGCCGTTCCGCTCGGTGGCCGATCTGGGGCAGCGCCTGCGCCAGGCCGCAAGCGAAGGCGATGCCGAGGCCCGGACAGCGCTGCTGCGCGCCCACCCTGAACTGGCCGCCCAGCCAGACGCGCCCCTGGGTGCGGATTCCGCACGCGAGCAGGACCTAGCTGGACTGGCCGACTGCACGCCCGCCGAAATGGCGCGCCTGCAAGAATTGAACGCCGCCTACAAGACCCGGTTCGGCTTCCCCTTTGTCCTCGCCGTGCGCGGCGCGCGCGGCGCCGGCATGACGCGCCAGCAGGTGATGGACGAATTCGCCCGCCGCCTGGACAACCCGCCCGACCTCGAGTTCGAAGAGGCCCAGCAGCAGCTGCACCGCATCGCCGAAATCCGCCTGCGCGACCGCTACGACGCCGAGCCCGCCCTGGGCAACGACATCTGGGACTGGAGCGAGCAACTGGCCGCCCACAGCGATCCCGGCTATGCCGAAAAAGGTCTGCTCACCGTCACCTACCTGACCGCAGCCCACCGCGCCTGCGCCGGACTGTTGTCGCAATGGATGCGCGACTGCGGCTTCGACGAGGTCGGCTTCGACGCCGTGGGCAACGTGGTCGGCCGCTATCTCGCTACCATCCCCGACGCCCCCACCCTGATGACCGGCAGCCATTACGACACGGTGCGCAACGCCGGCAAGTATGACGGCCGCCTGGGCATCTTCGTGCCGATGGCCTGCGTGCGCGAACTGCACCGCCAGGGCAAACGCCTGCCCTATCACCTGGAAGTCATAGGCTTCGCGGAAGAGGAAGGCCAGCGCTACCGCGCCACCTTCCTGGGGTCGGGCGCGCTGATCGGCGACTTCAAGCCCGAATGGCTGGACCAGCAGGACGCCGATGGCATCAGCATGCGTGACGCCATGGCGCAAGCCGGCCTGCGCAGCGAGGACATCCCCAAGTTGAAACGCGATCCCGCGCGCTACCTGGGCTTCGTCGAAGTCCATATCGAACAAGGGCCGGTGCTCTACGAAATGGGGCTGCCGCTGGCCGTGGTCACGTCGATCAACGGCTGCGTGCGCTACCAGGTGCGAATCAACGGCCTGGCCTGCCATGCCGGCACCACGCCCATGAACCGCCGCCGCGACGCGGCCACCGCCACCGCCGAACTGGCCTTGTACGTGGAGCAGCGCGCCGCCCGCGATGGCGACTCGGTGGGCACCATAGGCATGCTGGAAGTGCCCGGCGGGTCGATCAACGTGGTGCCGGGCGAATGCCGCTTCAGCCTGGACCTGCGCGCGCCCAGCGACCCGCAGCGCGATGCGCTGGCGGACGACGTGCTGGCCGAGCTCGAAGCCGTCTGCCAGCGCCGCGGACTGCGCTACACCCTGGAAGAAACCATGCGCGCCGCCGCCGCCCCCAGCGATCCCGCCTGGCAGCAGCGCTGGGAGCGCGCCGTCGATGCGCTGGGGCTGCCCGTCCATCGCATGCCCAGCGGCGCCGGCCACGATGCCATGAAGCTGCACGAGGTCATGCCCCAGGCCATGCTGTTCGTGCGCGGCCAGAACGCCGGCATCAGCCACAACCCGCGCGAAGCCACCTCCAGCGACGACATCCAGCTTGCCGTGCAGGCGTTCCTGCACCTGCTCGACGACCTTGCCCACGCCCCCAAATAGCCGACCATGACAGCCTACGCCCGACTCGACGCCTGGATTGACGCCCACTTTGACGAGGAAGTCCGCTTCCTGCAGGAGCTGGTGCGCGTGCCGACCGACACGCCCCCCGGCAACAACGCCCCTCACGCCGAACGCACGGCAGAACTACTGCAAGGCTTCGGCCTGCAGGCCGAAGCCCATCCAGTGCCCGCCGACGCCGTTCGGGACTATGGGCTGCAATCCATCACCAACCTCATCGTGCGCCGCGAGTACGGCGCGGGCGGCCTGCGCGTGGCGCTCAATGCCCACGGCGACGTGGTGCCGCCGGGCGAAGGCTGGGAACATGATCCCTACGGCGGCGACATCGACAACGGCAGCCTGTACGGCCGCGCCGCCGCCGTCAGCAAGAGCGACTTCGCCAGCTACACCTATGCCCTGCGCGCGCTGGAAGCCGTGGCCCGGCCCAGCCGCGGCGCGGTCGAACTGCACTTCACCTACGACGAGGAGTTCGGCGGCCTGCTCGGCCCCGGCTGGCTGTTGTCGCAAGGGCTGACCAAGCCGGACCTGCTGATCGCCGCCGGCTTCAGCTACGAAGTCGTCACCGCGCACAACGGCTGCCTGCAGATGGAAGTGACGGTGCACGGCAAGATGGCGCATGCCGCCATCCCCAGCAGCGGGGTGGACGCGCTGCAAGGCGCGGTCGCGATCCTGAACACGCTGTATGCGCAGAACGCGCGATACCGGGAGATCTGCTCCGACGTTCCGGGCATCAGCCACCCCTACCTGAACGTCGGCCGCATCGAAGGCGGCACCAACACCAACGTGGTCCCCGGCAAAGTGGTATTCAAGCTGGACCGCCGCATGATCCCCGAAGAGAATGCGGCCGAAGTCGAAGCCGACATCCGCCGCATCATCCAGGAAACCGCCGCCTCCGTACCCGGCATCAGCGTGGACATCAAGCGCCTGCTGCTGGCCAACTCCATGCGTCCGCTGCCGGGCAGCCAGCCGCTGGTGCAGGCCATCCAGAAGCACGGGGAGGAATTGTTCGGCGAGCCTATCGCCGCCATGGGCACGCCGCTTTATACCGATGTGCGCCTGTACGCCGAAGCGGGCGTCCCGGGTGTGATCTACGGCGCCGGACCGCGCACCGTGCTGGAATCGCACGCCAAGCGCAACGATGAGCGCGTGGTCCTGGAAGACCTGCGGCGCGCCACCAAAGTCATCGCCCGCACCCTGGCCGACCTGCTGGACGCCGCCTGAGGCGGCCGCCCGGCAGGTCCGGCCGGGCGCATCACGCCAGCTTCATCACCCGGCGCCAGAACAGGATCGCCACCAGCACGAACACGGCCAGGCCCAGGAACGATGCCGTGTGCTCGAAGCCCGCGCCGGCGATCGCCAGCGGCGCTTCCGTGCCGGCCGCGCCGATGATGCCGGCCATCAGCACGCCGACCAGGCTTTCGCCCACGATCAGGCCCGAGGCGATCAGCACACCGCGGCGGTTGGCCGCGTCGGCGTACTGCTCGTAGGGCTTGCCGGCGGCGGCCGCGCGGCGGCGCAGGGCACGCTCCAGCAGCCAGGCCAGGACCGCGCCGACCACGATGGGCGCGGCGACGGTGGGCGGCAGATAGATGCCGATCCCGACGGCCAGCACCGGAATCCGGGCCACGCGGCAGGTACGCTTCATGATCTCGTCCACCACGATCAGGCCCACGCCGACCGCCATGCCGATCAGGATCATGGTCCAGTTGAGCTGGTGCGTGAAGATGCCGCGCGCGATCGCCAGCATCAGCGTCGCCTGCGGCGCCGACAAGGCCTGCGCCGGGTCCATGCCTTCGCGCGGCATGGCATCGGCAAAGCCGTAGGCGTTGTAGAGCAGCTCCAGCACCGGCGAAATCACCGCCGCGCCGGCCACGCAGCCGATCAGCAGGGCCACCTGCTGGCGCCAGGGCGTCGCGCCCACCAGCCAGCCGGTCTTCAGGTCCTGCAGGTTGTCGTTGGAAATGGAGGCCACCGCCACCACCGCCGAAGTGCTGAAGATAGCCAGCGCGATCGCCATCTGCACGCCGTTCTCCGCCCCCAGCAGTTCGCCGCCCAACGCCAGCATCAGCAGCGACACCAGCACGATGGCGACGATGCCCACGCCCGAGATCGGGCTGGTCGAGGAACCCACCAGGCCGGCCATGTAGCCGCAGGCCGCGGCCACCAGGAAGCCGAATACGAAAGCGAACAGCACGGCGTAGGCCACCAGCTTCCAGATCGCGGCGGGCGACAGCGGCGCACCGGACAGGAACACCTGGAAGGTCACCACCAGAACCGCCACCAACACCAGCGTGACCGCCGAAATCCAGCCGGCCGACAGGTCGCGCTCGGTGCGCGGTGCGCGTCCGGCGCGGGCGGCGCCCGCCTTGGTCAGGGCCGCGAACGACGCCTTGACGCCGCGCGCCATCGGCATGAACAGCGTGGCCAGCGTCCAGATAGCGCCCACGCCGATCACGCCGGCGCCGATGAAGCGCACCTGCGAAGCCCACAGACCCGTGGCGTACTTGGCCAGCGACACGCCCGCGGGCATGTCGCCCATGGCGGTCAGGATGGGAACGGCGATGCCCCAGGAAATGATCAGCCCGGTCAGCATGGCCAGGCCCGCGACGATGCCGATCAGGTAGCCCGCGCCCAGCAGCGCCAGCGAGAAGCCCATGGGCAGCCGGAACACCGCGCCGCCCAGCGCGAACCAGCCGCTGACGCTGTCGCCCAGTACCCGTAACCCGCTGGCCGCGAAGCTGACCGCGGCGGCAACCGCGCCGCCGGCGACGATGTCACCCATGCCGGTGGCCGTCTTGGCCGGGGTCCGTCCATCGCTCTCGGCCTCGTCCTGGGCGCGTTCGGCGCTGCCCACCCGCAGGATTTCAGCGGCCGCCACGCCTTCCGGATACGGCAGGTCGCTTTGCACCACCATCACGTGGCGCAGCGGAATGGTGAACATCACGCCGAGCATGCCGCCCGCCGCGCAGATGCCCAGCGTCTGCCAGAACGGAAAACCCTGCCAGTGTCCCATCATGACCAGGGCCGGCAGGATGAAGATGATGGATGACAGCGTGCCGGCCGCCGAGGCCTGGGTCTGCACCATATTGTTTTCGAGGATGTTCGCGTCCTTGAACAGCCGCAGGACGGACATCGAGATCACCGCCGCCGGAATGGCCGATGAAAACGTAAGGCCCACCTTCAGTCCGAGAAAGACGTTGGAGGCCGTGAAGATGACAGTGATGATTGCGCCCAGGAGGATGCCGCGGAACGTAAGTTCGGGCAACGTGACCTCTGCCGGGACGCTGATGGGTTGGGTCATTGCAGTAATTCCTATCATGCCAGCCGCGAATTCTAGCGCCTTCGCGTCCACCCTGCGGCCACACCCTCCGGGCGGCGGCCTGGCACATCCTCGGCAGAAGCTGCCGCAAGCCGGAAAACCTGCAACAGATTATGCTGAATTTTCGGGATTTTCCCCAAAATTTTGATCACCCATGCCAGGGGCTAGGGTCTAGCATGGACGTCAAACCAGGAGACGACAAGACCATGCGCGACGCCAGTTCCGCCCGCCCCGGGCAAGATATCCAGCACGACGCCGACCCCGCCGAAACCGCCGAATGGCGCGACGCGCTCCAGGCGCTGGTCCAGGCGGAAGGCGCCGACCGAGCAGGCTATGTGCTGGACAACCTGCTGGGCCATGCCGCGTCGCTGGGGCTGCGCGCCAACAGCCAAACCCGCACCGCCTACCTCAACACCATCCCCGCCGACCAGGAACCGCCTTTCCCCGGCAATCTGGCCGTGGAGGAGCGCATCGCCCGCATCAACCGCTGGAACGCGCTGGCCATGGTGGTGCGCGCCAACCAGGCGCACGGCGAGCTGGGCGGCCACATCGCCAGCTACGCCTCGGCCGCCGACCTGTTCGAGGTGGGCTTCAACCACTTCTTCCGCGCGCAAAGCCAGGATGGCCCGGGCGACCTGGTCTACATGCAGCCGCACTCGGCGCCCGGCGTGTACGCCCGCGCCTACCTGGAAGGCTTCCTCGGCGAAGAAGACCTGGCGCATTTCCGCCAGGAGATCACCGCGTCGGCGCGCGGCCTGCGCGGGCTGTCCTCGTACCCGCACCCGTGGCTGATGCCGGACTTCTGGCAGTTCCCCACCGGCTCGATGGGCATCGGCCCCATCAACGCCATCTACCAGGCGCGCTTCATGCGCTACCTTGAACACCGCTCGCTCATGCCCGGCGCCGACCGCAAGGTCTGGGGCATCTTCGGCGACGGCGAAATGGACGAACCCGAATCCATCGCCGCGCTGACGCTGGCCGCGCGCGAAAAACTCGACAACCTGGTCTTCGTCGTCAACTGCAACCTGCAGCGGCTGGACGGCCCGGTGCGCGGCAACGGCCGCATCATCGACGAACTGGAAACGCTGTACGCGGGCGCGGGCTGGAACGTCATCAAGCTGGTCTGGGGCAGCGACTGGGACGCCCTCCTGCGGCGCGACACCGGCGGCGCGCTGGCCCGCGCCTTCGCCAATACCGTGGACGGACAGTTTCAGACCTTCGCGGCCAATGACGGCGCCTTCAACCGCGCCCACTTCTTCAATCAGAACCCCGAGCTGGCCGCGCTGGTGGCCGACTGGAGCGACGAAGCCATCGACCGGCTGCACCGCGGCGGCCACGACATGGTGAAGATCCATGCGGCCTACCACCGCGCGGCCCATCATCGCGGCCAGCCCACCGTGATCCTGGCGCAGACCAAGAAGGGCTTCGGCATGGGCTCGGCCGGCCAGGGCAAGATGACCACGCACCAGCAGAAGAAGCTGGACGACGAGGCCCTGCTGGCCTTCCGCGACCGCTTCGCGCTGCCGATCTCGGACGCCGATTGCCTGGCCTTGAAGTTCTACCGCCCAGCCGAAGACAGCGCCGAACTGCGCCACCTGCAGGCGCGCCGCGCCGCGCTGGGCGGCCACATTCCCCGCCGCAACACCGAGGCGCCCCGCCTGGCGCCGCCGGACGCGGAGCACTGGGCGCGCTTCGCGCTGGCCGCCGACGGCAAGGAAATGTCCTCCACCATGGCCATCGTGCGCATGCTGACCGCGCTGCTCAAGGACGGCACGGTGGGGCCGCGCATCGTGCCCATCGTGGCGGACGAGGCGCGCACTTTCGGCATGGCCAACCTGTTCCGCCAGATCGGCATCTATTCGGCGCAAGGCCAGCTCTACGAGCCCGAGGACATCGGCTCGGTGCTGTACTACCGCGAAGCCCGCGATGGCCAGATCCTGGAAGAAGGCATCACCGAGGCCGGCGCGATTTCCTCGTGGACGGCCGCCGGCACCAGCTACTCGGTCAACGGCCTGCCGATGCTGCCCTTCTATATCTATTACTCGATGTTCGGCTTCCAGCGCATCGGCGACCTGATCTGGGCCGCCGCCGACCAGCGCACGCGCGGCTTCCTCATCGGCGCCACCTCCGGCCGCACCACCCTGGGCGGCGAAGGGCTGCAGCACCAGGACGGCTCCAGCCACATCATTGCGGCCACCGTGCCCAACTGCCGCGCCTATGACCCGGCCTACGCCTTCGAGGTTGCCGTCATCGTCGAGCATGGCATGCGCCGCATGCTGGACGAGCAATGCGACGAGTTCTACTACCTGACCGTCACCAACGAGAACCTGGCGCAGCCGGACATGCCGGCGGGCGAGGACGTGCGCGAGGGCATCCTGCGCGGCATGTACCGCCTGCGGCCCGCCCGCGCGCAGGCCCAGGTGCGCCTGCTGGGCGCAGGCCCGATGCTGCGCGAGGCGGAACTCGCCGCAGAACGCCTGCAGGCCGATTACGGCGTGGACGCGGAAGTCTGGAGCGTCACCAGCTACTCCGAGCTGGCGCGCGCCGGCCGCGAAGCCGAACGCGCGCGCGCGCTGGGCCTGCCTGCCAGCGTCGACTGGGTGCGGAACTGCCTGGCCGCAAGCAACGCTCCGGTCGTCGCCGCCAGCGACTACGTGCGCGCCGTGCCTGAGCAGATCCGCGCCTGGGTGCCCGCGCCCTACCGCACATTAGGCACCGACGGCTTCGGCCGCAGCGACACCCGCGCCCAACTGCGCGACTTCTTCGAGGTCAGCGCGGACTGGATCGTGCTGCACGCGCTGGACAGCCTGGACCGCCAGGAAGACGCCAAGGCGTTGCGCGCGCGCTTGAATGCCGGCGCACGCCAGACGCCGCCTTGGGAGCTATAGGATTGCAATCCGCGATGCAGCGAGGTTTTGCGCAAAATCGTCCATTCGCTGCACCGCAACAACCAAGCACCCGTGCTTTCTGTTGAAATACGGGTGTTCCCAAGCATTTCCAAAAAAATACGGCGGGCCGCGAGCCCGCCTTTTGCAATCCGTTTTCCTCTCCACGCTTTCCTTTCCATTTAGCGCCCTCAAGGCCTGTATCCCATGGACGAAACTCTCACCAAAATGGCGTTGGACTACCACGCCTACCCCACCCCCGGCAAAATCTCGGTCACCCCGACCAAGACCCTGGCCAACCAGGACGACCTGTCCCTGGCCTACTCCCCCGGCGTGGCGGCCGCCTGCATGGCCATCTTCGACCAGGGCGAGGACGCGGCCTCGAAGTACACCTCGCGCGGCAACCTGGTGGGCGTGATCACCAACGGCACCGCGGTGCTGGGCCTGGGCAATATCGGCCCGCTGGCCGCCAAGCCGGTGATGGAAGGCAAGGGCTGCCTGTTCAAGAAGTTCGCCGGCATCGACGTCTTCGACATCGAACTCGCCGAAAACGACCCTGACAAGCTGGTCGACATCATCGCGGCGCTGGAGCCCACGCTGGGCGGCGTCAACCTCGAGGACATCAAGGCGCCCGAGTGCTTCTACATCGAGAAGAAGCTGCGCGAGCGCATGAAGATCCCCGTCTTCCACGACGACCAGCACGGCACCGCCATCATTTCGTCGGCCGCCATCCTGAACGGCCTGAAGGTCGTGGGCAAGGACATCGGCCAGGTCAAGCTGGCCTGCTCGGGCGCCGGCGCCGCCGCCATCGCCTGCCTGGACCTGCTGGTCCACCTGGGCGTCAAGCGCGAGCACATCTACGTGGTGGACTCGCGCGGCGTGATCTGGGACGGCCGCGATGAAAACATGGAGGTCAACAAGAAGCGCTACGCGCAGAAGACCGACGCGCGCACGCTGGCCGACGTGGTCAACGGCGCCGACGTGTTCCTGGGCTGCTCGACCGCCGGCGTGCTGACCGCCGACATGGTCAAGACCATGGCCGCCAGCCCGCTGATCCTGGCGCTGGCCAACCCGGAACCCGAAATCCGTCCCGAAGTGGCCAAGGCCGCCCGCCCGGACTGCATCATCGCCACCGGCCGTTCGGACTACCCGAACCAGGTCAACAACGTGCTGTGCTTCCCCTTCATCTTCCGCGGCGCCATGGACGCCGGCGCCTCGCGCATCACGGAAGAAATGAAGCTGGCTTGCGTGAAGGCCATCGCCGAACTGGCGCAGGCCGAACAGAACGACGAAGTGGCCCGCGCCTACGCCGGCCAGGAACTGTCGTTCGGCCCGGACTACATCATTCCCAAGCCCTTCGACCCGCGCCTGATCGTCCAGATCGCGCCGGCCGTGGCCCAGGCCGCCGCCGACTCCGGCGTGGCCGCCCGCCCCATCGAGGACATCGAAGCCTACCGCCAAAAGCTGATGGGCTTCGTGTACCACTCGGGCCAGTTGATGCGCCCGCTGTTCGCCCAGGCCAAGAAGGCGCCCAAGCGCGTCATCTACGCCGACGGCGAAGATGAGCGCGTGCTGCGCGCGGTGCAGACCGTGGCCGATGAAAAGCTTGCGTTCCCGATCCTGATCGGCCGCCCGTCCGTCATCGAAATGCGCATCAAGAAGTTCGGCCTGCGCCTCGCGGCCGGCCAGGACTTCGAGATCGTGGATCCGGAAGACGACAGCCGCTTCAACGAAACCTGGAATGCGTACTACCAGCTGAAGGGCCGCGAAGGCGTGACGCCGGCCATCGCCAAGGCGATGATCCGCAAGCACAACACGCTGATCGGCGCCATGCTGTTGCGCCGCGGCGATGCCGACGCGCTGCTGTGCGGCGTGGCCAGCAAGTACGACAACCAGCTCAAGTACATCGACGAAATCATCGGCAAGAAGGAAGGCCAGACCTACGCCGCCCTGAACGTGCTGATGCTGCCCGACCAGACGCTGTTCGTCACCGACACCCACGTCAACGAGAACCCGACGGCCGAGGAAGTCGCCAGCATCACCATCCAGGCCGCGGACGAAATGCTGCGCTTTGGCGTGGTGCCGAAGATCGCCCTGCTGTCGCACTCCAACTTCGGCAGCCGCGTGACGGAATCCTCGCGCAAGATGGCTGCCGCGCGCCAGATGGTGCAGGACCGCGCCCCCGACCTGGAAGTCGACGGCGAAATGCACGCCGACGCCGCCCTGTCGGAAAAGATCCGCGTCCTGGCCTACCCGGACAGCACCCTCAAGGGCCGCGCCAACCTGCTCGTCATGCCCACGCTGGACACCGGCAACATCACGTACAACATGCTGAAGATGACTGGCAGCAATGGCGTCGCGATGGGTCCGATCCTGCTGGGCGCGGCTCGCCCCGTGCACATCCTGACCACCAGCGCCACCGTGCGCCGCATCGTCAACATGACGGCGCTGGCCGTGGTGGACGCGCAGCAGGAAGCCGCCGAGGCCGCCAAGAAGCGTCGTTGATGATCGACCGCCGCTAAGGCAAAGAGCGCCCCTCGGGGCGCTCTTTTTCATTGTGGGAGATCACGCCGCCACGATGGCCCGCGCGGATGGTAAAAACCAAGTTCGACCTTGCTTTCTGGAGTCAACATGCTGTCCGACGCTTTGTATGCCTGGTTTCACTACCTGGCCATTTTCCTGCTCGTGGTGGTCCTGACCGCCGAAGCCGTGCTGCTGCGGCCGGACCTCTCCGCCAACGGCCTCAAGCGCCTGGTCATCTATGACCGCCTTTATGCGCTCAGCGCCGTGGTCGTGCTCATCACCGGCGTGCTGCGCTTGACGCTGGGCGCCAAAGGCGCCGCGTTCTACATGAGCAACCCGTGGTTCCATGCCAAGATCACGCTCTTCGTCATCATCGGCCTCTGTTCGATCCCGCCCACGATGGCCTTCCTGCGCTGGGCCAAGCAGTCCCGCCAGCAGCCGGGCTTCGTGCCTCCCGCGGCCGACATCAAGCGCGCCCGCCGCTGGGTCATGATCGAATCGCACCTGTTCATCTTCCTGCCGCTGTTCGCCGTGCTGATGGCGCGCGGCATCGGCGCATAAGGCTGAGTCCGCGGGACCGCGCGCGGCCTACGGACAAGACGCGCGGTTCGCCTCGGGCTCCTCGTCGCCCACGATGATGGTGGCGAAGTGAAACACGCCCACCATGTCGTTCTTAACCACGCCGACGACCTCGCCGGCCAGCGTATGCATCACCGACATGCCCTCGGGCACGTCGGCCTGTCCATCGCGCCGGGCGGCCTGGCCGTCCCAGGGACTCAGCACCAGCACGCCGGGATACGGCTCGCGCTCATCGCCGCGACCGCGGCGCGCCGACTTGACCTGGGTGCCGGCGGCATAGCTCACACCGCCGAAGCGCGTCGGGCAGGCCAGTTCCGCATCGCTGACGCGCAACAGGCGCCGCGCATCGTCCAGGTATAGCCTGGGTTTGCTCAACGGCAGCCCGAATATTCTCACCGCTACCGGGTTCTTGACTTCGATGCGCCAGCGATCCGGGTCGCTCGACCCATCGGTGTAGACGGTGCCGGTCGAGCCATAGACGACGGAGCCGGGCGCAAGGTCGACGGTCTCGACCCGGTTGCCCGGCCCCAGCACGCACTTGTCGAACGCCTTCATCGCGCCGTCGCTTGCCACCTCGAATTCGATGTCCTGCGTGGCGTCGCACTGCCAACCCAACACCTCCTGGCTACCCGCCGCGCCGCGCAGGATCACGTTGCGCGGGTAGCGGCCCCGCAAGGCGTAGGTTTCGCTGTCGTAATCGGTGTGGAGATAACGCCGGGCGCTCGAGGCCTGTACCCCGTACATCGTCACCGGCTGTGGAAAATCCGCTTCGAGATAGGTTTCCAGCTGGCCTTCGTCCTGCAGTTTCAAACGTGTCCCGGCGGGCATGGCAGTCCCTCCCACCGTTGTCGTTTCCTGCAGGGTGACATTGCGGGCAGCCTCAGCACGAGCGCCCTCCCGCTCGATTTGCCAAACCACCGTCTGGACCCAGGCATAGAACGCGAATGGCATGGCCAGCACCAGGAACACCAATGATGAAGTCTTCCAGTACTTGCGCACCGTGCGGCGCGCGCTCGCGCTGACGGCCAAGACCAGCGCCCAACCGAGCAGCGCGAGACCCGCTAGAAAACCCAGGGAGACGAATAGGTAGAAGCCGGCGGAAGGCAGTGCTATCGGAATCATGGCCAGGATGATAAACGCCAAATCTTCCCGCCGCTGCCTCACGGAGAGCGCGCAACAAAAAACCGCCCGAAGGCGGTTTCTTGTTCAGGCCAGACAGCGTATCAACGCTTGTCCATCGGCGGCACGTCGCGCGTGACCGAACCGGTGAACAGCTGGCGCGGACGGCCAATCTTGTAATCGGGATCCGACAGCATTTCGTTCCACTGGGCGATCCAGCCCACCGTGCGGGCCAGCGCGAAGATGGCCGTGAACAGCGAGGTCGGGATGCCGATGGCGCGCTGGACGATACCCGAGTAGAAGTCCACGTTCGGGTACAGCTTGCGCTGGACGAAGTACGGATCCGACAGGGCAATGCGTTCCAGTTCCATGGCCAGCTTGAACAGCGGGTCGTTTTCCAGGCCCAGGGCCGAGAGCACTTCCTTGCAGGTTTCCTGCATCAGCTTGGCGCGCGGGTCGTAGTTCTTGTAGACACGGTGGCCAAAGCCCATCAGGCGCACGCCCGAGTTCTTGTCCTTGACCTTCTCCATGAACTCGCCGACCTTGGCGATGCCGCCGTTGGCCTGGAGCTCTTCCAGCATCTGCAGGCAAGCTTCGTTGGCGCCGCCGTGAGCCGGGCCCCACAGGCAAGCCACGCCGGCCGAGATGGCGGCGAACGGATTGGTGCCCGACGAGCCGCACAGGCGGACGGTCGAGGTCGAAGCGTTCTGCTCGTGGTCGGCGTGCAGGATGAAGATGCGGTCCAGCGCGCGCTCGACGACTTCGTTGACCTTGTAGTCTTCGCACGGCGTGGCGAACATCATGCGCAGGAAGTTGCCCGTGTAGGACAGGTCGTTCTGCGGGTAGATGAAGGGCTGGCCTTGCGAGTACTTATAGGCCATCGCGACCAGCGTCGGCATCTTGGCGATCAGGCGGATGGCCGAGATGTGGCGATGCTGCGGGTTCGTGATGTCGGTGGAGTCGTGGTAGAACGCGGACAGCGCGCCGACCAGACCCGTCAGCACGGCCATCGGGTGCGCGTCGCGGCGGAAGCCGCGCAGGAAGAAGTGCAGCTGCTCGTTCACCATCGTGTGATGGGTGACTTGCGAATCGAAGTCGGCCTTCTGGTCCTTGTTGGGCAGTTCGCCGTTCAGGATCAGGTAGCAGATGTCCATGAAGTCGCAATTGACGGCCAATTGCTCGATGGGATAGCCGCGGTACAGCAGTTCGCCCTTGTCGCCGTCGATGTACGTGATGCCCGATTCGCAGGCAGCGGTGGACATGAAGCCGGGGTCAAACGTGAACATGCCCGTCTGGCCGTACAGCTTGCGGATGTCGATCACATCCGGACCAACCGTACCCTTGTAAACAGGGAACTCAATGGGGGCGCTGCCATCCGAGAAGGATAGAGTGGCTTTTTTGTCAGACAGGTTCATGTTCATTCCTCTCAATTAATCAGAGCGCGCGCATCTGGCCAATGATGCTCCGAAGCCTGGGCGTGTCCAGCGCGCCTTCAAGCTCTTTGCGGGCCAGCAGCAGATCGAGAAGGTCGTTGTCGCCCATCTCGAAAAGCTGCGTCAATGCCGCCACGTCATCATCGGTAAGCTCAGCCTCGTGGGCATCCAGATACCGGGTGATGATCAAGTCGTTTTCGAGCAAGCCGCGGCGCGCCCGCCAACGCAAACGCGCCCGCTCCAATTCAGTTAGCTTGCTCATCTTTCCTTACACCTAAAAAAAGCCCCAGCGCCACACCCGTTACGCGGGTTTGCCGCCCCCGAGGGGACGTTTTTGCCTTGGGACAGCCCGGCGGCAAAAATGCCGCCGGAGGCAAAATGCGCTTGCTTAAAACTAGACCGTGCGGCGGACCATCAGTTCCTTGATCTTGCCGATCGCCTTGGTCGGATTCAGTCCCTTGGGACAGACGTCGACGCAATTCATGATCGTGTGGCAACGGAACAGGCGGTACGGATCTTCCAGGTTGTCCAGACGGCTGCCCGTGGCTTCGTCGCGGCTGTCGGCGATGAAGCGGTAGGCTTGCAGCAGGCCGGCCGGGCCGACGAACTTGTCCGGGTTCCACCAGAACGACGGGCAGGAAGTGGAACAGCACGCGCACAGAATGCACTCGTACAGGCCATCCAGCTCTTCGCGCGCCTCGGGCGACTGCAGGCGTTCCTTTTCGGGCGGCGGCGTGTCGTTGATGAGGTACGGGCGGATCGAGTGGTACTGGTTGAAGAAGTGCGTCATGTCCACGATCAGGTCGCGGATGACGGGCAAGCCCGGCAGCGGACGCAGGACGATGGGTTCCTTCAGTTCGCGCAGGTTGGTCGTGCACGCCAGGCCGTTCTTGCCGTTGATGTTCATGGCGTCCGAACCGCACACGCCTTCACGGCACGAGCGGCGCAGGGCCAGGCTGTCATCGACGTCGTTCTTGATGCGCACCAGCGCATCGAGCAGCATCTTGTCGGTCGGCTGGAGTTCGACTTCCAGCTTCTGCATGTACGGGCGCTCGTCCTTGTCCGGATCGTAGCGGTAGATTTCGAACTTGACGATTCTCTTGTTGCTCATAATGGGCTCAATCCGGACTTAGAAGGTACGCGCCTTGGGCGGGAAGGACTCGACCGTCAGCGGCTTCATCTGCACGGGCTTGTAATCCAGGCGGCTGCCTTCGGAGTACCACAGCGTGTGCTTCAGCCAGTTTTCGTCGTCGCGCGTCGGGTGGTCGTCCAGCGCATGCGCGCCGCGGCTTTCGGTGCGGTTGGCGGCCGACTTGATGGTGGCACGGGCCACTTCAGTCATGTTCGCCATTTCCAGCGCCTCGACGCGCGCGGTGTTGAACACCTTGGACTTGTCCTTGAAGTAGATGTTGTCGGCTTGCTTGGCCAGATCTTCGATCTGGGTCACGCCTTCGTTCAGCAGTTCCAGCGTGCGGAACACGCCGCAGTGGCGCTGCATCGAGAAGCGGATGGCGTTGCCGACGTCCTGGGTCTTTTCGCCCGAGGTGCGCGATTCCAGCTTGTTGACGCGGTCCAGCGAGAATTCGACGGCTTGCTGCGGCACGGGCTGGTGCGCGTGCTGGCGTTCCGGATGCGAATTGACGATATGGTTGCCGGTGGCGCGGCCGAACACGATCAGGTCCAGCAGCGAGTTGGTGCCCAGGCGGTTGGCGCCGTGCACCGACACCGCGGCGCATTCGCCGATGGCGTACAGGCCGTTGATGACCTTGTTCTCGCCGTTTTCGCGCGACAGCACCTGGCCGTGGTAGTTGGCCGGGATGCCGCCCATCTGGTAGTGGATGGTCGGAACGACGGGGATCGGTTCCTTGATCGGATCGACGTTGCCGAACTTGATCGCGATTTCGCGGATCGAAGGCAGGCGCTTGTTGATCACGTCGGCGCCCAGGTGGTCCAGCTTGAGGACCACGTAGCTGCCGTCCGGACCGCAACCGCGGCCTTCCTTGATTTCCTGGTCCATCGAGCGGGACACGAAGTCGCGCGGGGCCAGATCCTTCAGCGTGGGCGCGTAGCGCTCCATGAAGCGTTCGCCATCCTTGTTCAGCAGGATGCCGCCTTCGCCGCGCACGCCTTCCGTGATCAGCACGCCGGCGCCGGCCACGCCGGTCGGGTGGAATTGCCAGAATTCCATGTCCTGCAGCGGGATGCCCGCGCGGGCAGCCATGCCCAGGCCGTCACCGGTGTTGATGAAGGCGTTGGTGGAAGCGGCCCAGATGCGGCCGGCGCCGCCGGTGGCCAGCACCGTGGTCTTGGCTTCCAGGATGTAGATTTCGCCCGTTTCCATTTCGAGGGCGGTCACGCCCACGACGTCGCCCGCTTCGTTGCGCAGCAGGTCCAACGCCATCCATTCGACGAAGAACTGGGTGCGCGCGGCAACGTTGCGCTGGTAGAGGGTATGCAGCAGCGCGTGGCCGGTGCGGTCGGCAGCGGCACAGGCGCGCTGGACCGGCTTTTCACCGAAGTTGGCGGTGTGGCCGCCGAACGGACGCTGGTAGATGGTGCCGTCGGGGTTGCGGTCGAACGGCATGCCGAAGTGCTCGAGCTCGTACACGGCGTTCGGCGCTTCGCGGCACATGAATTCGATGGCGTCCTGGTCGCCCAGCCAGTCCGAACCCTTGACGGTGTCGTACATGTGCCAGTACCAGTTGTCTTCGCTCATGTTGCCCAGCGAGGCGCTCACGCCGCCTTGTGCGGCAACGGTGTGCGAACGCGTGGGGAACACCTTGGAGAGCACTGCAACGGACAGGCCCGCTTGGGACAGTTGCAGCGAACAACGCATGCCGGCTCCGCCGGCGCCAACGACCACCACATCAAACTGGCGGCGCGGCAAGGATTTCATGACAGAGACCACGGCTTAAATGCTCCAGAGGATTTGCGCGAAGTAAACGACCGAACCGACCAGCCAGAGGATCGTCAACACTTGCAGCAGCAGGCGCACGCCCACCGACTTGACGTAGTCCATCCAGATGTCGCGCACACCAATCCAGGCATGCCAGGCCAGCGCAATGAATGCAAGGGTGGCCAGGATCTGGCCAACCGGAAGAACGCCCACGTAGAAGTTGAACAGCGCGGTCCAGTGCTCGTACGTGAAGGACGGCATCATCAGGATGCCGATCAGCAGCACCAGCGTGTACACGGCCATGATGACGGCGGTGATGCGCTGGATGATGAAATCCATGACGCCGTAATGGGCGCCCACGACCAGACGCTTGGGTCCGTAGTTTTTCACGTCGGCCATTACAGCACTCCGAACAATTTGAGGGCGAACACCAGGGTCAGCGCCAGGCTCACCCCGAAAACCACGCCGGCGCTCTTCTTGGCCGACAGCTTGTCGATGCCGATGTGCAGGTCCAGCAGCAGGTAGCGGATGCCGGCACAGAAGTGGTGCAGGTAGCCCCAGATCAGGACCAGGAAGACGAGCTTGACGATCGGATTGCCGGCGTACGCGGCCACGGCTGCGAACGTCTGCGGCGCGGCCACGCTGGCCGCGAACAACGGCAGAATGACCAAGGGAAGACAGAGGAACAGCAGCGCGCCGCTGACGCGGTGCAGAATGGACAGCTTGCCGGCCAGGGGCAGGCGGTAGCTGGCGAGTTGCGCAATACCAATATTGCGAAACTGCGGACGTGGCTTGGCAGCGGTGTCGGACATGACGGCCTCGGTGTTTCGGAACTAGGGAATCGTTACGGCGGGAATGCCGTGGCCCTTGCGGGCAAACACGGTATTTTCGCCCAGAGATAGGGTCGGTATCAAATCGTGGTTAAAAAGCTCATCAATTCAGACTATTGCGGTAGTGGTATCGATCGGTCAAGTACAACCCCCGGCGAATTTCCATGGGGCGGTCACCATACGTATAAGACACCCTATCCACCTGCAACAACGGCGTCCCGGCAGGAACATTAAGCAGCGGACAGACCTCGGCCGGCGCGATCACCGCGCGCAGCTTTTCGTCCGCGCGCACCATGCTCACGCCGAATTCGGATTCGAACAGACCGTAGAGCGGCGCCTTGTTGGCGGTCAGCAGCTCGAGGGTCAGCCCACGGAAAATGGAACCGGGCAGCCAGATGTCGTCCACGACGGTGGGAGCC
This sequence comes from Achromobacter sp., assembly GCF_049647645.1. Classification (GTDB taxonomy): domain Bacteria; phylum Pseudomonadota; class Gammaproteobacteria; order Burkholderiales; family Burkholderiaceae_B; genus Achromobacter. The sequence continues at coordinate 24,338 of NZ_JBARYB010000034.1, forward strand.
TGCCCAAGGGACAGAAGGCGGCGGATCATGATGACGGTTTCGCCGGCCCGCAGGTCCAGGGCGCGCGCGATCTCGGCGGGAGCGCGCAGGCGCCGGCATTCTAGGATGCGGCTTTCGGCCCGGCCGGCCTCGCCTTCGTCATCGGTGGCCAGGCGCAGGAAGCGGTAGCGCACGCGCGCTTCGTGGTGGGTGGCGACAAATGTGCCCTTGCCCTGGCGGCGCAGCAGCATGTGCTCCGCGGCCAGCTCGTCGACCGCCTTGCGCACCGTGCCCTGGCTCACCTGGAAACGGGCGGCCAGATCGATTTCGCTGGGGATGAGCTCGCCGGGCTTCCATTCGCCGCGTTCCAGGCTCTGGACAAGCAGATCCTTGATTTGGCGGTAGAGCGGACTGAAAGCGGCCCCCTCGCCCGCCGTACGGGCGGCGCGAATGCGTAAGGAGGTTTCGGGCCGGGGCTCTGCCATGGATCTTTTTGATTGAGTCATGTTTATCCGGGGAAATGGGAGGGCGGCGCAAGGCAGCGAACCCATCCGCAATGCGCTGCCGCCGCCAATGTTCTGGCTTGATACAGGCGCGCAACCGAAACCGGGCTGCGGCGCATTCGAATAAACGCTCTATTGTGGCATATCGGCCGGGAAGCTGTCCAACGTCTTATGTCTTATATAAGATAGAAGAGCAATTGACGGACACGTAAATTCGATCTAGGATTCAACGCTGCCCGGGCCCTGCGCCAGCCATGCTGCGCGCCGCTGCACACGCGTTGATTTTCACGCCCAACGATTACACTGATTGGTGAGATTTTTTCTCGCCAAACCATTACGGAGAACGTCCATGTCCAAGCCTGCCTTGCGTGTCGCCGTCACCGGCGCCGCCGGCCAAATCGGTTACGCACTGCTATTCCGCATCGCCTCCGGCGAAATGCTGGGTAAAGATCAACCCGTCATCCTGCAACTGCTGGAAATTCCCGACGAGAAAGCGCAAAAGGCCCTGAAGGGCGTCATCATGGAACTGGATGACTGCGCTTTCCCGCTGCTGCAAGAAGTCACCGCCCACAGCGACCCGCGCACCGCCTTCAAGGATGCCGACGTGGCCCTGCTGGTCGGCGCCCGTCCGCGCGGCCCCGGCATGGAACGCAAGGACCTGCTGTCCGTCAACGCCCAGATCTTCACGGCTCAGGGCAAGGCCCTGAATGACGTCGCCAGCCGCAACGTCAAGGTCCTGGTCGTGGGCAACCCGGCCAACACCAACGCCTACATTGCCATGAAGTCGGCGCCGGACCTGCCCGCCAAGAACTTCACCGCCATGCTGCGCCTGGACCACAACCGCGCCCTGTCGCAACTGGCCGCCAAGTCCGGCAAGGCCGTCGCCGACATCGAAAAGCTGGTGGTGTGGGGCAACCACTCGCCCACGATGTACCCCGACTACCGCTTCGCCACCGTCGGCGGCGAATCGCTGTCCAAGCTGATCAACGACGACGCCTGGAACCGCGACACGTTCATCCCCACCGTGGGCAAGCGCGGCGCCGCCATCATCGAAGCCCGTGGCCTGTCCTCGGCCGCTTCGGCCGCCAACGCCGCCATCGACCACGTCCGTGACTGGGTCCTGGGCAGCAACGGCAAGTGGGTCACGATGGGCATCCCGTCGGACGGCTCCTACGGCATCCCCGAAGGCATCATCTACGGCGTGCCGGTCACGACCGAAAACGGCGAATACAAGCGCATCGAAGGCCTGGAAATCGACGCCTTCTCGCGCGAGCGCCTGGACTTCACGCTGAAAGAGCTCCTCGAAGAGCGCGACGGCGTCAAGGACCTGCTGAAGTAAGCAGCGCATGAGTAAAGGATTGGGCCCGTTTGCGCGGGCCCAATTCCTAAGCAAGACCGAAACATAAACCTGTCCCTTTGCCGCTGCGCAAAGGAATGTCGAAGGGGACAGATTTATTTTCCGGCCTGACCTTCCATCCGGGGCATTCTGAAAACACCCGGTCCAAATCACGGAGACCACCCATGTCCAGACCCGAATCCGCCGGCGCCCTCTTCCGCCGCGCACTCGCCGAAGAAAGCCCGCTGCAGATCATCGGCGCCATCAACGCCAACCATGCGCTGTTGGCCAAGCGCGCCGGCTACCGCGCGATCTACCTGTCCGGCGGCGGCGTCGCGGCAGGCTCGCTGGGTCTGCCCGATCTGGGCATCAACACCATGGACGACGTCCTGACCGACGTGCGCCGCATCACCGACGTCTGCGACGTGCCGCTGGTGGTGGACATCGACACCGGCTTCGGCCCGTCGGCGTTCAACATCGCCCGCAGCGTCAAGAGCCTGATCAAGTTCGGCGCCGCCGCCTGCCACATCGAAGACCAGGTCGGCGCCAAGCGCTGCGGCCACCGCCCGGGCAAGGAAATCGTCTCGACCGAGGAAATGGCCGACCGCGTCAAGGCTGCGGCCGACGCCCGCACCGACACCGATTTCTACCTGATCGCCCGCACCGACGCGATCGCCTCGCACGGCGTGGACGCCGCCATCGAGCGCGCGCTGGCCTGCGTGGAAGCGGGCGCCGACGCCATCTTCGCCGAAGCCGCCTACGACCTGCCCACCTACGACCGCTTCGTCAAGGCCGTCAAGGTGCCGGTGCTGGCCAACATCACCGAATTCGGCAAGACGCCGCTGTTCTCGGTGGAAGAACTGAAGAGCGTGGGCGTGGGCATGGTGCTCTACCCGCTGTCGGCCTTCCGCGCCATGAACAAGGCCGCCGAAGCGGTCTATACCGCCATCCGCCGCGACGGCCACCAGAAGAACGTGGTGGACCTGATGCAGACGCGCGAGGAACTGTACGACCGCATCGGCTATCACGAGTTCGAATCCAAGTTGGACGCGCTTTTCCAGAAGGGCAAAGCGTAAGCAGGCCCCGGTTTCCGGCGCCGTGGCAGCCGCCCGGCGCCTTGCATGCCCACCCCCATAGCAACGACCATCGCGAAAGGAAGGAGTAGAGACATGAGTACGGCTCCCAAGAAGCAAGAAGCCAAATCGGACGCCAAGCCGGAAGAAAAGGCCGGCTTCAAACCCAAGAAATCGGTTGCGCTGTCTGGCGTCGTCGCCGGCAACACGGCGCTGTGCACGGTTGGCCGCAGCGGCAATGACCTGCACTACCGCGGCTACGACATCCTGGATATCGCCCACACCAGCGAATTCGAGGAAATCGCCCACTTGCTCGTCCACGGCAAGCTGCCCAACAAGGCCGAACTGAAGGCCTACAAGCAAAAACTGCGCAGCCTGCGCGGCCTGCCCGCCCAGTTGCAAGCCGCGCTGGAAGCCCTGCCTGCTTCCAGCCACCCCATGGACGTGATGCGTACCGCCGTGTCGGTGCTGGGCTGCGTGCTGCCCGAAAAGGACGACCACAATACCCCGGGCGCGCGCGACATCGCCGACCGCCTGATGGCCAACCTGGGCTCGGCGCTGCTGTACTGGTACCACTACAGCCACAACGGCCGCATCATCGACGTGCAGACGGACGACGACAGCATCGGCGGCCACTTCCTGCACCTGCTGCATGGCGAAAAGCCCAGTGATGATTGGGTCAAGGCCATGCACATTTCCCTGAACCTGTACGCGGAACACGAGTTCAACGCGTCCACGTTCACCGCCCGCGTCATCGCCGGCACCGGCTCGGACATGTTCTCCGCCATCTCGGGCGCCATCGGCGCGCTGCGCGGCCCCAAGCACGGCGGCGCCAATGAAGTGGCCTTCGACGTGCAGAAGCGCTATGACACGCCGGACGAGGCCGAGGCCGACATCCGCCGCCGCGTCGAAGCCAAGGAAGTTATCATCGGCTTTGGCCACCCCGTCTACACCGTGTCCGACCCGCGCAACAAGGTCATCAAGGAAGTCGCCAAGAAGCTGTCCAAGCAGGCCGGCAGCACCAAGATGTTCGACATCGCCGAACGCTTGGAAACGGTCATGTGGGACATCAAGAAGATGTTCCCCAACCTGGACTGGTTCTCGGCCGTCAGCTATCACATGATGGGAGTCCCGACCGCCATGTTCACGCCGCTGTTCGTCATTGCGCGCACGGCAGGCTGGTCGGCCCACGTCATCGAGCAGCGCATCGACAACAAGATCATCCGCCCCACCGCCAATTACGTGGGCCCGGAAGACCAGAAGTTCGTGCCGCTGGAAAAGCGCAAGTAAGACCGGGACACGGACGAGGGCACGACATGGCCACCTGTATTCATCCTATGGAGAGGTACCGCTATGTCTGCCCCGATCTCCAACGTCCGTCCCGATCCCGACCTGGTCCTGGTCGATATCGCCGACTACGTCCTGAAGTATGAAATCCAGAACAGCCTGGCGTACGAAACGGCGCGCAACTGCCTGATCGACACGCTGGGCTGCGGCCTGGAAGCGCTGGAATATCCGGCGTGCAAGAAACTGCTGGGCCCCCTCGTGCCCGGCACGACAGTTCCCCACGGCGCCAAGGTGCCGGGCACCCAGTTCCAGCTCGATCCCGTCCAGGCCGCGTTCAACATCGGCACGATGATCCGCTGGCTGGACTTCAACGACACTTGGCTGGCCGCGGAATGGGGCCACCCGTCCGACAACCTGGGCGGCATCCTGGCCACGGCCGATTGGCTGTCCCGCACCGCGGTCGCGGCGGGCAAACCTCCCTTGCTGATGCGCGACGTGCTGACCGGCATGATCAAGGCGCATGAGATCCAGGGCTGCATCGCGCTCGAGAACTCCTTCAACAAGGTCGGCCTGGACCATGTGGTGCTGGTCAAGGTGGCCTCCACCGCCGTGGTGGCGCAAATGCTGGGCCTGAACCGCGACGAAGTGATCAATGCGGTGTCGCTGGCCTGGGTCGACGGCCAGAGCCTGCGCACCTACCGCCACGCCCCCAACACCGGCAGCAGGAAGAGCTGGGCGGCAGGCGACGCCACCAGCCGCGCCGTGCGCCTGGCGCTGATCGCCAAGACCGGCGAGATGGGCTATCCGTCCGTGCTGACGGCCAAGACCTGGGGCTTCTACGACGTGCTGTTCAAGGGCCAACCGTTCAGGTTCCAGCGCCCCTACGGCAGCTATGTGATGGAAAACGTGCTGTTCAAGATTTCATTTCCGGCCGAATTCCACGCACAGACCGCCGTCGAATGCGCGATGGAACTCCATGGCCGGTTGAAAGCCGCAGGCAAAAGCGCCGACGACATCGCGAAAATCACGATCCGAACGCACGAGGCCTGCATCCGCATCATCGACAAGAAGGGCCCGCTGGCCAATCCTGCCGACCGGGACCACTGCATCCAGTACATGGTGGCGGTGCCGGCGCTGTACGGCCGCCTGACCGCGGCCGACTATGAGGACGAGGTGGCGCGGGACCCGCGCATCGACGCGCTGCGCGACAAGATCGTCTGCGTCGAAGACCCGGCCTACACCCGCGACTATCACGATCCCGACAAGCGCTCGATCGCCAATGCGCTGACGGTGGAATTCAAGGACGGCACGCGGCTGGACGAAATCGTCTGCGAATACCCCATCGGCCACAGGCGCCGCCGCGCCGAAGGCATACCGCTGCTGGAAGACAAGTTCCGCACCAATCTGGCGCGCATGTTCCCCGCCCGGCAGCAGGACCGCATCCTGCAGGCCTCGCTGGACCAGAAGCAGCTGGAAGCCATGCCGGTCCACGAGTACGTCGACCTCTACGTGATCTGAGCCGGCGGCCCGCAAAGCCCCATCCACGGGGCTTTGCCCCGGCCCTGGTGGCACGGTGGTGCAGCTTACAATGCGGCTTTCCTCGACTGGATCGCGCCATGGCCATGCTTTGGGTCAAGACCTTTCATATTGTCTTTATCGCTTCCTGGTTTGCCGGCCTGTTCTATCTGCCGCGCATTTTCGTGAACCTGGCACAGCAATCGGACGCCACGGTGCAGACCACCCTGCTGGGCATGGCACGCCGCCTGTACCGTTTCACCACCATCCTGGCCGTGGTCGCGGTCGTGTTCGGCATGTGGCTGTACCTGGGCTACGGCATCGGCGTCGGCCCCGGTAACGGCTGGATGCACGCCAAGCTCTTTTTCGTCCTGCTCGTCATCGGCTACCATCACGCCTGTGGCCTGATGCTGCGCAAATTCGAACAGGGCAAAAACACCCGTTCGCACAAGTTCTATCGCTGGTTCAACGAAGTTCCCGTCTTGCTGCTCTTGGTGGTGGTGGCGCTGGTCGTCGTCAAACCCTTCTGATACCCCCTACCTTTGCACATTCGCCAGGATTCGTATGTCCTCTGATGAACAGGACCGTCCGCGCAAGACGCTGACGATCAAGAAAACGGCGCGCGACGCCCACGCTGAAGACGCCCCCAAGCGCACCCGCACGGGCGCCCGCGCCCGTTTGGTCGCGCAACAGGAACGCACCAAGGAGAGCATCGAGCGCCAGAAGGATCCCGTCGCCTATCAACGGCGCAAGGACGAGGAAGCCCGCGGACCGCGCGGTGCCGGCCGCGGCCAGCCCACGCGCGGCTCGTCGGATCGGGC
>NZ_JBARYB010000035.1:0-4628 GCF_049647645.1 Achromobacter sp.
CGGCCATCCTGGACGCGATCCGCGAACAAGGCAGCAAGCTGGCGCTGGCCGGCGTGGCCACCTACGAAGGCGCCGTCGCTTCGTCGGACGCGGCGCTCACCGCAAGCAACATCGCCGCGCTGATGGCGCGCGCAGCCCGGGCCTTCCAGCAAGTGCGCGCCCTGGCGCCGCAAGCGCCGCTGGTGTTCACCGCCGGCGGCTCGGCCTTCTTCGACCAGGTCACCCAGGCCGCCAAACCTTGGCTGGCCGAGGACGGCAACGCCCAACTGGTGCTGCGCAGCGGCGCCATTTTCTTCCATGACCACGGCACCTACCAGCGCGCGCTGCAGGCCATGGACGCCCGCGCCGGCTTTCAGATCGACGGCCAGGCGCGCCATGCGGCCGCCGATTTCCGGCCGGCCCTGCGCCTGTGGGGCGAAGTCCTTTCGCGCCCGGAGCCGGGATTGGCGATCTGCGGCTTCGGCATGCGCGACGTGTCCTACGACCAGGACCTGCCCGCGCCGCTGGCCGCCTTCCGCGGCGGCGCGGCCTTGCCGGGCTGGGATGCGCAGGCCCGCGTCACCCGGCTCAACGACCAGCACGCCTTCCTGGCCATCGCGCCGGACAGCGAGCTGGCGCCGGGCGACGTGATCGAGTTCGGCATTTCCCACCCATGCACCTGTCTGGACCGCTGGCGCGTGTTCTTCGGCCTGGACGCCGACGGCCGCGTGCAGTCGGCCTACCGCACGTTCTTCGGGTAAGCCATGCAGCAGCTGAACTTCCAACAGGTCTGGCGCTATCGCGAGCAGCTCTGGGACGGCATCCAGGTGACGCTGGAGCTGACCATCATCGCCGTGGTCGCCGGACTGGCCATCGGCCTGGCCGGTGCCATGCTGGCGCGCCACGGCCCCAAACCGGTCAAGCTGGCGCTGCGCGCCTATGTCGAGGTGTTCCGCAACACGCCGTCGCTGATCCAGCTGTTCGTGGTGTTCTTCGTCCTGCCGGGGCTGGGCCTGCGCATGCCGCCCTTCGCGGCGGCGGCGCTGGCGCTCAGCCTGTACTTCGGCGCCTACGCCATCGAAATCCTGCGCGCCGGCCTGGATTCCATTCCGCGCAGCCAGATCGAAGCCGGCCACTGTCTGGGCCTGAGCACCTGGCAGGTGTACCGCCACATCGTGCTGGCGCCCGCCCTGCGCAACGTCTATCCGGCGCTGGGCACGCAGCTGGTCATTCTGCTGCTCGGCACCTCGCTGGCCTCGCAGGTGTCGGCCGAGGACCTGTTCCATGCCGGCAGCTTCATCGAAAGCCGCACCTACCGCAGCTTCGAGGTCTATGCGGTCATCTGCGGCATCTATTTCACGCTGGTGCTGATCACCAAGGCCTTGCTGGCCCTGGCCGGCAGCCTGGCGTTCACCTGGCCCGTGCGCCGCTAGGAGCCGCAAGCATGCGTACGTTTACCCTGAGCGATTTCGCCTCCCTCATCAGCGCCCTGCAATGGACGGTGGCCCTGGTGCTGATCGCGCTGGCCATCGGCGCGCCGCTGGGCCTGGGGCTGGCGCTGTTGCGCGGCCACCGTTCGGCGCCGCTGCGCTGGCTGGCCGCGGCCCTGCAACAGTTGGTCCAGGGCGTGCCGCTGCTGGGCCTGCTGATGTTCTTCTACTTCGGCATGCCGGTGTTCCTGGGCATCGAAGTGCCCGCGCTGACGGCCGTCAGCGTCGCCTTCATCATCTACACGGCGGCCTTCCTGGGCCAGATCTGGTACGGCGGCATCCAGGCCGTGAAGCATGAGCAATGGGAGGCGGCCGCCTGCCTGGGCCTGTCCAAGTGGCACCAGTTCCGCCACGTGATCGCGCCGCAGGCGTTCCGCCTGTCGCTGCCGCCCACCGTGGGCTTCCTGGTGCAGCTCATCAAGGGCACTTCGCTGGCCTCGGTGGTGGGCTTCGTCGAACTGGCCCGCGCCGGGCAGATCGCCAGCGCCGCCACCTTCCAGCCGCTGCTGGTCTATTCCTGCGTCGCGTTGCTGTACTTCGCGGCGTGCCTGCCCCTGACGATGTGGGCCCGTAACCTGGAGGGCCGCTTCCATGGCGCTCGTTGAAGTCTCCAACATCCACAAACGCTTCGGCGCCAACGCGGTGCTCAACGGCGTCTCGCTCGAGGTCAACGAAGGCGAGATCGTCACCATCATCGGCCGCTCCGGTTCGGGCAAGTCGACCCTGCTGCGCTGCCTGAACGCGCTGGAAACGGTGGACGACGGCGCCATCCGCATCGGCGGCGAACAGATCCATGCCGGCATGCCCGGACTGCGCCAATTCCGCCAGCGCGTGGGCATCGTGTTCCAGCAGTTCAACCTGTTCCCGCACCTGAACGTGGAGCGCAATATCACGCTGGCGCCCACGCTCAACGGCAAGATCGCCAAGTCGCAGGGCCGCGCGCTGGCGCTGGACGTGCTGCGCCGCGTCGGCCTGGCCGAAAAGATCGACGCCTATCCGGCCCTGCTCTCGGGCGGCCAGCAGCAGCGCGTGGCGATCGCCCGCTGCCTGGCCATGGCGCCCCAGCTGATGCTGTTCGACGAAGTTACGTCGGCGCTGGACCCGGAACTGGTGGGCGAGGTGCTGAAGGTCATGGAAGACATGGCCCGCCAAGGCATGACCATGGTGCTGGTGACGCACGAAATGGCCTTCGCTCGCAACGTCGCGTCCAAGGTGGTGTTCATGCACCAGGGCCGCGTCTGGGAACAAGGTCCCCCCGCCGAACTCTTTGCCAATCCCCAAACCCCCGAGCTGCGCCAGTTCATCGGCACGGCCGCGCCTTCCACTCACTAAAGCACCGCCCCTGGAGTCATCGCATGAAACTGTACGCCAAGCTGGCCGCCGCCGCGGCCCTCTGCCTCTCCCTGGCCGCGCCCGCCTCGGCCGCCGACAAACTGCAGGACGTGCTGGGCGCGGGCAAGCTGCGCGTGGGCGTGCTGATGGATGCCGCGCCCTGGGGCTTCAAGGACGCCAAGGGCGAGGCCGCCGGCCTGGACATCGATCTGGCCAAGCTGATGGCCGCCGACATGGGCGTGAAGCTGGAACTGGTGCAGGTCACCGGCGCCAGCCGCATTCCCAGCCTGCTGGCCGGCAAGGTCGACGTGCTGATCGCGGCCGCCGGCGCCACCCCGGAGCGCGCCCAGCAGGTCATGTTCTCGCAGCCCTACGCCGCGGTGAACCTGGGCGTCTATGGCGGTGAAGCCATGCCACAGGCCAAGAGCGCGGACGAGCTCAAGGGCCACAGCATCGCAGTCGCCAAGGGCTCCACGCTGGACATCTGGCTCACCGACAACGCGCCCGGCGCCAAGCTGGTGCGCTTCGAGGACACGCCCTCGGCCGTGGCCGCCTATCTGGCGGGCCAGTCGGAATCGTTCGCCGAGAACAGCGCCATCGCGCTCAAGGTGACCGAAGACAATCCTGCAAAGGCGCCGCAGCTCAAGTTCCTGATCCGCCAGTCGCCCGCCCACGCCGCCGTGCAGCAGGGCCAGCAGAACCTGCTGAACTGGATCAATACCTTCCTCTTCACCAACCGCCTGAACGGCAAGCTGCCGGCCCTGCAGCAGAAGTGGTTCAAGGAAGCCCAGACCCTGCCGCAGATGTAATCGGCCGCCTCAAAAGGACTCGCATGATCAAACGCTACAAATCCGGCTCGCGCATGAGCCAGGCCGTCTCGTACAACGGCTTCGTGTTCATCGCCGGCCAGGTGGCCGACAACCGCCAGGGCTCGCTCGAATCGCAGACCCGCGAAGTGCTGGCCAAGATCGAAGCGCTGCTGGCCGAGGCCGGCAGCGACAAGTCGCGCCTGCTGGCGGTGGACGTATTCCTGCCCGCCATCGGCGACTTCGACGCCATGAACGGCGTCTACGACGCCTGGATCGACCCCGCCAACCCGCCTGCCCGCGCCTGCGTCGAGGCCCGTCTGGCCGACCCCGACCTGCGGGTCGAGATGACCGCGGTCGCCGCGCTGCGCTAAGGGCGCGGCGCGCCGGCCTTCCGATCCCTTTTTGCGCCGCCTTGCGCGGCGCTGTTGCTTCCCCATGCATACCGGCCTGTTTCACGAGATAGATTTCGACGCCGACGGCAAGGCGCTCAGCTTCCTGGGCACCCCCTATTCGGTCGACCGTTCGCCCTACTACCAGATCAAGACCCCCATCTGCCGCATCCGCAACGGCAACGGCCCGCGCGTGCTGCTCATGGCCGGCAACCACGGCGACGAATACGAAGGCGAGGTCGCCCTGGGCCGCCTGATCCGCCGCCTGCAACCCGCCCGCATGCGCGGCGAGGTCACGATCCTGCCGCTGGCCAATCTGCCCGCGGTGATGGCGGCGCGGCGGCGCTCGCCGCTGGACAATGGCAATCTCAATCGCGCCTTCCCCGGCGTCCCCGGCGGCACGCCCACGGAACGACTGGCGCACTTCCTGGAACACGAGCTGTTCCCGCGCCATGACGTGGTGTTCGACATCCATTCCGGCGGCACCTCGATGGCGCACCTGCCCACCGCCCTGATCGAACGCCAGGACTCGCCCGAGCGCATGGCGCGCGCGCTGGACCTGATGGGCGCGCTGGGCATGGGCCACGCCTTCGTCGCGGCCAACGGCCGCGATGCGCCCACCTCCATGG
>NZ_JBARYB010000036.1:0-13886 GCF_049647645.1 Achromobacter sp.
GCGCTGCGCGCCGGCCAGCGGCCCACAACCTCTGCTGGCCGCGCTGACCGGCGCCGTGCTACTGGCGGGCGCCGACCTGCTATCGCGCTCGGCCGGCGCCGATGGCCTGCCAGTAGGCGTCCTGACCGCCGGCATCGGCGGCCTTTATCTCGCATTTCTGCTGCTGCTCGAATGGCGCAAGGTTTCGACGTGACCCCTGTTCTTCCCGCATCCGCCCTTCGACTTCTCGACGCCAGCCTGTCCTATGGCAGCAAGCGCGTGCTGGACAGCCTGACGCTGGATATCGCGCCCGCCTCGTTCACGGCTATCCTCGGCCCCAATGGTTGCGGCAAATCCACTTTGCTGCGCCTGCTGGGCGGCGCGCTGCGACCCAGCCATGGCCGCGCCCTGCTCGACGGCGCCGACCTCGCTGCGTTGCGGCGCAAGGCAGTGGCGCGGCGCCTGGCCTACCTGCCGCAGAATCCGATCGCGCCAGAAATGATCACCGTGCGCGAACTCGTGGCCCGCGGCCGCTATCCGCATCAATCCTTGTTGCGGCAGTGGTCGCCTGCGGACGCCCGCGCCGTCGACGCGGCCCTCGCCGACACCGACCTGGACGGATTCGCCGACCACCCCGTGCATACGCTCTCCGGCGGCCAGCGCCAGCGCGCCTGGCTGGCGCTGGTGCTGGCCCAGCAAACCGGCATCATGTTGCTGGACGAACCCACTACATTCCTGGACATCCGCCACCAGCTGGATCTGCTGGAACTGTGCGCCAGCCTGCACCGCGCCGGCCGCACGCTGGTGGTAGTGCTGCATGACCTGAACCTGGCGTTGCGCTACGCGGAACGGATCGTCTTGATGCGCGCCGGGCGTGTCGCGGCGCACGGAGACGCCCGTTCCGTCATGACCGAGGACGCGATGCGCCAGGTTTTCGATCTGGACTGCCGCATCATGCCGGACCCGGAGACCGGCAGCCCCATGGTCGTGCCGCGGCGCGCCCGCTAACGGCCAGACCAGCGCCTCACGTCCACAATGGCTCCAACCTGCCTTGCTCCATGCGCCAGGAACGGTGCGCCATGCGCTCGGCCTGGGCCGGACTGTGGGTCACCATCAGTATCGCGGCCCCGCTGCCCAGGTAGCGCCGCAGCTCCGCTTCGACTCGGTCCGTGGCCGCCTGGTCCAGCGCGGCGGTGGGTTCGTCCAGCAGCAGCACGCGCGGCTCCTGCGCCAAGGCGCGGACCAGCCCCAGGCGCTGGCGTTCACCCGTGGACAGCTCGTGCACCAGCACGTCCAGCTTGTCCGCGGCCAGCCCCAGGCGGTCCATGATGGCCGAGGCCCGGGCGCGGTCCGTGAAATGCGGCGCGACCCGGTCGTCCCACCAGCCGGCCTCGGCCTGGCAATAGATGACCTGGCGGCGCCATTCGTGGCCCCGCATGCCCGAGCGCGGCCTGCCGTCGAGCAAGGCTACGCCATGCCCGGGATCGAGGTCGGCCACCTGGCGCAGCAACAGGGATTTACCCGAGCCCGAAGGGCCCATGATCGCCGCGCATTCGCCAGGGGCCAGATCCAGGCTTACCGGGGAAAGGCGTTCGCTATACAGGCCGCGCAGCGTGAGCAGCGGGCGCGGTTCGGAGTTAGGGATAGGCATGGGTACGGATCTTAGACCGCAACTGCGCAAGCGCCGACATGCGGGCTCGCAAGCAAGCCCCAAAGAAGTTAGACAAACTAAATCCATAACGGAGAACTTATCGTTTCTCTACGCCGGATTGCCTCCCTACCATTGCGAGTCTTGCCACCTGCGCATTTAGCGCAGCTACATTGACTCCACGTATGGGCCTCATGTCTCAGAACCCGAACCCTGCGCCACCGCGCACTGCCCGCCGCAAACTGGCCCTGACCGCCACGCTTGTTCTTGCCGCCATTGGCGGTCTCTACCTCTACGACACGCAACGCAAGGCCGCAGCCGCTGCCCAAACCGCGTCGGCCGGCAACGCCGCGCCCATCCCTGTCGTGGTGGCGCCCGCCCGGGCCGCAACGTTGTCCGCTACCTTGCAGGCCATCGGCACCGTCGTGGCGGAACAGCAAGTACTGGTGGCGCCCGAGGTCGCGGGGCGCGTCACCGCCATCCATTTCACCAGCGGCCAGCAGGTCGCGGCCGGACTGCCGCTGGTGCAGATCAATGATGGCCCGGTGCGCCGCGAGCTCGAGCGGCACCGCGCATCGGCCGCGCTGGCTCAAGCCAACCTGGACCGCGCCAAGCGCCTGCTCGGACAAACCCTGTCGCGCGCCGAGTACGAACAGCACGCGGCGCAGCGCGCCGAAACCAAGGCCCAGGTCGCACAGGGAGAAGAAGACCTGGCCCAGCGCCTGGTGCGTGCACCGTTCGCGGGTACGCTGGGGCTACGGCTGATCAATCTGGGCCAGTATGTCGAGGCGGGCACGCCCATCGCCACTCTGACCGACACCCGCCTGCTGCATGTGGATTTCACCCTGCCGGATCGGCACGCCGCCGCATTGCGACTGGGACTGGGCGTGTCCGTCGCCAGCGACGGCGACGGGCAGGCTCCGCTGGCGGGCAAGGTCTCCGCGATCGATCCACAGATCGACGCCGGCAACCGCGCGCTGCGGGTCCGTGCCACGCTGGCGCCGGACGCGGCTGGCCGCCTATGGCCTGGCGCGTATGCCCGCGTCAGCGTATCGCTGCCCGCAGGCCCCGCCACCCTCACCGTGCCGGCCGAAGCCGTTCAAAGCACCCTGTCCGGCGACACTGTCTACGCCGTGCGCAATGACGACCCAGCGCGCGTCCGGCTCGTGTCCGTGCAGACCGGCGCAACCCGGGACGGCCAGGTCGCGCTGTCGGATACGGATCTGCGCGACGGCGATCGGGTGGTCATCGCCGGCCAGATCAACCTGCACGACGGCGCCGCCATCCGTCCGCGCCTGGCGGGAGAGTAGGACGCCATGTCATTCACCGACTTCTTCATCCGCCGCCCTATCCTCACCACCGCGTTCGCCCTGCTGATCGCCCTGGTCGGCATGCGCGCGCTGCTGGACCTGCCGCTGCGTCAGTATCCGCACATCGAAAGCGCCGTGGTCACCGTCACCACCGAGTATCCGGGCGCGTCCGCGGACCTGATGCAGGGCTTTGTCACCGCCACGCTGGCGCAGGCCGTCGCCACCACGCAAGGCGTGGAATACCTGACGTCCTCGTCCGAACAAGGGCGCAGCACCATCAACGCCTACCTGCGCCTGAACGCGAACTCCGACACCGCGTTGACCGAGGTCCTGACCAAGGTCAACGAAGTGCGCTATCTGCTGCCAGAGGACACCTACGACCCAGTGGTCGTGCGGCAGTCTCCCGGCGCCATCGGGGTGGTCTACGCCGGCTTCACCGCGCCCGCCGGCCAGCCCCTGACGGGCATCACGGACTACCTGATGCGCGTGGCCAAACCCATGCTGAGCACGGTCGACGGCGTGGCCGCCGTAAACGTGCTGGGCGGACAGGCGCTCTCGATGCGCATCTGGCTCGACCCTCTGCGCATGGGCGCCCATGGCATCACCACGGCGGATGTCGAGTCAGCGATCCGGGACAACAACTACCAGGCGGCGCCCGGCCAATTGCGCGACGCGCTCGTGGTCACGAACGTGCGCGCCGACACCAGCCTGGATAGCGTCCAGGGCTTTCGCGAACTGGTCGTCAAGCGCGGCCCCAGCCTGGTGCGGATGGAAGACATCGCCACCGTCGAGATCGGCGCGCAAAGCCGCAACCAGATCGCCGGCATGAACGGCGAACCCGCCGCGTACCTGGAAGTGATGGCTACGCCTGGCGGCAATCCACTCGATATCTCCCGCGAGGTCCGCCGGATTCTGGCCGGACTGGACCTGCCCGATGGCGTCAAGATGGCGATTCCGTACGACGTCACCGTCTTTATCGACGCCGCGATCGGCAATGTGCTGGGCAAGTTCGGCATTGCCAGCCTGGAAGTGGTGCTCGTCATCTTCATCTTCCTCGGCTCGCTGCGCGCGGTGGCCGTGCCGGTGCTGAGCATTCCGCTATCGTTGCTGGGCGCGGCGGCGGCCATGCTGGCGCTCGGTTTCAGCCTGAACCTGCTGACCTTGCTGGCCATGGTCCTGGCCATCGGCCTGGTGGTGGACGACGCGATCGTCGTGGTGGAAAACGTCCATCGCCGCATGGAAGAAGGCGAATCGCCGCTGGATGCCGCGCTGAACGGCGCGCGCGAAATCGTCGGCCCCGTGCTGACGATGGCCGCGGTGCTGGTTGCGGTCTACGCGCCGCTCGGCTTGATCGGCGGCCTGACGGGCGCGCTGTTCAGTGAATTCGCCTTTACGCTGGCCGCGGCTGTGATGGTATCCGCCGTGGTGGCGCTGACCGTGTCTCCCATGGTGGCCTCCAGGCTGATGCGCCGGCAGGCGCCCAGCCGCTACGCGCTGGCGGTGGAACATGCGACCGCCAGGCTGGTGGGCGCCTATGAGCGCGCGCTGACGCGCATGCTGCGCGACACGCGGCCGGTGCTGCTGGCCGGCGCGGGCGTGCTGCTCAGCCTCCCCGTCCTGTTCAACGGCTTGCAGTCGGAACTCGCCCCCGCGGAAGACCAGGGGGAAATCATCGTCGACATGAAAGGCCCCCAAGCCAGCAGCCTGGAATTCCTGGAGGCTGAGGCCAAACGGGTCGAGGCCGCGCTGCGCGCCCTGCCGGAAGCCGCTACCGTCTATATGGTGTCCGGCGCGGGCGGCGCGCTCAACAAAGGCTGGGCTGGCGTCATGCTGAGCCCATGGGAAACGCGGGACCGCAGCGCCGAAGCCATCATGGCCGACCTACAGGCGGCCTTGCCCGACATCGAAGGCATCGCGGGCTCCGCCTTCCTGCCGCCGCCCCTGCCCGGCTCCGTCGGCGGCTTTCCCGTGCAGTTCGTGCTGTCTTCCCCGGCCGGCCATCGGGCGGTCCACGACGCCATGGACAAGTTGAAAACCGCGGCGCGCGCCAGCGGCCAGTTCGCCTTCGTGGATTCCGACCTGACCTTCAGCAACCCGACCACGCTGGTGCGGATCGACCGCGCCAAGGCGCACGACCTGGGCCTGAGCATGAAAGAGATAGGCGACACCCTGGCGCGCCTGGTCGGCGAGTCCTACGTCAATCGCTTCGGCGCCCGGGGCCGCTCCTACGACGTTATCCCCCAGGCGCCGCGCAACCTGCGCCTGAACGCCGAATCCCTGGACCTGTTCCATGTCAGGACCGCCACCGGCGGACAGGTGCCGCTGTCCACCGTGGTCTCGCTGGAGAAAGGCGTCGAGGCCAATGCCCTCACGCAGTTCAATCAGCTGAACAGCGCCACCTTGGTCGCGGTCCCTGCACCGGGCGTGCCGCTGGGCCAGGCCGTCGCCTTCCTGCAGGCCGAAGCCGCCAGTCTGCCAGCGGGATTCCAGACCAGCTTCCTGGGCGAATCGCGGCAGTATCTGCAGGAACAAGGTGGTTTCGCCCTGACGTTCGCCTTTGCGCTGGCCTTCATTTTTCTGGTGCTGGCCGCCCAGTTCGAGAGCGCCCGCGATCCGCTGCTGATCCTCACCACGGTGCCGCTTGCCGCCTGCGGCGCGCTGGCCGCCATGTTCTTCGGCTATGCCACGCTCAACATCTACACCCAGATCGGGCTGGTGACGCTGATCGGCCTGATCACCAAGCACGGCATCCTGATCGTGGAGTTCGCCAACGTTGAGCAGCGGCTCAGGGGGCTGGACCGGGTCCAGGCCGTGCGCGCGGCCGCCGCCACCCGCATCCGCCCCATCCTGATGACCACGGCCGCCATGGTCGGCGGCCTGATGCCGCTGCTGTTCGCCAGCGGCGCCGGCGCGGGCAGCCAGCGCGCGATCGCCACGGTGCTGGTGGCGGGCTTGCTGGTGGGCACGCTGTTCACGCTATTCGTGCTGCCTGCCGTCTACGCGCGGTTCGGACGCAATCTGGTCGCCACCCCTGCGCCTGCGGGGCCGGACCGCGGCGCCGACCAGGCTTCCGCCTTGCTGGGAAACCCATAACATGACACACGCATTGAATCATTGCGCCATGCGCTTCGGACTGACGCTGCTGACGTTGACGCTGGCCGGGTGCTCGTTGCGGCCGGCACTGGCGCCCGACACCGGCCCCATCCCGCCCGCCTATAAACAGGCGCAGGCAGAACCGACGGGAGCGTGGACCAGCGCCCGGCCTGCCGACGACGCCCTGCGCGCAGCCTGGTGGACCATGTTCCAGGATCCCGCGCTCAACGCATTGCAGGCCGCCGCGCAGGACGCCAATCCGACGCTGCAAGCCGCTTACGCGCGCTTGCAGCTGTCGCGGGCCCAGCATCAGCAGGCGCGGTCGGCGCTGTTTCCCCGGCTGGACGCAGGTTTCGGCCCGACCCGCCAGCGCGAGTCTCCAGCCTCGTACAGCGGACGCGACAACGGGCCGGCTTCCACCACGACGCTGTGGCGGACCGACGCTGCGGTTGCGTATGAGGCCGATCTGTTTGGCCGCGTCTCCTCGACCCTAAGCGCGGCATCGGCAGAACAGGCGCGCGGCGGCGCGTTGTACCGGTTGACACTGTTGGCCTTGCAGGCCGACGTCGCCGACACCTACTTCCTGATCCGGGAGCTGGATACCCAGCACCGCATCTATCGGCAAACGCTGGCCCTGCGCGAGCGCGGCTTCGCATTGAACCAGATGCGCTTCGAGGCGGGCGACGGCGGCGAGCTGGAGGTCGAACGCGCCCGCAGCGAACTTGAGGTGGCGCGCGCCGACGCCTTGGGCGCGCAACGCCTGCGCGCCAGCGCCGAGCACGCGCTGGCGATCCTGCTGGGCAAGGCTCCGGCCGATTTTTCGCTGCCGTATGAACCGCTGCGGCGCATCGAGCTGACCGTTCCACCCGGATTGCCTTCGGAACTGCTTGAGCGCCGTCCGGACATTGCCGCCGCCGAACACGCCATGGCCGCGGCCAATGCCCGCATCGGCGCAGCGCGCGCTGCCTTCTTTCCCAAGCTGGAACTGACCGGGGCGGCCGGATTCGAGTCATCCAGCCTGAGCCAGTTGTTCCAATGGTCCAGCCGCAGCTTTCTACTCGGCCCATTCCTTGGCACCGCCCTATCGCTGCCCATTCTGGACGGCGGCGCCCGTCAGGCGGGCCTCGATACCGCCCGGGCCGCCTATGAAGAAGACGTGGCGCGCTACCGGGAAACGCTGCTCAATGCATTCAGGGAAGTCGAGGACAATCTGATGCATCTGCGCATAATGGCGGCCCAGCAGACCGCGCAGGACCGCGCGCGGCTGGCTGCGCAACGTGCGGCCGAGCTGTCCCGGCTGCAATACGAAACCGGAACACATACCCAGCTTGACGTCATCGATGCGGACCGCAGCCTGCTGCAGCAGCAGTTGGCCTCGGCCAGGCTGGACGGAGATCAGGCGCGAACCACCGTGAGGCTGATCCGCGCCTTGGGCGGCGGTTGGGACACGCCGCTGCCCGGCACCCCCCTCAGCGTGCCGCAAGCGTCTGCGGCGCCTGCTCCATCGCTGCCGCTTCCGCCTTCACCCAGTCGATGAACGCCTGCACTTCCGGCCGCAGCAGCGCATCCGGCCGGCTGACCACGTAGTACGCGAAGCGCGCGGGCCAGGGCTGGTCCAAGGCTATGGCCAGCCGGCCCGATTCGATATCTTCGCGCGCATGCGTGTCCTGAACCAGCGCGATGCCCTGCCCCGTGGCAGCCGCCCGCAGCAGCAACAGATCGTCCTCGAAGCTGGGACCGCGCTGCGCTTCCTGCCCCGCGTCCACGCCGTGCGCCTGCAGCCACAAAGGCCAGTCCGCGCGGTCGGAATCCTGCAGCAGCGGGTACTTCAGGCAGTCCTCGGGCCGCTCGATGGCAGAGCCTTGCGCCAGCATGGCCGGACTGGCCACGGGCAGCAGCACCGGAGCCATCAAGCGGAAGGCCGACAGGCCCGGGTACTGCCCCAGGCCGTGCCGCAAGGCCACGTCGATGCGGTCGCGCTTGAAATCGACCAATTGCGAGGAGGCCTCCACCCGCACCTCGATGTCCGGATGCAAGGCCGAAAACCGGCCTATGCGCGGTACCAGCCAGGACGAGGCGAACGAAGGCACCGTGCTGACGGTCAAGGTCCTCTGCTCGGCATGCGATTCGAGCAGCGCCAGCGATTTTTCGATCTGGTCGAAGGCGCGCATCAACCCCGGATACGCGCGTGCGCCCGCCTCCGTCAGCCGCACGCCGTGACGCTCGCGCACGAACAGCGCCAGCCCCAGCCGGTCTTCCAGCAGGCGTATCTGCTGGCTGACCGCCCCCGGGGTCACGCCCAGCACTTCGGCGGCGGCCTTCAGACTGCCGAGACGGCCGGTTTCGGTAAAGGCTCGCAGCGCGAGCAAGGGCAGCACGGCTCCCATGGCATCCTTGATTTAGAAAATCTATCTTCTTAATCGCCTAACATCAGCGATATCTTGAAATATAACCTCTGGTTTCCAACCAACGGCTGGATTTTGGACGATAGCGTCGCTAAATAATAAAAAAGCCCGCCAAAGCGGGCTTTTGCATTCGAGGCGCCGCTTCAGAGCATATGCGCCAGGAACTCGCGGCTGCGCGCCTCGCGCGGCGCGCGGAAGAAGTCGGCCGAAGGCGCTTCCTCGACGATGCGGCCCTCGTCCATGAAGATGACCCGGTGCGCGACTTCGCGCGCGAAGCCCATTTCATGGGTGACGACCAGCATGGTCATGCGTTCGTCGGCCAACTGCTTCATGGTGCGCAGGACTTCGCCGGTCAGTTCCGGATCCAGCGCCGAGGTGGGCTCGTCGAACAGCATGATGTCCGGTTCCATGGCCAGCGCCCGGGCGATCGCCACGCGCTGCTTCTGGCCGCCGGACAGCCGTGTCGGATAGTTGTCGCGCTTGTTCAGCAGGCCGACCTTGCGCAGCAGTTCTTCCGCCTTGGGAACGATCTGGGCGCGCGCCATGCCCTTGACGGTGATGGGCGCCTCGATGATGTTCTGCAGCACGGTCATGTGCGGGAACAGGTTGAACGACTGGAACACCATGCCCATCTTGCGGCAGATGCGGCGCACGTCGGCATCGCTGGCGTACTGGCTGCGCCCGCCGGGCACGGCGCGGGCCATGGCTTCGCCTTCGACCTCGATGCTGCCTTCGTCTATGGTTTCCAGGTGGTTCAGGCAGCGCAGGAAGGTGCTCTTGCCCGAACCGGACGGCCCGATCACCGCGACGACCTCGCCCTGGCCCAGGCTCAGCGA
The DNA here is from genome assembly GCF_049647645.1 of Achromobacter sp. Taxonomy (GTDB): domain Bacteria; phylum Pseudomonadota; class Gammaproteobacteria; order Burkholderiales; family Burkholderiaceae_B; genus Achromobacter. The sequence continues at coordinate 9,272 of NZ_JBARYB010000036.1, forward strand.
AACCCGGTCCAGCACGCGGTTGGAGCCGAACGATTTGATGATCTCGCGGGCCTCGATCATGACGGGACGCGCGGACGGAGAATTACTGGTCATATTTGGCATAGCGCTTTTCCATGTGCTGGAAGAACCACGTCAGGATCAGCGTCATGAGGAGATAGAAGGCGGCGGCGACCAGGAACGGCGTGGTCGTGAAATCGCGCTGCACGATGCCTCGCGCCGTGCGCAGGATGTCGTTGAGCGCCAGCACGTAGATGAGCGAGGTGTCCTTGACCAGGGTGATGGTCTCGTTGCTCATGGGCGGCAGCACCCGCTGCACCATCTGCGGCAGCACGATGCGGCGCAGGGTCTGCAGATAGGTCATGCCCAGGACCTTGCTGCCCTCGTATTGGCCGCGGTCCACCGACTGGATGCCGGCGCGGAAGATCTCGGCGAAGTAAGCCGCGTAGTTCAGCGCGAAAGCCACCACCGCGGCCGGGAAATCCGGCAGCCGGATGCCGATCACGGGCACGAACGGCAGCGCGAAGTAGATGAACAGCATCTGCAGCATCAGCGGCGTGCCGCGCATGAGCCAGATATAGCCATTGACCAGGTTGCTGGCCAGCCGCCATTTCGAGATCCGCACCAGCGCCAGCACCAGTCCCAGCGGGACGGCCAGCGCCAGCGTGATGAAAAACAGCGTCAAGGTGACTTTCGCGCCTTGCGCCAATGGCCCCAATAGGGAGAGTACGTAGTCCATGCAGTGGGTTCGCGCCGTCAGCGTCCGTGGACGCCAAGGTTGGATCGATTCATGAGTAAGCCCGCCTGGCGCGTCGGCGCCGCGGCGGGCTGTGGAACATGGGCCGGGGCGCCCGGGCGCGATGGCCGCGGGCGCCGCTGGCCCTTTACTTGATGATGTTGGCGCCGAACCACTGGGTGGCGATGCGGCCGGCGGTGCCGTCCTGCTTCATCGAATCCAGGGTCTTGTCCAGCTTGCCCAGCAGTTCGGTGTCGTCCTTGCGCACGCCGACGCCGTAGTCTTCGGTGCCGAAGTTCTCGTCCAGCACGCGGTATTCGCCGGCGCGCTTGCTGATCAGGTAGCGGCCCACCACTTCGTCCACCACGATGGCGTCCAGGCGGCCGGCGGCCAGGTCCATCAGCGCGGTGACGTTGTCGCCGAACTTCTTGACTTCCTTGATCTGGGCTGCAACCGGGTCCTTGGCGATGGCGTCGGTGGCGCTGCTGCCGTCCTGGGCGCCCACGACCTTGCCAGCCAGGTCAGCCTTGAGCTTCACGGGGGACGCATTGCCCACGATGATGATCTGGTGGTTGGCCATGTAGGGCGCGGTGAAGCTGATGTTCTTCTTGCGCTCTTCGGTGATGGTCAGGCCGTTCCACAGCACGTCGACGCGCTTGCCGTTGAGTTCGGCTTCCTTGGCGCTCCAGTCGATCGGCTTGAACTCCACTTCCAGGCCCAGGCGCTTGCTGGCTTCCTTGGCCATGTCGATGTCGAAACCGACGATCTGGTTGTTCGAATCGCGGAAACCCATGGGCGGAAAGTTGTCATCCAGGCCAACCACGACCTTCTTGGCGGCGGCAGGCGCCTGCGCGCTGGCGGCGGGCGCATTGTCGCTGGGGCCGCAAGCGGTGAGCAGCGCGGTTGCGGAAGCGAGGAGTACAGCAGTCAGTTTTTTCATCGTTATGGATGCGCCGGGCGCAGGAATGAAGAATGCCGGAATGGCCAGTCAAAAAGCCGCGAGCCGGTATTTTATCCTCTTGCGGGGGCACAATCCGCTCCCCTGGCAGATACCGCCAGGAAAGCGCGGCCCCCCCGCCGCCCGGCGCCCGCATCAATCCGGCTTGATCCCGGCCGACTTGATCAGGGTTTCGTAGCGGCCGGCCTCCTCCTTCATGGCGGCCAGGGTGGCCTCGGGCGTCGAGCCCCGCACCAGGAGGCCGCGGGCCTCGTAGGTCTGGCGGAAGGAAGGATCCGCGGTGACCGCCGCCACCGCCTGGTTGATCCGCGCCACCAGGGCGTCCGGGGTCTTGCCCGGCGCGAACAGGGTGAAAACCGTGGACGGTATGCTGCCGGCCTTGCCGCCGGCCTCCTGCAGCGTCGGCACGTCGGGCAGCATGGCGGCGCGTTGCGTGGCGCCGGCCACCAGCACCCGGATCTTGCCAGCCTTGTACTGTTCCGATACCGCCAGGCCGCCGGCCATGACGCTGTCCACGTCGCCGGCCATCGCCGCCGTCATGGCCGGCGCCACGCCCTTGAACGGGACATAAGTGAATTGCACCCCTTCGGCGCTGGCCAGCATGGCCATGCCCAGGTGGTTCACATGCCCCTGGCCGCCGGTGCCCACGTTGATGCGCTGCGGGTTGGCCCGGGCGTAATCGATGAATTCCTTGTAGGTCTTGGCCGGAAATGCGTTGCTGACCGCCACGTACAGCTGCACCTGCCCCAGGTCGGTGACAGGCTTGAAATCTTCCTGCCAGCGGTACGGCACCTTGGCATACAGAAAGGGATTGGTCTCCAGCGCCAGGCGGTCCACCATCAGCAGGGTATTGCCGTCCCCTGCCGCCTTGGCGACGTAGTCGCTGCCGATGATGGCATTGGCGCCGGGACGGTTCTCCACCACCACGGTCTTGCCGCTTTCCTTGAAGAGGCGGTTGCCCAGGTCGCGCGCCAGCACGTCGGGTTCGGTGCCGGGCGGATACGGCACCACGATCTTCACGGTGTCCGACGGCCAGGCCTGGGCCGCGGCCTGCGCGGCCGGCAGCAGCGCGAGCGCGGCCCACAATACAGGTTGAATACAACAACGGTACGGCGATCCCATGGCACTTCCCCTTGTATGTGTCGTTCCGGTTGGGTCCGGCGACTGAATTGCCGTCCGAGGCCTGAAACGCCCCGGGGCGGCTGGAAACCCAGATCAGGACCGGCGCGCTTCACCAGCGGCCGATCAGAATACCCATCATCCGTTCGTGCGCATGCGTGCGCTCGCGCACCTCCTCGTCGGTTTCGCTGGCGCGGCGCTTCAGGCCCTGGTGCCAGTCCAGCAGCGCCGAGCGCATTCTGGCCGCCACTGGCGCCATGCCCGCATCGGCGCCCAGGTCGCGCAGTTCGCCCGGGTCGTCGCGCAGGTCGAACAACTGCCCCGGATAGCCCTGCCAATGCAGGTACTTGTAGCGTTCGTCGCGCACCATCAAGCCCGTGCATTCCCGCTCGCCGCGCCCCAGGAACAGGCGGGCCTCGCGGTAGGCGTAGTCCAGGCTGCCCACCACGTACTCGCGGGCGGGCGGCGCCGAGCCGCCTGCGCCGCGGATGCCGGGCAGCAGCGAGCGACCCTCGATGCGGTGCGCCTGGCCGGGCAGATCCAGCGCGTCCAGCACCGTCGGAACGATGTCCACGCATTCGACGAAGGCGCCGCTGCGGCTGCCGCGGGTGGCGTCGGCGGCGGGCGCGGGGTCGTAGACCAGGCAAGGCACGCGCATGGCGCTCTCGTAGAAGTATTCCTTTTCACCCAGCCAGTGGTCGCCCAGGTGGTCGCCATGGTCCGAGGTGAACAGGATCAGCGTGTCCTTCAGCCGCCCGCTGCGCTCCAGGAAGTCCAGCACTCGGCCGATCTGGTCGTCGATCTGCTTGACCAAGCCCATGTAGACCGGCCGGATGCTGCGCCAGACCTCGTCGCGGGCGAAGGACTCCGACTCCTCCAGCCGCTGGTAGGCGCCGTGCACCGGATGCGGGCGTTCCCGTTCCGCCTGCGTACGCACCGGCGGCGCGCAGTCTTCCGCGCCGAACAGGGCGTGGTAAGGCGCCGGCGCCTTGTAGGGCCAGTGCGGCTTGATGTACGACAGATGCAGCGCCCAGGGCTGGTCGCCCTGCTCCTGCATGAAACCCAGGGCGCGGTCCGTGAGGTAGGCCGTCTCGGAATCGGCCGCGTCCACCCTGGCCGGCAGCGGCGCATTGCGCATCAGCCAGCCGCTGGCGATGCTGCCGTCGGCGGCCTGACTGCCCACCACGTAGTCCTCCCAGGGCCGCTCGCTGTCATAGCCGCGTTCGCGCAGGTAGCGGCGGTACGGGCTGTCCTTGGCCAGTTCGAAATGACCGTCGTAGCGCTCGATCGGCACGAATCCGCCCTGCAGGAAGCGCTGTTCGTCCGCGGCGGCGTAGCCCTTGGCGCGCAATCCGGCGCGGTCCGGCACGAAGTGCGTCTTGCCCAGCAGATGCAGCGGCCGGCCGGCCTGCGCCAGGTATTCGCCCAGGCACCATTCGTCCACCGGATGCGGCACGCGGTTCCAGGTGACACGGTGCGACAGCGGATAGCGGCCGGTGTAGTAGGACGCGCGCGACGGGCCGCAGACCGCGGACGTCACGTAAGCCCGGTCGTACTGCACGCCCATGCGCGCCAGCCGGTCGATGTGGGGCGTGCGCAAGGCGCCGGCGCCGCCATAACAGGACAGATGGTCCGCGCGCAGCTGGTCGCACATGATGAACAGCACGTTGCGCACCTGGGGGGGCGCGGCCGGAGCGGACGCGTTCATGGCTGCGCTCCGTTCAGGATGGCCCCGGACGCGTGCGCGGAGCCGCCCGCCTGCGGCGCCGCCTGGCCAGCCGACAGCGCGGCGCCCGGCACAAAGC
>NZ_JBARYB010000037.1:0-9044 GCF_049647645.1 Achromobacter sp.
CGGACATCATGGGCGAGATCTCGGCGGCGTCCGAAGAGCAGTCCAGCGGCATCGACCAGGTGAACCGCGCGGTGTCGCAGATGGACGAGGTGACGCAGCAGAACGCGGCGCTGGTGGAAGAGGCGGCTGCGGCCGCGGGATCGCTGCAGGAGCAGGCGCAGCGCCTGGCTGAAGCGGTGGCCGTGTTCAAGATCAACGCGGGCGAAGTCATCGAAGTTCCGGCTCAGCGCCTGTCATCGGCGCGCGCGTCCGGTGACGATAGCCGCTTGCAGGCGCCTGATGCGCTTGCGCTTGGGCACTGAGGGCAGCAGTGGCTACAGCAACGGCAAACGCGGCGCCGTCCATCTCGGTGGAACGCCAATTCGATTTTCGCGATGCGGACTTTTCGCGCGTGCGCAAGATGATCCACGCGCACGCGGGCATTTCGCTGGGCACGCACAAACGCGAGATGGTCTACAGCCGGTTGGCGCGGCGCCTGCGCGCGCTGGGCATGCAGGATTTCGGCAGCTATCTGGACCAGCTGGAAAACGAGCCGAACGCGACCGAATGGGAAGATTTCGTCAATGCCTTGACGACCAACCTGACCGCATTCTTCCGCGAATCGCATCACTTTCCCATCCTGGCCGACTTCGCCAAGCGGCGCGGCGGCCCAGTGTCGGTGTGGTGCTGTGCGGCCTCCACCGGCGAAGAACCCTATTCCATCGCCATGACGCTGGTGGAAGCGCTGGGCCCTCGGGCGAATGCGTGTTCGGTGTTGGCTACCGATATCGACACCAATGTACTCACCCGCGCGCGCGCCGGGGTCTATCCCGCCGAGCGCGTGGACAAGATGGACGGTGAACGCCTGCGCCGCTTTTTCCTGAAAGGGCGCGGCGGCAATGCGGGGCAGGTCCGGGTGCGCCCCGAGATCGCCGACATGGTCCGCTATGAGCCCCTGAATCTGTTGGCGCCAGCTTGGCAGATCAACGAACAGTTCGACGTGATCTTCTGCCGCAACGTCATGATTTATTTCGACAAACCCACCCAGGCCAGGATCCTGGAGCGGTTTGTGCCGCTGCTCAAGCCTGGCGGCTTGCTGTTCGCAGGCCATTCCGAGAACTTCACCTATATCAGCCGGGATTTTCGTCTGCGCGGGCAGACCGTCTATGAATGCGCGGGCAGGTCCTGAGCGGGACGAGGCAGCAACAAATGAAGAAAATTAGCGTTTTATGCGTGGACGATTCGGCTCTGGTGCGCGGGCTGATGACGGAGATCATCAACAGCCAGTCGGACATGGAAGTGGTCGCGACTGCGCCCGATCCCCTGGTGGCGCGCGAACTCATCAAGCGTCACAACCCCGAAGTGCTGACGCTGGACGTGGAAATGCCCCGGATGGACGGGCTGGATTTCCTCGAAAAGCTCATGCGCCTGCGGCCCATGCCGGTGGTGATGGTGTCTTCGCTGACCGAGCGCGGCGGTGAAATCACGCTGCGGGCTCTGGAACTCGGAGCCATCGACTTCGTCACCAAGCCCAAGCTGGGCATACGCGACGGCCTGCTCGAATACACCGAGATCATCGCCGACAAGATACGCGCGGCCTCGCGCGCCAAGCTGCGGGCGCCCGCGGCGCATGCCGCGCCCGCCGCACCGGCGCCCATGCTGCGCCGGCCGCTGTCCAGTTCGGAAAAGCTGGTGATCGTTGGCGCCTCCACGGGCGGCACCGAGGCGATCCGCGAGGTCCTGCAACCGCTGCCGCCGGACAGCCCGGCCATCCTGATCACCCAACATATGCCGGCGGGCTTCACGCGCTCCTTCGCGCAGCGCCTGGATGCGTTGTGCGCGGTGACCGTCCGCGAAGCCGTGCACGGCGATCGGGTGCTGCCGGGGCACGTGTATCTGGCGCCGGGCGGCGACATGCACATGCGCCTGGGGCGCAGCGGCGCCAACTACGTGATCGAACTCGAAGCCAGCGAGCCCGTCAATCGCCACCGCCCGTCGGTGGACGTGCTGTTCAATTCGGCCGCGGTCGCCGCCGGCAAGAACGCCATAGGCGTGATCCTGACCGGCATGGGCAAGGACGGCGCCGCCGGCATGCTGGCCATGCACCGCGCGGGCGCCCACACGATTGCGCAGGACGAAGCCAGCTGCGTGGTCTTCGGCATGCCGCGCGAAGCGATCGCCTTGGGCGCCGCGGATGAAGTGGTTTCGTTGTCGGCGATAAGCGAACGCATTCTGACTCGCCTGGGCGATCGCGGGCACCGCGTCTGACGCGCAAAGCTCCCCGATCGGTCCAAGGCAAATTTTTTCTGGAGTAGAAGATGGTAGACAAGGGCCTGAAGATTCTGGTGGTGGATGACTTCCCCACCATGCGGCGGATCATCCGCAACCTGCTCAAGGAGCTGGGTTTCGAGAACGTGGATGAGGCCGAAGACGGCGCCATCGGCCTGGAAAAGCTGCGTAACGGCGGCTTCCAGTTCGTGGTGTCGGACTGGAACATGCCCAACCTCGATGGCCTGGAGATGCTCAAGCAGATCCGCGCCGACGCGGCGCTGGCATCTCTGCCGGTGCTGATGGTGACGGCCGAGGCCAAGAAGGAGAACATCGTTGCGGCGGCCCAGGCCGGCGCCAACGGTTATGTGGTCAAGCCTTTCACGGCGGCAACGCTGGAAGAGAAGCTCAACAAGATCTTCGAGAAAATCGCGGGTTGAGGTGAGCCATGAGCACGACGGAACATGAGAGCCCGGGCGAATCCCCCGATCTGATCCACCGCATCGCGTCCTTGACGCGCATGCTGCGCGACAGCATGCGCGAACTGGGCCTGGACCAGGCCATCAAGGACGCGGCCAACGCCATTCCCGACGCCCGCGACCGTCTGCGCTATGTGGCGCAGATGACGGAACAGGCGGCCAATCGCGTGCTGAACGCCACCGAGCAGGCCGGCCCCATCCAGGATGGCCTGTCGCGTTCGGCGCAGGCGCTGGATGCGCGCTGGCAGCAATGGTACGACCAGCCGCTGGAGCTGCCCGAGGCGCGCGAACTGGTGAAGGACACCCGCGCATACCTGCAGGACGTGCCGAAGCAGGCGCAGCAGACACAGTCCCAATTGATGGAAATCATCATGGCGCAGGATTTCCAGGACCTCACGGGCCAGGTGATCATGCGCATGATGGACGTGGTGGGCGCGATCGAACGCGAACTGCTGCAGGTGCTGCTGGACAACGTTCCGCAAGAGCGGCGCGACGAGGCCAACAGCCTGCTCAACGGGCCGCAGATCAGCCCGCAGGGCAAGACCGACGTAGTGACCAGCCAGGATCAGGTCGACGACCTGCTGGCGAGCCTGGGCTTCTAGCCAGGAAAGGAGCCGCCGGACATGCCCTCCGGCGGCTCCTTTCCTGATAGTGCGGCCGGTGCATGAACGTATTCCCTAAAGGCGCAAACAGCGCCTCATCGATAGACTCCCCTCCAGAATAATAAATAGGGGCCTTGCAGCGTGAATCATGGCGCGCATTGCGCGCCAGGCAACGGATGCCCATAGAAGGCGATCCGGGCAGGCACAAGGAGGTTGATCGTGGCCAGATCCGTATTTCGTCTGGGCGGCATGTGGAGGTTGTTGCGGCGGCTCAATCGCGGCGACGCGACGTTGTCGGAGCGTACCTTATCCTTTAGTCCGGCCGTTTGGCCGTTGTACGGTTTCATGAGACGCCTACGCAGCCGCATCATGACCGTCCGCCAATCCAGCATAGAAATCGCGCTGAATGCCGCGCGCACGCAGTTCCAGGCGGGCCATTGCTCGCTCCTGGCGCAAGAGCAGGCGCGCGCCGCCGACGCGCTCGCGGCCAGCGGCGCACAAATCTCCGCCCTGTCGGCATCGACATCCACCCATGCGCGCGAGATCGCCGAGGTGTCGGGGCAGAATCTGCACGCGGCACAGCAGGCGCTGGCCGAGCTGTCCGACGTCAAGGCGAGGGTGGAGCGCATGACGCGCGAGATGGCGTCGTTCAGCGAGGTGGTCGGGCAGTTGACCGGCCGGGCCCAATCGGTGGGCGACATCAGCAAGCTGATCAAGGAGATTGCCTTGCAGACTCAGCTCCTGGCCTTGAACGCGGGGGTGGAGGCGGCCAGGGCGGGAGATGCGGGGCGCGGCTTCGCAGTAGTGGCCAGCGAGGTCGGGCGCTTGGCCGAGCGCGTGAATTCGGCCACCAGCGATATCGGCCGGCACACCGCCGAGATGCTGGAACTCGTGGAAACGACCCAGCGTCAGACCGGCACGCTGCGCGACGATGTCGACACCTCCGGCGAAGTGCTGGGCCGGACATGCTCCGGTTTCGAGCGTTTTGTGCGCGACTTCGACAGCATGAACCGGCAAGTCGGCGACGTGGTCCAGGCCATCGGCGAGGTGGACTCCACCAATCACGGCATGAGCGAGGACGTGGGGCGGATCGCTGCCTTGAGCGCCAACGTACTGGAACGTATCGGCAGCATGTCCGGCGAGATCGACCGCATCCGCCGCCAGACGGAGAGTGTGCAGGAGGTGCTGGCCGACATGCGCACCGGCAATACTGCGTTTGACGGCCTGTCCGAAACCGTCGAAGCCTTCCGGGACGCTGCTGCCAACCTGCTGGAGGACGCCAGGAGCCGTGGGGCCGATGTGTTCGACCGGCACTACCGGCGCATTCCGGGCAGCGAACCGGCGCGCTATCACACCAGCTACGACCGGCAGATCGACGAGTCGGTGACCCGCTTGCTGGATAGCGTTCTGGATGGCGTGCCGGGCGGGATCTATACGATTCTGGTGGATGGCAGGGGCTACGCTCCGGCCCACAATCTGCGCTTTTCCCAGGCGCCCACCGGGGATCCGAAGCAGGATATCGCGCGGGTGCGGAACAAGCGCATCTTTGACGATCCGGTGGGTTTGCGCCTGGCGACCAACACCGGCGGGATGCTGCTTCAGACTTACTCCCGCGATACGGGTGAAATCGTCAATGACGTATCCATCCCGGTCTATCTGGGGTCGGAACATTGGGGCGCGGTGCGGATCGGCCTGGATTTCAACCGTTTCCAGGCGGTGGCGGGAGAGGGCGAGGCAGGCCGCCTGGCGGTTGCCGCGGGGGCCTGAAGCGGCCAACCGTCACGGGGCAGAGCGCGTTCCAAGCCACGCTGGAACGCGCCGCCCTGAACGCATCCGGGAATAGCGCCGCTTTCCCCCCGTTTCTTGGCTTATCGCCAAAGCCCGCAGCCTCCTAGAATCTCGGCGGGCAGCTCGTCATTCCAGAACCCGCGAGCCGCAACGATACCGCAGAGCATGGCCGAAGAAAGCGACCTCGAAAAATCCGAAGCCGCCTCTCCCAGGCGCCTGGAAAAGGCGCGCGAGGAGGGGCAGATTGCGCGTTCCCGGGAATTGGGGACGTTCATGATGCTGGCGGCGGGCGTGGGCGCCATCTGGGTGGGCGGCAGTTCGCTCTACCGCACCCTGACCGGCGTGCTGCGCAATGGCCTGGGTTTCGACCAGCGCATCGTCGCCGATCCCGGCGTGATGGTCGAACGGGCGGTCGAGGGGTTCGGTCAGGCCTTGCTGGTGCTGCTGCCTATTTTCGGGCTGCTGGCGGTCATCGCGGTGCTTTCCAGCGTGCTGCTGGGCGGCATCGTCATCTCGGGCAAGCCCCTGCAGTTCAATTTCTCCAAGCTCAGCCCGTTGGCCGGCGTGAAACGGATGTTCTCGTCGCAGACGGTGGTGGAGCTGATCAAGGCGCTGGCCAAGGCCATGCTGGTCGGCGGCGTGGCGGTCTGGGTCATCTGGCGCTACCACGACGATATGCTGAGCCTGATGCACGTGGCCCCGTCCGCGGCGCTGATCAAGGCGCTGACGCTGGTGGCGATGTGCTGCGCGTTCATCGTGGCTTCGCTCATCGTCATCGTCATGCTGGACGTGCCGTGGCAGATCTGGAGCCACCTGAAAAAGCTGCGCATGTCCAAGGAGGACGTGCGCCAGGAACACAAGGAAAGCGAAGGCGACCCGCACGTGAAGGCGCGCATCCGGCAGCAGCAGCGCCAGGCGGCGCGGCGCCGCATGATGGCCGAGGTGCCGAAGGCGGACGTGGTGGTGACCAACCCCACGCACTACGCCGTGGCCCTGAAGTACGACGAGGAAAAGAGCGGGGCGCCGCGCGTGCTGGCCAAGGGCACCGGCCTGATCGCGGCCAAGATCCGCGAACTGGCGGCCGAAAACCGCATCCCGACATTGGAAGCGCCGCCGTTGGCGCGCGCATTGCATCAACACGTGGAGATCGGGCGGGAAATCCCGGCCGAACTCTACACCGCGGTGGCAGAAGTGCTGGCGTGGGTCTTCCAGCTGCGCTCCTGGCGCGCCGGTTGGGGCGCCGAACCGGCGGTCCCGACCCGGCTGGCCGTGCCGGCCGAGCTGGACCCGCAAGCCAAAACCGCAGCACAAGGAGCTTAAGGAATGAGCGCTTTGCTCACCATGTTGAAGAGTAGCGGGGCCTCGCATGCGCGGCTGCTGGCGGGACCCATCCTGATCGTGATGGTGCTGGGCATGATGGTCCTGCCCCTGCCCACGTTCCTGCTCGACCTGCTGTTCACCTTCAACATCGCGTTGTCCGTGATGATCCTGCTGGTCGCCATGTTCACGCGCAAGCCGCTGGATTTCGCGGCGTTTCCGGCGGTGCTGCTGTTTGCCACGTTGCTGCGCCTGTCGCTGAACGTCGCCTCCACCCGCGTGGTCCTGCTCCATGGCCACACCGGTCCCGACGCGGCGGGCAAGGTCATCGAGGCTTTCGGCCACTTTCTGGTCGGCGGCAACTTTGCGGTGGGGATCATCGTCTTCGTGATCCTGACCATCATCAACTTCATCGTCATCACCAAGGGCGCCGGCCGCATTGCGGAAGTGGGCGCGCGCTTTACCCTGGACGCGATGCCGGGCAAGCAGATGGCGATCGACGCGGACCTGAACGCCGGCCTGATCGGCGAAGACGAGGCGCGCAAGCGCCGCGCGGAAGTCTCGCAGGAATCCGACTTCTTCGGCTCGATGGACGGCGCCAGCAAGTTCGTGCGCGGCGATGCCATCGCCGGCCTGCTGATCATGGCGATCAACATCATCGGCGGCTTGATCGTGGGCGTTGCCCAGCACGACATGTCGATGGGCGATTCGGCGCGCGTCTATACGCTGCTGACCATCGGCGACGGCCTGGTGGCCCAGATCCCGGCGCTGGTGATCTCCACCGCTGCGGGCGTGGTGGTGTCGCGGGTGTCGACCGACCAGGACATCGGCCAGCAAATCATCAGCCAGCTGTTCTCCAATCCCAGCGTGCTGTTCCTGACGGCCGGCATCGTCGGCGTCATGGGCCTGATTCCCAACATGCCGCACGTTGCCTTCCTGACCCTGGCCGGCGCGCTGGGCTGGGGCGGCTGGATGCTGTACAAACGGCAGACTGCGGCAGCGGCCGCAGCCGCGGAGGTGCCGCCGCAGGCGATTACCCAGGCGCAGGCTGCCGCGGCCGAGGCCAGTTGGGACGACGTGTCCATGGTGGACCAGTTGGGCCTGGAGGTCGGCTACCGCCTGATTCCACTGGTGGACCACGCCCAGAACGGCGAACTGCTGCACCGCATCCGCAGCCTGCGCAAGAAGTTCGCGCAGGACGTGGGCTTTCTGCCGCCGGTGGTGCATATCCGGGACAATCTCGAACTCAAGCCCAACGATTACCGCATCCTGCTGTCCGGCGTGGAAGTCGGCCATGGCGTGGCGATGCCGGGGCAATGGCTGGCGATCGACCCGGGTGGCGTGACCATGCCGATCAAGGGTACGCCCACGACCGATCCCGCCTTCGGCCTGCCGGCGCTGTGGATCGACGGCAGCCTGCGCGATCAGGCGCAGGTGGCGGGCTACACGGTGGTGGATGCCGGCACCGTGGTCGCGACGCACCTGAATCACCTGATGCATCGCCACGGCTCCAACCTGCTGGGCCGCCAGGAAGTGCAACAGCTGCTGGACCGCATTGGCCGCGACGCGCCCAAGCTGGTCGAGGACCTGGTACCCAAGACCCTGTCGCTCACGGCGCTGCAGAAGGTGCTGCAAGGCCTGCTGTCGGAAGAAGTGCCGATCCGCGACATGCGCACCATCATCGATACCTTGTCCGAGCATGGCCCGCGCCTGGCGGCGCTGGCCGCAGGCACGGGCAGCCAGCCCGATATCAACGAACTGATCGCGCTGACGCGCCGTTCGCTGGGCCGCGCCATTACCCAGCAATGGTTCCCGGGCGAAGGCGAGCTGCGCGTGATCGGCCTGGACGTGAAGCTGGAGCGTGTGCTTTCGCAGGCCATGACGACCAGCGGCGGACTGGAGCCGGGGCTGGCCGATACGCTGCTGCGTGAAGCGCAGGCCGCGGTCGAACGCCAGGAATCTCAGGGCAACGCGCCGGTGCTGCTGGTGTCGCCAGTCTTGCGCGCGCCCTTGTCGCGCTTCCTGCGGCACCATCTGCCGCAGCTGGGCGTGTTGTCGAATACGGAAATACCCGATGAGCGCATGGTGCGCGTGACCGCGCTGATCGGCGGAGGTAATGGGGCATGAAAATAAGCCGATTTTTCGGAGCGAACAGCCGCGATGTGATGCGCCAGGTCCGGCAGGTGCTGGGGCCGGACGCGCTGATCGTGTCGAATCGCAGCGTCGATGGCGGCGTGGAGGTGCTGGCCACCGTCGAGGGTGCGTTCGACGACACCGCTCATGAGGTCGCCGCTCCAAGACAGGACGCCGCGCAATCCCGGCCAGCTGATGTCCGTCCGCAGGCGCCTGCCGGCATCCCGGCGGGCGTGCGTTTCGATGTCCCTAATCCGGCGGCGCGGCCGTTGACGCCGGCGCCCGCCATGCCTCCGGCCGGCTACCCGGCGCCGTCGCGTCCGATCGCCGCCTACCAGGCGGCCTACGCCTCCTCGACGCAGGCCGAAGACGAGACGCCGGAGCTTGCGTCCCAAGTGCCGCCGCCAGCTCCGGCTGCGCCTGTGCGCGTCGAATTGCCGTCCTTGCCGCCGTTGCGCCAGACGCCAGTGGCGCAGGC
>NZ_JBARYB010000038.1:0-16748 GCF_049647645.1 Achromobacter sp.
CGCCAGACCGTGCTGTCGCGCAAGGCGCCGCGCCGCGCGCGCGGCTTCGGCGGCTGGGCCAACCGCTGGCCGCTCAAGGCCATCGTCGCCAGCCGCGCCCGCAAGCAGATCGCCGCCAAGGATCCGCTGGGTCACTATCCGGCCGCGCCCGCCATCGTCGACATCTGGGAACAGCACGGCGGCAACGCCCTGCAGGCGCCCGCGCTGATCGACCACATCATTTCCTCCGACACCGCCCGCAACCTGCTGCGCGTGTTCCGCCTGCAGGAGCGGTTGAAGGCCAATGGCAAACAGGCCGGCATCACGCCCGCGCGCCACGTGCACGTAGTCGGCGCCGGCGTGATGGGCGGCGATATCGCCGCCTGGTGCGCGCTCAAGGGCATGACGGTCACCTTGCAGGACCAGGACATGGCGCGCATCGCCCCTGCCATCAAGCGCGCCGCCCAGCTGTACTCGCGCCGCCTGAAGGATCCGCGGCTGGCGCGCGCGGCGTTCGACCGCCTGGTACCCGACCCTGCGGGCGGCGGCGTGCCGCTGGCCGACATCGTCATCGAAGCCATCAGCGAACAGCCCGAGGCCAAACGCGCGCTCTACCGCTCGCTGGAGCCGCGCATGAAGGCCGACGCGCTGCTCGCCACCAACACCTCCAGCCTGCCGCTGGAGACCCTGCGCGCAGGCCTCGCGCGTCCGGAACGGCTGGTGGGCATCCACTTCTTCAATCCCGTGGCCAAGATGCCTCTGGTGGAGGTAGTGCACGCCGACGGCGACGCAGACGCCGCGCAAGCCCGCGCCTGCGCGTTCGTCGGCCAGATCGACAAGCTGGCGCTGCCGGTCAAGAGCGCGCCGGGCTTCCTGGTCAACGCCGTGCTGGCGCCCTACATGCTGCAGGCCATGCGCAGCGTGGACGACGGCCTGGCGCCCGAGGCCGTGGACGCGGCCATGGTCGCCTTCGGCATGCCGATGGGACCGTTGGAGCTGGCCGATACCGTGGGCCTGGACATCGCGCGCGCGGCTGGCGAGGAATTGGCTGGCGGCGCCGAACCGCCGCGCTGCCTGGCCGAGCGCCTGGCGCGCGGCGACCTGGGCAAGAAGAGCGGCCGCGGCTTCTACGCCTGGCGCGACGGCAAGCCGGTCAAGGGCAGCAGTCCAGTGGGCGCGCCCGCCGGACTGGCGCAGCGCCTGATCCAGCCGCTGATAGACGCCACGCGCCAGCGCGTGGATGCGGGCATCGTCGCCGACGCCGACCTGGCCGACGCGGGCGTGATTTTCGGAACGGGGTTCGCGCCATTCACGGGCGGACCCTTGCATTACCAGAGCAGTAACGCATTGCGCGATATAAGACCGGCTGAGGCCGATTAGGACCAGTACCCCCCTAAACCGGAACGACAAGACCGGCAGTGCCATAGAGACATCTATCCATCACGAGGAGGCAGTACCATGAGCAGACGTTCATTGTCCCTGAGCACCTTGTCGGCCCTCGTGGTCGGCCTGGGCGCGACCACGGCAACGCACTCGGCCGGCTTTCAGCTCCTGGAGCAGAACGCCAGCGGCCTGGGCAACGCCTATGCGGGCTCTGCGGCGAATCCGGAGAACGCCAGCATCATCTATTACAACCCGGCCGGCATGACCTACCTGCCCGGCTTCAACGTGTCCGGCGGCGTCAATCTGATCAAGCCGTCGTTCAAGTTTTCCGACAACGGCGACAGCCGCAATCCCAGCATTCCCGGCCTGCCGGGCACCGGCCTGGGCGGATCGCGCCCGACCGGCGGCAACGGCGGCGACGCCGGCAACCTGGGCGTGGTGCCCAATATGTATGCCTCCTGGCAATTGAACGAACAGTGGTACATCGGCCTGGGCGTGGGCGCTCCCTTCGGCCTGATGACCGAGTACGACGACGGCTGGGTGGGCCAGTACCACTCCAACAAGTTCGAGATCAAGACGATCAACGTCAACCCGTCGATCGCCTACAAGGTCAACGAGAAGTTCTCCATGGGCTTTGGCCTGAATTGGCAGCACATTGACGCCAATTACAAAAAGAAGGCCGTGCTTCCCGTTCCCGGCATGCCGCTGGGCACCACCGGCGACGCCGACCTGAATCTCAAGGGCGACGCCTGGGGCTGGAACGTGGGCTTCATGCTGCAACCGACGGAAGACACCCGCATCGGCCTGTCCTACCGCTCCAAGATCAAGCACACGGCCAAGGGCGACACCGATATCACCAGCATCTATCCGCGCGGCAACTCGGTGTCGTTCGACGCCAAGGCGACCGTATCACTGCCCGACACACTGATCCTGAGCGCGGCGCACCAGTTGAACGAACGCTGGGAGCTGCTGGGCGACGTTTCCTGGACGGGTTGGAGCAGCATCCCAAATCTGCTGATCCGCAACTCGGGCCCCGGCGCTCGCGACGACAACCTGCCGCTGAATTTCCGCGACAGCTGGCGCGTCGCCCTGGGCGCCAACTACAAGTTCGCGCCCAACTGGAAGTGGAAGTTCGGCGTCGCCTTCGACCAGTCGCCCGTGTACAAGGAAGCCGACCGCCCGACCTCGCTGCCGGACAACGACCGTTACTGGCTCTCGACCGGCGTGCAGTGGCAGGCCACCAAGGACACCACGCTCGACGTAGGCTATACCTATCTTTACCTGCGCAAGACGGACATCGATACGACGTCCGGCAACCAGCTGACCAAGGGCCGCGTCGCGGGCACCTACGACAGCAATGCCCACATCCTGGGCATACAGCTGTCGTCCCGCTTCTAACCCGCCCCGGATGGCGGCCCGGCCCGGTCCGCCCCGCCATCCGTTTTTTTTTCAGGAGACTGCCTTGAGCAAGTTCGTCGTCAAACACGTCGCCGTCCTGGGGGCCGGCGTCATGGGCGCGCAGATCGCCGCCCATCTGGCCAATGCCGGCGTGCCCGTCACGCTGTTCGACCTGGCCGCCCCCGAAGGCGACCGCAACGGCGCGGTCAAGAAGGCGATCGCCGGCTTGAAGAAGCTGGAACCGGCGCCGCTGGCCGGCGCGGCGCGCCTGGCGTACATCACGCCCGCCAACTACGACGACGACCTGGAACAGCTGCGCGGCTGCGACCTGGTCATCGAGGCCATCGCCGAACGCATGGACTGGAAGACCGCGCTGTACGAGCGCATCGCGCCGCACGTCGCTCCCAGCGCCATCATCGCCTCCAACACCTCGGGCCTGTCGATCGACGCACTGGCCAACGCCCTGCCCGCGGGCCTGCGCGACCGCTTTTGCGGCATCCACTTTTTCAATCCGCCCCGCTACATGCGGCTGGTGGAGATCATCGCCACTACGCACACCCAGCCCGCGGTGCTCGACCAGCTTGAAACCTGGTTAACCTCGACCCTCGGCAAGGGCGTGATCCGCGCACTGGACACGCCCAACTTCGTGGCCAATCGCATCGGCGTGTTTTCGATCCTGGCAGCCATGCACCACACGGCCCGCCTCGGGCTGGCGTTCGACGAGGTCGACGCGCTGACCGGGCCGAGGATCGGCCGCCCCAAGAGCGCCACCTACCGCACCGCCGACGTGGTCGGCCTGGACACGCTGGCCCACGTGGTCGGCACCATGGAAAAGAACCTGCCGGACGATCCCTGGCACCGCTATTTCAAGCTGCCTGACTGGCTCTCGGCCCTGATCGCCAAGGGCGCGCTGGGCCAGAAAAGCGGCGCCGGCGTCTATCGCAAGCAGGGCAAGGAAATCCAGGTGCTGGACCTGAAGGCGCAGGACTACGCGCCCGGCACCGGCAAGCTGGCCGACGAAGTCGCCGCCCTGTTGAAGGAACGCGACCCGGGCAAGCGCTTTGCAGCGCTGCGCGCCAGCAGCCATCCCCAGGCCCAGTTCCTGTGGAGCCTGTTCCGCGACATCTTCCACTACAGCGCCGTGCAGCTTGAACACGTGGCCGACAACGCGCGCGACCTGGACCTGGCCATGCGCTGGGGCTTCGGCTGGGCGCAAGGCCCGTTCGAAACCTGGCAGGCCGCCGGCTGGCAGGCCATCGCCGCCGCCGTTGCCGAGGACATCGCCGCCGGCCAGGCCATGAGCGACGCGCCGCTGCCGGCCTGGGCGCTGGAACCGGACCGCCAGGGCGTGCATGCGCCGCAAGGCTCCTATTCCGCGCGCACCGGCCAACTGCGCCCGCGCTCGACCCTGCCGGTGTACCGCCGCCAGTTGTTCCCCGAACGCGTCTACGGCGAAGGCGCCGGCGAGCGCGGCGTCACCATCTGGGAAAACGAAGGCGTGCGCCTGTGGAACCTGCCGCAGGTCGACGCCGGCGTGGCCATACTGTCCGTCATCTCGAAGAACCACACCCTGGGCGCGGAAGTGCTCGAAGGCATCCTGCAGGCGGTGGCGCGGGCCGAGCGCGAATACGACGGCCTGGTCATCTGGCATGACGCGCCCTTCGCCGTGGGCG
This sequence comes from Achromobacter sp., assembly GCF_049647645.1. GTDB lineage: Bacteria > Pseudomonadota > Gammaproteobacteria > Burkholderiales > Burkholderiaceae_B > Achromobacter. The sequence goes on from NZ_JBARYB010000038.1 coordinate 4,434, forward strand.
CCAATCTGCAGCAGGTCGCCGAGGCCTGCGCCGCCGGCCAGTGGGACATGCTGGAAGCCACGGTCGAGAAATTCCAACGCACCTCGCAGTCGTTCAAGTACGCGCAGATTCCCACCGTGGCGGCCGTGCAGGGCATGGCGCTGGGCGGCGGCTGCGAATTCCTGATGCATGCCTCGCACCGGGTGCTGGCGCTGGAAAGCTATGTCGGGCTGGTGGAAGCCGGCGTCGGGCTGATTCCGGCCGGCGGCGGCAGCAAGGAATTCGCCGGCCGCGCCGCCGCCCTGGCGGCCGCGACCGCCACGCCGGGCGAGGTCTTCCCATACCTGCAGCCGGTGTTCCAGACCATCGCCACGGCGCAGGTCGCCAAGAGCGCGCTGGAAGCCATCGCCACGGGCTTCGCCCGCGACCATGACATCGTCGTGTTCCATCCGGACGAGCTGCTATACGTCGCCATCGGCCAGGCCCGCGCCGCGGCCGAGGCCGGCTACACGCCGCCGCCCCGCCTGCGCGACATTCCCGTCGCCGGCCGCAACGGCATCGCCAACTTCGAAATGGTGCTGGTCAACATGCGCGAAGGCGGCATGATCAGCGCCCATGACTACCGCGTGGCGCGCAGCGCCGCCGTGGCCCTGTGCGGCGGCGAAGTCGAAACCGGCGCCAAGGTGGACGAGGAATGGCTGCTGGCCGTGGAGCGCAAGGAATTCGTGGCGCTGCTGCGCACGCCCGAGACCCAGGCCCGCATCCGCCACACCCTCGACACCGGCAAGCCCCTGAGGAACTGACATGAGCAAGCAGATTCAAGACGCCTACATCGTCGCCGCCACGCGCCTGCCGGTGGGCAAGCGCAACGGCGCCTACATCACCACCCGCCCCGACGACATGCTGGCCGCCGCGCTCAATGGCGCGCTGGCGCAGGTCCCGGGCCTGGACGCCGCGCGCATCGACGACGTCATCGCCGGCTGCGCCATGCCGGAAGCCGAACAGGGCATGAACGTGGCCCGCATCGGCCTGTTGCTTGCCGGCCTGCCGCAAAGCGTGGCGGGCGTCACCGTGAACCGCTTCTGCGCCTCCGGCCTGCAGGCGGTGGCGGACGCCGCAGCCCGCATCCGCACCGGCGAAGCCGACATCATGATAGGCGCGGGTACCGAGTCCATGAGCGCCATGCCGCAGATCATGGGCAACAAGGTATCGATGAACCCCGCCATCTTCGAGCACCAGGAAAACATCGGCATGGCCTTCGGCATGGGCCTGACCGGCGAGAAGGTCGCCGAACGCTGGAAGGTCTCGCGCGAGGACCAGGACGCCTTCGCCCTGGCCTCGCACCAGAAGGCCTGCGCGGCCATCGCCGCCGGCCACTTCCGCGCCGAGATCACGCCCTATGAAACGGTATCGCGCCAGCCCGGCGACGCCAGCGGCACGGTGAGCGTCACGCGCCGCCTGGTCGAGGTGGACGAGGGGCCGCGCCCGGACAGCAGCGCCGCGGCGCTGGCCCGGCTGAAGCCCGTGTTCGCCGCGCGCGGCAGCGTCACTGCCGGCAACAGCTCGCAGATGTCCGACGGCGCCGCCGCCGTGATCCTGGTGTCCGACCGCATCCTGCGCGAATTCAACCTGAGCCCGCTGGCGCGCTTTGTCAGTTTCGCCGTGGCCGGCGTGCCGCCCGAGGTCATGGGCATCGGTCCCGTGGCAGCGATCCCCAAGGTGCTGCAGCGCGCCGGCATCGGCCAGGACGCGCTGGACTGGATCGAACTGAACGAAGCCTTCGCCGCCCAGTCGCTGGCCGTCATCCGCGAGCTGAAGCTGGATCCGTCCAAGGTCAACCCGCTGGGCGGGGCGATCGCGCTGGGCCACCCGCTGGGCGCCACGGGCGCGATCCGCACCGCCACCATCACCCACGGCCTGCGCCGCACGGGCGGCAAGTACGGGCTGGTGACCATGTGCATCGGCACCGGCATGGGCGCGGCGGGCCTGTTCGAGGCGATGTAGGCGGAGCGGCGCGGAGCATGAAGCCCTATTGGTTCAAGAACCTGTCGCCGACATGGCGGGCGCGCCTGATGCGGGTGGGTTTCAACCTGCATCCGGCGTTCCGCGCCACTGGCGGCAAAGTGGTGCATGTGTCCGCGGACTTCCACCATATCCGCATCAAGCTGCCGCTGCTGCGGCGCACCCGCAATATCGTCGGCTCGATGTACGGCGGTTCGCTGTTCGCCGTGACCGACGGCGCCCATCCCACGATGCTGATGTCCGCGCTGGGCGCGGACCATATCGTGTGGGACAAGGCCGCCTCCATCCGGTACCGCAAGCCGGCATACGCCACGCTGTACGTGGACTTCCGGCTGCAGCCCGGGGAAATCGCGGAAATCCGCGCGATCCTGGCGCGCGACCATGAAACCACCCGGACCTATACGGTGGAACTCAAGGACCGCGACGGCGTGGTTTACGCCGTCGTGGAACGCACGATCTATATCGCAGACAAGAAGTTCTACAAGCAGAAGAACACAGGAGGAGACACATGCGCCGTATCCCCGGAGGGCGAACCGTCGCCCTGAGCCTCATGTTTGCCGCCTGCCTGGCCGGCGCCCCCACCCAAGCCGCCGACGTGGAAGTCGCCGGCGTGCGCGTGCCGGACAGCCTGTCGGAAGGCGGCCGCACGCTGGTGCTGAACGGCGCCGGCGTGCGCACCAAGTTCGTCGTCAAGGTCTACGTGGCCGCGCTGTACGCCACCGCCAAGAGCAGCGACGCCGCCGCGCTGGTCAACAGCGAGGAACCGCGCCGCATGCGCCTGCGCCTGCTTCGCGACGTGGACAGCAAGAGCCTCGACGAAGCCCTGCAGGACGGTTTGCGCGACAATACGTCCGCACAGGAACTGGCCGAGCTGAAAGCGCCGGCCGGCCGCCTGTCCGCCTTGATGGCGGAAATCGGATCGGTGCGCGAAGGCGATGTGGTCGACCTGGATTTCGACGCCCGCGGCGTCGCGGTCCTGGACAACAGCAAACTGCGCGGCCGCATCGACAGCCCCGCGTTCGCGCGCGCCCTGCTGCGGGTCTGGCTGGGCGAAAAGCCCGCGCAAGCCTCCCTGAAAAAAGCCCTGCTGGGCGGCTAGAGGCCGCGCAAGGCCCTTATTTTCTGTGTACAGGCCCTAGACGGAAACCCGGTAAATGGAACGAATCTGGCAGAAAAGCTATCCCGCGGGCGTGCCCGCGGAGATCGAGATGGACGGCGTGACGACGCTGGTTTCGGTCGTGCGCGAGAGCTGCCGGCGCTACGCCGGCAAGACCTCGTACATCAGCATGGGCAAGTCGATCAGCTATGCCGAGCTGGACCGGTTGACGCGCGACTTCGCCGCCTGGCTACACGCCAACGGCCTGGGCCGCGGCGACCGCGTCGCGCTCATGATGCCCAACCTGCTGCAATACCCAGTGTGCCTGTTCGGCGCCCTGCGCGCCGGCTGCGTGGTGGTCAATTGCAATCCCCTGTATACCCCACACGAACTCCAGCATCAGCTGGCCGACTCGGGCGCCCGCCTCATCGTGGTGGCGGACAACTTCGCCGCCACCGTGCAGAAGTCGCTGGAGGGAACCGCGATAGAACGCGTGGTGGTGACGTCGATCGGCGAGCTGCTGGGGCCGCTCAAGGGGCGCCTGGTGGATTTCGTGGTCCGCCGCGTCAAACGCATGGTGCCCGCGTGGTCCCTGCCCGACGCCGTCCGGCTGGGCGATGCGCTACACGCCGGTAACAGCGCGCCCTTCACCGAAGTGGCGCTGGATCAGCGCGACCTGGCCTGCCTGCAATACACCGGCGGCACCACCGGCGTGGCCAAGGCCGCCATGCTCACCCATGGCAACCTGGTGGCCAACCTGAGCCAGGCCTATGCCTGGGTCAAGCCGCTGGTGACCGAAGGCGAGGAATGCATCGTGACGGCCTTGCCGCTGTATCACATCTTCGCGCTGACGGCGAACTGCCTGACGTTCATGAAGATGGGAGCCAGCAACCTGCTCATCATCAACCCGCGCGACATTCCCGGCCTGGTCAAGGAAATGCGCAAGGTGCCGTTCTCGGCCTTCACGGGCGTAAACACGCTGTTCAACGCCCTGCTCAACAATCCGGATTTTGCGCGCCTGGATTTTTCGCGGCTACGCCTCACGATGGGCGGCGGCATGGCGGTGCAGCGCTCCGTGGCTGACCGCTGGCGCGCCGTCACCGGCCGCTCGCTGGCGCAAGCCTACGGCCTGACCGAAACCTCGCCCGCAGTCACGATCAATCCGTTGGACGTGCAGGAATTCACCGGATCGATCGGCCTGCCCGTGCCGTCCACCGAGATTTCCATCCGCGACGATGCCGGCACGGAACTGGGCATAGGCGAGACCGGCGAAATCTGCGTGCGCGGCCCCCAGGTCACGCAGGGCTATTGGCAAAGGCCCGACGAAACCGCGCTGGTCCTGTACCCGGACGGTTTCCTGCGCACCGGCGACGTCGGCTACGTGGACGAGAAGGGCTACGTGTTCCTGGTGGACCGCAAGAAGGACATGATTCTGGTGTCCGGCTTCAACGTCTATCCCAACGAGGTCGAGGACGTGGCCGCGCTGCATCCCGGCGTGCGCGAAGTGGCGGCGGTGGGCGTGCCCGACGAGCGCTCGGGCGAGGCGGTCAAGCTGTACGTGATCCGCAAGGATCCCACCCTGGATGCCGAGACCCTGATCGCGCATTGCCGCAAGCAGCTGACGGGTTACAAGGTACCGCGCTACATCGAGTTCCGCGATGACTTGCCGCGCACCAACGTCGGCAAGATCCTGCGCCGCGAGCTCAAGCCGGCGGCGCAGGAAGCCGCGCCAGCGCCAGTCCGGCAGCCGGGCCAGGCCTGAACCCGCCGGCTCGCCGGGAACGGGAGCCGGCGCCTTGCGCCACTGGCCGGGCTACCACTGCCCGAAGTACACCCCCGCCCGCTTGTGGGCGTTGGTGCCCTTTTCGACCGCCTCGTCGCTGATGGTGGTGCGGCGCTTGCCGCGCAGCATCCATTCCAGCAGGCGCTGGCGCAGCGCCTGGCGCGTTTGCGCATGCGCGCTGCTCGCGCCCAGGTCCTGGTACTCATCGGGATCGGCGTGCAGGTCGAAGAGTTGCTCGCGCTCGTCCAGCCAATACACGTAGCGCCAGCGGTCCGTGCGCACCGACCAGGCGCGGGCGTTCTGCGGCGTCTTGCCGCAAAGGATGCGAGCCTGGCGGAAGCTGTAATCCAGTTCGGAATACACGCAGTCGCGCCAGGGCGTAGCGGCATCGCGGCCATGCAGCAAGGTCTGGAGTTCGCGGCCCTCCAGCCTGTGGCCGGGCCCGGGCGTACCCAGCGCGCGCAGCACCGTGGGCACCAGGTCCACGCTTTCCACCATGTCATCCAGCGCGCGGCCGCGCGTGGCGTCGGCCGCGGCCGAGGGATCCATGACGATGAAGGGCACGCGTTGCGCGGTGTCGTAGAACAGCTCTTTTTCGCCCAGCCAGTGATCGCCGAGGAAGTCGCCGTGGTCCGCGGTGAACACGATCAGCGTGTTCTTCATCAGGCCCGCGCCTTCCATGTAGTCGAACAGCCGGCCCAGATGGTCGTCCAGCTGCCGGATCAAGCCCTGGTAGGCCGGACGCACCACGCGCACGCACTCGTCGGTGGCAAAGCTGACGCTCTCTTCGTGCTGCCGGTAGGCAGCCACCACCGGGTGCGCGTTCTCCAGTTCTTCCCGGTTGCGCCGCACCGGCAGGCATTGGTCCGGGGTATAGAGCTTGTGATAGGGGTCCGGCGCCATGTAGGGCCAATGCGGCTTTACGTAGCTCAGGTGCAGCACCCAGGGCTGGCTGCCACGGCGCCGCATGAAGTCCAGCGCCTGGTCCGTCATGTAGGCGGTCTCGGAATGCGGCTCGGCCACGCGCGCGGGCAGATGCGCGTTGCGCATGTTCCAGCCGCTGACCACTTGGCCGCCCGCGTCTACCGCGGCGATCACGTAGTCGCTCCAAGGGTCGGCGCTGTCGTAGCCGTGTCGCCGCAGAAAGGCGGGATAAGCGCTTTCGTCGCCCGGCTCGTGGTGGCCGTCGTAGCGGTCCAGTTCGACGAAGCCGCCGCGGCTGAGCAGTACGCCCAGTTCGGAGGATCCATCGATGGCCAGCCGCTCCATGCCCTCCTTGTCGGGAATGATATGGGTCTTGCCGGCCAGCGCCAATTCGCGGCCCTGTCCCGCCAGGTACTCGCCCAGCGTGATCTCGTTGACCGACAACGGCACGCGGTTCCAGGTGGCGCCGTGGCGCGAGGGATAACGGCCGGTGTAGTAGCTCATGCGCGACGGCCCGCACACGCCCGAGTTGACGAAGGCGCGATCGAAGCGCGCGCCGCGCGCCGCCAGCGCGTCCAGGCTGGGCGTCCGCAGGTAGGGATGGCCATAACAGCTCAGGTGATCCGCCCGCAGCTGATCGGCCATGATGAACAACACGTTCTGCACATCGCTCATCGCCGCCCTCCTATTGCGTGGCCGTGAAGCCGGATGCGCGCACCACCGGCTCCCATTGCTTGCGGTAGGCGGCCAAGGCGTCGGCCGTGCCGCGCGCATCCAGCGACACCGGCTCCAGGTATGCGGCGCGCACGGCCTCCTGCATGGCGGGATCGCGCAGCACCGCCGCGATGTCCGCGCCTAGCCGTTCGGCCTTGGCTTGTGGCATTGCGGTCGGCGCGAAGAACGCGTTCCAGCCGTCGGCCGCCAGGTTCACCCCGCCTTCCTTGAAGGTGGGCACGTCCTTGAGTTCGGGATCGCGCGCGTCGCCGGACACGGCGAGGATGTGGATCTTGCCGGCGCGGTGCTGCGGCAGCAAGGTATCCAGCGTATCTATGCCTTGCGGCAGGATGCCCCCTATCAGTTCTGAAATCAGCGGCGCCGATCCCCGGTAGCCCACCACTTCCGGCTCCTGGCCCAGTTCGCGGCCCAACATCAACGCAAAGAAGTGCGGCAGGCTGCCGGTGGCCGGCACGCCCACGGCGAACTGCTTGGGATTCGCCGTCAACCACTGCCGCAGGCCGGCCAGATCGTGGATCGGCGAATTCGCCGCCACGGCGAGCGCGAACTTGTAGCGGCTGACCAGCGATACCGGCTTGAAGTCGCGCTGCGCGTCATAGCCCGGCTGGGCATAGACCAGCGGCGCCACCACCATCACGGCCGGATTCGCCAGCATCAGCACGTTCTGGCCGGCCGGCGCCGCATGCAAGGCTTGCGCCGCGATGCGGCCTCCCGCGCCGGTCTTGTTCTCGACCACCACAGGCACGCCGACCCGCTCCTTGAGCCGATCCGCGACCAGCCGCGCGATGCGGTCCGAGCTACCGCCCGGCGGGTAGCCCACCACCACCGTCAGCGCCCCGTCCAGCGGGGCCTGCTGCGCGCCGGCCAGCGGCGCAGCCCCAACCAGTATCGCCGCCGCGGCAACGCCTGATATCCATTTACCCATGGTCCACTCCTGGAGACAGCGGCCCGCTGTCGATTATGGTTGTCACTGCATGGCCGATACCCAAATAGGGAAATTGAATTTAGCAACGCGCACGTTTGTTGATCTAATCCAGGACTTCCCATAACGATATGCAGCGCGAACTGCAACGCCCTCTGGAGGAGACGCCATGCCTAACATCCCCGAACCCGGCCAACGCCAGCTTGCCGACATGCTGATGTATCGGCTGTACCAGGCGTGGTCACAATCCAATCCGGTATTCCTGCGCCTGTGCGAAGGACGCTTCGGCATCACGCGCCGCGAATGGCGCGTGCTGGCCTGTGCCGTCGAGGGCGGCATCATGAATTCGGCCGAACTGGCCGCCGCCGCCAAGCTCGACCTGACACGCACCTCGCGCACCCTGGGCGCGCTATGCGAGAAAGGCTGGCTGCGCCGCCTGCACGACAGCGTGGACCGCCGCGTGGTGCGCGTGGAAGCGACGGCCGACGGCATCGCCCGCTACGACGCCCTGCTGCCCGAGGTCTCGCACCTGAATGACCTACTGGTGCAGGACCTGAGCGACGACGAGGTCGCCTTGCTGCGCGATTTCCTCGGCCGCATCGAGCAGCGCGGCCGCCGCATGGCCGAAGACAATCTTGTCTCGGAAAAGGCCAGCCGACGCGAAGGCGGCACCCGCCGGCCGCGTTACTCCTGAGCGATTTGTCGCGCCTCGCCAACAGGCGCGCAACTGCAACGGCGTCTCCGGAAACGGCCGCAAGCCACTGAAAGCATGGCGTTTTCCCTTCATCCCCTTACCGCCCGCCAAGCTTTGCAGGGCTTTTTTACATCTGCGGCGCGCCCATTTCCTGACAGCCTTAACTCATCGAATCAATAATAGTTATCGTTGTCATTTGCATACACAGCCGGCCACCCTCAGGCCGCAGGGGAAATCCGTTGAAACGTCACCCTCATCCCGCCGCCCGCCGCGCGCGGCCGCTGGTTCTATTGCCCACCGCCGCCGCCCTTGCCGCCTGCCTGAGCGCTGCGGCCCAGGCCCAGACTGCGGCTCCCGCCGAACCCGCCACCATCCTGCCCGCCGTGCAAGTCACCGGCACCGGAGAAACCGCGACCAGCCCGGTCGAAGGCTATGTCGCCAAGCGCAGCGCCACCGCGACCAAGAGCGACACGCCCCTGTCGGAAACGCCGCAGGCTATCACCGTGATCCCCCGCGCGCAGATCGTGGACCAGGGCGCGCAGAACGTCCAGGACACCATGAACTACGCGGCCGGCGTGCGCCCCAACGCCTATGGCGTGGACAACCGCGCCGACTACGTGCGCATCCGCGGCGTGGAACCGGTGCAGTACCTGGACGGCCTGCGCCAGTACTTCAGCTTCAACAACCCGCGCACCGAGGTCTATGCGATGGAGCGCGTGGAAGTGCTGCGCGGCCCCTCCTCCATGCTGTACGGGCAGGGCAGCACCGGCGGCATCGTCAACCTGGTCAGCAAGCGCCCGCTGGAGGAAACGCAGCGCGAGATCGGCGTGGTGCTGGGCAACCACAACCGCCGCGAGATCCAGGCCGACCTCACGGGCCCGGCCAGCGAGGACGGCCAATGGCTGTACCGCGTCATCGCGGTGGGGCGCGACAGCGACACGCAGGTGCAGTACGCGCCGGACGACCGCCTGATGCTGGCGCCGTCCCTGACCTGGCGCCCCAGCGCGGCCACCTCGCTGACGCTGCAGGCCACCTGGCAGAAGGACCGCGCCGGCACCACGCAGTCCTTCCTGCCGTGGAGCGGTTCGGTGCAGGAAAATCCCAACGGCCGCATCCCGACCCGGCGTTTCGCCAGCGAGCCGGGCTTCGACGCTTACGACACCGAACAATTCAGCGTCGGCTGGCTGTTCGAGCACCAATTCAACGACACCTGGAAGCTGCGGCAGAACTTCCGCAACACAGTCAGCAGCGTCGACTACAAGACGCTCTATCCCAACGTCTACGGCGCGCGCCGCGGCGATTCCTACATCGATCCGGAACAGACCACCGTCGACCGCATTTTCTACGTCAACAAGCCGCGCATGCGCACCCTGCTGGCCGACCAGAACCTGGAAGGCAAGCTGAACTGGGGCCGCACCGAACACACGGTGATCTTCGGCATGGACTATTCGCGCTACCGCGAGACCAGCAAGACCGCGGGTGGCGCGGGGTCGCCGCTGAACCTGTATCACCCCGTGTACGGCAACGCGCCCGAATACGAACTGTCGGACAACCCCAAGATCAACCAGCAGCAGATCGGCTTCTACGCGCAGGACCAGATCAAGTTCGACAAGAACTGGATCTTCCTGGCTGGCATCCGCCGCGACCGCGCCGACAGCACCACCGAAGGCCAGGACCGCGAAACCGACATGGCCACCACCAAGCGCTTCGGCCTGATGTACGCGGCGGACAACGGCTGGTCGCCCTACCTCAGCTACAGCGAATCGTTCACGCCCATCGCCGGCGCCGACTTCTACAACCAGCGCTGGAAGCCCATGCGCGGCAAGCAGGTCGAGGCCGGCATCAAGTACATGCCGAAAGACGCCGACATCGAGTTCACCGCGGCCGCCTACGACCTGCGCGAGAAGAACCGCCAGACTAACGACCCGAACAATCCCAACAACCAGATCCAGGCCGGCAAGACCCGCACGCGCGGCGTCGAGCTGGAGCTGCGCGGCCGCGTCACCAAGGACCTGGACGTGATCGCCAACTACATCTACACCGATCTGGATCCGCAGCTGGAGGCGCAGCCCAAGCACATGGCCTCCATGTGGGGCAAGTACCGCTTCGCGCTGGCCGGCCAGCCTGGCTTTGCGGTGGGCGCGGGCGTGCGCTACCTGTCGGCGTTCCGCGACGGCGGCGCGCCGGAAACGCCGGCAGTCACGCTGTTCGACGCCATGCTCAGCTACGACAACGGTCCCTGGCGCTATGCGCTGAACGTCAACAACATTGCGGACCGCACCTATGAGGTCGTCTGCCTGGATCGCGGCGATTGCTTCTACGGCGCGCGCCGCACCGTCATGCTGAGCGGCGCCTACCGCTTCTAAAATCGGAACGTTTCCGGGGCGGGAAAACCTGTACGTACATGCTGTACGTACAGGTGTACACTACGGTTTTTCATCCCTGATCAACCGTCTGACAGACGCGCGCTCGAACGTCTGCAACCCAGAAAAACCGTCCTGGAGACTCCGATAGTGTCGACCGAAACTACCCGCTCGCCCTTTTTTGGCACGATGCAGAAAATCCCCGGTGGATTGATGCTGGTGCCGCTGATCCTGGGTTCCCTGATCGGCACCTTCGCGCCCGACGCCCTGGCGATCGGCGGCTTCACCACGGCCCTGTTCAAGAACAGCGCCCTGCCCCTGATCGCGCTGCTGATCTTCGCCACCGGCACTCAAGTCAATGCGCGCACCGGCGGTCCGATCCTGGCCACCGCCGGCACCATCCTGCTGATGAAGACGCTGGTGCCCGCCACCCTCATCATCATCCTGGGCAGCTACGTCGGCCTGGACGGCGTGCTCGGCGTCTCCATCCTGGCGCTGCTGGCGGCCTTCGACAACAGCAACGGCGGCCTGTGGCTGGCCTATACCGGCCAGTACGGCGACGCCCGCGACCGCGGCGCCTACGTGGCCAGCGCGGTCAACGACGGCCCCTTCTTCAGCCTGCTGTTCCTGGGCGCTTCGGGCCTGGCCGACATCCCCATGATCGCCCTGGTGGCGGCGCTGGTGCCGTTCCTGCTGGGCGTGGTGGTCGGCAACCTGGACCCCAAGTGGCGCGACGTGCTCAAGCCCGTGCCCAATATCGTCATCCCGTTCTTCGCCTTTGCGCTGGGCACCGGCATCAACCTGGGCGCCGTGGTTTCGGGCGGCATCAGCGGCCTGATCCTGGGCCTGATCATCAGCCCCATCACCGGCGGCCTGGTCTACCTGGGCTATCGCCTGATCCTGAAGCGCGGCGGCAAGAGCGGCCTGGGCTTCGCGGCCGGCACCACCGCCGGCAACGCCATCGCCACTCCCGCGGTCGTGGCGGCGGCCGACCCCAACTTCCAGCAATACGTGTCGACCGCCACCGCGCAGGTCGCCGCCTGCGTGCTGATCAGCTCGATCCTGGCGCCGATGCTGGCCTCGTACTTCCTCAAGCGCGCCGGCGAGCTCAAGTCCGAGGACGCCGACCCCGCGGTCGCGCCGGCCCTGCGTGAAGCGCGCGGAGAAGCGCTTTGAATCCCGCCATCGCCATCGTCGCCGATGACCTGACCGGGTCGGGCGACACGGCGGTGCAGTTCGTGCGCGCCGGCTGGAACACGCACCTGTCCATCGGCGGTGCCGACGAGGCGCTGTCGGGTCCGGGCGCGGCCGGCGTGGAAGTGCTGGCGGTCACGACCAACAGCCGCGCCCTGGCCGCCGCCGACGCGGCCGAGGTGGTCTGGCAGAACGTGCGGCGCCTGCGCGCGGCCGGCGTCACGCGCCTGTACAAGAAAGTGGACTCCACCTTGCGCGGCGCCTTCAAGGCCGAGATCGACGCGGCGCGCGAGGCCTGGGGTCCGGATACCGTGGCCGTGATCTGCCCGGCCTTCCCGGCCACCGGCCGTACCGTCGAACAAGGCGTGCTCTACGTCAACGGCAAGCCGGTCACCGAGACCTCGGCAGCCACCGACCCGGTTACGCCGGTGACCGAAAGCCATATCCCGACCCTGCTGGGTTGCGCCCATGTGGCGGCGCAAGACGGCGACACGCCGCAAGCGCTGGCTGCGCGCATCCGCGCAGCCGGCAACACGGTGGTCGTCGACGCCGCAACCGAAGCCGACCTGGAGCGCCTGGCGCGCGCCATCGGCCTGCTGGGCG
>NZ_JBARYB010000039.1:0-2475 GCF_049647645.1 Achromobacter sp.
CCGCCTGGGCGCTGCGCTGCGCCAGCGAACGGACTTCGCCCGCCACCACCGCAAAACCCTTGCCCTGCTCGCCCGCCCGCGCCGCTTCCACCGCGGCATTCAGCGCCAGGATGTTGGTCTGGAAGGCGATGCCGTCGATCACCGACACGATCTCGGAAATCTTGCGCGAGCTGGCCGAAATGCCTTGCATCGTGCTGACCACTTCCGACACCGCCGAACCACCGCGTTCGGCCACGTCGGACGCGCTGGCCGCCAACTGATTAGCCTGGCGCGCGTTATCCGCGTTCTGCTTCACCGTCGAGGCCAACTCTTCCATCGAGGCTGCAGTTTCCTCCAGCGAGGCGGCCTGCTCTTCCGTGCGGCTGGACAGGTCGGTATTACCCGCCGAGATCTCCCGCGAACCCACCGTAATCTCATCGACGCCGCGGCGCACTACCGACACGGTACGGGTCAAGCTTTCCTGCATGCGCTTGAGCGCGGCGAACAACTGGCCGATCTCATTGTGCGAACGCACTTCCACGCGACTGGTGAGGTCTCCCGCAGCTATCTTGTCGAAATGCTGACCGGCTTCCACCAAGGGGCGCACCACCAGGCGGCCGAACACCAGGCGAGCCAGGATCATCAACAGCACCGCCAGGCCGACGGCAACGCCCACCGCCACCATGGCGAGGTTGAAATTAGCTTCGGCCTCGTCGATCGTGGCTTGCTGCTGGTCGCCGATGTACTTGCCAAACTCGCTGAGCGCCTCAATGAAGGCGGCGCTGCGGGGCGTACCGTACTCGTTGTTCACCATATAGAAGGTGGAATAGTCTTCGCTGCGCAGGGCCTCGACCATGGTGTCGACACCGTCGTCGATGTACGAACGGTAGCGACGCACCAGGTTCATCGACAGCTGGCGGCCCGTGTCGTCCTGCAGCATGTTCTTCTGGAAATCAGCGAAGCGGCTGCGCACGCCGGTCAGCAAGTCGGTGGCGCCCTTCAGGGCCGCGGCGGCGTCGCGGGCCGAGTTCTCTCCGCTGCCCCAGCCGGATTCCTGCAAGTGGCGTGCGGCAACCATCAGGGCAACCCGCGCACGCAGCATGTCGCTGTTGATTACTTCGACCTGCTTGGAACGCTCGGTCAAGGCATTGACTTCGCGGATCGACTCATAGTTGTTCTGCAGGAAATACGCGGCCAAGCCGCCCACCGCCGCGATCAACACCGCGAAGAACGCCATGACCCACAGCAGCATGGTGCCGACGCGGGCATCGCGCAAGCGCAGCTTGCGCTTCACCTTGGGCCCGCGCGCGGCCTTTTTCTTGCCGACCTTGCCGGATTTCGCACCGGATTCGAGACTCGCTTCCATATTATTTCCCCATCCCTCAGGAACTACTCTGACCAAATGAAAAACCACCCGATCGACATGCCTTGTTACACGAGGCACGCACTTCGGGCGACGTACATCGCGGCGCGCGCCGCGATGCTCCCCGCTGGACTACAGGGCGCTATTTGCCCTGAGGCTGCAACCCGGTCGGTTCACCCGGACCCGGGATGTAGATGGTCTGCACCTCGGGCGCCACGGCGGATGGCGCCACGTCCTGACGCAGGTCAGGCGCAGGCGCGGGTCCCAGCAGCTTCTGGCGTTCCCAGGGTTCCAGCAAGATATTGGTGCTGTCGACGAGGCGCAGCAGCCGGCCGTCCGGACCGAACTGCAACAGCGCTTCCTTGCGGCTGTACAAGCCGTCCGCGACGAAGGTGATTTTGAAGGCCCAGAGCGCTAGCAGCGTACCGTCGGTCTGCTTATAGAGCTTGTCGGGCGGGGCGGTCAGCGTGCGCGAAGCCTCTTCCAGCGTCGTCTGCCCCGGTGTGAGCATCGACAGTTTGCCGGGGTCGAAGTTATGCCCCGTCGCCGCGCAGCCGGCCAGAAACACCGCTATCGCGGCCGCCGCCAGAAGATGTATATAGCCTCGCATACCCTACCCATTTACCGGCCAGGCCGGCGTCAGAAAGATTCCCAATCGTCATCCGCGGGCGCGGACCGGCGACCAGGCGCTGCCGCGGGCTTGACCTCGGACGCGGCTGCCGGACGCACTGTGGGACGGCGCAGCGGCCGTGCCGCCGTCGCCCCTTCGGCCGTGGCTGGCTTGGCGCGCGTGGAATGCGTCAAGCGTGCGGCCGGAACTGCCTTGGCTGCCGCGGCGGGCGATTCCGCCTGCGCCGGAGCGACCGGAGCGACGACGCGCGGCGCGCGGCGTTGGCCGGCCAACTGGTGCGCGGGGACTTCGATCACTTCGCCCGCGTTGATCTTGAACACGGCCACCGCTTCGGCCAGGCGCTCCGCCTGCTCCTGCAGCGATCCCGCAGCGGCCGCCGCCTCTTCCACCAGCGCCGCGTTCTGCTGCGTCACCTCGTCCATCTGCGACACCGCGCGGTTCACCTGGTCGATGCCGCTGGACTGCTCTTCGGACGCCGCCGAGATCTCGCCCATGATGTCCG
>NZ_JBARYB010000040.1:0-21356 GCF_049647645.1 Achromobacter sp.
GTTCGACACCGCCCGCGCCGCTATGGCATTATCGGCGGACCACCTGGCGGCCGGCCCCAAGCGCCGGCCGCGGCAACTTCGGAGGTCCCCCTTGTTCTCATTCCTCAAGCGCACCGTCCTGGCCGCCGGCATCATCGGCGTATCGCTGGGCGCCAGCGCCGCGCAGCCGCCGCGCGCCTATCCCCTCAAGGATTTCTTCCGCAACCCCGAACGGGGCTTCTTCCGCCTGGCCGACGACGGCCAGACGCTGGGCTTCATGCAGCCCACCAGCGTGGACGGCAAGCCCGCCCGCATGAACATCTATGTGCAGCCGCTGCAAGGCAGCACGCCGGTGGGCGACCCGCGCCAGCTGACCAGCGAAACCGCGCGCGACATCAGCAACTTCTTCTGGAAAGGCGCCGACGTGGTGCTCTACCAGAAGGACTTCGGCGGCGACGAGAATTTCCACGTGCTGGCCGTCAACGCCAAGACCGGCAAGATCACCGACCTGACGCCCTATGAAGGCGTGCGCGCCGGCATCGAAGACGATCTGGAAGACGATCCCGACCACGTGCTGATCAGCCACAACCAGCGCAACCCCGAAGTCTTCGACGTCTACCGCGTCAACGTGCACACGGGCGCCGCGGTGCTGGTGGCGCAGAACCCGGGCAACATCGTCGGCTGGCAGACCGACCACGCCGGCAAGGTGCGCGCCGCCGTCGCCAGCGACGGCCTGAACACCACCCTGCTCTACCGCGATAACGAATCGTCCGAGTTCCGCCCGCTCATCACCACCGACTACCGCACCAGCGTGAGCCCGGCGTTCTTCACCTTCGACGACAAGAAGTTCTACGCGCTTTCCAATCGCGGGCGCGACAAGTTGTCGCTGGTGGTGATCGACCCCGCCAAGCCGGAGGCCGAGGAAGAGATTTTCACCCCCGATACGGTCGACCTGGACTCGGCGGGATATTCGCGCAAGCGCCGCGTGCTGACGGTGGCCGCCTACCAGACCGACAAGCCGCAATACAAGTTCTTCGACGGGCAGACCGAGACACTCTTCAAGAAGCTGTCGGCGAAACTGACCGGCTACGACTTCGCCATCCAGGGCTCCAACCGCGACGAAGACAAGTTCATCGTCGCCGCCTACAACGACCGCACGCCCGGCTCGCGCTACATCTACGACGCGGCCGCCGACACGCTGACCAAGCTGGCCGACATCAACCCCGCCATTCCCGAAGCGGACATGTCGCGCGTGCAGCCCATCAGCTATCAGACCCGCGACGGCCTGACGGTCCACGGCTACCTGACGCTGCCGGCCGGCCGCGATCCGAAGAACCTGCCTTGCATCGTCAACCCTCACGGCGGCCCCTGGGCGCGCGACGGCTGGGGCTACAACCCCGAAGTTCAGTTCCTGGCCAACCGCGGCTTCTGCGTGCTGCAGATGAACTTCCGCGGATCGACCGGCTATGGCCGCGCCTTCTGGGAAGCCAGCTTCGGCCAATGGGGCCTGAAGATGCAGGACGACATCACCGATGGCGTGCAATGGCTGATCGGCCAGGGCATCGCCGACCCCAAACGCATCGGCATCTACGGCGCCAGCTACGGCGGCTACGCCACGCTGGCCGGGGTGGCGTTCACGCCCGACCTCTATGCGGCCGCGGTGGATTACGTGGGGGTGTCCAACCTGTTCACGTTCATGAAGTCCATTCCGCCGTACTGGAAGCCCATGCTGGACAAGATGCAGGACATGGTGGGCGATCCCGAACGCGACCGCGAACGCCTGGCGGCCACCTCGCCCGCGCTGCACGCGGACAAGATCAAGACGCCGCTGTTCGTGGCCCAGGGCGCCAAGGATCCGCGCGTGAACAAGGACGAGAGCGACCAGATGGTCAAGGCGCTACGCGCGCGCGGCGTCGAGGTCGAATACATGGTCAAGGACAACGAGGGCCACGGCTTTCACAACGACGAGAACAAGTTCGAGTTCTACGAAGCCATGGAGAAGTTCCTGAAGGAACATCTCAAGCCCTAGCCTCCTCCTCGACGATCGCCGCCGGGCCGCGCTCCTGCGCGCGGCCCGCGGGGCGGCCGATCCAGGCCATTTCCACGCGGTCGCGTCCATGCTCCTTGGCGCGGTACAGCGCATCGTCGGCGCGGGCCAGGATGCCGTCCGCGCTGTCTCCCGACTGATACGAAGCCAGGCCGCCGCTGGTGGTCATGCGCACTTCCCGCCCTTGCAGATGGAAAGGCGTGTCGCGCAGGGCGTCGCAGACGCGCTGGGCCTGCACCAGCGCGCGGGCCGGATCACAGTCGTACATCAGCAGCACGAATTCCTCGCCGCCCAGCCTGCCGAAGCGGTCGCTGGCCCGCACCGCCCGCTGCACCACCTGGGCGAAATGGCGCAGCGCCGCGTCGCCCGAGGCGTGGCCGTAGCGGTCGTTGATGGACTTGAAGTGGTCGATGTCCAGCACCAGCACCGCCAGCTTGCCGCCGGCGCGCTTGCAGCGCTGCAGCTCGCGCTCCAGCTCGTCCAGGATGCTGCGGCGCGAATAGGCGCGAGTCAGGCCGTCGAAGGTCAGCGCGGCCTCCATCCGCTCGGACAGGCTGGTCTGGATCAGCAGCAGCAATGCCAGGAACAAGCCGGGCACGGTCACCGTTCCGCAAACGATGAAGAACAGCCCCCACGGCGTCGGGTCGAGCAGCGACGCCGGCGCCTGCCCGCCCACGCTGTAGACCACCACGCGCAAGGCGTGCAGCGCGGCCAGGCCGAAGCTGGCCAGCATCAGGTACAGCATCACCCCGCGCGTCTGGATCCGCTTGCGCTGGCGGAAGAACACCATGCCCGTCGCCACCATGGTGGCGAAGGTGTAGGCGGAAAACAGCAGCATGCGCGCCCGCAAGTCATCCACCCCGTACAGCAACAGCGCGAACGCAACGATGCAGAGCCCGCCCAGGGCGACCGTGCGCCGCACGAGCGGCCGCAGGCCGAAGAACTGCCGCACGCCGATGTAGACCAGGCTGACCGCGCAGACCCAGGCGGCGTTCGACGCCATCACATAGACGCCGGGCGGCAGGAGCTGCGAGGCCGCATAGGCGAGCAGCGACAGCACCGCCAGGGCATTGGCCACGGTGAAGGCCTGGATGCCGCCCACGTCGCGGGCGCGGAACGGCGCCAGCAATGGCAATGCCAAAGCCGTGGCCAAGCCCCACATCAGAAAGAAGAGAGAAGTCGTCATGGTGTTTGCCGGCACCCGCCCCGCAGGCGTGCGCCGTCGCTCGTCATTGCTGTTGCACTGGGTTCACAGGTCTGGAGGCGTTACATCCCTCCACTCCAGACGCTTTTTGTTACCCGCGCGGCGACAGACCGGCACTATCTGGCGCCCGTCCGTCGCCGCACGCCGTTTCGCCCTGAACCTCTACCGCCCGCGCCAAGACGATTGCGCGGCAAGCGACGAAGAATACGCCAAGGCGGGGCCTGCGCAACCTTCCTTTGCACTAATTGACAGTTACCTGACAGTTAACACACTTATAATTTCGCTCGTTGACGGTGCCGCGAAGAGTGCCGCAATCACGCCCTACGGGCGTGGCGCGTACTAGCCATGCACTCCCTTAGCGCGAGTGCGAAGGTCCCCGCAGCGGGCGCCGCGCAGTCCTAACCAAAAAGTGTTCCCTCCCCGTGCCGCCGGCGCCTTTGTGCTGCGCGTCGCCTCGGCTCGCGCCGACAAAAGGCACGCGCACGGCCGGCCGGACCAGGAACGCCCCGAGTAGCAACTGCGGAAGTAAAACAGATGCAAAAAAGAGGATCGACACCCCCGGGTGCCGCTGGACCAAGACTGAGCCTGCTGGCGGCTTGCGCCTTGCTGGCTCCCGCCCTGGCCCTGGCCGCCCCAAGTAACGACTATGACGGGCTGATCGCGCGGGCGCGAGCCGGCGATTACGAACCCGCCCTGGCCATGCTGCGCCAGCAAGGCCAGGCCGGCGGCAGCCGCGCCATCTACGACCACATCATCATCGCGGGCTGGGCCGGCAAGCCCGAAGAAGCCGTCGGCGCCTACGAGCAGTTGCCGCAAGGCGCGGCGCTGCCCGCGGACATCCAGCTCGCCGTGGCGCGCGCCTACCGCGACCTGCAGCGCTGGCCGGAAGCCCTGGCCGCCTATCAGACGGGAGCGCGCCGCCATCCCGGGCAATCCGCCTTCCGCGCCGGCGAAATCATGACCCTGGCCGACGCCGGCCGCTACCCCGAGGCGCGCGCCGCGGCCGCGCAGTGGCTCAAGCGGCATCCTCGCGATGTCGACGCCCGGCTGGCCTTGAGCTACGTCCATGCCCGCCAGGGCGAGCCCTACGAAGCGCTGCACCAGGCTGACCTGGCCCTGGCCGCCGCGCCCGACACCCCTTACGTGTTGCGCGAGTACATCCATGCCTTGCAGCGCGCGCGCATGGCGGATGTGGCGCTGGAACTGGCGCGGCGCCATCAGGACCTGTTCGACGCCAGCCAGATGCGCGGCTTCGAGGCCGACGCGCTGGCCCAGCAGGTACGGCTGGCGGCCATGCCCACGCGCTCGGAAGCCGAGCGTTTCGTGCTGGCCGACCGCGCATTGGCCCGCTACGACGAACTGATTCCGGCTTGGCAGCAGCAGGAGGACGCCCGCGCCGATGCGCTGCGCGCCCGTATCGACCGCCTGCACGCCTTGCATGCGCGGGTACGCATGGCCGATCTGGTGCGCGAATACGAAGCCTTGCAGGCCGAAGGCGCCACGGTGCCGCGCTACGCCTTGAACGACGTAGCCTCGGCCTATCTGTATCTGCGCCAGCCCGAACGCGCCCGCGACATCTATCGCCAGGTCGCCGCCGACGACGCCCTGCGCGGCGACGACGCCGAGCAACGTCTGGCGACGGAAACCGGCCTGTACTACTCGCTGGCCGAAGGCGAGCAGTTCAACGAGACCGGCGCCGTCACAGACGGAGTCGAATCGGGCTATGCCCCCTGGCTGTACTACAAGGGCCAGGCCACCCGCATGCCCAACGACCTGAACCTGGAAAGCCGCCAGACCCTGGCCGCCGCGCGCCTGCAGGCCAACGACACCGTCGTCGCCCAGCAACGCCTCGAAGAGATGGTCGAAATCGCCCCGAACAACTCGGGCCTGCGCAGCGACCTGGCGACCGTCTACCGCGCCCGCTCGCTGCCCCGCGCCTCGGAAACCGAGCTGAAAATGGCCGAGACCTTGGCGCCGCGCAGCCTGGGCGTGGAAAACGGCCAAGGCTTCACCGCCCTGGACCTGCAGGAATGGCGCCAGGCCGAAGCGCTGTCGCAAGACACCCTGGCCCGCTCGCCCGAGAACCTGACCAGCCGCCGCCTGGCGCGCGAATGGGAGGTGCACAACAAGGCCGAGCTGCGCATCAACGGCTATCGCGGGCTGGCCTCGGACAGCCCGGTCAATGGCAGCGGCGACTTCGGCATCGACGCGGTGCTCTATTCCTCCCCGCTGGACTACAACTGGCGGGTCTTCGGCGGCGGCGGCTATGCTTCCGGCGACTTCGAGGAAGGCCGCGGCAACTACCGCTGGCTGCGCACCGGCGTGGAATGGCGCGGCCGCGACCTCACCGTCGAAGGCGAAGTCTCCACCCACGACTACGGCCACGGCGTGAAGCCCGGCGCCCGCCTGTCGCTCGCCTACGACGTGGACGACCACTGGCAAGTGGGCGGCTCGGGCGAGATCATGTCGCGCGAAACCCCGCTGCGCGCCCTGACCAGCGGCGTTTCGTCCAACAGCCTGTCGGCCTTCGTGCGCTGGCGCGCCGACGAGCGCCGCGAATGGACGCTGGCCTTGTCGCCCTCGCATTTCAGCGACGGCAACAACCGCTGGGCGCTGGGTCTGGCCGGGCGCGAGCGCGTCTACACCGCTCCGCGCCTGTGGGCGGACCTGGAGTTCGAGGCGTCTACCCAACGCAACAGCCACGACAGCAACGTGCCCTACTTCAATCCGCGCTCGGACCTCATGTTGCTGCCCGGCGTGCGCCTGACGCACACCCTGTACCGCCGCTACGAGACCGCCTGGGAGCAGATCGGCACCCTGGGCGCGGGCACCTACACCCAGCAAGGCTACGGCACCGGCGGCGTCATCGCGCTGGGCTACGGCCAGCGATACCGCGCCAACGACGTCCTCGACATGGGCGCCATGATCACCGGCACCAGCCGCCCGTATGACGGCGAGCGCGAGCGCGAACTGCGCATCGTGTTCGACCTGACGTACCGCTTCTGAACCCGGCACCGAGTAACGCCATGATGCTTAAAACCCATACCCGCCTGATACTTGCCGGCCTGCTGCTGCTCGCGATCCTGGCGCTGACCGCCTGCGCCAAGGACATCCCGGTCTATACGCCGCCGGACCAGCGCCCGGTCGCCCCCGCGGAGCAGCCCTGGGTCCAGGGCCAGTTCCTGGCCCTGGCCTACCACGACGTGGAAGACGACGACCCCGACCAGGGCTTTCTCAGCGTGCGCACCGACCGCCTGGTCGAGCAGCTGGCCTGGCTGCGCGCCAATGGCTACCAAGCCGTGACCGTGGACCAGATCCTGGCCGCGCGCCAGGGCGGCAAGCCGCTGCCCGAGCGCGCCGTGCTGCTGTCCTTCGACGACGGCTACCGCAGCTTCTACACCCGCGTGCTGCCCATCCTGAAAGCCTACCAATGGCCCGCGCTGCTGGCGCCGGTCGGTATCTGGATGGACACGCCGGCCAACCAGCACGTCGACTTCGGCGGCAGCCCCGAAGACCGCAAGCGCTTCCTGAACTGGGACGAGATCCGCGAGATCTCGCGTTCCGGACTGGTGGAGATCGCCGCCCACACCGACGCCTCGCACTATGGCGCGCTGGCCAATCCGCAAGGCAATACGGAGCCCGCCGCCGCCATCCGCGCCTATGACGCGCAGACCCGCCGCTACGAGACCGAGGCGGAGTTCGACGCACGCATGGGCCGCGACGTCGCCGCCATCACCGCGAAGATTCAGCGCGTCACCGGCAAGAAGCCGCGCGTGTGGGTCTGGCCGTATGGCGCCGAGGGCGGCTCCACCCTGCGCATCACCGCCGAGCATGGCTATCAGCTCGCCCTGACGCTGGAAGACGGGCCGGGACGCGTCGGCCGCCTGATGTCCACGCCGCGCCTGCTGCTATCCAGCGACCCGGCGCTCAAGCCGTTCGCCAACAGCGTGGTCGGCATGGAGGCCCAGCCCTTCATGCGCGTGGCGCACGTGGACCTGGACTATGTCTACGACCCGGACCCGGCGCAGACCGACCGCAACCTGGGCGAGCTGGTGCAGCGCATCCTGGACATGCAGATCAACACGGTGTTCCTGCAGGCCTATTCGGACCCCGTGGGCGACGGCCTGGTGAAGTCGGTCTACTTCCCCAACCGCTGGCTGCCGATGCGCGCCGACCTCTTCAACCGCGCCGCGTGGCAGTTGCACAACCGCGCCAACGTGATGGTCTACGCCTGGATGCCGGTGCTGTCCTTCGACCTGGATCCCGCCCTGCCGCGCGTCACGCGCTGGCAGGAAGGCGAGGCGCAGCCGGCGCCGGACCCCGACCAGTACCGCCGCCTGTCGCCATTCGACGCCACCGTGCGGGCGCGCATCGGCGACCTGTACGAAGACCTGTCCCGCTACGCGATCTTCGACGGCATCCTGTTCCATGACGACGCGCTGCTGTCGGACTTCGAAGACGCCAGCCCCGGCGCGCTGGCCGCCTACCGGGCTGCGGGCCTGCCGGGCAGCATCGCCGAACTGCGCGCGGATCCCGGCACCCTGCAACGCTGGACCCGCTACAAGAGCCGCGCGCTGGTGGACTTCACCGCGGAACTGACGCAGCGGGTACGCGCGGTGCGCGGTCCGCAGATCAAGACCGCCCGCAACATCTTCGCCGAACCCATCCTGAACCCCGGCAGCGAAACCTGGTTCGCGCAGAACCTGGACGACTTCCTTGGCGCCTATGACTGGACCGCGCCGATGGCGATGCCGCTGATGGAGAACGTGCCGGCAGGCAAGGAAAACGCCTGGCTCGACCGGTTGGTCGACACCGTCGCGCAGCGCCCCGGCGCGCTGGACAAGACCGTGTTCGAACTGCAGGCGCGCGACTGGCGCACCGGCCCCGGCCGCCCCGAGGCCACTCCCGTCGACACGGCCGTGCTGGCCGGCTGGATGAAGCGGCTGCAACTGCGCGGCTCGCGCAGCTTCGGCTACTACCCCGACGATTTCTCGCAAGACCAGCCCCGGCTGCAAGGCATCCGGCCCGCCATTTCCGAAGCCTGGTATCCCCTCCGATGATAGACCGTCTGATTGCTCTGCTGATTCTCTGCGCGGTGCTTGGCGCGCCCTTCGGCTTCACCCTGATGCTGACCGGCGAAGCGCTGCTGGGCTTCGTGTTCTTCTATCCCCTGTTCATGTCCGGCATGTGGATGGCCGGCGGCATCTATTTCTGGTGGCATTGGGAGCGGCACTGGAAATGGGGCAAGGACAGCCAACCGCCGGCCCTGGCCGGCAATCCGCTGGTGTCCATCCTGGTGCCCTGCTACAACGAGGCCGACAACGGCGAAGAGACGCTGCTGGCGGCGTTGGGGCAGAACTATCCGCATATCGAGGTCATCGCGATCAATGACGGCTCCAGCGACGGCACCGCGGAGATGCTGGACCGCATGGCCGCCGCCCATCCGCGGCTGCGCGTGGTGCACCTGGCGCAGAACCAGGGCAAGGCCATGGCGCTGCGCATGGGCGCCATGGCCGCGCGCAGCGAATACCTGGTCTGCATCGACGGCGACGCCATGCTGGACCCGGACGCGGCCGCCTACCTGGTGGCGCCGCTGATCGACAACCCGCGCGTGGGCGCCGTCACCGGCAACCCGCGCATCCGCACCCGCTCCACCATGATCGGCCGCATCCAGGTGGGCGAGTTCTCGTCCATCATCGGCCTGATCAAGCGCACCCAGCGCGTCTACGGCCAGGTGTTCACGGTGTCCGGCGTGGTCGCCGCCTTCCGGCGCGCGGCGCTGGACCGCGTGGGCTACTGGAGCCTGGACATGATCACCGAGGACATCGACATCAGCTGGAAGCTGCAACGCGACCACTGGTCGATCTTCTACGAGCCGCGCGGCCTGTGCTGGATCCTGATGCCCGAAACCCTGCGCGGACTGTGGAAGCAGCGGCTGCGCTGGGCCCAGGGCGGCGCCGAGGTCTTCCTGAAGAACCTGCGCTCGATCTGGGTCTGGCGCCATCGCCGCCTGTGGCCGCTGATGGCCGAGTTCTGCCTGTCCACCGCCTGGGCCTTCGCCTTCGGCGTATCGGTGCTGCTGTGGGCCCTCAGCCAGGTGGTCACGCTGCCCAACAACATGCAGATCGCCAGCCTGATGCCGCCCGCCTTCACCGGCATGATGCTGGCGGTGGTCTGCCTGCTGCAGTTCGTCGTCAGCATCCTGATCGACCGCCGCTACGAGCCCGGCCTCGCCCGCTCGCTGTACTGGGTCATCTGGTATCCGCTGGCCTTCTGGATGGTGAGCCTGTTCACCACCCTGGTCAGCTTCCCCAAAGTCATGCTCCGCAAGCAGGCCCGCCGCGCGCGCTGGACCAGCCCGGACCGGGGCATCAAATCACCGGACGCAACGTCATGATCATCACCACGCAACGTTCCCGCGCAGGCTATCTGTTCGACCTGGTCCTCACCGCCATCGGCTGGTTCGCCTTCGTCTACCTGTTCGGCGCCGGCATCCTGGCGATCCTGCGCGCCGCCGCGGGCGGCCCCGGCGTTTCGCTATGGCCGGTGTTCCTGCCCACCGTGCATACGCTGTGGGGCTACGCCCTGCTGGCGCTGGTCAACGCCGGCGTGCTGGTGGCGTGGGCGGTCTACAACCACCGCAAGTTCGCCGGCAAGGACCGCCGCAAGGCGATCAAGCCGCTGGATGACCGCCGCCTGGCGGCAAGCTTCGCCATCACGCCGGCGCAGTTGACGCAGCTGAGGTCGGCGCGCACCAGCATCATCCACCATGGCGCGGCCGGCGAAATCACCGGCATCGACATGGGCCGTCCCCGCCTGAGCGCGGTGCGGGCGGTGTAGTGCATTCAATCTGCAATCGGCAACTCACCCGATGTTGCCGTCTTGCGGAGAAAGCCTATCCGCGTTGAAACCGCGGCTTCTTGCAAGATTTTGGACTCATAGTCCAGTAGACTGCCTGACAAACCTGGAAAACGGATTACTGGCATTGAGTATGCGCCAGCGCCTTGGTGTCCCGCCCTGCAATGACGTCGAATCCCTCGCCACGCACACCCTCTCGCAAGAAGCCCCCCGCGGCGCGCCAACCCGGCGTTGCCCGGGTGAACGCGCGGCGCGATGGCGATGAAACTCGTGAGCGAATGCTGGACGCGGCGGAAGAACTGTTTGGCGCCCACGGTTTTCACGGGACTTCCATGCGGGATGTGGCCGTAGCAATGGGCTGCGGCATTGCGCTGGTGACCTACCATTTCGGTACCAAGGACGTGCTGTTCAGCAACGTCATCAAACGGCGCGCGGCCTACATGACACACCAGCGCACCCTTGCTCTGGCTACCGCCCGGGCAAGGGCCCAGGGCAAGCCTGTGCCCGTGGAAGATATCGTGTCCGGCTACGTGTGGCCGTTCGTCGAACGCAGCGCGGCAGGTGGCAAGGGGTGGAAAAACTATTCCCTGTTCATTGCGCGGCACGCGAACTCGCCCGAGTTCGCCAAGGTCATCGACGAGCACTACGACCCGGTCGCGCGGCAATACCTGGACGAGCTGGCACGCACGTTCCCCACAATGCCGCAGACAGATCTGTACTATGCGTTCAGCCTCATGGTGGGCGGCATGGTCTCGATCGTCGCGGAGCCGGGCCGCGTGGAAAACCTGTCGTCCGGCCTGATCAAGGCCAGCGATGTCGAGGCCGCATTCAAGAGAATGCTGCCGTTCTTCAGCGCGGGGTTCAGGGCCCTGGTTCCTCCCAGCGCCTGACCCCGCCCGACTCAAGCCGCATCAGATCAACCGCAGACTACGCCAGGCCCGCCGCCCGTTCCGCGCAGCGGATGATGGCCGCGTAGTCTGCGTCGGCGTCGCCATGCGCCGCAGCCGACTGCAATGACTGCAGAGTCAGCGCGGTCTGCGGTAGCGCCACCTGCAGGCGCTCCGCTTCACCCAGGATCAACTTCACATCCTTGACCATCTGAGACACGGTGAAGGTAGCCGTGTAGTCCCGCGCCATCAACTGCTTGGATTTTGCCGTGACGATGGGAGACGCCACCGCGCTATGGGTCAGAACTTCCCACATATCTTCCCAGCGCAGCCCCCCCTTTGCGCCCAGGATGAGCGATTCGGCCAGCATTGCGCTGGTCTGCGCGATCATCAGGTTGACGACCAGTTTCATGAGCCGCGCCTCTTCACCCTCGCCCAGCCAGTATTGGCTGGGGCCGAACAGTTTGAAGAGCGGCAGCATACGCTCGTAAGCGTCCTGCGGGCCGGACACCAGCAGCGTCAAACGCGCGGCCTCGGCCATGACATTATTGCCGGACACAGTGGCGCGCAGATAGATGACCTGACTGCTCCGCAACAATTCCGCCACGCGGACGGAAATCTCGGGCGACACGGTGCTGGTGTCGATGTATACAGCTCCCGGCCGCGCGTGGCGCGCCACCTCCTGCGCCACCTGCCAAAGCGCGCCATCGTGCGGCAACGAAGACAACAGCACATCGGCCCGCGCCATCCCGAGCGCCCCCGGCGCAGCCGCCATGCCCAGTGCGACGGCGGCCTTCAGCCGGCCCGCGTCCGGATCTTCGACGCTGAGCGCATGGCTCGCCGTCATCAGATGCTTGCCCATCGGCAAACCCATCTTTCCGGCCCCGATCAAATGAATCATCATGGTCTGCGTCTCCCTCACTCGGCTTCGATGCCCAGTTCGGGCAGCACCTTGCGAAAGCGCGCCACATCGGCATCCAGCGCCTTGGCGAATTGCTCAGGCGTCATCAGCACCAGTTGAGCCTGGCTGAGCTTCAGATAGTCCTGGAACACGGGCTGCTTGGCCGCTTCCGAGACCTGTTTGAACAGGGCCTGCACTTGCTCGGGCGGCATGCCGCGGGGGGCCAGCAGGCCGGACCACGCCGGTACGTCCACGTCCTCATAGCCCAATTCGCGAAAGGTGGGTACGCCAGGAAAGTTGGGGTCCGGCGCTTCCGAGGAAATTGCCAGGGCCCGCACGCGGCCATCCTTGACGAGGGGCAGCGCCGTGGACGCCCCCATGAAAACCATGTTCACGTGACCGCCCAGGAAGTCGGAAACCGGTGACTTGTACGGCACGTGCAGCAGCTTCAGGTTAGCCGCTCGGGCAAACAATGCGCCGATCACGTGGGTGGTGTTGCCAATGCCGAACGAGCCGTAGCTGATCTGGTTGGGACGAGCCTTGGCGCCGTCGACCAGGTCCTGGATGGTCTTGTAGGGGGAATCGGCCTGAACCAGCAGGACGAAGCCCGATGACTTGCTCACGATGGTGATGGGAGTGAAGTCCTTGACGGGGTCGTATGGCAGATTCTTGTACAGGCCTGCGTTGGTGGCATGGCCGGCGGTGGTAAACAGTAGCGTCGCGCCATCCGGCGCGGCCCGGGCCACTTCTGTGGTGGCGATGCGTCCGCCCGCCCCTGCCTTGTTCTCGACGATCACGCTCTTGCCGCTGATCTTGGCCATTCCCTCGGCCAACGCGCGCGCCGACGAATCGAAGGGGTTTCCCGCGCCCACCGGCACAATGACTCGGGTGAGGTTGGGTTCGGCATTCGCCAAGCCGGGAAGAATGTTGGTCGCAAGCGCCAGGGGCACGAGCATGCGGGAAATGGCCTTCAACATGGTAAGTCTCCTCTTTTTTAATCACTGGCTTTATTCAGAACACGGCCAATCCAGTCCGCCATGGCGTTGGTCGCCAGGCTCATGTTGCCGATGCTGCAATGTTGTTCACCGCCCTCCTGGGCCGAGAAAATACGCAGCTCCCGCTGGGGCGCGTTCACACACTCTTCAAAGGTCCGGGTGGCATCCGTCACGGGAATCTGGCGGTCGTCCGCGCCGTGAGTGATGTAGACCGGCACGCGAACGCGGTCCAGCACGCCTTCCAGGGTGTAGCGGTCGGTGATCTCCAGGCAGTCCTCAATGTTCTCCTGCCCCAGCACCCACTTCACATGCTCGAAGTAGTGCGGAACCGACTTCTGCGCGGAGTACGTGCCCTCGACACGGGCGCGGAAGCGCACGCCCCAGTCGTAGTTGGCGCCCCAGGCCACGCAACATGCGAAGCGCGGCTCGAAGGCGGCGGCGCGCGGGGCGTGGTAACCGCCCAGGCTCAGCGCCATCATGCCAATGCGGCTCTTGTCCACGTCACGCCGGGCTTCCAGAAAGTCGACACATGCGCCGGCCGGCAACTCGGCCTCCGGCGCGTTGTGCAGCTTGTTCTTGCGCAGCGCCTCGCCCACTCCTGGGTTGTCGACCAGCAGGATGGACACGCCGCGCTGCGTCAGCATGGCGGGCAGCCCGCATAGGTACAGGTACTCCTTCACGCCGTCCAGGCCGTTGAAGTGCACGACGCACGGCGCGGGAGACTTGTCTTTGCCCAGCGAGACCATCAGCGCGGGCAGGAAGGACTCACCGAACGGCACTCTGACCCGTTCGCAATTGGCTCCGGTGCATTCGATGTACTTGCCGAAGGTCCGTAGCAACTCGTCGTAAGCTGCCGCGCGCGGGGCGTAGTCGTGGGCGGGAATACGCTCGCCGGTGATGTACATGACACAGGCGCGGCGGTACTTCTCTCCCGCCGACAGCAGGTTGCCGGCGTTTTCGTCTTCGGCCGCCGCGCGCGCCAGTCTGGCTCCGCCGTCGGCCCAGGCCTGAAAGAAATCGTTGGCGTGCTTCTGGTCGTCCTCGGCATGACGCAGCCCGCGGCAGGCGCGATCGACTTCGTCCATATTTGCGCCGGCATCGAGCGCCATGGAGAGCGCTAGATTCCATGAGTAAACCTTGAAGTACTCAAGCATCTGAAAGTCCTTATGAATGAATTGCGGATGGCGCGGGCGCCGACCGCTTAAGCGGATTGCGCATGTGTCGACTCTTCGGTCCCGATGCGCTGCGCGGCCAGCCCGCCACGCAGCTTCCACACCACTGCGTGCTTGATCGCCATGGTCTTCAAGTCTGGGGAAAGCCCGTCCGTTGCTGCCACAGGTTGATGAAGGGCAACACCGATGCCGTCCCATACAGACCGGCCTTGGTGAAGGGCTCTTCGGCCATCCAGCGCTCCGCGGCGGCCCGGTCCTCGAAGTCGATCACGAGCAGGCTGCCCAGCATGGTCCGGCCATCGTCCTGGGTCAGCGGGCCGGCAAAGGCAATCCGGTCTGCCACCGCCGCCAGATAGGTCTTGTGCTCAGGGCGCACGCGCTGACGCAGCTCGGCGCAATCGGGACGGTCGATCAAGTGGAGTGCGAATATCAAGAAACTCTCCTGGTTGGAATGAATGTCCGTGACGATGCGTTCACGCTGCCGGCGCCGGGTTCAGCACAAAGCGGAAATCCAGCGTGTAGAAAGGCGCCACGCAGCGCGAGCCATCGGGCGCAGGCCCGGGCGGGTGTTCGACCCAATCGGCAATCAGCGACGACCGCACGCCGAAGACGGCGTCCGAGTCCAGGTAGCGGTCGCCATTGCGGAAGACGTGCGTAATCAGCCGCTCGTAGCCGGGCGCGGCAATCATGAAGTGCAGGTGCGCCGGCCGCCACGGATGGCGTCCCAGCGCCTCCAGCATCCTACCCACCGGGCCATCGTGCGGAATCGGATAGGCCTCGGCGCGGATAGTCTTGAAATGGAAGCGCCCTTCCGTGTCCGCCTGCAACGTGGCGCGGGCGCGCTGCGGCACGTCGTCCCCGTACTGCACGTCGTAAAAACCGGCCTCGTCAGCCTGCCACACTTGCAGCTCGGCGTTCGGCACGGGAAGGTTGTCCAAGCCCACCACTACACCCCGCACATAACAGGGCTCGCCGGGCGCGCCATTGGCCACATCGCCGCCCAGTTCGACACGCGGAGAATCCTCGACGTGGAAGGGACCGAATACGGTCGCCTCTGTGCAACCCTTGGGCTTTTTGTTGTTCATTGCGGTTACCAGCATGGACATTCCCAGCGTGTCCGAGAGCAGGATGAACTCCTGGCGCATCTTGCTGGTGATGTGGCCGACCTCGGTGAGAAAGCGGATACCCTCGAACCACTCGCCTTCGGTCAACGCAACGTCGCGGGCGAAGGCGTGCAGGTGCTGCACAAGGCTGTTCATGATTTCGCGCAGCCGCGGATCGGCTGCGTTGGCGTGCATGCCAATGACCGCCCGCGTGATGTTGTCTTCATCGAGGTTTCTCACTCGCGTCTCCGTTGAGTTACGGCTCTAATTTTGTACACTTGATCAAATTAACGCAATCGGATCGCCGTAAATACGTTTTCCGCCCACCGGAAAATAAAGGGTTTTCCCTAGACCTGGGCGCGCATGAGCAACGCCGACAGACGAGCGGCGGCAGGAGACGCAATGGATCGTTGGACTGAAATGGAACTGTTGGTGCAGACCACCGAGCTCGGCAGCATGTCGCGTGCAGCGGAATCGCTGAACATGTCCAACGCGGCGGCAAGCCGGCACCTGGCGTCGCTGGAGGCCAGAATCGGCGCCCGGTTGATGCTGCGCAGCACGCGCGGCCTCTCCCTGACGGAGACCGGCGAGCGCTTCTATCAGAGTTGCAAGAGCGTGCTGGCCAACATGAGGGATGCCGAGGCGGCGGCCAGCGCTACTGTGCTCAATCCGACAGGCACCTTGCGCGTCACGGCGTCGCTATCGTTTTCGGTGCACCACATCGGTCCCTTGCTCAAGGAGTACATGGCCCGCTACCCGAACCTGCGGGTATATGTCGAGGTCTCCAACCGGTACCACGACCTGATCGACAACAACATCGACGTGGCCATACGCACTCGCGAGTTCGAGCGCGACTCCAACGTCACCATCCGGCGCCTGGCGGCCACACGCCGCATTCTCGCCGCGTCGCCCAGCTACCTGAACGCCCATGGCGCGCCCCGCAGCGTCGAGGATCTGGCGAGCCGCCCTCTCCTCCTCTACACCTATGCCAACAGCCCGAACGAGCTCAAATTCCACCGTGGCGAGGAAACGCGCAGCATCCTGGTGCAGGGCTTGCTGGAATCGAACGACAGTCAGGTGCTGCGCGCGGCCGCGCTCAGCGGCATGGGCATCCTGGTGCAACCCAAGTACATCCTCTATGAAGACCTGGTAGCCGGACGCCTGATCTCGGTCCTGGACGACTGGGATCTGCCGCAACTGACCATCAATATCGCCTTCCAAAGCCGGCGCCACATGTCCGCCAAGGTGCGGACCTTCATCGACTTCCTGGTCACCCACTTCGAGCGCATGGACTACCACCAGAAGTGGACGGCATTCGATCATGGGAGTCCCGGCGCATAGACGTAGGCCGGGACCCGCGCGGCGCCCCCGGCCTGGCGCCCGCCCTCAGCGGCGCGCCTTCTCCACATTCGGCAGCAGGATCGCCACCACGCCCAGCAAGGGCAGGTAGGCGCAGACCTGGTACACGTAGCCGATGCTGGTGGCGTCCGCCAGCTTGCCCAGCGCCGCGGCGCCCACGCCGCCCATGCCGAAGGCAAAACCGAAGAACAGGCCGGCAATCATCCCCACCTTGCCCGGCACCAGCTCCTGCGCGTAGACCACGATGGCCGAGAAAGCCGAAGCCAGCACCATGCCGATGATCACCACCAGCACGCCGGTCCAGAACAGGTTCATGTAGGGCAGCAGCAGCGTGAACGGCGCCACGCCCAGGATCGACACCCAGATCACGATCTTGCGGCCGATGCGGTCGCCGACCGGACCGCCCACCACCGTGCCCACCGCCACCGCCGCCAGGAACAGGAACAGGTAGAGCTGCGCCTCGCGCACCGACAGCGCGAACTTGTCGATCAGGTAGAAAGTGAAATAGCTGTTCAGGCTGGCCAGGTAGAAATACTTGGAGAACACCAGCACCCCCAGCACCGTCAGCGCACCCAGCACCTGGTTGCGCGACAGTCCGTGGCCAGTCCCCTCGCGCCGCGCGCGCGGCTTGAGCCGGACGCGGTTGGCGCTGTACCAGCGGCCGATGCCGGTCAGCACCACGATGCCGAACAGCGCCGCCAGCGAGAACCACGCCACGCTGCGCTGCCCGTGCGGAATGATGAAGAGCGCGGCCAGCAGCGGCCCCAGCGCCGAACCCACGTTGCCGCCCACCTGGAACAGCGACTGCGCCAGGCCGTGGCGGCCGCCGGAGGCCATGCGCGCCACCCGCGAAGACTCCGGATGAAACACCGACGAACCCGTGCCCACCAGCACCGCGGCCACCAGCAGCCAGCCGAAGGACGGCGCCATCGACAGCAGCAGCAGCCCCACCAAGGTAAAGCCCATGCCCACCGGCAGCGAGTACGGCTTGGGATGGCGGTCCGTGTAGAAACCGATGAAGGGCTGTAAGAGCGAGGCGGCAAGCTGGTAGACCAGCGTGATCAGGCCGATCTGCGCGAACGACAGGCTGAAGGAATCCTTCAGCATGGGATAGATGGCCAACAGGATCGACTGGATCATGTCGTTCATCAGGTGCGCCACGCTGATCGCGCCCAGCACCTTGAAGGCGGTGGACGGATCCGAGGAGGCGGCTGGCGGCGGCGCCGTGTTGGCGTCGGCGATGCCGGCGGCTGGGGTCTGGGGTGGATTCATGGGTAGCTGACGCGGATAAGGGGATGGGCATGCCCGGCACCGTGCCGGGACCTGCAGCCAGTGTAGAAATCCGGGCCGGAACCCATATGCCAATTTCCGTCGTTTAAGTGACAAAATGCGGAAAATGCGCTTGAGCCGCCCCCTCTCACCCTTACGCCGGAAGTGACACGCATGCCCGCCCGACTGCTTTTGCCCGACCCCGCCCGCAGCGTCAATCCGCAGGACTACCAGCACCGGCCGCGCGTAGTGACGGCGATGGCCAAGGAATTCCCGCCGGGCACCCGCACGGGCACCCATTCCCACCCGCGCGCCCAATTGGTCTACGCGGTCGAAGGCGTCATGCGCGTCACCACCCCCAGCGGCTTCTGGGCCTTGCCGCCGCTGCGCGCGCTGTGGGTGCCGGCGGGCGTGCCGCATGGCGTGGACATGGTGGGCGCCGTGTCCATGCGCTCGCTCTATCTGCAGGCCGAGGCCGCCCAAGACTACTGGCCGCAGTGCCAGGTGGTCGAGGTCAGCGGCCTGCTGCGCGAACTGATCCTGGCGCTGACCGCCGAACCCATCGAGTACCCGCTGGGAGGCCGGGCGGAGCAGATCGCCGCCCTGGTCCTGTCCGAGTTGGCCGCCGCGCGCGTCGCGCCGCTGCAGATCCCCTGGCCCCGCGACCGGCGCCTGCAGACCATCTGCGCGGCGATCCTGGACGACCCCGGGCTGCAGCGCGGCATCGAGGACTGGGGCGACGAAGTCGGCGCCAGCGCGCGCACGCTGATCCGCCTGTTCCAGGCGGAACTGGGGCTGAACTACCGGCAGTGGGTGCAGCAGGTCCGGCTGGCCGAGGCAGTGTGCCGGCTGTCGCAGGGCGTGCCGGTCGCGCGTATCGCTTCCGATCTGGGCTACCGCAGCGCCAGCGCCTTCTCGGCCATGTTCCACCGGGCGCTGGGCGCGCCGCCGCAGGGCTACCTGAAGAACAGCTGACGCCTGCAACCGGACTCGCCGTTTGTGACGGCGCGCAATACATGTTTAGTTACCGAAACCTTATGGCCCCCTGGGCGGTCTATAGCGTTCTGCCCTAGAATCGCCTGCAATGAGCACCCCCCAGCAATCCTCCGCCACCCCGGGCGGCAAACCGGGCCTCCCCTGGAAACGAATCCTGATCAAGGCTGGCGTAGCCGCCGGCGGCGCCGCCGTGTGCGGCGGCATCGCGCTCGGCCTGGCACTGGCCCTGGCCTGGCCCAGCCTGCCCGACCTGCACGCCATGACGGATTACCGCCCGCGGGTGCCGCTGCGCATCTATACGGCGGACAAGGTGCTGATTGGCGAATACGGCGAAGAACACCGCAACGTGCTGCGCTTTGACGAGATCCCGCCCGTGATGCGCCAGGCGGTGCTGTCGGCCGAGGACGACCGCTTCTACAGCCATGGCGGCGTTGACTGGATGGGCGTGGCGCGCGCGGTGCTGACCAACCTGGTCAAGGGCTCCAAGAGCCAGGGCGGCAGCACCATCACGATGCAGGTGGCGCGCAACTTCTACCTGTCGTCCGAGAAAACCTATTCGCGCAAGTTCTACGAGCTGCTGCTCACCTTCAAGATCGAATCCGAGCTCTCCAAGGACCAGATCCTTGAGCTCTACATGAACCAGATCTACCTGGGCCACCGCGCCTATGGTTTCGCGGCCGCCTCGCGCACCTATCTCGGCAAGCCCTTGTCGGAAGTGACGCCGGCCGAGGCCGCCATGCTCGCCGGCATCCCCAAGGCGCCGTCGCGCTTCAACCCCATCACCAACTTCCCGCGCGCCGAGATCCGCCAGCACTACGTGCTGGGCCGCATGAAGACGCTGGGCTACCTCACGCCCGAACAGGCCGATGAAGCGCTCAAGCAGCGCCTGACCATCCGCGGCGCGGACGGCGCCAGCGCGCGCGGCTTCGCCATCCATGGCGACTACCCGGCCGAGCTGGCTCGCCAGCTGATGTACGGCGTGTTCCAGGAACAGACCTACTCCAAGGGCATCGACGTCTACACCACCATCGATTCCAAGGACCAGGAAGCCGCCTACCGCGCCGTGCGCGACGGCGTCATGGACTACACCCGCCGCGCCGTGTATCCCGGCCCCGAAGACCAGATCGACCTGCCCGACGGCGTCGAGCAGGACGCGGCCGCGCTGGACGAGATCCTGGACGGCGTGCAGGAAAGGACGCCTGACAGCGAAGACCTGCTGACCGCCGTGGTGCTGGCCGCCAGCCCCACCGAAGTGACGCTGGCGCGCAGCGCGCGCGACATCATCACCATCAGCGACAAGAAGGCGCTGGCGGTGGTGGCCCGCGCGCTCAACCCCAAGGCCAGCGACAGCCAGCGCCTGCGGCGCGGCTCCGTGGTCTACATCCACAAGAACGGCGACAGCTGGGAAATCATCAATATGCCGACGCTGCAGGCCGCGCTGGTTTCGATGGTGCCCCAGGATGGCGCCATCCGCGCCATGATCGGCGGCTTCGACTACAACCGCGGCGGCTTCAACCGCGTGACGCAGGCCTGGCGCCAGCCCGGCTCCAACATCAAGCCCTTCGTCTACGCCGCGGCCCTGGAGCGCGGCCTGACGCCGGCCACGCAGATCTCCGACCAGCCCTTCATGCTGACCGCGGAGCAGACCGGCTCCAAGGCCTGGCAGCCCAAGAACGACGGCAACAAGTACGAGCCCATGCTGACCCTGCGCCAGGGCCTCATGCGCTCCAAGAACATGGTGTCGATCCGCATCCTGCAGGCCATCTCGCCGCAGTATGCGCAGGACTACCTGACCCGCTTCGGCTTCGACAAGTCGCGCTGGCCGGCGGTGCTGCCGCTGGCCCTGGGCGCGGGCGGCGCGACGCCGCTGCAGGTGGTCAATGGCTACAGCGTGTTCGCCAACGGCGGCTACCGCGTCACCCCCTACCTGGTGGACCACGTGACCGACCGGTCCGGCAACGTGCTGATGAAGGCGCAACCGGTCGTCGCCGGCGACGAGCAGGCGCGCGCCATCGATCCGCGGACCGCCTGGGTCATGGACGACATCCTGCGCGGCGTCACGGTCAGCGGCACCGCCGCGCGCGCACACCAGGTGCTCAAGCGCAATGACATCGGCGGCAAGACCGGCACCACCAACGAGGCCGTGGACGTCTGGTTCTCGGGCTTCATGCCCAACCTTGCCACCACGGTCTGGATGGGCTTTGACCAGCCCAAGTCGCTGGGCACCAACGAATTCGGCAGCGGCCTGGCCCTGAGCACCTGGCTGGACTACATGCAGCCCGCCTTGAAGGGCGTGCCCGAAGCCAAGCCCGCGCCGCGGCCGGACGGCCTGCTCGTGGACAACGGCGAATACTATTTCTCGGAATTCCCGCCGGGCCAGGCCGTGGCGTCGCTGGACCTGTCCTCGGGCGATGCGCTGACCGATTTCCTGAACAACAACCGTTCGACGGATGGCGTGGACACTTCGGTCAAGCCCTTGCCGCCCAGCGGCGCCGTGCCGCAGAGCAGTCCTGGCCAACCGCCCGTGGCCCTGCCCGTCCCCGTGGCGCCCGCGGGCGGCGCGCCGGCCGGCAATGTGCCTGTCAT
>NZ_JBARYB010000041.1:0-16480 GCF_049647645.1 Achromobacter sp.
GCCTTCACCTGCGCGCGCGCGGCATGCACCGCGGCTTGCGCGCTGCGTACGCGGGCGCGGTCATCGTCCAGTTCCTGGATGGACGAGGCGCCCTCCTTGGACAGCGTCTCGGAGCGCGCCAGGCGGCGGCGCGCGGCGTCCAGTTCGCTTTCGCGCTGCACCACCACGGCCTCGGCGGCCAGCTTGTCGCTTTCGCGCTGCGCGACCTGCGCGCGGGCGCTGGCCGCGCCGTTGACGGCCTGCTGGTGCTGGGCGCGGGCCTCCTCGCGCTGGGCTTGCAGGGTGTCGATCTGCATGCGCGCCAGCGGCTGGCCAGCGGTGACGAAGTCGCCTTCGACCGCCAGCACTTCCTGCACGCGGCCGGCCAGCTTGGCGGCCACGTCGATTTCGGTGGCTTCGATGCGGCCGTTGCCGCTGATGAAGCCCTCGCCCGGGCCGGTGTCGGACAGCAGCCGCCAGCCGTAGTAGCCGCCGGCGGCGACCGCCAGTGCGATCAGGACAGGGACCAGTTTTCGGGTAGGCAGGCGCATCGGGGATCCTTGGTTCTTGGTTTATCGGGGGCTGGCGTCTGACGCGGGGGCGGCTGCGGTCTGGGCCGCGGCGGGCGCTTGCGTGCCGCCGCCCAGCGCCGCATACAGCCGGACCCGGCTGGACAGCAGCGCGCGGCGCGTCTGCGCGAGCTTCTGCTGGGCCGCCAGCAGGTCGCGCTGCGCGTCCAGCACCTCCAGGTAGGGCGAGGCGCCATGGTCGTAGCGCAACTGCGCCAGGCGGGCGCGCTCGCTCTGCGCCGCCACGGTGGCGCGCAGCACGTCGACCTGCTCGGCCAGCCAGTAGCGGGCGGACAGCGCGTCGGACACGTCCTTGAACGCGGTCTGGATGGTTTGTTCGTAGGCGGCCACGGCCTGGTCGCGGCGCGCTTCGGTCAGTTCCAGATTCGAAGAGCGGCGGCCGGCGTCGAAAATCGGCAGGCTGATGCTGGGCGCGAAATTCCAGGCGCGGCTGCCGCCCGAGAACAGGCCGTCCAGTTCGCTGCTGGCGGTGCCGAAGGCGCCGGTCAGGGTGATGGTCGGCAGGAATGCGGCGCGGGCCGCGCCGATGTTGGCGTTGGCGGCCTTGAGCTGGTGCTCGGCGGCGGCGATGTCGGGGCGGTTGACCAGCAGGTCCGAAGGCAGGCCGGCCGGCAGTTCGCGCATGACGGAATCATCGTCCAGGCGCGTGGGCAAACTGGGCAGGTTCAGGGGCGCGCCCACCAGCAGTTCCAGCGCATTGGCTTGGGCGGCGCGGGTCTGTTCCAGGTCCGCGCCCAGCGCCTTGGCCTGCTGCCACAGCGTTTCGACCTGGGTCAGGTCCAGCTTGGAGATCGCGCCTTCCTCGAAACGGCGGCGGAAGATGCGCAGCGACTCTTCGCGCGAGGCGATGGTCGCGCGCGTCAGCGCCAGGCGTTCGTCCAGTTCGCGCAGGGACAGGTAGCTGTCCGCCACTTCCGCGATCAGGCTGAGCGTGGCGGCCCGCGCGGCGGCGTCGGAGGCCAGGTAGTTCTGCAGCGCGGCGTCCTTCAGGCTGCGCACGCGGCCCCAGAAGTCCAGCTCCCAGCTGGCCATGCCCAGGCCCACCTGATACTGGCTGGAAACCTGCGGCTGTCCCGTGAGGTTCAGGTCGCCCGGAACACGGGCGCGGGAGCCGTCCGCCTGCACGCCGACGGTGGGAAACTGGTCGGCGCGCTGGATGCCATACAGGGCGCGGGCTTCTTCCACGCGCAGCAGGGCGCGGCGCAGGTCGCGGTTGTTGTCCAGGGCGGTGGATATCAGCGTCTGCAACGCGGGATCGGGGAAGTAGGTGCGCCAGCCGATCTCGGCGGCCGCGGCGGCGCTCGCTGCTGTCGCTTCGGAACCCGGGGCCGTATAGACGGCGGGCACGGGCAGGGCGGGGCGGCTGTAGTCGGGCGCCATGGAAACGCAGCCGCTGGCCAACAGCGTCAGCAGGGCTGCGGGAACGAAGCGCGCGGCGATCGTGGCCGGAAACGGGCGGCGTGTCATGCGGGGTCTCTCCAGCGCGGGGGCCGGGTGCGTCCCTGGGCAGGCAGGCTTGTGGCGCCGCCTTCGGGGCGGACCCGATACCGGGTTCATGCTTGTGGGTATTGTGCAGTGCGGCGGCTGCGCATTCCTTGATCAAGATCAAAGTAGCGACTGACTGGTCGGTTTTTAATGAATTGCACATGCACAGGGAGCAGAGGAATGGTCATGCAGCGCCGTCGTCTTCCTCCGGCGGTGCGGGTCGGGCAGATCCTCGACGCCGCGCTGCAGGAGTTCTCGCAGGCGGGTTATGCCGGCGCCAGGATGGATGACATCGCGCTGCGGGCGGGGCTGTCCAAGGGTGGTCTCTATGCCCACTTCGACAGCAAGGAAGCCGTCTTCGAGGCTTTGCTGGCGCGTCACCTCAGCCCCTCGCGGCTCGACGTCGCCGCGGTGGTGGACGGCGCCGAGTCGCCGCGCCATCTGGCCGAACGCATCGTCAACCATCTCTACGTCAGCCTGAGCAATCCGGCCATGATCAGCACCATGCGGCTGTTGCTGGCGGAAAGCGGCCGCGTGCCGCACCTGGCCGCGCGCTGGCGGCAGGAGACCGCGGAGGCCCACCAGACCGACATCGCGCGGCTGCTGGAGCGCGCGCGGGCCCGTGGCCTGTGCGCGGATTGCGTGGCGCTCAAGCATCCCTGGCTGCTGTTGTCGCCCATCGTGCACACTCTGGTCATGTCGGTGCTGATGGGGCCGGGCGAGCGCATCGACCTGCCCGAGCGGCGCCAGGCGCATGTGGCCATGATCTGCGAACTGCTGCGGCAGGGGGCCGCATGATGGGCGGGCGCGGAGTTTCTTGACGCTGCGTCTCGCTTGGTGTCCTATCCAGACTGGTCGCGCGGCGGCCATGCACGACCCACGCGGCGAGGTGACATGGCGACATCGGGAGTGACAAGCGACACCCCATCCTGGCGTTATCTGCCGGTGGCTCTGGCATTGATCCTTCCCATCCTGGCCTGCGTCGGCTGGACCTGGCTGCTGGCCCACAATGCGCAGCGGCTTGAAGGCGAGACCGCCGCGCGCATCGTGCGCGCCCAGGCCGAGAGCATCCTCACGCAGTCACAGGACATGCTGGGGCGGGTGACGGAGCTTGCGGGCAAGCCCTGCGCCGAGGTGTTGCCTGTGCTGCAACGATGGGGCACGTTGAACCCGTACTTCCGTTCCCTGGTCCTGGTCCGGGACAAGCGCGTGTATTGCTCGTCGGCCGTGGGCGAGGTGGACGCATCGCTCGACGATTTCAGCAAGTGGAAGGTCGACGTGTCGGCGCCGCAGTGGCAGACGTCCGTGGCCGGCACGCCGCTGGCGCCTGACCGTCCAGCCATCCTGTTGGGCAAGTCCGGCGCGGACGGCGCCAGCAGCGGCATCGTGGTGGTGGACGGCCGCTATGCGCAGGACCTGGTGAATGCGGTCGCAACCATGGACGACCTGCAGCTGGAACTGGTGGTCGGCCGGCATGGCGCGCCGATCCGCAGCGATTCGTGGGGCGGCGCGGCGGCGCACGCAGTGCCGCTACGCGAGGAAGACGCGCGCGAGGACAGCGTGGCCGGCCTGAGAGTCAGCGTGCTGGCCCCGCCCGAAACCCTGGTGCGCGCATGGTCGCGCTCGATGGCGACATATCTGCCGGTGGCGCTGCTGCTCGGACTGGGCCTGGCGCTGGGCGTGCACCGCCTGCAGGCAAGCAGGCGATCGTTCAAGGAGCAGTTGCGGCGTGCCATGCGGGCCAACGAGTTCCAAGTGCATTACCAGCCCGTCTATGGCCAGGCCACGGGCCGCTGCGAGGGCGTGGAGGCGCTGATGCGCTGGGAGCGGCCGGGCATCGGGCCGGTGCGCCCGGACGTCTTCATCGCCGAAGCCGAGGCCCAGGGCATGATCATTCCCCTGACCCAGCACCTGCTCACGCTGATCGAACGCGACATGGCCACATGGCCCACGCCGCCGGATTTCCATATCGGCGTGAACATTGCGGCCGAGCACCTCTCCAGCGCGGTACTGCTGCCTGACGTCCAGGCTTTCGTGGCCAAGGTCGCGGCGCGGCATCCGCTGGTGGTGCTGGAGATCACCGAACGCAGCCTGATCGCGGACAACGGCCAGGCCCGGCGCAACATCGACGCCTTGCGCGCCCAGGGCGTGCGGGTCGCGATCGACGACTTCGGCACCGGACACTGTTCGCTGTCGTATCTGCAGAAGTTTCCGGTGGATTACCTGAAAATCGACCAGGGCTTTGTGCAGGCAATCGGGCCCGCCGGCGAAGAGGCGCCGGTGCTGGACGCCATCATTACGCTGGCGCATCGCCTGGGGCTGTCGGTGGTGGCCGAGGGCGTGGAAGCGCCGTATCAATTCGACTACCTGAAGGCGCGCGGCGTGGCGTTCATCCAGGGCTATCTGTTCGCCCGGCCCATGCCGTCGGCCGACTTCGTGCGCTGGTATGCCGGGCACGAACAACCCGGCGCCGCCTAGCCCTCAGGCGGCTTTTCCGTTCGGGGTGGCCTTGGCGAAGAACAGGTCGGTGATGCTCTGGCTGTCCATGGGTTCGCCATTGATTGCGCGGGTCAGCAGTTCGGCGCCCAGCAGTTGCACGGAGAACACCAGGTCGGGATTCACTCGGCGGATCTTTTCCAGGTGCTTGCTGGTGTTGACGAGCGCCACCGTCTTGGCGCCGCTTTCGCCGCATGCTTCCTTAGTGGCCAGCACGATGAAAGCGTTCTCGGCGTCGTCGTCGCGCAGCGCCAGCACGTAGCGGGCGCGCGTCACGCCCGCGTTGTGCAGCACTTCCACGCTGGAAGGATCGCCCTCGATCAGGTCCGTGGCCGCCGGATATTCCTGCGGCACGCCGGGGGGCACGATGACGGTGACTTCGTCGCCGCGGCGCCGCAGGCCGTCATAGACGCTCATGGCGATGGGCGTCGCGCCCGCGATGATGATGTGATTTTTGCGCATGGCGGTGGAGAACCTGCCTTTGACCAGCCGTTTCAGATTGCCGCCAATCACCGGCCCGGCGATCGCGCTGATGGATGTGGCGAAGATGGTGATGCCCAGGATGATAATAGACGCGGTGAACAGCCGCGCGGTGCCGCTGTGCGGCGTGATGTCGCCATAACCCACCGTGGACATGGACACGATGGAGAAGTAGAGCGCGGTGGTGGCATCCGTGATGGGCGGGTTGAATTCGTTGCCCAGGTAGAGCGTGCCGAAGACTGCGTAGATCAGCAGCGACAGCATGCTGACCAAGGCGAACAGCGAACCCGCCGTGACGCTGGCGCGGTCGAAGCGGCGCCAGTAGGCGATCAGCGCGATGACGAGCACCAGCGTGTAGATCCCCAGGCCGGCGCGGCCGCCGTCTCCCATGATGGCGAAGGTGCCGACGCCGATCAGCAGCACCAGCGAAAACGCCCAGGCGATGCGGGCCTTGAGTATCAGCCCCAGCGCAATGACCTGCAGCCCCACGCCCAGCACCAGGCGCGGTATTTCCAGCAGGCCGACCACGCGCATGACCTCGTGCCAGTTGTCGATGGCGAGCCAGAAGCCATACTCGCGCGCGCGCACCTCCCGCAGCACCGGATGCATGAAGGCATAGCCATCCAGCGCCACCAGGATGGCCAGGCACCAGTTGGGCGGGAACAGCGCGAGCAGCTTGCGCAGGCGGTGCTTGAGCGGAACGGGCAGTGTGGGCATGGGGTTTGGCGGGAACGGGTCCCAAGTCCTTTGCCGGCATTGTAGGGGGCATGCCGCCCTATATCAGATAGGTATGGAAGGCTATCAACAAAGAATTACTGGAAACCTGTCCGAGGTCCTAAACTTCGTGCATCACGCGGCTATTCCATACGGAACGCCGCTGATAAGGGCGGGACGCCCGCTGTTTTAGCAAGCGGACAAATCGCCTGGCGTTGATCACGTAGCAGCCTGTGCAGGGACTAGAGACCCGGCCCAGGTTCACGGTCTGACCGTACGTGAGCAGTATGAGGCACGAATGTTGGAATCGCGTGATCCGGGTAGTAGGCATCAGTGCCGGCTGATGACTCCAGGCTCACGTGTTGTTTTAGCGCGGCGTCTTAACCTTTCGAGGCAGCGCCGCGTTTTTTTCGCCCGGGCCCCTTGCGGGCCAGGCTTCAAGTGGACGCGTTCGCGTCAGCCGTTTCGCGGCGCCAGTCGTCCTGGGGTTCCAGCCGGCTCTCTTCTCCCATCACCCGAAAGTCCAGGTCCAGCGCGATGTCCGCTGCGAACATGTAGCCCCAGCCATGCACGGCGCGGATTGGCAGCGTCATCTGGTTGGCCGTCGCCTTGCGCCGCAAGCGGCTGATCATGACGTCCACGAAGCGGCGGCGAGTGAGGCCGCTGTCGGCGTCGTCCGCGCCGTCTGCGTAGAAGGCGTCGCGGCTGACCTTGCGGTCGGGGGCGTTCACCAGCCGCGACAGGAAGTCGCGTTCGCCGGTGGTCAGCCCCAGGGTCCGGCCCGTCGGGCTGATCAAGGTCCAGCCCTTGTTCGCCAGACGCCAGGTCTCGTGCATGGGCTCGTCCGGCCCGTGTCCGTCGGACGCTGCGTCCGCGCCGTCCAGGCCGACTGCGCGGCGCACCAGCGCTTGTAGCGCCGCCGCCAGTTCCAGGCCGGATACGTCCGGCGGCAGGCAGGCGTCCGCGCCGCAGAGCAGTGTGCGGATGCGGCTTTCAGCGTCGGCGAAGGTGGCGATGGCGACGATGCCCAGGCCGCGGTCCACCGCGCGCAATCGGACTGCGGCGTTG
The DNA here is from genome assembly GCF_049647645.1 of Achromobacter sp. GTDB lineage: Bacteria > Pseudomonadota > Gammaproteobacteria > Burkholderiales > Burkholderiaceae_B > Achromobacter. The sequence goes on from NZ_JBARYB010000041.1 coordinate 6,813, forward strand.
TGGATGTCGGGCAGCGGCGCCTTCAGCACCACCAGCGGGCAGGGGCGCCGCGAGTATCTGTCGTAGACGTCGGCCAGGTCGTGGCAGCGGCGGACGTTGAAACCGAGGTGCGAAAGGGCTTCGATGAGTCCGGCATGCCTGGCATCGTCGTGGCCCAGAAAGATGACATCCAGCGTGTTGTTCATTGATGCTTCCAATGAGGAGGCAGGGCGTGGCTGCTGTGCCTGGTGCCTAGGCGTGGCGCTGCGAAACAAGCCCGTCTCCCTGTGCTGCGCGCCGAGGCGCGGGAGCGCCGGGCGGTGTTGTTCGGATGGGCGCGAGGCCGGGGGTTTTACCCCTGGTTTCGTGCTTTCGCCGATGGCCGCCCATGCTTCGATGCTGCTTGGAAGTCACGCCCGTGTTTCATTTAAACACGGGCGTGTTTTTTTGTGAAGATACGTTTCTGTAGTTTCTGACAGTAACAGAAGGTGGGGGGCGAGCGCCATGGAAACGCTTGAAATAGTGTTTGTTTCGAGATTCTTGGCAGCATCGCATTATGTATCGCCGATACATTATTTTCGATTTTGAATACTCCAAACGCCATAAACTTGCGCAGGTTTTCTCGTGTGGCGCGCAGCGAAATGGTGGCAGCCGCCGCGTGGCCAATCCGATGCGGGCCACGCAAGCCGATGATAGATATGATTTTTTTGGTGGCGCGTCGGCGTGCGATCTGGCTCTTGGCGCGCGCCGGATGCGGGCGCAGGCAGCGGGCTGGCGCGATTTAGGGATTAGCCCCGCAATTGGGGTGCAATCCGTTTATTTGGCGCCAGTACTGAGATGTTTTAATCAAATAAATAAATTCTTATTAATGTCTCAGGTTGATCGATTGGACACGTTTAGCCATCGTCTGCGCAACGCAAGAATGCTTCAGGGATGGACTCAAAAGGACTTGGCGGTCGCGAGCAACCTGTCGCAAAGCGCTATCGGCAACTATGAGAGCGGGCAGCGCCGGCGGCCGTCGAGCGATGCCCTCATCAAGCTGACCCGCGCGCTGTGCGTCCATCCCATGTGGCTCAGCACCGGCGAAGGGCCGATGTCGAATCCGGATCCCGCCGCCACCCAGGCGGGCGCGGAGCGCCTCGCGCTGCCCGCCGCCTGGCCGTTCGAAAGCATCTCCTATGCCACCTATGCGCGCCTGAGCTTCCAGGAAAAGCGGCAGATCGAACAGGTGCTGGCCGCCTACATCAAGGCACGCGGCGAATAGACCCGAGCGGCTGCTGCGCGGGTGTGGTGGCGGGGCGCCGCCGGGCGCCGGCCGTGGGCGCTAGCCCATCGTCGTCGGTGCGCAGTCGGCTGCGCAGGCGTTCCACGGGATCCGCAATCACGCTGTTGAGCAGGGCCGAGAACGCGATGGTGCTTGTGATCACCAGGGCCGAGAACAGCAGCGGCTGATCCAGGTGCGCCTCTTCAAGCATCCACTTGAAGAACATGATCACCAGCGAATGGCAGATGTAGATCGGGTAGCTCAGCTCGCCTATTGCTTTGTCCAGCCTGTGGCGCGACTGGAACAGGAAGGCCAGCGGCAGCAGCGCCACGAACAGCAGCACGGCCAGGCCGTCGCGCACGTTGTGGTTCATGGCGATCGAGAAGTGCAGTACACAGTAGGCCGCCAGCACGGCCGTGCCGATCTCGGGCAGGCGCTTGACGCGCTGCGTCCAGGCCCTGTATCGCGGCAACAGTACCTGATGCGACAGCGAGCCGAGCAGGAACAGCGCCAGCTCCGTCGGAAAGAAGCGATAGGTCCAGGGATCGTTCAGGCCTATGCCGGTGGCGACCAATACTCCCCGCAGCGCCAGCGAGGCGGCCAGCAAGGCCAGCAGCCGCCGCGGCGAACCCAGGATGAAGGGAGCGACCAGGTAGAAACTCATCTCCACGCCCAACGTCCAGGCTTGCGGCACCAGCAAGCCTTCGTAGAGCGGCACCTCGCTGTGCGCGAAGCTGCCGGTGAAAGCTAGCGCCGAATGCTCGATGCCAAAGAACATCAGCCAGTCTTGGCCCATGATGAAAATGTTGGAGAGCACCAGGAACAACTCGGCGCTGAAGGGCAGGGCGTCATAGATGCGGAAGAACGCGCCGCCGCTCATCATGTGCGCCGCAAGCGTCAACGCCGCGACGGCCAGGTAGATTGGGAACAGGCGCAGAAAGCGGTTTGCATAGAACTTGCCCACCGCGCCCTGATAGTGGTCGGTGGCGGTGAGCACATAGGAAATCAGGAAACCCGAAATGACGTAGAACAGCTGTACCGCAAGGCGGCCGCCTACCAGATGGTCTGTGGCGCCCGCGCCCAGATGGTCTAGCACCACTGACAATGCCAACAAGGTTCTCAAAAAGCCCATCGCCGTGTCTCCCCCGGATTGATCTTATTTTTGGCCCCCGTGAGGAGCCGGACACCTGCGCCTGCGGTCGTTGCGATCGGCTTCCGTACCCTTGCGTGCCGGCCTGGCCCGGATGGCGATCTGTACTGATTCTGCGCGTCGACGTGCGCCGCCGCCATGGGGCGTTCGATGCAGCAAGGCCATGCAATTGGAGCGAGGCGCCAGACTCGCCGTGCTGCTTTTGGATACCGCTTATGGGCTGAGGACACGCTTGCGCAACCGCAAGGCCGGTTAAAGTCGGGATATGTGAAATTCATGGAGTCCCGTACATGCCTAAGCTCTTGTCCACGCGCTGCCGCTTGCTTGGCCCGGCGTTGCTGGCTGCAGCCCTGGCCGGTTGCGCCGGATCGACCGGAGGCGCGCGCCCGCAGGGCGCCGCCGCGGCCAATGCCGCCAGCAGCGCGGATTCGCTGGCCCAGACCAGCTGGGAACTGGTGCGCTGGACGCAAGCGGGCGGCGCGCTGCGCGATATCCCGCACGGCGACAACGGCGAGCCTGTGCGCCTGACGTTCCTGGCGCAAGGCAAGCAGTACCGCGTCAATGGCTTTTCCGGCTGCAACCGCTACATGGGCACCTACAAGCTCGAAGGCGGCAAGCTCCATATCGACGCCCCGGCCGCCACGCGCATGGCCTGCCCGGCGCCGGAGCGGGCCCGCCTGGAGGCGGACTATTTGCGCGGCCTGACCGCCATCGATACTTTCACGCTGGACAACGGCGGCGCGCCGCGGCACCTGACCTTCAACCTGCGCGGCGGCGACGTGCTGGAGTTCGTGCGCCGGCAGGATCCGCCCACGCCCTGACCTGCGCGGCAAAAAGCGCGTATCAAAGAGTGTTAAGCCGTGAAAAACGGTGGCGGACCCGGCCTACAATGGCACGGTCCGGCCCGCCTCGTGCGCGGGCGCGGCATTCCTCGTTTTTCCGGGAGACCCCCATGCCCTTTTCCGCGTCCCTGCGCTGGCTCGCGCCTTGCCTGTTGTCCATCGGTTTGGCCGCCTGCTCGTCACCGCCCCAGCGCGCCGCGGATGGACAGGATCCCCGCTTCCAGCCTGCCTCCGCCTCCGATATGCTGGCGCAGACCAGCTGGGACCTGGCGCGCTGGACCTTGCCCGGCGGCGGCTTGCGGGAGATACCGCATCCGTCTTCCAATTCGCGTCCGCTCACGGCCAGCTTCATCCATGACCAGGGCTCGCCGCGTATTTCCGGCTTTTCCGGCTGCAATCAGTACAACGGCGCCTACACCATCGCCAACGGCCTTCTGATCGTGCAGGGACGCCCCGTGTCGACCATGATGGCCTGCGCGCCGCAGAACATGAAGCTGGAGCAGGATTTCCTGGCCGCGCTGACCAGCATCACCGCCACGTCGGTGGACAACGCCAACAATCCGCAGCGCATGACCTGGATGCTGAGCTCGGGCGACAGGCTGGACTTCGGGCGCCGCGCCGATCCCGTCACGGGCGGCCAACAGGGGCCGACCAAACTGGTCTACGTCAACTCGGAGCGCGTGCCCTGCACCGCTGGCGCCGGCCGCGCCATGTGCTATCAGGTGCGCGACAGCGCGGGTCAGCCCTGGCAGCTCTGGTACGGCGAAATCACGGGCTTCAACTTCCAGCCTGGCGTACGCTACCGCCTGCGCGTGGTCGAGGTCCGCAACCCGAACCCGCCGGCCGACGCTTCGACGCTGAGCTGGGTGCTGGACGCCGTGGTCGAGCAGGAAATCGTCAATCATTGAGCGGGATCAAGCGGGGCGGCGGGCGGGCAAAACCGCCCAGCGTTTACTATTACGCCTTTCGCCGCCCGCTTTTTGCCGCTTTTCCATGACTGCCGTCGTCAATATCGCCGCCTACAAATTCGTTTCGCTGGATGCCTTGCCGGCGCTGCGCGCCCGCCTTCTGGATGAGGCCGGCCTGGCCCAGCTCAAGGGCACCATCCTGTTGGCCGAAGAGGGCATCAACCTGTTCCTGGCGGGTGCGGCGGATGGCATCGACGCGTTCCTGCGCACGCTGCGCGCCGATCCGCGCTTCGCCGATCTGGAAGTGAAATTCAGCCACAGCAAAACCGTGCCGTTCCGCAAGCTGCTGGTGAAGATCAAACGCGAGATCATCCGCATGGACCATCCGGCGATCCGCCCCGAGGCGGGTCGCGCGCCCGGCGTGGACGCGCGCACGCTGGCGCGTTGGCTCGACGCCGGCGTGGACGATGCCGGACGGCCCGTGGTCATGCTGGACACGCGTAACGCCTTCGAGGTCGACGAAGGTACCTTCAAGAACGCCATCGACTGGCGCATCGAGCGCTTCACGCAGTTTCCCGCGGCAGTGCAGGCGCACCGGGCCGAATTCGAGGGCAAGACAGTCGTCAGCTTCTGCACCGGCGGGATCCGCTGCGAGAAGGCCGCCATCTACATGAACGAAGTCGGCATCCAGAATGTCTACCAGCTCGACGGCGGCATCCTCAAGTACTTCGAGGAAACCGGCGGCCCGGGCTATGACGGCAAGTGCTTCGTCTTCGATGAGCGGATTTCGCTGGATCCGGGGCTGGCGCCCAGCAAGGCGTAGCCGCAGAACAGCAATGACAAAGAGCCCGCATCAGCGGGCTCTTTGCATTCAGCGGGGCGTTGCGGGATCAGCGCACGCGCATGCCGGGCTTGGCCCCGGGGAACGGCTCCAGCACGTAGATGCCGGCATCCACGGCTTCATCCGCATGGCTGGCGGCCAGCACCATGCCTTCGGATACGCCGAACTTCATCTTGCGCGGGGCCAGGTTGGCCACCAGCACGGTCAGCTTGCCGATCAGGTCTTCGGGCTTGTAGGCCGACTTGATGCCCGAGAACACGTTGCGGTGGCGGCCTTCGCCCGCGTCCAGGGTCAGGCGCAGCAGCTTGGTCGAGCCTTCCACGTGTTCGCAGTTGACGATCTGCGCGATGCGCAGGTCTACGCGCGCGAAGTCGTCGATGGAGATGGTCTCGGCGATGGGCTCGCCGCCGGGCACCACCACGGGGGCGGCGGGCGGCTCGAACAGGTCTTCCAGCATTTGCGGTTCGACGCGCTGCATCAGGTGCTTGAAGGGTGCCACGCGCTGCGGCAGCACGGCGGCGTCGGCCCAGGTGAACGGCGCCTGCGCGCCGAACAGTTCCAGGGCCACGCGTTCGGCCAGTTCGGGCAGCACCGGCGCCAGCATCACCGACAGCGCCTTGAAGCCCGCCAGCGAGCGCGAGCAGATGTCCTGCAGGGCTGCTTTTTGCGCGTCATCGGCCGTGGCGATGCCCTTGGCCAGCACCCAGGGCTGGGCTGTATCGAACGCCTGGTTGAGGCGATCGGCGTAGGCCATGATTTCGCGGATGGCGCGGTTGTACTCGCGGGCTTCGAACGCGGCGCGGATGGACTCCGCCTGTACGGCGTACTCCGCGGCCAGCGCCGAGGTGTCGCCCGAATAGCCGAGGACTCCATCGAAATGCTTGGTGATGAAGCTGGCGGCGCGGCTGGCGATGTTGACGTACTTGCCGATCAGGTCGCTGTTGACGCGGGCGATGAAGTCCTCGGGGTTGAAGTCCATGTCTTCGACCCGCGCGTTCAGCTTGGCGGCGATGTAGTAGCGCATCCATTCGGCATTCATGCCGAGTTCCAGGTAGCGCAGCGGCGAAATGCCGGTGCCGCGGCTCTTGGACATTTTTTCGCCGCTGACGGTGATGAAACCGTGCACGTTCACCGCGTCCGGCGTCTTGCGGCCGGCGAACTTGAGCATCGCGGGCCAGAACAGCGCGTGGAAATACACGATGTCCTTGCCGATGAAGTGGACCTGCTCGGTGGGGCCAGCGGGGTCGAGCAGCTTGTCGAAGTCCAGGCCCTTGACCGCGCAATACGACTTCAGCGAGGCCAGGTAGCCGACGGGGGCGTCCAGCCAGACGTAGAAGTATTTGCCCGGCGCGTCCGGGATCTCGATGCCGAAGTAGGGCGCGTCGCGGGAAATGTCCCAGTCGCCGAGCTTGGCCTCGCCATCGTCCGCTCCCAGCCATTCGCGCGTCTTGGCCAGCATTTCGGGCTGCAGGTGCTTGCCGCCGGCGGCGTTGGTGCCGGTGGTCCATTGCTGCAGGAATTCCACGCAACGCGGATCGGACAGCTTGAAGAAGAAGTGGTCCGAGGACTTCAGCACCGGCGTGGCGCCGGTCAGCGCCGAGTACGGGTTGATCAGCTCGGTGGGCGCGTAGACCGCGCCGCAGACCTCGCAGGAATCGCCGTACTGGTCCTTGGCATGGCACTTGGGGCACTCGCCCTTGATGTAGCGGTCGGCCAGGAACATGCCTTTGACCGGATCGTAGAACTGCTCGATGGAGCGGGTTTCGATCAGGTCCTGGGCCTTGAGCGCGCGGTAAATATCTTGCGACAGCGCGACGTTTTCGGCCGAATCGGTGGAATGCCAGTGGTCGAAACGGATGTGAAAGCCGTTCAGGTACTGCGGGCGCTCGGCGGCGTAGCGCGCCACCAGGGCCTGCGGCGTGATGCCTTCCTTTTCCGCCTTCAGCATGATGGGCGCGCCATGCGCGTCATCCGCACCCACGAAATGCACCGTGTGGCCCGCCATTCGCATCGAACGAACCCAGATATCGGCCTGGATGTACTCCATGATGTGGCCGATGTGGAAAGATCCGTTGGCGTAGGGCAGCGCAGTGGTGACAAAAAGGGTGCGAGACATGGTTGTCTTTGGAGGTTGAGGGAAAAAGGGGGTAAGCCGGCCATTTTAGGGCAACCGCGGGGACTTGCCCCGCAGCGGTCCAACAATGGCTCAACCCGCCCTTCGCGGCAGGCGAATCAGGCGGGTTGCGAAAGAATGCGGGATCCGGCGCGGATGCGGGGGCCGGCCATCCGGGGGCCGGCCGTCCGGGGGCCGTCCGTGTGGGCGCATAGGCCCGCGGCCCGCTTGCGCCGCGGGCGGCGCAAGCATGCTGGAAAGCCGCCGTCAGCGGATTTCGCGGGCTTCGACGTCGATCACGTCGCCGCGCGGCTGCGTGGCGAAGGGGGCGGTGGCGGACTGGAACGGTCCTGGGCGGGCGCCTTGGCGCTGGCTCCAATAGGCGCGAACGCCGAAAGGTTTGCCGCGCACCTTGGCGACCACGTACAGGATCGCCACGGCGATCGCCGTGGAAAGCATGAACACCAGCGCCATCGCCATGCCGATCAAGGCCAGGGCGGCGAATAGGACGGCACGAAAGAAGCGGATAAGTGTGTTGGTCATGAAGATCGGATGCAAAACGCAGCGAAAGGTTCCCGGGTATCCGCTATCCTTTAGGGGATGGCGGGCCGCAGAAGCCGCGCTGCCTACGGAACCATAGTGACATGAGTATAACGATAGAACAAATTCGCGCCGCGCTGCGTGCCGCGCAAGACCCGAATACCGGTATGGATTTGGGTGTTTCTGTAAAAGATCGTGACATCAAGCTGGAAGGCGGACGCGTTTCGCTGGCGCTGGAATTGGGCTACCCCGCCGATGCCGCGCGGATCCAGGTCCGGGACATCGCCGTGGCGGCGCTGGCTGCCGCCGGCGTGGCCGACGCCCAGGTCGACGTGACCTGGAAGGTCGCCGCCCATGCCGTGCAGAAGGGCCTGAAGCCGCTGCCGAACGTACGCAACATTATTGCGGTGGCCTCCGGCAAGGGCGGCGTGGGCAAGAGCACCACGGCCGTGAACCTGGCCCTGGCCCTGGCGGCCGAAGGCGCCAAGGTGGGCGTGCTGGACGCGGACATCTACGGTCCCAGCGTGCCGACCATGCTGGGCATCTCGGGCCGTCCCGAAAGCCTGGACAACAAGAGCATGGAGCCTCTCACGGGCCACGGCCTGCAGGCCAACTCCATCGGTTTCCTGATCGACGCCGACTCGCCCGCCATCTGGCGCGGCCCCATGGTGACGCAGGCGCTGGAGCAGCTGCTGCGCCAGACCAACTGGCGCGACCTCGACTACCTGATCGTCGATATGCCTCCGGGCACGGGCGACGTGGCGCTGACACTGGCGCAGAAGGTGCCGGTGGTGGGCGCAGTCATCGTCACCACGCCGCAGGACGTGGCGCTGCTGGACGCGCGCAAGGGCTTGCGCATGTTCCAGAAGGTCGACGTGCCGATCCTGGGCGTGGTCGAGAACATGGCCATCCACATCTGCTCGCAATGCGGGCACGCCGAGCATATCTTCGGCGAAGGCGGCGGCCAGCGCATGGCCGAGCAGTACCAGACGCCCTGGCTGGGCAGCCTGCCGTTGACCCTGGCCATCCGCGTGCAGACCGACGCCGGCGCGCCGACCGTGGTGTCGGATCCGGGCAGCGAAGCCGCGGCGCTGTACCGCGGCATTGCCCGCAAGCTGGCGGCTGGCGTGGCAGCGCTACCCCGCGACATGGCCGGGAAATTCCCGTCCATCGTCGTGCAGCAACCGACCTGACGCATGCGGTGGGCAGCCCGCGCCTTCTTGGCAGGACTTGTAGTGATGACGGGCGAGGCATGGGCCAAGCGCCCGGAAATCATCGTCGACCCCGGCGGCGTGCCGCCGGCCGCCCTGCAGGCGATCACCGAGGCCGTCGATGCGATCGCGCGGCTGGCCGAGGATCAGGACGGCGGTGAAATCAACCGCCTGCGTCGGCGTGCGCGCGACGCGACGCTGGCGGCCCTGGCCACCCAGGGCTATTTCTCGCCCACGGTGAAGCTCGAGGCCGGCACCGACATCGGCGGAGAAACCTGGGACATCAGCATCGTCTCGGGCAAGCGCACCACCGTCACGTCCGTGGACCTCAGCTTCACCGGCCGCATCACCCGGCCGGAGTTCGCCTCGCGGGTGCAGAAGCTGCGCGACGACTGGCAGCTCAAGACGGGCCAGCCTTTCATCAACAGCGACTGGAACAAGGCGAAATCGAGCCTGCTGGACGAGGTATCCTCGCGCGACTTCATGCTGGCGCGCATGACCGCGTCGCAGGCGGAAATCGAGGCCGACACGGCATCGGCCGCCTTGCGCGTCACGATAGACAGCGGCCCCCAGGTGCGCATGGGCGAGCTCACTACCGAGGGCCTGAAACGGGTACCCGAGAAGCTGGTCGAGCGCTATGTGCGCTATTCGCCGGGCGCCGCCTATGACCAGAACAAGCTGGACACTTGGCAACAGGACTTGCAATCCACCGCGTTCTTCCGCGGCGCGTTCGTGTCGCTGGAGCAGCCGGGCCAGGCGCAGCCTACGCCCGCGCCCAACGCGGACCGCGCGCGCGCGCCGGGTTCGACCGACCTGGCCG
>NZ_JBARYB010000042.1:0-13716 GCF_049647645.1 Achromobacter sp.
GCCCGGTCATGATGGTGCTGGCCCGCCTGATCCAGGGCTTCGCCGCCGGCGGCGAGGTCGGAGCCTCGACCACCCTGCTGGTCGAACACGCGCCGCGAGGCAAGCGTGGCTTCTATTCCAGCTGGCAGTTCGGCAGCCAGTCGCTAGGCGTAATGCTGGGAGCCCTGGTAGTAACACTGCTGACCTTGGGATTGACCACGGAGCAGATGCAGGCCTGGGGCTGGCGCGTGCCGTTTGTGATCGGCATCCTGACCGTGCCCGTGGGCGCCTACATCCGCCGCAACCTTGAAGAAACACTGACAAGCCCGCCCCCGAAACCCGGCCAACCACAGCTTGCGGCCACGAGTCGTACCGCCCCCCACCAGCCGTTGCGCCGCATCTTTGCCGAGTACAAAGTCACCATACTCAAGGGCATCCTGCTGTTGATCGGCGGCATGGTAAGCACGCAGATCCTCAGCTTCTACATGCCGGCGTATGCCAACCGGGAACTGGGTTTGCCGGCCACGTCCACGCTGTCAGCCAGTGTCGTGTTCGGCGCGGTCGGCTTCCTGATTGCTCCGTTCGTCGGCATGCTGGCCGACCGCTACGGCCGCAAGCGCGTGATCTTCTGGTCGCGTCTTGCAACACTGATCGTCCTGCTCCCCTGCTTCCAATGGCTGATGGCGGCCCCCAGCACTGAACGGCTGATGCTGCTCGTCGCCCTGTTCGCGCTACTGGTGGCACTGCAGTCAGCGCCGGCATTCACGATGCTTCCCGAACTTTTCCCCAAGGCCGTGCGCACCACCGGCATGTCGGTCGTGTATGGATTGGGCATATCCGTGTTCGGCGGCTTCGCACAATTCTTCGTGACCTGGCTGCTGCACGTGACCGGAAACGCCATGGCGCCGGCGTGGTTCCTGATGGTGGCCATAGCCCTTTCCACGGTGGTGCTGTTCTGGATTGACGACCGCACCCATGACGACATCGACGGCCAGGAGGCCTAAATGCAGCACGGTTCCAGCTACTTTTCCCGCAGCTACGAAGAAGCGCGCCATCGTTTCGTGCTGGCGGCCAAACCGCTAGCCACGCAGTTTCAATCCTATGTCATCGAACCCGCCGGCCGCCACGGCGAAGCCCTGGCGACCGATGTCGCGCTGATCGGCCCGACAGACGCGGAACGGCTGTTGGTCATGACCTCAGCCACGCACGGCGTGGAGGGCTTCTGCGGCTCAGGCTGTCAACTCGCCCTGCTGGACGATGCCGCCATGCTCGAGCGTGCCCGCAGGGCCGGCGTAGCCTTGCTGCTCGTGCACGCCATCAACCCCTATGGGTTTTCCTGGCTGGCGCGCACGAACGAAGACAATGTCGACCTGAACCGCAACGACCAGTCCTTCGACGGACGCCCCCTGCCCCAGAACCCCGGATACGCAGGAATACATGACCTGCTGCTGCCCGCGGAATGGCCAGCCACGCCTGCGAACGCCGCACAGATCAATGCCTATATCGCCGAGCATGGCCGGGAGGCTTTTGCGCAGGTCGTGACCCGCGGGCAGTACACGCACGCCGACGGGCTGTTCTATGGTGGAACGCACCTTACGGCATCGTTGCTGAATCTGCGCCATATCCTGCAGCAGCACGGCAGCCGCAGCAAGCATATCGGCTGGATCGATGTGCATACGGGCCTGGGGCCGCGCGGGCATGGCGAAAAAATATACGCGGGGCGCCGCGACGCAGCCGCGGTCGCGCGCGCGCGCCAATGGTGGGGCAGCGATATCGCGGTTCCCTACGAAGGCAGCTCAGCATCCGCGGACATCACCGGCCAGTTGGCAGGCCTGATCTACCAGACCTGCCCGGACGCCCAGCACACGCCGATGGCGCTGGAATTCGGCACCGTGCCCTTTGTAGCCATGATCGAAGCGCTACGCGGCCGCAACTGGCTGCTTGCGCATCCAGAGGCCGACGATGCCAAGCGCGACGCCATTCTGAATGCCACGCTGCAAGCGTTCTACTGCAACGCCGCCGATTGGCACGGCATGATTCTGGGCCAGAGCCGCGTCGCCGTACTGCAAGCACTTTCCGGCCTACAGGAGGCTTGATGCAAACCGGCGCCAGTTACTTCTCCCGCAGCTACGCCCAGGCACGCGAGCGCTTTGCGCTTGCAGCCAGGCCGCTCGCCGACTCGTTCCACTCCTATGGCATCGACCACGCTGGCAGCGAAGGCGAAGCGCTGGCCACGGACGTCGCCTACATCGGCGATCCCGACGCCGACCGTCTTCTCATCATGACCTCCGCGGTCTTGGGAGTGGAAGGATTCTGCGGTTCGGGCTGCCAACTGGCGCTGCTGGACGATAGCGTCATGATAAGCCGGGCACGCGAGGCCGGCGTGGCCTTGCTGCTGGTGCACGCGGTCAATCCTTACGGCTATTCGTGGATCGCGCGCACCGACGAATGCAATATAGACCTCAACCGCAACGGACTGCCCTTTGATGGGCGGCCGCTGCCCATGAACCCGGACTACGCGCGGATACACGACCTGCTGCTGCCCGAGGAATGGCCTCCCACGCCATCCAACCAGCAACTGATCGCCCAGTACATCGCCGAACACGGCCAGTCCGCTTTCGCACAGGCTGTCTCGCGCGGCCAGTACACGCACGCCGACGGCCTGTTCTACGGCGGCGACCGCCCGGCGGCATCGTTGCTGAACCTGCGCCGCATCCTGCACGAGCATGCGCGCACGCGCACCCATATCGGCTGGATCGACGTGCATACCGGGTGGGGACCTCGCGGCCATGGCGAAAAGCTCTACGCCGGCCGCCGCGACGATGCCGAAGTCTCGCGCGCGCGCCAATGGTGGGGCAGCGACATCACCGTCCCCTACCAAGGAAACTCGGTGTCGGTAGACGTCTCCGGCCAGCTCGCCGATCTGATTTATCAAGCCTGCCCATTGTCCTTGCCTACCTCCATGGCCATCGTGTTCGGGGCCATGCGTTTCGACGCGATGGTGCATGCGCTATGCGGCCGGAACTGGCTGCAGGCGCATCCCGAGGCCTCCCAAGAGTTGCGGCGGAGCATCCTGCAAACCACGCTGGACGCGTTCTATTGCAACGAAGCGAACTGGCATGGGATGGTGCTGGGGCAGACCCGGGTGGCGGTGCTGCAGGCGCTGCGCGGCCTGCAGGCAGCTTGATACAGAAAACCGAAAGGATTGCGCCAGTGCTTCCCGTCCTCGCGGCCCGGAAGATGTTGGCTTCATCTCAAGACACGGAGGTGCATCACATGGACCGGTCGGGCTTTACGGAAGAACAGATCAGGCACGCACTGAAGCAGGCAACGCTGGGCACGCCGATATCCGACATATGCACGCGCATGGGTGTGAGCGAAGCCGCTTTCCACGCTTGGAAAGTGCATTACGACGGGCTGGCGTCCTACGAGCTGAAGCTGTTGAGCAGGCTCGAAAGCGAGTGCAATCGCCTTGAACGCTTGATCGCCATCCTGGCGCTGAACAAGGTGATATTGCAGGACGCGCTCGGAGCAAAAGAATAAGGCGTACGCTGCGCAGCGCCTCCGGCTGTTGAAATCTCTTCGTCTGCACTGTTCTTTTGAAATCCCTGAATCGCTACACGGTGGCATACGTCATCGGCGTGCTGATCCCGGTCAGCGCGCTGATCGGCATCCAACTCACCCATAGCTGGCGCGCCCATGCGGCGGCGCGCGATGCAAGGTCGAGCCTGTGCGTCGTCCAGGGGACGCTGGACGCGATGGCTGCCGTCCTGATGGAGCGCGGGTCGATGAATGCGGCCCTGATAGAAGGCCTGCCCGTATCCGAGGCCAGGCAGCAGGAATTGCAGCTCGCGCGCAACGACAGCGACAGCAGAATCGCCAGGCTGCTAGAGCTGCACCGGACCCGCAATTGCGACGACTGCCGGGATGCCCGGTCCACCATACAGCAGATCGCGCGAGCCCTGGCCCAACACCGCGCCACGGCCGATCTGCTCATCGCCAGACGACATGCGCCGATCAGTGCTCAGGAACTGAACAACGTCGTCGTGATCATGGCCGGGCTCATCCCCGCGCTGGAAGAAACCGCGCTCGACAACTCAGCCGTTGTAATCCGCCATGAAGTGGAAAGCCCCGGTCTCATGACCATCGCCATGCTTGCAGCCGGCCTGCGCGAACAAGCCGGCCTGCTGGGCTCCGCTTTCATGCCTGCACAGGTTCAACGTCGCCCTCTCAGCAATGTGGAGACGCAGCGCGTCGAGCAGCAATTGGGCCGGGTCGCCCAATTGCGCGCACTGCTGGAAGTACAGCTTTCCACCCATACGGACCTTGAAACCCGCGCGTATCCACGGGTTCAGCATGAGTACTTTGGCGCGGGCCTGGAGTACATCGCGGCGCTGCGCCACACGCCGCATCCAGCTGCCGACTCGCCGACTTCCCAGGCGGGAATGCAGGAGCGTTATGTTCCACTGATGCAATCCATTCTCGACTTCCGCGATGAAGTGCTGAACGTGTTGGGGATATTGCTGGAACGCCAACGCCTCAACGCGCTGACGGAGCTGGTCACAACCACGACAGTCGCCATTGTGTTGCTGCTGGCCGCCACCTGGGGATTCACCAAATTCCGCTGGCGTCTGATACGTCCATTCGTCGTGGCCACCGAGATCATCAACTCCCTCAACGACGACGCCCCCGCGCCGATCTCTGCCGCGGGGCATCGCAAGGAAGTGCGCGGCCTGTTCGATGCCATTCAGAAACTGAAGGACAACGCCATCGCCAAGTCCCGCACGGAGCATGAGCGCGAACGGCTCATCGCCGATCTGGCGGCATTGGCGGAAACAGACTTCCTCACCGGATTGCTCAACCGCCGCGCGTTTCACGCCCGAGCCGAAGCCTTGTGCGCCAGCCTGGATGAGCCAGGGCAGATGCTGACGCTGATCGTCTTTGACATCGATCATTTCAAGCGGATCAACGATTCCTACGGCCACGCCGGCGGCGACAACGTGCTGGTGGCCGTGGCGCAGGCATGCCACCAGACGTGGCGCCGCTCAGACATCGTGGCGCGCATCGGCGGCGAGGAATTCGCGGTGCTGTGCACGGTCCCCAGCGCGGCGCAAGCGAGCGCAATGGCGCAGAGCATGCGCCGACGCATCGAACGCCTGGCGGTGCCGCTGGACGGCAGGACCATAGCATCGATCACCAGCAGTTTTGGCGTGGTCTGCGCCCCGGCAGATGAAATCCACGATATCGACGCCCTGATGAAGCAAGCGGACGAACTGCTCTACCGCGCCAAAGCCTCTGGCCGCAACTGCGTCATTACGCAATCCGACGACGCCTGAGCGCTTTCTCAAAGCTGCACGAGCGCGGCACGCCCACCGATAAACGGTCTTCCACGAGATAGAAAAAAGTACTCGGTGGAAAAAAATTTCTGTCTTTTTCTGCGCGCGACGCCTCCGTATAGTCCGGACGGAGTAAGCCGAATTCAGTAATTCCATTTTGAAAGCGAAGAAAAAATGAAACCTTCAAACCTGAAGATGCGTACCCGCCTCGCCATGGGCTTTGCAGTGATCATGGTGGCGCTGCTGGTATCTGGCGTGCTTGGCACGTTCGGCATCCGGGCGTTGGAGCAGGATGTCTACCAGATCACCGCGATCAACAATGAACAGCGGCGCCTGGCTATCGATATGCGCTACCAGGTCCAGGAACAAGCCATCGCGATCCGCAACGTCCTGCTCCTCACAGATCCGAAAGTGCTGCAGGCCGAAGTGCTGCGGGCGAATGAAGCGGAAAAGCTCTACAACGAATCGCGGGATCGGCTGGGCGGCATGTTCTCGAGCCGATCCAATACCACCAGTGAAGAATCACGTCTGTTCGCCACCGCGGGAGTCGCACAACAGGACATGCGCTCACTGTTCGTTCGCGTGCAGGAAGAAGGTTTGAATGGTGACCGACAGAACGCTCAGCACCTGTTGGAAGATGAATTGCGTCCCAAGCAGCGCGTGCTCCAGGAAACCCTGTCTACACTCGCCGCGCTTGAAACGCGGATCAATGACGCGCGCGCGGCAGATACCCGCAGCCTCGCAAGCCAGTTGCAGTGGGCTGTGGGAACAACCGTCATGATCGCGCTGTTGCTTGGCGTACTCGCCGCCTGTCTCACGGCGCGCAGCATCTTGCGTCAATTGGGCGGCGACCCCGGCGATGCGCAGCTTCTGGCAATAAACATCGCCGATGGCGATCTGAGCAGCCGGCTGCAACTCGACCGCCGCTATGACCACAGCCTGATGCACGGTCTGGAAACCATGCGATCGCGTCTTTCCAGAATCGTCGATGCGATCAAGTCTTCCGCCTCTTCCATCTCAACGGCGGCGGGTCAGATTGCCCAAGGCAACGCCGACCTGTCGTACCGCACCGAAGAGCAGGCTGCCTCACTGGAAGAGACCGCTGCCAGCATCGAACAGCTGACGTCCACCGTGCGCCTCAATCAAGACAATGCAGCAAGCGGCGACGAACTGGCCTCCGAAGGGGCCAGGGCCGCGGAAAAAGCGGGCGGCGTCGTGTCCGAGATGCTGGCGGCCATGACAGAGATTTCCGCCAATTCCGAAAAGGTCGGCCAGATCGTTTCGCTGATCGAGAGCATTGCCTTCCAGACGAACATACTTGCGCTGAACGCCGCAGTGGAAGCCGCAAGGGCCGGGGACCAGGGCCGGGGCTTCGCCGTGGTGGCCGGCGAAGTCCGTGCGCTGGCTCAACGCAGCGCCACCTCCGCAAGGGAAATCAAGGATCTGATCGAGACCTCCACGTCCGTGGTCCAGACCGGCAGGAATCTCGCCGTGCGGGCAGGCCAGGACATGGACGAGGTCGTCACATCCGTCATGCGCATGAAGACGATAACGGGAGAGATCGCGAATGCCTCGCGCGAACAGGCCATCGGCATAGAACAGGTCAACGTCGCCATCGCCCAATTGGACTCCGTGACGCAGCAGAACGCCGCGTTGGTCGAGGAGTCCGCGGCGGCGGCGCTGTCGATGGCGGAACAGGCGCGGGATCTGCTGCATGCGGTCGAAGTGTTCAAAACGGCATCTTCCGTAACCTCACGACCCGTGTCCATGCCTGAGCCGGCCCTTATCGCGTTCGCGGCGTCCGCGTAAAAGGGGCGCGGTAACGGCCAGCCGCGACACGTTCCGCCGGCCCGACTTCTACTGGGCCGACAAGCGGAGCGCCAACAAAAAACGCCGCTAGAAATAGCGGCGTTTTCATTGGTACAGCGATGCTTGGGCAGCACTGCTGCCTACTGCAGGAATTGGGGTGGTGGGTTGTGCGAGACTCGAACTCGCGACCAACGGATTAAAAGTCCGCTGCTCTACCGACTGAGCTAACAACCCGACCGAAGCCAGAAATTATGGCCGATTTGGCGCCGTTTGTCAAAATTCGAAGCAACAGCCTGGGCCAGACGCCACGCCTGCAATGAAAACGGCCGCTCGCGGCGGCCGTTCATGGGCAGGCGACGCTGGGCTTACCAGGCGGCCACCACGGCGCCCTTGTACTTGGTCTCGATGAACTGCTTCACGGCCGGGCTGTGGTAGACGCTGATCAGCTTGGCGAACTCGGGACGGTCCTTGTCCTTTTCACGCACGACCAGCACGTTGGCGTAAGGCGAGTCGGGCGATTCCTGGGCGATGGCGTCCTTGGCCGGATTCAGGCCCGCTTCCAGCGCGAAGTTGGTGTTCACGGCCGAGGCGTCGGTGTCGTCCAGCGAGCGCGGCAGTTGGGCGGCGTCCAGTTCGATGAAGCGCAGCTTCTTGGGGTTCTCGACCACGTCGATCGGGGTCGCCTTCAGGCCGACGTCGGGACGCAGCTTGATCAGTCCGTTGGCCTGCAGCAGCAACAGGGCGCGGCCGCCATTGGTCGGATCGTTCGGCAGCGCGATGCGCGCGCCTTCCTTCAGCTCGGACAGCGACTTGATCTTCTTGCTGTAGATGCCGATGGGGAAAATCACCGTCTTGGCGATGCTGACCAGCTTGTAGCCACGGTCGGCGTTAGCGTTGTCCAGGTAGGGCTGGTGCTGGTAGCTGTTGGCGTCGAGATCGCCGGCGGACAGCGCCACGTTGGGTTGCACGTAGTCGGTGAACTCGATGACCTGGATGTTCAGGCCCTGCTTGGCGGCTTCCTGCTTCACCACATCAAAGATCTGGGCGTGCGGGCCGGCGGTCACGCCGATCTTCAGCGGCTTGTCCTGGGCCAGCGCGGGCTGGGCGAAAACGGCGGTGCCGAGTGCGAACGCGGCCAGCGACTTCAAAACCTTGATGCTCATGTTGCGATATCCCGAATGTCGGAAGTGAGGAGAAATTGATGCGGCGCCGGCAGGATCAGCGATGCGAGATGCGGCGTACGTAACGGTCGCCCAGGCTCTGGATCACCTGGACCAGAACGATCAGCACGATGACCACGGCAGCCATCACGTCAGATTGAAAGCGCTGGTAGCCGTAACGGATGGCCAGGTCGCCCAGACCGCCGCCGCCGATGGCCCCGGCCATGGCCGAGTAGCCGATCAGGCTGACGACCGTAACGACGGTGGCGGCGATGAGGCCGGGCAAGGACTCGGGCAGCAGCACCTTCATGATGATCTGCATCGGCGATGCGCCCATGGCGCGGGCGGCGGTGATCAGGCCTGGGTCGACTTCACGCATGGCGTTTTCGGCGATGCGGGCCATGAACGGAATCGCGGCGACCGACAAGGGCACGATGGCGGCGGTGGTACCGATGGAGGTCTGGGCCACCAGGCGCGTGAACGGAATGATCGCGACCATCAGGATGACGAACGGCACGGAACGCGTAGCGTTGATCACCGCACCCAGCACGTGGTTGACCGAGTGATTCTCGAGCATGTTGCCGCGGGCAGTCACCGTCAGGATCACGCCCAGCGGAATGCCGATCACCACCGCGATGGCGCTGGCCACACCCACCATCAGCAGGGTATCAAGCAGCGACGTAATAAGCAGGTCGATCAGTTGCGGACTCATGAGCTATTTCTTCAACGGTAATGTCACGGGCGGCCAGCGCGGCAATCGCGTCCTTGACCGAAGCGGGCGCGCCTTGGGCCAGCACGAACATCGTGCCGACCGCCACGCCCTGGATGTCTTCCACGCGCGCCTGGACCAGGCCCACGTCCAGGGAAAACTGTTTGTACAGGTCGGACAGGAAGGAACCCGACGCGTCGGTACCGGTCAGCGACAGCCGCAGCAGGCGCACCGCCTGGCCCGGCTTGGCGGCCACGAGCGCCTGGATGCGCTCCTTGACCGCCGCCAGCGTGGCGTCGGTCAGGTCGGACGCGGTGGCGGCCGACACCATGGCGCGGGTCACTTCGTGGCGCGGCTGCGCGAACACTTCGCGCGTGCTGCCCATTTCGACCACTTCGCCCTGCGACAGCACGGCCACGCGGTCGCAGACCTCGCGCACGACTTCCATCTGGTGCGTGATCATGACCACGGTCACGCCGGTCTTGCGGTTGATGTCGCGCAGCAAGGCCAGGATGTTGTGCGTGGTTTCCGGATCCAGCGCGGACGTGGCTTCGTCGCTGAGCAGCACGTCCGGGTTGTTGGCCAGGGCGCGCGCGATGCCGACGCGCTGCTTCTGGCCGCCGCTGATCTGGCTGGGATAGCGATCGCGCAGATGCTCCAGGCCCACCAGCGCCAGCAAGCGCTCGACGCGAGCCGGAATCTCGGCCTTGGCCACGCCGGCGATTTCCAGCGGCAGCGCAACGTTGCCGTACACCGTACGGCGCGACAGCAGGTTGAAGCCCTGGAACACCATGCCGATACGGCGGCGCTGCTCCCGCAGTTGCGCTTCGTTCAAGCCGGTCAGGGACTGGCCGCCGATGGCGATCGAGCCTTCATTGGGCCGCTCCAGCAGGTTGATGCACTGGACCAGCGTGCTTTTGCCGGCCCCGCTGGGGCCGATGATGCCGAAGACCTCGCCCTGCTGGATGTGCAGGTTGATGCCGCGCAGCGCCTGGAATTCTCCATGCGGCGTGGCGTAGGTCTTGGATAGGTTCTCGATCTGAATCATGGCAAGCGATTTTGTATCTTTTCTCTTCTACAGAGAACGACTGATTCTTTCATTTTTAATAACTACAAGTAATATAAAAGCTCGTACCCGCGCCTGTTGCGTCCCTTTGGAGCACATGCCATAACGCGGAAAGGGCAGTCAGGAAGGAAAGCCTTCCTGACTGCCCAGTTTTTTGCCGAACCGGCCGCAGCCGGTTTTTCAGCGTGCGCGCGAGATGCGGACTTCCGCGCCGCGGCGCTTGACCTCCAGGCCCTCGGACGGAGAAATGCGCAGGCCTTCCAGCCCCTTGATGTAGCTGGAGCCCTGCATCTGCATCACGCGGATCTTGTTGCGCATGACGACCGGGTTATGCACCGGCATGCCGAACATCCAGACCTCGTCCAGGATACGGGCCGAATTGAACTCGCCCGTATGCTGCGCGGCCGGCCCCAGACAGAGCATGTGCCCTTCGCGGCCGAACACCGGGAACTGGCCCAGTTCGCAATCTATGGTCCAGGTGGTGCCGCCTTCGTAGCGGTGCCCCGTGTTCAGGTCCCACCAGGCTTCGCCCTTGGGCAGGTACACGCGTACCTGTTTGCCGGGTTCCGTGACGGGCGCCACCAGCAGGGCCGGACCCAGCAGGTACTGCAAGTCCCAGTCATGCGCGAGCGGATCGTTCGGGAACGACATGGCCATGGAACGCTGCACCGGCAGGCCGGTGCGCGCCGAATCCTCGATAGCTCCGAGCACATAGGGCACCAGACGGTAACGCCACTGCATCCAGGTCTTGGCATGCGCCAGCGTTTCTTCGCCGAAGTCCCAAGGCATCAGGCCGTCCACGCCCTGGAAGGCGAAGTTCGACGAGAACACGCCGGCGGTCAGCCAGCGCAGATACAGTTCCGGCGTCATGCTGGCGCGGTCGCGCGCGGCCGAGCCGATGCCGTGCACCTGGACGGGCAAGCCGCTGGCGCCGATCGACAAGGCGGTGCGCAAGGTGTGGCGCAGCCCTTCCCAGGTGTTTTCAGCCTGCGGCCCGACCTGCCATGGCAGGCGCTGGGCGGCGGGGAACAGGTCGGAGCTGGGCACCACGCCTTCCGGCGGGACCTTCAGGCCGGCAACCGCATCGAACAACGCACGGCGCACCAGCAGCGGATACATGCTGCGCAGCGCGGAGCCGGTTTCGCCGTTGCGGGCGGTGACGCCGTCAGGGATGGCGATCTGGGCGTCGCACGCGGGCGCGTCCAAGCCGTCTTCGACCAGTTGGCGGTGGCGCTCCACCCACAGGTTGTAGATGTCGCGGTAAGTCAGGTCCAGCAAGCCATAGGGCTGCCCCGAGGTAGCGGCGTTGCCGTCGAACACCTGTGCCGAACCATCGTCCTTGGCCAGCAGCCAGCCGCGGTCTTCGAGCTCCTCGAACAACGGGCTGGTCTTCAGCACGCCAGGGAAGCCGGTAGCGGCGACGTGCACATGGTGCTTGTGGAACAGCGCCAGCATCTGCTTGGCGTCAGGGAAGCGCTGGGCATCCCATTCGAAAACCGTCTTGTCCGACTGGAAGCCCCAGGCTGCCGGCTGCGCCAGCGTCACGGCATCCACCGGGATCTGGTTTTCGCGCATGCGGGCTACCAGCGCCACGGTGTCCGTGGGCATCTCGCCCGGAGCCTGCTGCAGCCATGCCCCCATCGCCCACAGCGAGGGTTGGCCGGCGCGGCCGGTCAGGGCGGTGTACTGATTGAGGATTTCACCGGGTTCGCCGGCGAACAGGAACACGTCCAGCACGACGTCGTCCACGGTCAGCACGTAGGCGGAATCCGCAGGCGCCACGCCCACAGAATGCTCTACGCGACGCATCGTGTTGACGTAGACGCCCCAGCCGCGCGGGCTCCATGCCAAAGGCAGGGCGCGGTGCTCGGGATCGTCGGAAACCACGGATTCTTCGCGACGGTTCAGGTCGCCCGGGGTTTCGCCCAGGCCGTACACGCGCTCGTCGGACTGCAGCGTGAAGCCCGCCGTCCAGACGGCGTCGTCGGCCTGATCCAGCGCGTTGTGCCCGAATGCGGGCGTATGCGCGGATACCTCGGACTCGAACACCCGCTCGTCGTTGCGGTAGATCACGACACGCACCGGGTTGGAGAGGATTTCCAGGGAGACGTCACCCTGGGTGATGCGCCAGCCCTCCCCGTCGTCGCGCGGAGCGATAGCGGCTTCGCCCACGGCCTCCTGGCGGGCGAGCAACATTTCTGCCACGGCGCGAGCGCGCGCGCCGGGCTTGTCATCGGTAAGGTGATTCGCCTCGCCGCAGCGCAAGCGAAAAACACCAGGCGCATGCGCCTCGACTACCAGGTGCAACCCATCGCCCGCGTCGAAATCGATGCGACTGGGGCGGGACGTCAACAGCTCGACATTTTCGAGCTGGGTAGTGTGGGCAAAGTCGAACTTGGGCGGCACAGAGCATCCCCCGGCTTAAGCCAAAAACCATCAAAAGACGCTATTTTGACGGATTTGGGCTTTGAAATAAACTCGGTCCCTCTTTTGGACTGTGAACTCATCCACAAAAGGGGTCTAAAGCCTTCGGGCAGCGCCCCGCAGGCAGGGAAGCCTTCGAGCCGCCAAAATGCCAAGTTCGAGGCCAACTCAGGCCAATTTGGCGCCAAATCCTGGCAATTCCTGCCATTCTACGCCACCTGCGGCATACCCCCAGCGCCCCTTCCCGGCTTTTTTTCATCGTGGCGAAATAAGTTGTGCCAGATCTGTTTCCAGGGGCGACGGTTCGCCGGCCAGGCGCGCGGCGATCAGGTCGCCCATCAGCGCCGACCATGAAAGGCCGCGCGATGCGTAACCGACGGCCAGCCACAGACCCGGAGCTTGCGGCAGTTCGCCTACCGCCGGCAGACGCCCCGGCAGCACGGCGCGCCAGCCGGCCCAGCCCGGCAGGCTGCCGGGCTCCAGGGAATCGAAATCCGGAAAGCTTCCCCCCAGCAGGCCAGCGGCCTTGTCCAGGGTGACGCGTTGGCCTTCGCCGCCGATCCGCGCCTCGGTCGCGCCATGCACGTAGGTGCTGCCAGCCACGCAGCCGGCACCCACGTCGGGCAGCAGATAGCCCTCGCCGCCGACGATGCAACGCGGACCGCCGCGCAGCGCCTGTGCGGGCACCAGCGTTACCTCGCCTGCCAGCGCATGCATCTGGGCCAGGCGCGGCAAGGGATCCAGCAGGCCGCTATCGGCCAGCACGGCGCGGGCGCCGAACGCGTTGGCCAGGATGACGATATCGGCGCGTGCCAGCTCGGCGCCGGCCGCATTGCGCACGCTCCAGCCCGTGCCAGCCCTGCCGACCCTGGCCACCTTGCCGGGCAGGAGCGTCACGCCGTCCGTCGCCAGCAGACTTTCTATCAGTCTGTCGGGCCGCAGCAGCATGCCCTGCCCGAAGTACACGCCGCCCCGCGCCAGCGGCAGGCCGGCCAGGGCGCTGGCTTCGTCGCGGTTGACCTGGCGCACCCAGTGCTCGGGAAAGGCCAAGGTCTCCAGGGTGCCGGCCAACGCCGCGGACCGGCCTTCGTCGCGCTCCAGCTGTACGGTGCCGCAGACCAGAGGCGCCGCGCCTTCGGACAGGCTTTGCCAGCGCGCCAGCGCCCGCAGGCTGCCGGCGCGCGACAAGCGCGCCCGCGCGTTGTCGTCGCGCGCCACCACCGGCGTCAAGGC
>NZ_JBARYB010000043.1:0-12636 GCF_049647645.1 Achromobacter sp.
GTCTGACGCGCTTCGCGCCCGATCACGGTGGTACTGACGCGCCGATTGATAACAAAGGCTGCGCGGAGCAGCGGCCGAAACACCTGCGCCTCGCGGATCAGCGCCACCATCTCGGCGCTGGCCCACAGGTCGTAGGGGCTGGGCTGCACCGGGATCAGCACGCGCTCGGCCGCCAGCAGCGCGGAGCGCGCCAGCGCCGCGATGCGCGGCGGGCCGTCGATGACGACGTGATCGGCCCGCCTGGCGAGTTCTGGCGCCTCTTGGTGCAGCGTTTCGCGTGCGAGGCCCACGGCGCTGAACAGCCGTGGCAAGCCTTGCTGGCTTCTGCGCTGCGTCCAGTCCAGCGATGAACCCTGCGGGTCGGCGTCCAACAGGACGACGTGCTGGCCGCGCATCGCCAGCTCGCCGGCGATGTGCGTGGCGAGCGTGGTCTTGCCCACGCCGCCTTTCTGGTTGAGCAGAGCGACGATCATGGCGCGGCCCTCCGTGTTGGAAAGCCTGGCTTTTGCTGCTGCGCTTGTGGCCGCGTGGTGGTTGTCCACCGCAGCGGCGTTTCTCTACTAAAAGTTAGAGAAATTAAGTTAGGGAAGTTAGAGAGCGCGCAAACCCAATGCTGGAGCGGGTTTGCGGCCGATCGGCACGCCTGATAGCACGATAGTCCCACGCCTGATAGCACGATACCCCGCACGC
This sequence comes from Achromobacter sp., assembly GCF_049647645.1. GTDB lineage: Bacteria > Pseudomonadota > Gammaproteobacteria > Burkholderiales > Burkholderiaceae_B > Achromobacter. The sequence goes on from NZ_JBARYB010000043.1 coordinate 691, forward strand.
CTGATAGCACGACACCATCCACAGGCTTTCCCGGAGTTATCCCCGTGCCGTATGCGGCACGGGTCGGAACGTCAGCAGCTCCATGCCGCTGTCCGGCATCCGCTCGATGCCCAGGACGTAGCCGGGCAGCGACTGCCGCGCGACCAGCGCGCGCAGGTCGCAGGCGAAGTCGTAGGGCTTCGCAGTGCTGCCGGATTTCTGGTGCAGGTAGCGAAAGTCGAACTGCCAGCCGTATGCCTGCTTGCCGCCGTGCTTGCGCACCAGGCGGTACAGCCACCGCTCGATGCCGCCGGTCAGCCGGAAGTACGCCGGGTCGATGGTCAGCACCAAGGCGGTGTCGAGCACGCCCGCATAGAACCAGTCCGGCAGGATCAGCTCGATGCCCAGCGGCGTGCCGCGGGCATCGGCCAGTTCCTTCCATTCGTTGATCCACGAGAAACGGTGCAGGCGCCGCCCGGTCGTCTCGCGGATGGACGTGGCCACCGTAGTCGATTGCAGCCGGTCGAGCGCGGCCTTGAGGCGCTGGTAGTCGCGCAGCGACTTGCCGCGCCCGATGAAGCGCAGGATCTCGTAGGGCGTGGCGCGCATCAGCCGCGACGGCCGCAGGCCCGCGTCCTTCGCTTCCACGATCTGCGAGGCCGCCCATATCAGCACGTCCGCATCCCAGATTGTGGCGATGCCGTGCTCCTGCGTGCCTTCCACGCGGATCGTGACGTTGCCCGCACGGAAGTCGATGGGCTTGACCCGCTTGGACTTGCCGAGCGAGAAGAACGGATAGGCCATCAAGTCCTGGCTGTCGCGCGGCGCCATGTCGCCGGGCAAGGCGCGGAACAGGTCGAGCTGTTCGCGCTCCTGCAACGGCCGCTGCCGGGGCGGCAGCGCAGTGCTGGACATGGCGATGGCCTGCCGCGCGCCGCCGATCAGCGCGCACGACTGTCGGCCGAGTGGTGCTCGGCGTATTCGGGATCGGAAGTCGTCTCGAAACTGCGGTCGGCAGCCCAGGCATCGAGGTCGGCCACGGCGTACATGACGCGACGGCCGAACTTGCGAAAGCGCGGGCCGCCGCCGATCACGCGCTGCTTTTCCAGCGTGCGCGGCGACAGGCGCAGGTACTCGGCGGCTTCGTCGTTGGTGAGATAGCGTTGGGGCTGCGGGGCAGCGGTCGAGGCAGTGGCCGAAACTGTTGCAGAGGGCCGCAAGGGAGCGGGACGCATGGTGTGAACCTCCATCGGTTGAAAACGCCCGGCCACACAGCGCAACCGGATGGAGGCAGTCTCAGAAGACGCGGCCCTTCTGCTCAGGGTCGTTTTGCGTTGCCTTCGAAACGGCCCTTCTCAAGCGGCGGAAGCTGTGCTAGGCAGCGATAGCCGTTGCGCATCAACGCATCGCCGCGCCGCACCAGGCGGCGCACCTTGGAGCGCAGGCCTCCGTCGGCGTACCAATCGGCCACAGCATCCGCACCGAATAAGCCTTCGCCAACCTCGCGCAAGGACGCGCCCGCAAGGGTTGCGTCGAGCGCCTGCAAGGTGTGCAGCTCCAGCAATGCGGCGGGCGTTGGCCGGGAATTGACGATGAATAGGGCCGTGCCCAGCGAATGACTGCGCGCAGGCGCAACAGCACCGCCGCGATGGGCATAGGCGACGGCCATGCCGTCTTCCAGGCCGGGCGCCAGCGCGAAGCGCAAGCAATGGCCTGGGCTGCGAGCGATCAGCGCCAGCCCTTTGCCGTCGTGGAGCAGTTGCTTGTGGCCGGGAATGCGCCAGAACGCGAAAACCGTGGCATCGAGTGGCGGATCGGCATCGGGATAGAGCTGCACCACAGCGGCATGGCCGGGCAACCAGGCTGGATGCGCGTCACGCGCGTCCAGCGCCGGATTTTCCAGCAGGCGCAGGCCCCAGCGATGCGCCGCTTGCTGTGTGCTTTCCGGTCGGCGATGGTGGCGCAGCCAGTCAAGGCGGTAATCGGGATGACGGCGCAGGTACTCCCAAGCCAGCGCGAGCGCGTCCAGCCACAAGACGTACAGGTAGGCCGCAGTCGGATACCAATGCGCGACGTGATGAGGATCGACCATGACGCCTCCTCCTGTGAACAGGAATCGCCGCCGCGTCAGGACTACGTGCTACATCGCCATCGTCCGAACGTCATGGGTGAAAAAGTTGGATAGGCGTTGGCAAGACCGATCGACTCCGAAGCGCTGCGGTTTCCGTCTCAATGCTGCGGCGGCAGCGCCCCGATCGTGGGACGCCGTACAGGCCAGCCTGGCGCAGCAGGCGCAGGAGATCATGACTATTTGGATCAGACTGACTGGGGTATGCCGCAACAATGCCGATTGAGACCGTCCCGGCATGACGTCAGACTGAAAAAGTCACAGTAGGCGGCGTCCCGCCGGCCGTATTCAGTCCGGGATAGCTCCGTCATGCTCGGCCAGTCGGGTGTATTCCGCCAGCGTGCGCGTGGGCTGGAAATAGAGGTCGCGCATCACCGGCTGCTTGCGCGGCCCGACGATACAGGCCAGCTCGGACAGCTTGACGGTGCCTTGCGCCGGCATCCCGATCCCCAGGTCGATGAGACCCCAGGCGGTGTCGCCATCGGCGGGATCGAGCGCGGCCAATAGCCAGGTTATATGCGCGTCCGGCGTGAACAGTCGAACCACAGGCACCGGGTCGATGGTTTCGCCAGCGGCGCGGGCCTTGCCGTTGGCGAGCAGTTGCGCACGCTCCGAGTCGGTGGCAAGTGGCTGGGGCATGGTCGGAAATCCCACAAGTCCAATGATGCACGGATGCGGTTTCACGCCGAAGCGCAGAACCGCGAAACCGGATTTGCGCCTTCGTGCTCAAGCACGGATGCGCTTGCGTGGCTTTGCTGGAACCCGCCGATGCGGATTTCCGTAAAGTCACGAAACCGGAAAATAACATAAGATGAACACTATAGATTGTAGCTCTATAGAGCGCAATAAGCTGTCATCTTGGTTTTCGAAGGGAAACCATAGGTGGCGGCTCGGTACTCATTGGCGAAGGCGTTGAAGACGGTCAGAAAAGCGCGGGGCTTGAGCCAAGAAGCGTTTTCGGACGTGTCGAGCCGCACCTACATGAGCACCCTTGAGCGCGACCTTAAAAGCCCGACCTTGAACAAGCTGGCCGAGCTGTGCAAGGTCATGGAAGTGCATCCGCTCACGCTGCTGACGCTGGCCTATGCCGGGGACAGCACGAGCAAGGCCGAGGAGTTGTTGGCGCAGGTGCGCCGTGAACTTGAGGCGGTATTGAATTCAGATGGAGATTGAGAAGCGCAATGGCATATAGAAATGGAAACTACACCGCCTTTTATGTTGCAGAGCCATTCAATCCCAGCTCGCTGGGCGCCAATGCGACAAAAGATTTTCAGTATTATAATGTCCTGCGGATGTGGAAAGGCGCTGATGCGACGTTCCCCTTCGTCGATTCGCACGATAAAACATACAGTGTCCGTGATGGCAGCGATTGGGAATACACCCTGAAACCGAGACTTAGGGAACGCCTTCGGAACTCGAAGAACATCATCCTCATATTGAGTTCGATCACGACCAACTCCCGTGCCCTCCGAGAAGAAATCGACTACGGGATCAACGACCAGGGGCTACCCGTCATCGTCGTCTACCCTGAATATTCCACCAAGGAAAGCCTGCTTATCGGTGGATCATTGAAGCAGGCTGTCAAGAACCTGTGGGAAAATCTTCCGGTGCTCCGGGATTCGATGAGCAAAGTTCCTACGCTTCATGTTCCGATGGACAAGGCGCTCATTAAGAGTGCCTTGCAGGATGGTGGATTCATGGTTGGGAGTAAGAAGACCCCAGATATCTATAGGTACAACCCATAATCATTTGGCACGTCGGAGCAAACGGCCCACGTCATGGTGAAGGTCAACTTTTTTGACAAGCGGGTCATCAAGAAATTCCTTGAGGTCACCGCTGTCGTCAGCGGTACGCTGTCATTCGTGGTTATTTTTGTTGACGTCCCTGCCGAGTGGAAGCTGAAGGCTGGATTGGCTTTCTTGGCAATACTGGCACTCACCTACTTGGCGATATGGCTCTGGTCGAACAACCTAAACAGTATCGACATCAATGTCGAGGGCAGCGATGTCGCGATCAAGACTGGCGATATTTTCCAGCAGCCTGGATTGAAGGCAATCGCCTTCAATGAATATTTCGATACGCAGGTGGACAACAAGATAATTGGGGAGACTTCCCTCAACGGCGTTTTCATCCAGAAGCATCTCGGCGTCCCGCTCTCCGAGCTAGACCGTCACATCGAGGAATACGCTTTTGATAACAGCGAAGTCCTGGATGAAAACGAGGCCAGGAAACAGGGGAAGAAGAAAAGGTATCAGATTGGCACAATCTGCCTATACAAAGACTACCTCCTGACCGCGTTCTCCAAGTTCGACGAGAACAACAAGGCGCTGCTGACAATGCCGGAGTACCTTGAGTTTCTCATCAATTTCTGGGACAAGGTAAACAACATCTACGCCCAGCAAAGCGTATCTACCACGATCTTCGGTTCGGGAATAACGCGGATCAAGGGACACAAAAACATCTCCGACGAGGATCTCCTGAAGATAATGCTGTGGACGTTCAGAATCAGCGAAATGCGATTCAAGTACCCCGCGAAGCTGACCATCGTGATTCACGAAGACAAGATTGACCAGATCAATCTTCTCGATATTAAATCCGCCAGGAACGGCGTGTAATCTCCAATAGGAGTTCGGGGCGAACCTGCTGCTCATGGGTGCTGTCTGGGCAGGTACTGCATCAGCAGCACAGCGCCCCGCCGCGTGGGCGGGACGCTGCGGCGGTCACGCCGCCTGGGGCTTGCTGCGCGACCAGATCAGATCGTGCGTGCCGCCCTCGCCTTCGATCAGGCGGGCATAGACCGTGGCCGGGAACGAAGGATCGTCGAGGGTCACGGAGATGTACTCCCGCCCGGCCTCGCTGGTCTTCTTCCACGCCGCGCCGATGTCGTGGCCGGCGGCCTGCAGGCGGAAGTCCGGGGCCTTCTCGTTGTCCCCCTTGTCGTTGGGCACCAGCTTGACCTTGACGTTGAGCGTCAGGGTGCGAAGCGTGCCGGTGAAGCCGTCTTTGTCGGTGGTGAAGGTGCCGATGTTGGCCATGATGGATCTCCTTTCGGTTGAACAAGGTTCGCGCCCATCGCGTCCTTGTTGTGATCCGGCCGGCGGGGGACGGGCGGGCTGCACCGCTTGCGGCCGCAACGCTGTGGAGGGCCGGGAGGCGAAAAGAATTTGTCCCGCGAGGAATCTGCGCAGCAGAGGGGAAATTGTTTTCGCCGGACGGTTGCAGCCACGAAGCCCGAGGCGCAGCCGCGCCACCGCCAGGATTCACAACGAGACAAGGATGCTTTGGGCCGAACCGCTCCGAAAGGAGATAGGGCCGGCTCGACATCCCCGCACGAATGCTTCTCCGGCTCGCACATTGACGCGGGCCAGGTCATTCCCCCAACGACAAGCGAGAACGCCCCTGCCGCACCTTGCGGCGCCGGTTTTGAGGCGTGGCGTGGAAGCTCCATAGCGATGCCGGGCGGGTTGTCCGTGAACCGTCCTTCGTGACGTGATGGGCAGGAACCGCCAGCGTCGAGGACGGTACGCATCCGCACAACCTGCCGGAGAAAGCGCCAGCGTGTTCACCAGCACCCCGTCCCCTCGCCGCGGGGCGCTGGTCGGGCCGATCCAGCGCAGCCGGTTCGGCCGCATCGAGGGGCGCCAAGCTGTGCGCGGCGGGGATAGCCCGCAGGGCTTTCCCCTGGAGGCAAGTAGAGCGCGCAGCGCCGCAGGCGCGAAGGCGTGAGGGATTGGAGCCGAATGGCCGTGACGACAAAGACGGCACGGGGCGCAGCCCGCAAAGCCCGGCGGTGCAAGGCACCGACACGCCCAGGAGCGTCGCAGCATCATTCTGCCATATGCGCAACAAATATATTTGGCGCACAAAACATCATTTTCATGCAAAAATATCGACCATCATGCACAACATAGCCAACTGAGGTGAATCATGACCTTCCGAGCAGATGAAGCAGCACGCGCCGGGTACGAGGAAGTGGAGAAGTACCTTGTCCCCCGTCCCCGGGACGCCGATGAGGCCCAGCGGGCGCGAAGCAGGAGGGCGCTAGAGGACATAGCTGACGGGCTGGGGCCAGTCGTTGACCGATACCCTTCGTGGCATCCGCTGGTGCGCAATCACGATAGCCGCCATCCCGTCACCGTCCCCAGCGATCGTTGCGGCTACAAGGGGCTGGATCACACGAGGTTCTTCGTCAACGGATTCATCACCTGCCCGTATGGTGATGGCCAAGAGGTTTTAGATTCCGTTCTGGCACTTCCCCGCCACCACGCGGCCTACATCACGGCGGAAAAGCTGGATGTGCAGTTCTACAACCCGCAGACGACGCCCATTCTGGTCAAGTGTCATTGGGAAGAACTTTTCCCAGACCACATGATTCCGCTGTCTGTCGCTGTCCCCCTGCTTCTGGAGAAGGAAGTCCCCTGCTGGACGTGGTCGCAAGTCGCCGAGACCTGGGAGTCGATGCGCTCGTATTTCCTGGGTGCGCCTCACGGTGCCCGGTCATCGCTGTTCGTAAGCCAGGAAACTGGACAAGGCATCAAAAAGGTCTGGGAGACGCTGATCTACACAGGGATGTTTGGCCCGATCAAGGTGTGATGGACGCAACGAGGCATCTCAAGTGATACGCCAACGCCGCCTGCGCATAAGCGTAGGCAGCGGCGTTCTCGTTCGGCTGTTGGCCTTGAACACCGGGCGCGGCCACTGCCGCGCCCGGATTTTTGCGCCCACCGCGCCCAGGACGGAGCGGCCTGGGCGCGGTGCTGATCGCGGCTATTCCTTCGTCTCGATGATCCACCACACGGCCCGCGCCAAGGCGCAGCCCGTGACGGGGTGAATGTCGGTGAGGTCGGCGTATGCCGTCCAGCCCGAGGGCGGACGATAGCCGCACACGTCGCCTTCGCCGTGCCAGCGGCGGGCGCGTACCGTGCCGGGGGCGTAGATCGCCGCCATGCGCGGGCGGCTGGTGGTGGTGTGGGTGGCGGTTCTCCTTCTAGCGAAGCGCCTCGGTCGGGGCCGGGGCGCTTCCCTTCGGCGCGGGTCAAGCGGCCAGCGCCTCGGCGGGTTCATCCGCCATTGCTTCTGCATCCTCCGGGGCGTCCTGCTCCGGGCCTTCTTCCTGCGCGCCTTGCTGCGTTGCCTGCTGCGGACCTGCGACCTTGAAGATGGCGGGCATCCACCCCGTGCCATCCGCCAGCCGTTCGGCTTCGCTGGCAATGTCGGCCTTCTTGAGCTTCGCCAGCCGGTTGACCTGCTCGGGCGCGTACTCGCCCACGGCATCCAGAATCACGGCCTTGGAAACGTGCTTGAAGTAGCCTTCTGCGGTTGGCTTCCACCATGCGGCCATATCGAGGCCCACGGCCTGCGCCAGTTCCTCGCCGCGTTGGTGCGTCGTGGCGCGGGGCGTCACCACGTCCACCGTTGCGGCAACGCATACCGCCAGCAGGCGTACCAGCTCGTCTTGCGGCTTCGCCAGCAGCACGGCGAACAGTTCGGCGCTGTCCTCCGGCAAGCCTTCACCGGCCACCTGTTGCAGTTCGCGCAGCGCCACGGCGGCAAGCGATTGCGGCCAGTCCGGGGCCATGCCTTCCAGTCGGTCTTGCACCGTGAGGCGCACGCCCAGCGGCAGATTGTGGCCGTAATGGCTCCCCTGCAAGACAGTCTGCACCATGCCATGCACCACGGCAGCCAGCGCCGCTTGCGGATGCCGGGCCACTTCGATTTGCAGCGCGGCGGTGCGATGGGCGCTCAACCGTTGCGCCAGCCGGTCGGACATGGCTGCGGTCTTGGGCTGACTGTCGTCGTCTCCGTCCTCGCCTTCGTCATCGTTATCGGCATCCTCGCCGCCGGAACCTTGCCGCAGCCGTTCCAGCGTGCGCAATGCCTTGGCCTCAGCCTCGCGCATCAGGCCGCGATGAATGACGGCCTCGCCATTACGGTCGATGGTGACGATGGCACCGGCTGCAGCCTTCACGTTCGAGCCGTAGCCTTGCAAACTATCTTCCAGCGCCTGCAACTGCTCGCCCAGGGCTTCGCCTTCCTCCTGCAAGGCGTCGGCCTTATCCTCGTCGTCGGCATCCATCGCCGCATCCACGGCTTCACCGATGGCCCGCATCTTCTCCTGCAGCCGCTCGATGCGCTGCGCCTCGCGCTTGGACGGCTCGCGCCGTTCCCTCGGTGCGCGCTGGAAGACGTGCAGGTCGGCATGGGTCACGCCCGGCGTGGCATCCACCCAGGCCCAGCCCTCGGCCTTCACCTCGGCGGCAATGCCCGCCAGCCGGTCTTGTGCCAGCTTGTCCAGCAGCGCGGAATCGATCAGATACACGCCCGCGTCACCTTCCGCGAACAGGTCACGGCGCACGCCACCGCCTGCGGCTTCGTAGGTATCCAGTCCCACGAATCGCACCAGCGGGTGCCGGTTCGCGTCAATCTCGCGCTCGGTGAGGCGTTCGCGCAAGTTGGACGGGTGCCGCTGCCAAGTCGGCGCATCGTAGAACGCGCTTTCCTGCGCGGCGTGGTCGTCGGTGATGGCAAGGGCCATCAATTGATCGAGTGTGACGGCATCGGCGCGATAGTCGGCCATCAGGCGCGGCGAGACGTTCGCCAGCTTCAAGCGGCGCTGCACCACCAGCGGCGTCACGCTGAAATCCGCCGCAATGTCCTCGATGGGCCGACCTTCGGCCACCAGCGCGGCGAACGCCTCGAACTGGTCTGCCGCGTGCATGGCTTCGCGCTGCACGTTCTCGGTGAGGCTGGCGGTACGGGCGGTGCCATCGGCTACCAGCAGGCAAGGCACCTCCCAATCTTTGGCGATGCGGTGCTTCTTTGCCAGTAGCTTGAGGGCTGCGAAGCGACGGCCACCTGCCACGACTTCGTAATGCTCGCCATCGGCGGCGGCGATTACGATCAGGTTTTGCAGCAAGCCCACGCGCTGAATGGACGCGGTCAGTTCGGGGATGGACATGCGCGGGGTCTTGCGCACGTTGCGCCCCGTGGGGCGCAGCACCAGCCGCGACAGGGGAACCAGAATCAGGTTCTTGCTCGGGTCGGCGGCTTCCAGCGGAATAGCGGCGGCGGTGTTGATGGCGCGGGCTTCGGTTTGGGTAATGGCGTTCATGGTGTATCTCCAATCGAATGAAACAAGGAATGGAGGGGAAACCGCCCCTCCGGCGGGGGACGGATCAGGCTTTGAGGGCGCGCATGCCATCGGCCAGCAGCCACAGGGCGCGGTTCAGACGGATGTTTTGGTCAATGCCCTGCACCGGGCGCGTGCTCTGCCTGCGGCCATTCGCGGCGCGGCCATGCAATCCGCCCTTGGTCAAGTTTTCCTGCGTGCGGTTGAACACGCTCCACAGGTCGGGGCGACGGTCGTCGAACCGGCGCGGCATCAGGATTTGCGATTCGGTGATGGGCGCAGGCTTGTCCGGGTCGTCGTACTTGAGGGACAGCGCGGCGCGGGCGAACACTTCGGATTCGCCATCGTCCAGCGTGATGCCGCGCATCAGGTCGCGCGATGCCTTCACCTGCTCGAAGCCGCCCAACACTTGATAAGCGCCTTCGATGACGTGTCCGGCCACGTCGCCTTTGTGGGGCACGCGCACATCGGCCACGGTGTCGCCGCAGACAAGGCCATTGCTGCAAACGAAACGGAACATCCCGGCCAGCATCTGATAGCTGCTCGTCCCGTCATGGGAATTCAGGAGGACGATTTCATTGGCTTCCGCGCCGTTGATCTGGCTGGCGTGGCGCAGGCGCAGCATGTGTTTCGTGTGCTCGCGCTTGCCTTCATCGCGCACGCGGGTCTGCGTCACCATGAAAGGCTGGAAGCCTTCTTTGCGCAGTTCGGTCAGCACGGCGGCGGTGGGGATGTAGCTGTACCGCTCGGAACGGCTCTCATGTGGGGCGTCCGCGAAGATGGACGGGGCCACGCGGCGGATTTGGTCATCGGACAGCGGGGAGTCGCTGCGCAGCGACGGGGAGCGGGAAGCGAAACGGGATGCGAGTTGCATGATCTTTCTCCTGACAAAAAAGGGGGTTGCTGTTCACACCGCACACCGGATTCCAAGATTCGGAGCCCAGCCTTTCGGCTGTTCGGTGCGGTCGGCACGAAGAACCCGGTTGGCCTCGTTGCCACCGTCTTTCCTGAGTTCATCGCCCGCGACGGTCAGGAGCGCGCGGACGGGGGCCGTCAAGGAAACAAGCGCAGGGTGGGTGCGGCCCGCAGGCGCAGCCGAGGACACGGCCCTGCGCGCCTTGACGGCACATGGCCGCGGGCTACAGTCGCGAGCAAGGTGATGGAGTCAGGGGAGACGGCTGAACAGGCAACGGCCATCCTGTGCGCCGACCGCATGGCAAGCGAAGCGCGCAGGCCCGGATCTGGAAGCCGGGCCGGAGACGTCAGCCGAGCGGAGCGAGGGAACGATGGAAGCCCGACATGGGGCGAGACGCCGCAGGTGGCTCGATGCGCAGCACGACAGCGCGACCGGCCATGTTTCTTGGCCGGGGACGCCCAGACTGCAATCCTCAACGAACACCACGCCCAGGACGGCCCTCATGCGCAAAGCATCGAGGAGCGGCCTCTGCTGCTGGAACTGCGATTGGTATATGGCCGATCCGGCGCATCCGGTTCGGCGGTCTTTGAGGGGCGCCAAGCCTGCGCGGCGGGGATAGGCCGCAGGGCTTTCCCCTGGAGGCAAGCGAAGCGCGGAGCGCCCCGTCAGGGGCGCGAAGGCTTCAGGCCGAGTCGTCAGGACGCAGGGTGGATTCCGAAACCGGCATCCACGGCGAGCACGAGTTCAGCAGATAGCGCGCGCCGCGCGCGTACAGCCCCGAAGGTTCGGCAGGTCGGTAGAACCCGGTGACACGGAGCCGGAACTGCAAGCCGGCATCGTTCGTGTAAATCACCGCGTCGCCGATCTTGAAGCGCAAAGGCTGGCCGTTCTCCGGCGCGAATGGCTTGAGTTCATCGTGCTGCGCTGTGATTTCAATGATGTAGTCGTGATGGCTGCTCATGGCATTGATTTCCTGTAACGGTTGAGAAAGTGCAAGGAGCGCCTTGCGGCGCTCCAAGGGCCGGGTCAAACGACGACCCGCCCAGCCAGGCGCGCATCGCGCGCATAGGCGCTCAAGCGCTTCTCGGCGCCGAACGACAGGTCACGCTCAATCGGCAGGCCCAGCCCACCGCGCACAGTCGCCAACTCGCCCAGGCTGACCCAGCCAAGTTCCTGCATCCCCAAGCCCAGGTCGCATAAGCCGAAGGCGTGATCGTGGTCGTCGGGATCAATCTCGGTCAGCAGCCAGGTCGCGCCGGCGTCCGGCGTGAAGAGCTTGACTACGGGCTCCGGATCGAAGTCCGGGTTTTGCAAGGATTCGCGGCCATTGGCCAGCAGCATCACGCGCTGCTCATCGGTGATGAGTGCGTTGTTCATGGTGAACTCCTGAAGATTGCCGGGCGGAATTGCCCGTCACCTCCGGGTCACGGCGCAGCGCAAGCGGTCAGGGGTCGAAGACGGCCGGAGGCCGCCAGCGTGCTTGCACGCGCAGCCCTTGACGGCGAGAACGCCGTGGCACGATGAAGGGAACAGCAAGACCGCCCCACCCCACCACCCACGCAGACCTGCCTTCGGCAAGTGCGCAGCACGCGCAGGCCCGCGAGGGCCGGAGTTGCACCGCTGGGCGGAGCAAAAAAAGGGGGCCGAAGCCCCCGTGGTCAGAGCAGGCTGCGCATTCCACTGATGGCGGACAGTGATTCCATTTCCATCGCGGACAGCGTTCCAGGCGATGGCGGACACGTTGCGCGGGTGTCCTGAGTGACGCTCGAATCGTAGCCGAAGTGTCCGCCATCA
>NZ_JBARYB010000044.1:0-2640 GCF_049647645.1 Achromobacter sp.
GCCCGGTCATGATGGTGCTGGCCCGCCTGATCCAGGGCTTCGCCGCCGGCGGCGAGGTCGGAGCCTCGACCACCCTGCTGGTCGAACACGCGCCGCGAGGCAAGCGTGGCTTCTATTCCAGCTGGCAATACGGCAGCCAGGCCCTCGGCGTCACGCTCGGCGCAGTTGTCGTGATGCTGCTGACCATGGGACTGACCACTGAGCAGATGCAAGCCTGGGGCTGGCGCGTGCCGTTCGTGATCGGCATCCTGACCGTGCCCGTAGGCGCCTACATACGCCGCAACCTGGAAGAAACCCTGACAGTCGAGCATACGGCCGCCAACCCGGCGCACATCCAGGCCTTGCCTCGCGCCGCCACGCATCAGCCCCTGCGTCGGATATTCACCGAGCATAAAGCGAGCGTACTCAAGGGCATTCTGCTGGTAATCGGCGGCATGGTCAGCACGCAGATCCTCAACTTCTACATTCCCACCTATGCCCACCGGGAACTGGGTTTGCCCGCCACGTCCACGTTATCGGCCAGTGTCGTATTCGGCGCCCTCGGCTTTGCCGGCGCCCCGTTCATCGGCATGCTGGCCGACCGCTACGGCCGCAAGCGCGTGATCTTCTGGTCCCGCGTCACGACGCTCGCCATCCTGTTGCCAGGCTTCCATTGGCTGATGGCTGCGCCCAGCACCGAACGGTTGATGCTGCTCACCGCGGCCTTCGCTCTATTGGTGGCCCTCCAGTCGGCGCCTGCATTCACGATGCTGCCTGAACTCTTCCCCAAATCCGTGCGTACGACCGGCATGTCGGTGGTGTACGGACTAGGCATCTCCGTGTTCGGCGGCTTCGCGCAATTCTTCGTGACCTGGTTGTTGCATGTCACCGCCAACCCCATGTCTCCAGCATGGTTCCTGATGGTGACAACCGCAATTTCAACGTTGGTGCTGTTCTGGATAGACGACCGCACGCATGACGATATCGACCCACAAGTAGCGTAACCCCCCAAAAACGCTGAAGCGCCCTTCACTGTCGAGGATCAAATGACAACACCAGCAATGCAGTCCACGCGAACCGTACTGGAAAGCGGCTTCAAAATCGCTCCCGGCAAGGAAGACGGTTACGCCCGCTTCCATGACGCGTTGCATCCCATCGGGGTCAGCCAGGATGGCTTTGAATCAGCGTATGGCGGAGAGATCCTCGATTCGGCCTGGCGGTACGTAGGTGTGCGCTTCGCCAGCGCCGAACAAATGGACGCTTGGCATAACCACCCGCGGCATAAAGCCGCGCAGAAGGCGGCGTACGACCGTTGGTGGACGGCGGTCTACATACGCAAATGGCGCGAACCCGCGCCGAGCGAAACCATGACTGGAAAAGTCATGACCGAAACTCGTCTGGTCGTCCCCAGCCCCCTTTCCGACGCGCAGCTCCACGCCTTGAAAGAAATCCTGGCGCGTATGACCGACGTTGGCGCCTCCCCCTTTGAAACCCTGACCGGCGAGTACGAAGCGCGCCCCTACCAACTTATCGGCCCCAAAGACTGTACGCCGGAAACCGGCGGCGTCTTCTATTTGCTGATTACCCACTGGCCTACTCCCCAGGCTACCGCCGCCTGGCAAGAATCAACGGCGTACAAGCCGCTTCAAGACATCGGCGCCGTCACCTCCGACACATTCATGGCCATGCCCGAGACTCGGCCGCGCGACCATCTGCGCGACGACAAGTTGCAGCGCGAATGGACGCTGCACGGCCAGAGGCAGGCCACAACAACCTGAGAGCCACCCGGCCCACGCAGTCCGAGGCATATGCAATGCAAGTCAAGGTCCAATCCATCCATTCGACTGCCGGCGACGCCCTCGCGATCGAACCCTCTACAGACGACTCGCCTCCATTCGAACTCGTACTCACGCGTTCCGGCCTATGCATTCCGGTCGCGTCCGGCCAGACCGCCCTGGCCGCGCTGCGATCTGCCGGTGTCGAGGTTCCCACCACTTGCGAACAAGGCATCTGCGGCTCCTGTTTGACCCGCATTGTCGAGGGTGTTCCAGATCACCGCGACGCATACCTCAGCGACAAGGAAAAGGCGAGCAACGACCAGTTTCTTCCGTGCTGCTCTCGGGCACGCACGGACCATCTGGTAATTGATCTCTGATGATTCCGCAGGGAAAAGATGGTTCAAAAAAGGAGGGGACGCACTATATAAAAAAGTGTTCACCAAAACAAATTTTCTGTCTTTTTCTTATCTAAGGGCATCCGTATAGTGCCCTCCGGGGAGAGACCCAAGGCCCGGAATCACGGATCGGCCTCTCCTCAAACAGACACCAGGGGAAACCATGTCTATCGCAATCGCAGCGGCTGCGACCAACGCACTACATACGCCGTCCATGCGCCGACGCGTCATCGCCGGCACCACTATCGGTAACGCACTCGAATTCTTCGACTTCACCGTTTTCACTTTCCTGATGCTGGTGCTCGGCCCGCTGTTCTTTCCGGCCGCCTCGGGCTACGGTCAATTGCTGTTGACCACCGCTACCTTCGGCGTGGGGTTCCTGATGCGCCCCGTGGGCGGCATGCTGATCGGCTCCTATGCCGACCGCCACGGCCGCCGCGCAGCCATGACTCTCACGCTGTGGATGATGGGCCTGGGCTGTGCCCTGA
>NZ_JBARYB010000045.1:0-19129 GCF_049647645.1 Achromobacter sp.
GGCCAGGCCCGCGGCCATGGTCTGGCCCAGCGCCGCGCCAGCCGCCAGGCCCGCGCCGATGCCGGCGATGCCGCCCTCGTTCTGCGCCGCCATCGGGATGGCCGTGGCGGTCTGGTACTGGGTGAACTTGCCCAGGTCGCCGGCCATGCCCATGGAGATCCGTGTGTCCAACGCCTTCTGCAACTCTTCCGGCAGCGAAACGTTTTCGACCGTGAAGTTGTCCAGCTTGACGCCGTAGCGGTCGAACACCGGCGCCAGCTGCTCGCTGATGCTCTGCGACATCAGCCCCTGGTTGCCGGCCATGTCCAGGAACGGCACCTTGGAGCCGCCCAGCGCCGTCGTCATCGCCGCGACCACCATGTTGCGCAGTTGCGCCTCCAGGTCGTCCACGGTGTATTCGTCGCGCGTGCCGCTGATCTCGCGGTAGAACTTGGCGGGATCGGCGATCTGGTAGGAATACACGCCGAAGGCGCGCAGGCGCACCATGCCGAATTCGCTGTCGCGCAGCGTCACCGGCTGGGCCGTACCCCAGCGCCGGCCCAGCTGCAGGCGAGTGCTGAAGAAGATCACATCCGACTTGAAGGGGGACTCGAACAGCTTGTCCCAGTTCTTCAGGTAGGTCAGGATCGGCAGCGTCTGCGTGGTCAGCTTGTACATGCCGGGGCCAAACACGTCGGCCACCTTGCCTTCATTGACGAACACCGCCATCTGCGACTCGCGCACGGTCAGGCTGGCGCCGTACTGGATTTCGAAATCCTGCATGGGATGGCGCCAGGCGAGCACGCCGTCGCGATCCTCGTTCCATTGCAGGATATCGATGAACTGCTTGCGGATGAATGAACCGAGACTCATGAGTCGTTCTCCTGTCAGATCGGGTTCGGCGCGCCAGCCTGTGTCAGGTCAGGCAAGCCGCATTGACGATGCCGGCGGCGACCGAAATCGACCCGATCAGTCCGCCCATGGCGATGTTGTTTTCTTCGATGGCCTCGTTCATGCCGCGGACTGCCTGGGACACCCCCACGTACACGACGATCTGGACCAGCATGGCGGCCAGGCCCCACAGCAGGAACATGGCATAGCTGGCATGGATCGCAATGCTGGAGCACAAGGTGAAGCTGAAGCCCACCAGCGCGCCGCCATAGGACAGCACGGCGGCAATATTGCCTTCGCGGATCAGCTCGAATTCCTTGTAGCGCGTGACGGCCGTGTAGACCAAGGTGAAGACGCCCAGCATGGCAAGCGCCGACACCATGTAGACAAGATAGGTCACCACCGGATGCATTGCTTCTCCCATTGCCACCCTCCCAATTGCGCGCAGTATATACGCCGCGTTCGATATACTGCGAACGCATTTTTCGTGTCGGACACTCCATGCGCGACCGCGTTCTCATTCTTTCGGTATTGATCGTCGCCTCCTGCGGTTTGGGCTATGAGCTCATCAGCAGCGCGCTCGCCAGCTATTTGCTGGGGGATTCGATACTGCAGTTCTCCTCCGTCATCGGCTGCTATCTGTTCGCCATGGGCATAGGCTCGTGGTTGTCAAAATATGTAAAAGACGAAGACGTTTTGAATCGCTTCATCGATGTGGAGCTGCTGGTCGCCCTGTTGGGCGGCGTCTCCGCCGCGGTGCTGTTCCTGGTCTTCGCATGGATGGCCGCCCCCTTCCGCGCAGCCCTCTACGTAGGCGTGTTCCTCATCGGCCTGATGGTCGGCATGGAGATCCCGCTGGTGATGCGGGTGTTCAACCAGCGCAAGACCGAGTTCCGCGAAATCGTCAGCCGCGTGCTGACCTTCGACTACCTGGGGGCGCTGGCCGTCTCGCTGGTGTTCCCGCTGTTGCTCGCCCCCAAGCTCGGACTGCTGCGCACCAGCTTCCTGTTCGGCATGCTGAACGCCAGCGTGGCGCTGTGGACCACCTGGCTGTTCCGCGCGGAGCTTCACCGTCCCGGTGAAAAAGCCATCCGCGCCAGCGTGGTGATCGGCTTCCTGGGGCTGGGCTTCATCTATTCCGGCAGCATGACGGCCTGGGCCGAGAAAGGCCTGTACGGGGACGACGTGGTGCATGCGGAAACCACCCAGTACCAGCGGCTGGTAGTCACGCGCTGGCATGACGACCTGCGCCTGTACATCAACGGCAACCTGCAGTTCTCGTCGCGCGACGAGCATCGCTATCACGAGGCGCTGGTGCATCCCGGCCTGCAAGCCCTGCCCTGGGCGCGCAACGTGCTGGTGCTGGGCGGCGGCGACGGCCTGGCGGTGCGCGAAATCCTCAAGTACAAGAATATCGAACACGTGACGCTGGTGGACCTGGACCCGGCCATGACCGGCCTGTTCTCGCGTTCCGAGCCGCTGGTCAAGCTGAACCAGGGGTCGCTGAAGGATCCCCGGGTCACGGTCGTCAACGACGACGCCGGCCGCTGGCTGGAAACCCATGCCGAGGTCTATGACTACATCGTGGTGGATTTTCCCGATCCGTCCAACTTCGGCCTGGGCCGCCTGTACTCGGTGCCGGTCTATCACCTGATGGCGCGCCACCTGGCCGAGAACGGCTACATGGTGGTGCAGTCCACCTCGCCCTACTTCGCGCCGCGCTCGTTCTGGAGCGTCGATGCCACTTTGAAGGAGGCTGGCCTGAACACCTGGCCGTACCATACCTATGTGCCGTCCTTCGGCGACTGGGGCTTCATCCTGGCCAGCAAGCGCCGCGATTACGAGCCGCCCGCCAAGATCACCGTGCCCACGCGCTACCTGGACCCGGTCACGACGCGCGAGCTGTTCCATTTTCCGGCCGACATGCCGGCGCTGGCGATGCCTCCGAACCGCCTGAACGAGCAGTCGCTCGTGCGCTACTTCGACGAGGACTGGCGCAAGGTCATCCGCTGATGCGGCGGCGCAGCTTCCTTTTGGGCGCGGCCACGGCCGCGATAGCCGGCACCGCCGGCTACTACCGTTCGCGCATTGTCGAGACCACGCCGGAAATCCATTACCCGGGGATGCAGGCGGGCCACGCCTTGCGCGACGGCGCGGCCTGGCCCCAGCCCTCGGCCAGCCACCAGCGCGACGTCGTGATACTGGGCTCAGGCGTGGCGGGCCTGTCCTGCGCCTGGAAGCTGGCGCGCGAAGGACACACGGATTTCCTGGTGGTGCAAGGCCCCGAACTCGAAGGCAATGCCGCCGCCGGCCTGCGCGACGGACTGGATTACCCCCTGGGCGCGCATTACCTGCCGCTACCCTCGCTGGCGTCCACGCATGTGCGCGAGATGCTGGCCGACTTCGGCATCATCGAGCGCGGCGCCCACGAGGCCCGCCCCTACTACGACGAAGCCGCGCTGGTGCATTCCCCCCAGGAGCGCCTGCTGCGCGGCGGCCACTGGGAAGACAGCCTGCTGCCCATGAGCGGGTTGCCGGAAGAGGATCTGGCCCAGCACCGCAAGTTTCTTGCCGTGATCGAGCGCCTGCACACGCAGACCGGCAACGACGGCCGCAAGGTCTTCAGCATCCCGCTCACGCTTTCGTCCCTGGACCCGGCCTGGCGCGCGCTCGACGCGATCACGTTCAAACAATGGCTGGACCGCGAAGGCTATACCTCGCCCGCCTTGCACTGGTATCTGAACTACTGCTGCCGCGACGACTACGGCGCGCAATACGACGTGGTCTCGGCCTGGGCCGGCCTGCACTATTTCGCCAGCCGCGACGGCCACGCCGCCAACGCGGGCGAAGGCGCCGTGCTGACCTGGCCCGGCGGCCTGTCCACGCTGTTGCAGCGCATGCGCGAGGCCATCACGCGCAAGCTCGGCCATGCCGGTTGGCTGGCGGCGGGCACCGCGGTCCGGGTGCAGGACACGGCTGCCGGCGCGCTGGTCACCTGCTTGACCTCGGCCCCCGCGCCCGCCGCCTACACGGTGCAAGCCCGCCGCGCCGTATGCGCGATGCCGCTGTTCGTGGCCCAGCGCATCCTGCCCGACATCCGTGCCTATGGCTACGACCCGGCGGTGCACGCGCCGCCGCACGCGCCCTGGATGGTGTCGAACTTCGTGATGGACGGCTACCCGGCCGAGGCCTCTGGCGAACCGCTATCCTGGGACAACGTGGTCTATCAGGGAAAGGCGCTGGGCTACGTGGTGTCCACGCATCAGCTGCTGCGCGTGGCGCGCTCGCCGCGCAGCGTCTTCACGGCCTACCACGCGCTCAGCAGCCAGACGCCCCTGGCGGCGCGCGAATGGCTGACCCGCGCCAGCCCGCAAGAACTGCGGGCCGAAGCCGCGTCCGATCTGGTCGCGGCCTACGGCGAGGAGTTCTGGCGCCATGCGCGCCAGCTGGAGATCACGGTGCGCGGCCACGCCATGGCGACGCCGGTATGCGGCTACCTGTCCAATCCGGGCCTAGCGGCCCTGCGCGACGTGGACGGCCCGGTGCTGTTCGCGCACGCTGACCTGTCGGGCTATTCCGTGTTCGAGGAAGCCTCTTGGTGGGGCGTCGCCGCGGCCGGCCGGATCCTCGGCCAGAAGCCACAGGCCTGAAGCTCGCGCGCCGCCTTTTTCCCCGTCGCGCGGACCCGCCCTGCAATACAATTCCGCGAGCCTGCCGGCATCACGGCCCCTCTGGACTGAACTCAGATAAAAACATGGGAAAGCAAGTCATCGTCCTCGGCGCGGGTATCGTGGGCGTATGCTGCGCCCTGGAATTGCAACGGCGCGGCCTGTCGATCACGCTCGTCGACCGGCAGGAGCCGGGCCTGGAAACCTCGCTAGGCAACGCGGGGGTGATCGCCCGCAGTTCGCTGATGCCGTTCAACCATCCAGGCTTGTGGGCGCAACTGCCCCGGCTGCTGAAAAACGACACCGTCCAGTTCCGCTACAAGCTGAGCTACCTGGCGCAAAACCTGGGCTGGGCGGCCCGTTTCCTGCTCAATGCCCGGCCGGCCGTGTTCAAGCAGACCGTGGCGGCGCTGGACGGCCTGATCCGGCTATCGGCGCCCGAGCATCTGCGGCTGCTGCACGAATCCGGCGCGGCGCACCGTCTGCGCGATACCGGCTGGATATTCCTGTACCGGTCGGAACAAGGCTGGAACAGCGGCGAGCTGTCCCGCAAGACCTTTGCCCAGTACCAGGTGCCGACCCAGACCCTGCAGCCCGCGGAACTCGCGGAGATCGAACCCGCACTCGCGCCGATCTTCCAGCGCGCACTGTGGATCCAGGGCTCGTACTCCGTCGATGATCCGCACCAGGTGGTCGCGGCCTATGCAGACCTGTTCCTACGCTCTGGCGGCACGTTCAAGCGGCTGACGGCGGACGCCATCCGCCGCGACGGCCAGCGCTGGATCGTGCAAGGCTCGCAAGGGGCCGACTCGCTGGCCGCCGACCAGTTGGTGGTGGCGCTGGGCCCCTGGTCGAAGAAGCTGCTGAAGACGACGGGCATAGACCTGCCCATGGCGTTCGAACGCGGCTATCACATGCATTTCAGCGGTGTGGACGGCGCCAGCCTGACGCGTCCCGTCTACGACACCGGCGGCGGCTACGTGCTGTCGCCCATGGCGCGCGGGCTGCGTCTGACCACGGGCGTGGAGCTGGACGCCTGCGAGGCGCCCGCCCGGCCCCTGCAGCTGGACCTGGCGGAAGCGCGGGCCCGCGAGGCGTTTCCGCTGGACCGGCGGCTGGATCCGGAGGCGTGGCTGGGGCGGCGTCCGACGCTGCCCGACAGCCGGCCGATGATAGGCGAGGCGCCGCGCCATCCTGGCCTGTGGCTGGCGCTGGGGCATCAGCACATCGGCTTCAGCACCGCGCCCGGCACGGCGAAGATACTGGGCGAACTCATGTGCGACGGCGACGGCGCACCGCGCCACGAGGCGTTCCGGCCTGGCCGATTCATCTAGGGCCGGTGGGCACCTAGCGGCCTCCCACGGGCCTGCGGGAGCCGGCCGCGATTCACGCAGCCGGCGCCTGACGATCAACCCAGCAGCAAGGCGTCGTCCGAGATCTTTTCGCCGCGCACGCGCTCGAACATGGCCAGCAGGTCCGGCACATCCATGCCGCGGCGTTCGTCGCCCGACACGTCCAGCACCACCTGCCCCTGGTGCAGCATGACGGTGCGGTCGCCCACGTCCAACGCCTGGCGCATGCTGTGCGTCACCATCATGGTGGTGAGCTGGCTTTCTGCGACGATGCGCGCGGTCAGTTGCAGCACGAAGTCCGCCGTGCGCGGGTCCAGCGCCGCGGTGTGCTCGTCCAGCAGCAGGATGCGCGAAGGCTGCAAGGCCGCCATCAGCAGGCTGACCGCCTGGCGCTGGCCGCCCGACAACAGGCCGATACGGTCGCTCAGGCGGCTTTCCAGGCCCAGGCCCAGCGTGGCCAGACGCTCGCGGAAGCCTTCCTTCATGGAGGCCTTGACCGCGCGGCTGTAGCCGCGGCGCGCGCCGCGCATCTGCGCCAGCGCCATGTTTTCTTCGATGGTCAGGTCTTCGCAGGTACCCGCCATCGGGTCCTGGAACACGCGGGCCACGCGGCCTGCGCGCGCCCACACGGGCTGGCGCGTGACGTCGACACCGTTGATGTCGATGCGGCCGGAATCAACCGGCAGATCGCCGGAGACCGCATTCAGAAACGTGGATTTGCCGGCGCCGTTGGAGCCGATGACAGTCACGAACTGGCCCGAGGGTATCTCCAGCGACAGGCCGCGCAAGGCGCGGGTTTCGATGGGCGTACCCGCGTTGAATGTGATCTTGAGGTCTTTTGCGGACAACATATTCAGCTCCCCTTCTTGCCGAGGAGGCGGCGCTTGAGCATGGGAATGACCAGGGCAATCGTGACCAGCACCGCGGTGACGAGGTTCAGGTCTTGCGCCTTCAGGCCGATGAAATCGCTATTCAGCGCCAGCGCGATGAAGAAGCGGTAGACGATGGCGCCGATGATGACGGCCAGCGTTGCCAGCACCAGCTTGCGCGACGGCAGGATGCTTTCGCCCACGATCACGGCGGCCAGGCCGATGACGATGGTGCCGATGCCCATGGAAATGTCCGAGCCGCCCTGGGTCTGGGCGAACAGCGCACCCGCCAGCGCCACCAGCGCGTTGGACAGCGCCATGCCGCCCAGGATCATGCGGCCGGTATTGACGCCCTGGGCGCGGGCCATGCGTCCATTGGACCCGGTGGCGCGCACGGCCAGACCGGTCTGCGTGGCGAAGAACCAGTCCAGCGCCAGCTTGGCCAGGATCACGATCACGATCAGGATCAGCGGCCGGGCGACATAGTCCGACAGCCATTCGGGCTGCAGGACCGTGAATACGGTGGATTCGGTGATCAGGGGAACGTTGGGCTTGCCCATGATGCGCAGGTTGACCGAGTACAGCGCGATCATCATCAGGATGCTGGCCAGCAGATCCATGATCTTCAGCTTCACGTTCAGCCAGCCGGTAACCAGTCCGGCCGCGGCGCCAGCGATCGTGGCAATGATGGTGGCCAGGAACGGGTCGGTGCCCGAGGCGATCAGCGTGGCACAGACCGCGCCGCCCAGCGGGAAACTACCGTCAACGGTCAGGTCCGGGAAGCGCAGCAGGCGGAAAGAGATAAACACGCCCAGAGCCACCAGGCTGAAGATCAGGCCGATCTCCAACGCGCCTAACAACGAGAACAATGACATGGGTCAAATCCAATCAGTAAGAAGCGAGCATATTAAGAAGTTGCACGAAGGCAAGAAACGAGCATATTAAAGAGTTGCAACGTCGGATATCTTGCGTTTCGGGGTCAGTTTTACCCCAGCTTTCGCAAGAAACGTTTCTCGGCGCGGGATTTTCTCTCGTTTCCTGCCAAAGCGTTCCCGTGCCGGGCGGCAAGGCCGCCAGCAGGAGTCTGCAGGACCATTCAGGGAGCAAAAACGCCGGGCGGGCTCGACGCCGTAAGGCGGGCCGCCGACCATTCAAGACCAGCACATTGCGCCGGGCCGCGAGCATCTTGTGAATGCTGCCGCCCTGAAGACCATGGGGTAAGGCAAGACACCAAAACATAAAACAAACCCCGCTCACGCCGGGTGGGCATGGCGGGGCAGGTACGGCTGATTATTACTTCACAACCACCGCGGCCGACTTGATGATCGCGTCGGACAGGGTCACGCCCTGCTTGGCAGCGGCGCCCGGATTCACGTAGAGCTCGAGCTTGGAGATCGTTTCCGAGGGGATGGCGCCGGGCTTCTCGCCCTTGAGGATGCGCACCACCACCTTGCCCGTCTGCACGCCCAGGTCGCGGTAATTGATGCCCAGGGCGGCGATGCCGCCGCGCTTGACGCTATCGGTGTCGGACGCGATCAGCGGGATCTTGGCGTCGTTGCCGACCTTGACCAGCGACTCATAGGCCGACACGACGTTGTTGTCGGTGTTGGTGTAGATGACGTCGACCTTGCCGATCAGGCTGCGGGCCGCGGAAGCCACGTCCACCGAGCGCGGCGCGGCCGCTTCGACCAGGCTCATACCCGACTTCGGCAGGATTTCCTGCAACTTCTTCACGACCACGACCGAGTTGGCTTCGCCCGGGTTGTAGACGATGCCCACGCGCTTGGCGTTGGGGACGATTTTCTTGATCAGTTCGACCTGCTTGTCCAGGGCCAGCAGATCCGACACGCCGGTCACGTTGGTGCCCGAGGCGTCCATGCTGGCGACCAGCTGGGCGGCGACCGGATCGGTCACGGCGGAATACACCACCGGCACGTCCTTGGTGGCCGCGACGACGGCCTGGGCCGAGGGCGTGGCGATCGCGACGATGGCGTCGGGCTTGTCGCCGACGAACTTGCGCGCGATCTGGGCGGCGGTGCCGTTGTTGCCCTGGGCGCTCTGGTATTGCCACTTCAGGTTCTTGCCCGGCTCGTAGCCGGCTTGCTTGAGGGCGTCCTGCACCCCGTCACGCACGGCGTCCAGCGCCGGATGCTCGACGATGGCGGTGACCGCCACCGACTTCTGCTGCGCGGCCACTGGCGCGGCGATAGCCATCGCCAGCGCCATGGCGCCAACCGTCAGAAAATGTTTTTTTCCGATCAGCATAGGTAAGCTCCTTGAACCCTTGTTTTTGCTCATTATTACGGCGCCGCTGGCGGCTCCCCGCCGGCCGGACTAGCCGTAAAGCCGTATAGTCTAACTTGCCGCCACCCCAAAAAGTTTGGGGGGAATCCCTGAAATGGTGCATGCCGGAACAGGATGCCCCGCGACGGGGCGCAGCGGCGTAAATATACTGAAAAAGCCCGGAATCGCATCGGCCGGACCCGCAGAAACCGGACTTCTTCCCAGCCGCCACCCGCAGCATCCAGAGGCCACACCATGATCAAACGCGCATTGGGCCGCTCCGGCCTGCAGATTCCTCCGCTCACCTTCGGCGGCAACGTCTTCGGCTGGACCGTCGACGAAGCCGGCACCTACTCGCTGCTGGACGCGTTGGTGGATGCCGGCCTGAACTTCATCGACACGGCGGACGTGTATTCCCGCTGGGTCCAGGACAACCAGGGTGGCGAATCCGAAGCCCTGATCGGCAAATGGCTCAAACGCTCGGGCAAGCGCGACCGCGTGCTCATCGCCACCAAGGTCGGCATGGAGATGGGGCCGGACGCCAAGGGCCTGGCGCCCGCCTATATCCGCCGCTCGCTGGAAGCTTCCCTGGCCCGGCTGCAGACGGATCACATCGACCTGTACCAATCGCACCAGGACGATCCGGACACGCCGCTGACCGATACCCTGGCCGAATACGCCAAGCATATCGAATCCGGCAAGGTGCGCGCCATCGGCGCATCCAACTACACCTCGGTGCGGCTGTCCGAAGCGCTGATCGCCAGCGAGCGGCACAGCCTGCCGCGCTACGAGAGCATCCAGCCCGAGTACAACCTGTACCGCCGCGAGCCCTTCGAATCCGGACTGCAAAGCCTGGTGAAGACACAGCAGATGGGCACGATCAACTATTACGCGCTGGCCAGCGGATTCCTCAGCGGCAAGTACCGCAGCCCGGCCGATGCGGGCAAGAGCCCGCGCGGCCGCAAGATCGTCGAGACCTATCTCAACGACCGCGGCTACCGCATCCTGAAGGCGCTGGACGAAGTGGCCGAGGACGCCGGCTGCACGCCCGCCCAGGCCGCCCTGGCCTGGCAGATCGCGCAGCCCGGCATCACCTCGCCCATCGTCAGCGCGACCTCGCTGGAGCAACTGGACGAACTGGTCAAGGCGGCCAGCCTGACGCTGACGCGCGATCAGCAGGCCAAGCTCAGCCTGGCGAGCGAATGGCGCTAGCGGTCGGGGACTAGAAGCGCTGCGTCAGCGTGAGCAGCGCGGTCCGGCCCTCGCCATAGAAAACCGAGTTGTAGAAGCCCATGGACCGGTAGTACTTCTTGTCGGCCAGGTTGCGCACGTTGAGCTGCAACTGCGTCTTGTCCGAAAAGTTGTATTGCGCCATCAGGTCGAACAAGGCATATGGCTTCTGCACAATGGAGCCGGACTGCAAGCCGTAGTAGGTCTGTGCGCTCGTCTGGCTCTGCCAGCGCACGCCGCCGCCCACGGTCAACTTGTTCAGCTCGCCCGGCAGCCGGTACGCCGTGCTCAGCTTCAGCAACTGTTCGGGCTGAGTGGTCTGCACCTTCTTGCCATTGTTGTCCTTGGACTGGCGATACGTGTAGCCCAGGAACACATTCCAGCCCGGCGTCACTTCCCCGGCCAGCTCCATCTCGAAGCCGCGCGTGCGGGTGCCGTCCAGAATGTAGTACCAGCCGTCGTCATGCGCGTAGTCGTAGCCGCCGTACTCGGCTACGTCCTTTTGGTCGGTCTGGAACACAGCGACAGATGCATTCACCCGGCCGTCCAGGTAGGACGCCTTCAGGCCCATTTCATAGTTGTGGCCATAGGCCGGGCCCGCCATGTCCCAGGTCTGCGTCTTGACCATCTGCGGCTGGAAGATGTTGGTGTAGCTGGCGTAGGCCGTGTACGTATCGTTCAGGTCATAGGTGAGGCCCAGGTAGGGCGTAACCTCGGAATACGTATGCGAGTAGCCCGTCACGCCCCAGCTGGTCTCGGTGGATTCCCAGCGCGTCCAGCGCGCGCCGGTCAACAAATGCAGCCTGTCGGTCAGCCCCAGGCGCAACGTGCCATAAATGCCTGTCTGCTTGTTGCGATTGGTCTGCGACAGCGCCAGGATGTCCCAATTCGGCGCGGGCCAATCGCCAGTCCAGTTCTTGACGTCGGGAATGGGATATGTCGCCTGATCCGAGGTGTCCCAGCTCTGATTCCATGCCTTGATGATGGAATGGGAGAAGCCCAGGTTGAACTGATGACGGCGGCCGAAGGCGTCGAAATCACCGTCCATGGAGCCGCCAACCACATCCTGGTCGCTGCCACCCACGAACTTGCGCAGCAATGGCGCCGTTGAGAACCCGTCGATCGTCACCGGCACGTCGGACGTGAAGAGCAACGGCGCGTCGAACTTGTTTTCCAGGCGCGTGTACGACAGGCGGGCGTTCCAACCATTGGCGAAGCCATGTTCTATCTGCGCGAAATACTCGTGGGAATCCGTGTCCCAGCGCGACCACTTGGCGCCCATGGCCTGTCCCTTGGGCCAGTCGATAGGCTTGCCGTTGGCGTCCAGGGCAGGCAAGCCGCCCCAGCTGATGCCGCTGGGCCTCGTGCGTTGCAAAGAGCCGCCGATGCTGACGGTGGTGCTCGCGGCAACGTCGGCCTCAACGATGCCGTACAGCACGTCGCGCTTTTTCTTGTAGAGGTCCATGGTGTCGCCACGCCGTTCCTTGGCGCCGACGATACGCCCGCGCACCGATCCGGACTCGTTGAACGGCGTGGACAAGTCCACTTCGCCTCGATAGGTGTCCTCGGTCCCGGCCGAGAGCTTGATATCGCCCTGGAACTCGCGGGCCGGACGCTTGCGGATGAAGTTGACGGAACCGCCCGGGTTGCCGGTGCCGCTCATCAGGCCGGTAGCGCCGCGGATGATTTCAACGTGGTCGTAGATGACCGGATCCAGGTTGCCGTCGCCAAACTGATAGAGGCCGTTCAGCGGCTTGACCACGCCGTCGAACTGGAACGTGTCCATGGAAAATCCGCGCGAGTAGTACGTCAAGCGCTCGGACTCCGCCTGCTGCACATTCATGCCGGTGGCGTTTTCCATTACGTCGCGCACCGACGTGATGGAACGGTCGTCCATCTGCTGCCGCGTCAGCACGCTGGTCGATTGCGGCGTCTCGCGCTGCGACAACACCAGGCCGTTGGCCGAGCGCATCCAGTCAGCGGTGTACTCGCCGGTGCCTTCAGTCGTGGCGCCTGCCCCCAGGACCACCACCGGCGCAAGCTGAGTGGCTTGCTGACCGCCCGCGCGCTGCAACAGGTAATCGCCATCCGCGCGGCGCACGACTTCCAACCCGGTCCCCGCCAGCAACGCCGCAAAGCCCTGATCCACGGCATAGCCCCCTTGCAAGCCCGCGGTCTCCATGCCCGAAGTCAGGGCGGGATCGAACGACAGCAGCACCTGGGTCTGCCGGGCGAAGCCAGACAGCGCCACACCCAGCGAACCGGCCGGCACATCGACGGAGTGGCGGACTTCGGCGGCGGCGCCTGGCTGCGCTTGAACCGACAAGGGAGAAAGCGCAGCTCCGGCGATCGCGGCCAGCACCAGCGCGGCAAGGGCCTTCATGCGCAGGCGCGCCGGCGCGGCAGGGTGAGTGGAGGAAAACGGCAGGGACATATCGTTGGGTTCCGGGCGAAGAAAATCGAGGATTCACCCGTATGCCAATCGAAAACTCAAAAGTGACAGTGCGGCGCCAGGAAATTTTCCCGAGCCGCTCAACTGCGCCCCCGCAACACCACCCAATAGCGGGTGTAGCGGTCCGCCCGCACCGGCAACGCGCGCTCGACCGCGGCCAGGATACGGTCGGTGTCGCCCAGCGGGTATGAGCCTGAAATGCGCAGCCCCGCCACCGCCGGGTCGCACACCAACCGGCCCTTGCGATGGCGGCTCAGTTCCTCCACAAACGCGTCCAGGCGCATGCCGTCGGCAAACAGCGCGCCCTGCACCCAATCGCCGGCGTGCGGCGCGGGCCGCAAGTTCCGCACGACGTGCTCATTGAAGCCGGTGCCGACCCCGGCTTCCACAATCCGTGCGGAACCCGCGCCGCCGGCTCTCGGTTCGATCCTGACCGCGCCTTCGGTCACCGCCACCCTGGTCTCCCCGTCCAACAAGCGGACAACGAAGCGCGTACCGAGCGCGGTAATCCGGCCCATGGGGGTCGCCACCACCAGCGGCCGGACGGGGGCCAGCGGGTCGCGCTGTGACGCGATGTGCAACTCGCCCCTGGTCAACACGACCAGACGCTGCGTGGCATCAAAGCGCACATCGGCCGCGCTGTCGGTATTCAGGGTCAACACGCTGCCGTCGTCCAAGGTCGCGGCGCGCCGCTCGCCGACGGCCGTGCCAAAGTCCGACGTCCATGCCGTCCAAGGCAGCGACGCTGCCGTCAATCCGCCCGCGCCCATGGCCAGCGACAAGGCCTTGAGCGCCTGGCGCCGGCCGCGGGAGGACGGACGGTCCAGGGCCGCCAGGCCAGCTCGCGGGTCGACCTGGCCAAACTGGCGTCCCAGCATTTCCACGCGTTCCCAGGCCAACCGGTGCAAGGGGTCGGCCTCGATCCAGCGGCGACAGGCTGCGCCGTCCGTTGCGGTGGCGTCGTCCGCCCCCAGGCGGACAAACCAGGCGCTGGCTTCGCGGATGACGGATGACGGCAATTCGGCCCGGGCCGCAGCGCGCCGGCTCACCAGGCCGCCAGGCAATGCTGCATGGCGCGGGCCAGATACTGGCGCACCGAGCTGACCGAGACCTGCATGCGTTCGGCGATCTCGCCATGGCGCAGGCCTTCCAGCTGCGACAACAGAAACGCCTTGCGGACTTTGGACGGCAAACCGTCCAGCAGCCGGTCAATCTCCATCAGCGCTTCCAGGACCAGGGCACGGCGCTCCGGCGACGGAACGGACGCCTCCTCGAGCAGCGCCAGACCGTCCAGATAGGCACGCTCGATGTCGCGGCGGCGGAACAGGTTCACCATCAAGCCGTGTGCGATCGTCGTCAGATAGGCGCGCGGTTCGCGCAGGCGACGCGTGTCCTCTTCGCGGATCAGCACCTTCAGATAAGTGTCGTGCGTCAGGTCGGCCGCGTCGAACGGGCAACCTGTCTTTCTACGCAGCCAGTCAAACAACCAGGATTGATGCTGAATGTAGAGCCCTTCGATGGGCGCTGGAGAACCGCTTTGATTCATGGCATTCGACGGACCGGAAGGCAATTTCAACAATGATAACGATTATCAATAGTAATTGAAATCCGGTCCACCGATGCATTAATCTAGCTTGACCCCCGAATCCTTCACCACCTTGGCCCAGCGATCGACCTCGCTGTCGACGAACTTGCCGAACTCGGCCCCTGTCAACGTGGGCACGGCCGAGCCGTTGCCGGCCCAGGTTTCCTTGATCTTCGGCGCGTTCAAGGCCTTGGTGATCTCGGCGCTCATCCTGTCGACCGCTTCCTTGGGCGTGCCGGCAGGCGCCCAGATCGCGTACCAGGTCGACACCACGTAATTCGGCACGCCGGCCTCGGCGGCGGTGGGTACGTCCGGCAGCGACTGCGAGCGTTCGGTGGCGGCCACCGCCAGCGGCTTGATCGTGCCGGAGCGGATGTGGCCGGAGGACGAGCCCAGGCCGTCGAAGGCCAGGTCCACCTGTCCGCCGATCAGGGCCGACAGCATGGGCCCGGCACCCTGGTAGGGCACGTCCACCAGCTTGATGCCGGTCTGCATCGCGAACAGCTCGCCGGCCAGGTGGTGCGTGCTGCCCTTGCCGGCCGTGCCGAAGTTGATTTCCCCGGGGCGCTTCTTGGCGTAGTCGATCAGCTCCTGCACCGTCTTCACCGGCAGCTTGGCCGGATTGATGACGATGACCTGCGGCGGCTGCGCGACCAGGGCGACCGGCACGAAGTCCTTCTGAATGTCGTAGTTCAGGTTTTTGTACAGCGAGGGGGCCAACGCATGATGCGCGCCGCCCATGAAGAAGGTGTAGCCGTCGGGCCGGGCCTTGGCCGCGACGCCAGCGCCCACGGTTCCGCCCGCCCCACCCTTGTTGTCGATGACCACGGGCTGGCCCAACTGCGTGGTCAATTGCTGGGCCAGCGGGCGGGCGAAGGTGTCCGTGCCGCCGCCGGCGGGGAACGGGACGATCAGCGTGATCGGGCGCTCGGGCCATTGCGCGGCGGCAGCGCCGCCCAGACCCAGGGCGGCCACGGCGAATACGGCCGCGGCGGTGGTGCGATATTTCATATTGTCTCCTCTAGCTGCAGCGTGGGGACGGCGCGGTTCTGTGCGTCTCGTCTCTTGAGTTCTTGTATGGGATGGGCTGCTGGGACCTGCGGTTTTGTCTGGGCATGACCTCCTGAAAGATGGCCCGCGCAGCGCGGACGCGCCGCGCGCTAGCCGAAAAAAACCGCTCCCCGGACCGGGAAGCGGTCGTGGCATGCGTCAGAGCGCCTTGTACGTTTCGCGCAGCACGTTCTTCTGCACTTTGCCCATCGTGTTGCGCGGCAGTTCGCCGACGATGTGCAGGCGCTTGGGCACCTTGAAATTGGCGATGCGCGATTTCAGCTCGGCCTGCATGGCATCCGCGTCCAGCGCAACGCCGTTCTTGGGCACCACCACCGCCACCACGGCCTCGCCGAAGTCGGCATGCGGCACCCCAATGACCGCCGATTCGGCCACGCCGGGCATGTCGTCGATCAGCGTCTCGATTTCCTTGGGATATACGTTGAATCCGCCGGAGATGATCAGGTCCTTGCTGCGGCCCACGATGGACAGGTAGTCGGCGGGCACGTCGCGCCCGGCGGACTCGCCGCCCCAACGGCCCACGTCGCCGGTCTTGAACCAGCCATCGGCGGTGAACTCCTCCTGGGTCTTTTCCGGCATGCGCCAGTAGCCCGAGAACACGTTCGGCCCGCGCACCTGCACATTGCCGATCTCGCCCGGCGCGAGCGCGATGCCGGCATCGTCCACCACGCGCACCTGCACGCCCGGCAAGGCGCGGCCCACGGTGCCGGCCAGGCGCTCGCCCAGCTTGGGATCGTAGGGGTTGGAGGTGAGCATGACCGTCTCGCTCATGCCGTAGCGTTCAAGGATGGCGTGGCCGCTGCGCTTCTGGAAGTCCGAGAAAGTCTCGGCCAGCAAGGGCGCCGAACCCGAGATGAAGAGGCGCATGTTGGCGCAGACGCCGCGGTCGAAACGCGGATCGGCCAGCAGGCGCACGTAGTACGTGGGCACGCCCATCATTACCGTGCTCTGCGGTAGGTAGTGCAAGGCCTGGTCGATGTCCAGCTTGGGCAGCCAGATCATCCTGGCGCCGGCCAGCAAGGCGCCGTGCGAAGCCACGAACAGGCCGTGCACGTGGAAGATGGGCAGCATGTGCAGCAACACGTCGTCCGAGCGCCAGCCCCAGTACTCGTGCAGCACGCGGGCATTGGCGGCAAGGTTGCCGTGGGACAGCATCGCGCCCTTACTGCGTCCGGTGGTGCCGGAGGTGTACAGGATGGCGGCCAGGTCATCGGGCTTGCGCGCCACGGTCTTGAAGGTCTGCGGCAGGCCGCCGGCGGCATCCAGCAGCGTGCCGCTGCGGTCCTCGTCCAGCGTGTACACGTGCGCGGTGCCAGCCTTGCCGGCGGCGCGCTGCACCCAGTCCAGGTTCTTGCTGGAGCAGACCACCACGGCCGGCTCGGCATTGCCCAGGAAGTACTCGATTTCCGATTCGCGGTAAGCCGTGTTCAGCGGCAGGTACACCAGGCCAGCGCGCAGCGTGGCCAGGTACAGCAACAGCGCTTCGGGCGACTTCTCGACCTGCACCGCCACGCGCGAACCCGCCGGCAGGTCCAGCGAGGTCAGCAGGTTGGCCAGGCACGCGGTGGCGCGATCGATGTCGTCCCAGGTGTATTGCAGGTCGGGCGTTTCCAGCGCGACCTTGCTGCGGTCTTTGGGGAAGCCGCCTTGCAGGACAGCGTATAGATTGGCGTTGCTCACCTTGTCTAGTCTCCGGAAAAGGAAGGATCTTCGCCGGCCAGAAAGGCGCGCACGCCCTCCTGGTGGTCCCGGCTGTCGGCGTACGAGAAATAATCCTGGTATTCGTCTTCGGTCAAGCCGCCGCCTGCGACGAGCCTGCGCGATAGACGCTTGTTGATGCGGGCCGCCAGCGGCGCGCCGGCTGCGATGCGCGCGGCGCTGCGCCTGGCCGCGTCGGCCACCTGGCCGTCGGCGACGATGCGGGTCAGCAAGCCCAGTTCGCGAGCCTCTTCGGCGCCGAACACGCGGCCTTCGAGCAGTATGGCCAGCGTGGCGGCGCGCCCGACCAGGGCCAGGAGGCCGCTCATTTCGTCGGGCGCCATGGGAAAGCCCAGGCGGTTGATCGGCACGCCGAAACGCGCCGACTCGCCGGCGATCCGCAGATCGCACTGGCTGGCGATCTCCAGGCCGCCACCCACGCACACGCCCTCGATCTGCGCCACCACCGGATGCGGGCACAAGGCGACCGCCCGCAAGGCAGGCGCCAGCACGTCGCGGTGGTAGCGCTGCACGCCGGCCATGTCGCCGCGCTGTACGGGGAATTCGCGGATGTCGGCGCCGGCGGCGAAATTGCCGCCCTCGCCGCGCACGATCACGCAGCGCACGGCATCGTCATCGGCTACGCGGGTGAACACCTCCCGCAGTTCGTGCCACATGCCCACCGTGATCGCGTTCAGGCGCCCCGGGTGCGATAGCGTTACCCAAGCCAGATCGCCCTCGCGTTCCAGCAGCACGCGGCCGGCCACGTTGTCCGTCATGTCTCCTGCCCCTCTTTCTTATGTTGTTGCGCCGCGAGCGCGGCGCTTAAGCCACGCGCCCCACGCCGCGGCTGACCTGGGGCTTGCCCTCTCCCAGCAGGGCGAGATTGTCGTCCAGCTCGTCGAGGTCGTAGAGGTAGTTCACCATCATGCCGCAGGACTGCTTGAGCCCCTTGGCAGAGGTATCCGCGGCCCAGTTGAGCCGTTCGATGCGCGCGCCGTTGCCCAGGTGAAAACGCGCCACCGCATCCACCGGCATGCCGTTCTTCATGGACTGCAGGTACTTGGCCGTCAGGCGGAAACCCGCGCGCTTGACCACGTCCGCGGCCTTGCCCTGGGCCGCCTTGGCCAAACGCGCGACCCAGCGCCGCCCGTCGGGCACGCCCTCGCGCTTGCGCGCCTTGGCACGCACCTTGTCCTCGCGCACGATGGCCTCCACCGCCTCGGCGTCCAGCTTGCCCAGCCAGTCGGCGAAGCCCGGAATGGGCGACAGCGTGGCGAAGGACTTCAGCTTGGGCAGCTCATGCAGCAGCTGCTCGACCACGCGCTTGAGCAGGAAATTACCGAAACTGATGCCCTTCAGGCCGGGCTGCGTGTTGGAGATGGAATAGAAGATGGCCCAGCGCGCCTTGTCCAGGTCCTGCGGCGGCAAGGTGCTGTCCAGCAGCACCTGCACGTTGTCGGCCATCTGGCTGGCGAAGGCCACTTCCACGAAGATGAGCGGCACGCCCGGCATCTGCGGATGGAAGTAGGCGTAGCAGCGGCGGTCCGGCGAGACACGGCGGCGCAGGTCGTCCCAGGAGGTAATCTCGTGCACGGCCTCGTAGAGAATCAGCTTCTCCAGCAGCGACGCCGGCGAATCCCAGGTCAGCGGCCGCAATTCCAGCAGGCCCACGTCGAACCAGGCGGACAGCAGGCCTTCGAGATCCTTGTCCAGCGTCTGGATGCCCGCCACCTGCTTGCGCCAGCGCAGCATGTCCGCGCGCAGCTCGACCAGGAAGCGCAGGCCCTGGGGCTGGGCATTGAAGCGTTTGAACAGGCGCACGCCCTCGCCGCCGTCGCCCGCATAGCCGCCGCGCGCCTGCGCCAGCGCCGTCAGCATCAGCCGGCGGTCCTTGCCGTCCGCGGCGCTGTACTGCTCGCACCAGCGGCGCGCCAGCTTGTTGGCGGCCACGTCGGTCAGGCGCGCTTCGAACAGGCGCCGGACTTCGGATTCGCTGGGCAGCCGACCACGTTCCCATAGCTTGCCCAGGCGGGACATCAGGCCGGCGC
>NZ_JBARYB010000046.1:0-79844 GCF_049647645.1 Achromobacter sp.
GGCGGGAAGGCCCGGCGCCCGCGCGCAAGCGGCAGTCGTCGCGCGCGCGCATGGCGGACATGACTTCCGAGACCTGGCCCGAGCTGGCCGCGCGCCTGCCGGTCACCGGCCTGGCGGCGGAGTTGGCGCGCCAGAGCGCATGGGCCGGCGTGCAGGGCGATGCCATCATCCTGCGCGTGGCCGTCAAGACACTGGCCGAAAGCGAAAGCCGCGTCCGTCTGCAGACCGTGTTGTGCGAACATTTCGGCCAGGGCATACGGCTGGACGTCGAGGTCGGCGTAACGGGCGAGGCGACGGCGCATGCCGTGGCCCAGGCCGAACGCGCCGCTCGCCAGCAGGCCGCCGAAGACGCGGTCGCCGTCGATCCATTTGTACAAGCGCTGGTCGCCGATTTCGGCGGCCAGGTCGTGCCCGGCTCGATCCGCCACGTCGATTCACCCGCCGCCGCTGCCTGAAGCGGCGGCCATCTCTCATTCCCCTCATTCAAGGAAGCATCGATCATGATGAAAGGACAACTGGCCGGCCTGATGCGCCAGGCGCAGCAAATGCAGGAAAACATGAAGAAGGCGCAGGACGCGCTGGCCGACATCCAGGTCGAAGGCGCCTCCGGCGGCGGCCTGGTCAAGGTCACCATGACCTGCCGCCACGACGTCAAGCGCGTGGTCATCGATCCGTCGCTGCTGGGCGACGACAAGGACATGCTGGAAGACCTGGTTGCCGCCGCGTTCAACGACGCACTGCGCAAGGCTGAAGCCACCTCGCAGGAAAAGATGGCATCGGTCACCGCCGGCATGCCGCTGCCCCCGGGCATGAAGCTGCCGTTCTGAGCGCAGTCCCAAGGCCGCAATGGATCCGCTACTGCCTGAACCCGAGCCGCTCGTCTCGCTGATCGAGGCGCTGCGGCGCCTGCCTGGCGTGGGCGTGCGCTCCGCAAGACGCATGGCCTATCACCTGCTGCAGCATGACCCGCAAGGCGCGGACATGCTGGGGCGGGCGCTGGCGGGTGCGGTGCAGGACCTGAAGCATTGCGCCCGCTGCAACAGCTTTTCGGAAGAAGAGGTCTGCGGCACCTGTATCAATCCCAAGCGCGATCCTTCGCTGCTGTGCATCGTCGAGACGCCGGCAGACCAGAACATGATCGAGTCCAGCCATGGCTACCGCGGCCTGTACTACGTGCTGATGGGCCGCGTCGCGCCACTCGAGGGCATCGGGCCGCGCGAGCTGGATTTCGACCGCGTGATCAAGCGCGCGACCGACGGCATGGTGCAGGAAGTCATCCTGGCGACCAACTTCACCGCCGAAGGCGAAACCACCGCTCATTTCCTGGGTGAAGCGCTGAGCGAGCGCGGGCTGCGCGTCACGCGCCTGGCGCGAGGCGTGCCTGCCGGCAGCGAACTGGAATATGTGGACGCCGGCACCATTGCGTGGGCCCTGATGGAACGCAAGACCACCTGATTCCGCAGTGCCAGAACGCCTGCCGGCAACGTATCGGCAACGGCAAAAACAGTGAGGAAGACAAGCCATGTCAGCGCTGACCGGACTGAAGGTCCTGGAACTCGGCACGCTCATCGCCGGCCCGTTCGCCGCGCGCATCTTCGGCGAATTCGGCGCCGACGTCATCAAGGTGGAAACGCCTCACGGGCCTGACGGCACGGGCGGCGGCGATCCCATCCGCAGTTGGCGCCATCTGCACGAGGGCAATTCGCTCTGGTGGACAGTCCAGGCCCGTAACAAGCAATCCATCGCGCTCAACCTGAAGGACCCGCGCGCGCGGGAAATCGCCCGCAAGCTGGCGCTGGACGCCGACGTGGTGGTCGAGAACTACCGGCCGGGCGTGCTCGAGAAGTGGGGCCTGGGCTACGAGCAGCTGCGCGCGATCAATCCCGCGCTCATCATGGTGCGCCTGTCAGGCTACGGGCAGACCGGGCCCATGAAGGACCAGCCGGGTTTCGGCGCCATCGGCGAATCCATGGGCGGGCTGCGCTATGTGTCGGGCCATCCGGACCGGCCGCCCCTGCGCGTCGGCATCTCCATCGGCGATTCGATCGCCGCGCTGCACGGCGTGATCGGCGCGATGATGGCGTTGCGCCACCGCGATGCCACCGGCGGACGCTGGAACGGCAAGCAGGGCGCGGATTGCCAGGCGGG
Organism: Achromobacter sp.; assembly: GCF_049647645.1. Lineage (GTDB taxonomy): Bacteria > Pseudomonadota > Gammaproteobacteria > Burkholderiales > Burkholderiaceae_B > Achromobacter. The sequence continues at coordinate 2,149 of NZ_JBARYB010000046.1, forward strand.
ACAGGGGCAGATGGTGGACGTGGCGCTGTACGAGGCCGTGTTCAACATGATGGAAAGCCTGGTGCCCGAGTACGATGTTGCCGGCGTGGTGCGCGAGCGCACGGGCGGCGCGCTGCCCGGCATCGTCCCATCGAATACCTACACCACCCGCGATGGCCAGAACATCGTCATCGCCGGCAACGGCGACGCGATATTCCACCGGCTGATGCGCGCCATCGGCCGCGATGATCTGGCCACGGATCCGGGCCTGGTGCGCAACGACGGCCGCGCCAAACGCGTGGAAGAGATCGACGGCGCCATCCAGCAATGGTGCGGCGAGCGCGGCATCGAAGAGGCCCTGGGCGTCCTGAAGGCCGCCGACGTGCCCGTGGGCAAGATCTACAGCGTGGCCGACATGTTCAGCGATCCGCAGTTCCTGGCGCGCCGCATGATAGAGCAGCATCGCTTCCCCGACGGCACGCCGGTCAAGCTGCCGGCCGTGGTGCCCAAGCTGTCGGAGACGCCTGGCGAGACGCGTTGGGTGGGCCCTGTATTAGGGGAACATACCGAGGAAGTCCTGAAATCGCTGGGGTATGATTCAGCGGCTATAGAAGAGCTGGCAAAGACCGGCGCTATCGGTCTGCCCGACAACTAGGAGACAACCACATGTCAGTCACTCGCCGTGATCTGCTCAAGATGGCCGGCGCCGCCGGCGTCATGGGCATGGCGCCCGCCATCGTGCGCGCGCAGAAGCTGGAGAAGACCAAGGTCCAGATCGCAGTCGGCGGCAAGCCGCTGATCTACTATCTCCCCCTGTCCATCGCGGAAGCCCGCGGCTACTTCAAGGATGAAGGGCTGGACGTCAGCATCGCCGACTTCGCGGGTGGCTCCAAGGCCTTGCAGGCCGTGGTGGGCGGCAGCGCCGACATCGTGTCGGGCGCGTTCGAACACACCTTGTCCATGCAGTCCAAGGGCCAGGCCTATCGCGCCTTCGTGTTGCAGGGCCGCGCACCCATGATAGGCGTGGGCGTGTCCAAGAAGAACCTGCCCAACTACAAGGGCCCCGCCGACCTGAAGGGCAAGAAGATCGGCGTGACCGCGCCGGGCTCGTCCACCAATATGGTGGTCAGCTTCTTCCTGGCCAAGCACGGCCTGAAGGCCTCGGACGTGTCCATCATCGGCGTGGGCGCTGGCGCCGGCGCGGTGACTGCGCTGCGCAGCGGCCAGATCGATGCCATCTCCAACACCGACCCCGTGGTGTCGATGCTGGAAATGCCGGGCGACATCCAGATCATCGTCGACACGCGCACGCTCAAGGACACCCAGGACATCTTCGGCGGCAACATGCCGGCGGGCTGCCTGTATGCGCCGCAAGCCTTCATCGACGCCAACCCCAACACCACCCAGGCCCTGGCCAACGCCCTGGTGCGCGCCGACAAGTGGATCCAGAAGGCCGGCGCCGACGAAATCGCCAAGGTCGTGCCGGAAACCTATCTGCTGGGCGATCCGGCCGTCTACAAGGCTGCCATCGCCAAGAGCCTGGAAGGCCTGTCGCCGGACGGCATGATCCCCGAGGATGGCGCCGCCACCGCGCTTAAGGCGCTGGCGGCCTACCAGGCGGATTTCGATGGCGCCAAGATCGACCCGTCCAAGGTCTGGACCAACGACTACGCCCGCCGCGCCAACGAGAAGTACCCCAATGGCTGAAGCCGCGCTGTCGCTGGAAAACATCAGCTGCACCTTTGTCTCCCGCGACGACCGGTCGCAGCGCTACACCGCTGTCAGCGACACTACCCTGGCCATCGAGCCGGGCGAGTTCGTGTCGGTGGTGGGCCCGACCGGCTGCGGCAAGTCCACCCTGCTCAACGTTGGCGCGGGCCTGCTGGCGCCGTCGTCGGGCAGCGTGAAGGTGTTCGGGCAGCCGCTGTCCGGCATCAACGAGCGCGCCGGCTACATGTTCCAGGGCGAAGCCTTGCTGCCCTGGCGCAGCGCGCTGGACAACGTGGTGGCCGGACTGGACTTCGCCGGCGTGCCGCGTTCGCAGGGGCTGGAACGCGGCCGCGAATGGATGCGCCGTGTGGGACTGGGCGGCTTTGAAAGCCGCTATCCGCACCAGATGTCGGGCGGCATGCGCAAGCGCGCGATGCTGGCGCAGACGCTGATCCGCGATCCCGACATCATCCTGATGGACGAACCGTTCTCGGCGCTGGACATCCAGACCCGCCAGCTCATGGAGAACGAGGTCCTGGACCTCTGGATGGCCAAGCGCAAGGCCGTGCTCTTCATCACCCACGACCTGGACGAGGCCATCGCCATGAGCGACCGCGTGGTGGTGCTGTCGGCGGGACCAGGCACACATCCCATCGGCGAATTCGTCATCGACCTGCCGCGCCCGCGCGACGTGGCCGAAGTGCGCACGCATCCGCGTTTCGTCGAACTGCACGCCGCCATCTGGGGTGTGCTGCGCGAAGAAGTATTAAAGGGCTACGCCCAACAGAAGCGAGCCTAGGCCATGCCCAAACTGATCAAACCCGGTTCGGCCAGCCTGCGCTTCTGGCAGTTGCTGCTGCTCGTCATCATTTTGCTGGTCTGGCATTTCGCCTCGCGCGATCCCAAGGTGGCCTTCTTCTTTGGCGAACCGCTGAAGGTATGGGGCCGCATCTGGGCCTGGTTCGTCACCAATGCGGACATCTATACCCACCTGGGCGTGACGCTGACCGAGACCGTGCTGGCCTTTTTCATCGGCACCATTGCCGGGCTGGCTTTCGGCTTGTGGCTGGGGCTGTCGCCGGGCGCCAGCGCGATTCTGGATCCGTACATCAAGGCCGCCAATTCGATGCCACGCGTCATCCTGGCGCCCATCTTCGGCATGTGGTTCGGCCTGGGCATCTGGTCCAAGGTGGCGCTGGCCGTGACGCTGGTGTTCTTCATCGTGTTCTTCAACGTCTACCAGGGCGTGCGCGAAGTCAGCCCCACCTTGCTGGACAACGCCCGGATGCTGGGCGCGCGCCGGCGTCAGTTGCTGCGGCACGTGTACCTGCCGTCGGCCACCAGCTGGGTGTTCTCCAGCTTGCATACCTCGGTGGGCCTGGCCTTCGTGGGCGCGGTGGTGGGCGAGTACCTGGGCTCGGCCAGCGGCGTGGGCTACCTGATTCTGCAGGCCGAAGGCACTTTCGACGTGAACACCGTGTTCGCGGGCATCATCGTGCTGACGGCGTTCGCGCTGGTGTTGGATGCCGTTGTCGGCATGGGTGAAAAACGCCTGATGAAATGGCAGCCCCGGTCCGGCGAAACCGAAAAGATCTGAAGGAGTTCCCATGGCCCGTCTGCCCTACGCCGACCTGACCCATCCCGAAGCCAAGCCGCTGGTCGACCGCATCGTAGCCGAGCGAGGGAGTGTGTTGCATCTGTACCAGATGCTGCTGCACAGCCCCGCGGTGGCGGGCGGCTGGCTCAACTACCTGACTTCGATCCGCCAGCTCAGCGCCTTGCCGGGCGACTTGCGGGAACTGGTGATCATGCGCGTGGCGGTCATCAACGGCGCGCCTTACGAGGCCGACCAGCATGCGCCGATCGCGCTGAAGGAAGGCGTGTCGCAGGCTCAGTTGGACGAGCTGAATAACTGGGAAGCCTCCGGCCTGTTCGATGAACGCGAGAGGGCGGTGCTGGCCTACACCGACGCCATGACGCGTCAGGTGCAGGTGCCGGAACCCGTATTCCAGGCGGCAAAGGCGGCGATGGGTTCCGAAAAGCTCATCGTGGAACTGACTGCGACGGTGGCCGCCTACAACATGGTGTCGCGCTTTCTGGAAGCGCTGCAGGTGCATTCGCACGATCACCGCTGACGCAGGCGCGCGGCCGCCGGTCGCGCATCTCTTCGCCTGCGTAGCGACGGGCGCCGCGGCGCCCGCCCGGTTCAGGTCCGCTGCGCCTCGATCAGCGCATCCAGCTTGACCGCGTCCGCCACGAACAGGCGGATGCCTTCCGACAGCTTTTCGCTGCCCATCGCGTCTTCATTGAGCAGGGTGCGGAACGTGACTTCGTCCGCGCCGATGCGGGCGATGTCGGCCGGGACGTCGTCCGCGCGCAATTGCGCCGGCGCGTCGCCCTCGGTGCCGGCCAGCTTGGTCAGCAGTTCCGGGCTGATGGTCAGCAGGTCGCAGCCCGACAGCGCCAGGATCTGGCCCACATTGCGGAAGCTCGCGCCCATGATTTCCGTGGGGATGTCGAAATGCTTGTAGTACTGGTAGATGCGGGTGACGGACACGACGCCCGGATCGCGCGCGCCGGCGTTGTCGGTCTCGACCCAGTTGGCGCCGGCGGATTTCTTGTGCCAGTCGTAGATGCGGCCGACGAAGGGCGAAATCAGCTGCACGCGCGCATCGGCGCAGGCCACGGCCTGCGGCAGCGAAAACAGCAGAGTCAGGTTGCAGCGCACGCCTTCCGACTGCAAGGCGCGGGCCGCCTGGATGCCTTCCCAGGTCGAAGCTATCTTGATCAGCACGCGCTCGCGCGGTACGCCGGCGGCTTCGTACAGGGCGATCAGGCTGCGGGCGCGCTCGATGGTGGCGCGGGTGTCGAACGACAGGCGGGCGTCCACCTCGGTCGACACGCGGCCGGGGACGATGTCCAGGATGGCCCGGCCGAAGGCGACCAGCAGGCGGTCCATGAGCTCGGCGGTGGGCGCGCCACGGTGTTCGCGCGCGGTCTTTTCCAGCAGGGGGCGGTAGGCGTCTTGCTGGACGGCCTTGAAAATAAGGGACGGGTTGGTCGTGGCATCGGTGGGACGCAGCGCCTTCATGGCTTCGAAATCCCCCGTGTCGGCGACGACGGTGGTGTGGTTGCGCAGGGCGTCAAGTTGGCTGGACATGGACGGTACGGCTCGCAGCAGGCTAGGGTTGAAGGTGTCCTAGCGTATCACCGAGGCCGCCAGGCCGCTGTCGGCTGGATGAAGGAGGGGGACGGCGGGATGCGGAAAAACAGGCCAAAACGCCGTTTCCGGCCTTATTTGGCGCGGTTCGCCAGGGAAAACGGCCGCTCAGGGTATAATCCGAAGGTTTGATTATCGATTCTAAAACCGGGGTTTACTGTGCTGCCGCAACTCTTTCCCGAGGGGATCAACCGCTTCCCTCCTGCAATTCTGGCTCTGGCGGACGGTACCATTTTTCGAGGCGTGTCGATCGGTGCGCCTGGGCATACCGTTGCCGAAGTGGTGTTCAACACCGCGATGACCGGGTACCAGGAAATTCTCACCGATCCCAGCTATAGCGGCCAGATCGTCACGCTGACCTATCCGCATATCGGCAATACCGGCGTCAACGCCGAGGACGTGGAAGCCAAGCGCGTCTTCGCCGCCGGCCTGGTGGTCCGTGACTGTCCCGCCCGCGTGTCGAACTTCCGTTCCACGCAATCGTTGCCTGAGTACCTCTCCGAGCAAGGCGTCGTCGCCATTTCCGGCATCGACACCCGCAAGCTCACCCGCATCCTCCGCGAAAAGGGCGCCCAGGGCGCCTGCATCTTCGTCGGCGCCGATGCCGAGCGCGCCGTCGAGCTGGCCCGCGGCTTTGCCGGCATGGCCGGCCAGGATCTCGCCAAGGTGGTGTCGGTCAAGGCCAGCTCCGAATGGACCGAAGGCACCTGGCAGCTGGGCGAGGGCTTCTCCAAGCCTGACCAGTCCAAGTTCCACGTCGTGGCCTACGACTTCGGCATCAAGACCAACATCCTGCGCCTGCTGGCCGACCGCGGCTGCCGCCTCACGGTGGTGCCGGCCCAGACCAGCGCCGAGGAAGTCTTCAAGCTCAATCCGGATGGCGTGTTCCTGTCCAACGGCCCCGGCGACCCCGAGCCCTGCGACTACGCCATCGAGGCCACGCGCGCCTTCCTGGACAAGAAGCTGCCGGTGTTCGGCATCTGCCTTGGCCACCAGATCATGGGCCTGGCGCTGGGCGGCAAGACGCTCAAGATGAAGACCGGCCACCATGGCGCCAACCACCCCGTGCAGGATCTCCAGTCCAAGCGCGTGTTCATCACCAGCCAGAACCATGGCTTCGCGGTCGACGCGGCCAGCCTGCCGGCCACCGCGCGCGTGACGCACGTTTCGCTGTTCGACGGCACGCTGCAGGGCTTCGAGCTCACCGACCGCCCGGCCTTCTGCTTCCAGGGTCACCCCGAAGCCAGCCCGGGTCCGCACGACATCCTCGAGCTGTTCGACAAGTTCATCAGCCTGATGTCCGGCCAAAAGTAAAGATTGCATCATGCCCAAGCGTACAGACCTAAAAAGCATACTCATCATCGGCGCCGGCCCCATCATCATCGGGCAGGCCTGCGAATTCGACTATTCCGGCGCACAGGCGTGCAAGGCGCTCAAGGCCGAGGGCTACCGCACCATCCTGGTGAACAGCAACCCGGCCACGATCATGACGGACCCGGAAACGGCCGACGTCACCTACATCGAGCCCATCACCTGGCAAGCCGTCGAAAAGATCATCGAGCGTGAAAAGCCCGATGCGCTGCTGCCCACCATGGGCGGCCAGACCGCGTTGAACTGCGCGCTGGACCTGGCCCACCACGGCGTGCTGAAGAAGCACAACGTGGAACTGATCGGCGCCAACGAGCACGCCATCGAAAAGGCCGAGGACCGCCAGAAGTTCAAGCAGGCCATGACCGACATCGGCCTGGAATCGGCCAAGTCGGGCGTGGCCCACAGCATGGACGAAGCCTGGGAAGTGCAGCGCCGCATCGCGGCCGAAGTCGGCACCTCCGGTTTCCCGGCCGTGATCCGCCCCAGCTTCACCATGGGCGGTTCGGGCGGCGGCATCGCCTACAACGCCGAAGAATTCGAAACCATCTGCCGCCGCGGCCTGGAAGCTTCGCCCACCAGCGAACTGCTGATCGAAGAGTCGCTGCTGGGCTGGAAGGAATTCGAGATGGAAGTGGTCCGCGACAAGGCGGACAACTGCATCATCGTCTGCTCCATCGAAAACCTGGACCCGATGGGCGTGCACACGGGTGACTCCATCACCGTGGCGCCGGCCCAGACGCTGACCGACAAGGAATACCAGATCATGCGTAACGCATCGATCGCGGTATTGCGCGAGATCGGCGTGGATACGGGCGGCTCGAACGTGCAGTTCGCCGTCAATCCCCGTGACGGCCGCATGATCGTCATCGAGATGAACCCGCGCGTGTCGCGTTCGTCGGCGCTTGCCTCCAAGGCCACCGGCTTCCCCATCGCCAAGGTCGCCGCGCGCCTGGCCGTGGGCTACACGCTGGATGAACTGAAGAACGAAATCACCGGCGGCGCCACGCCCGCCTCGTTCGAACCCTCGATCGACTACGTCGTCACCAAGGTGCCGCGCTTCGCCTTCGAGAAATTCCCGACCGCCGACGCGCGCCTGACCACCCAGATGAAGTCCGTGGGTGAAGTCATGGCCATCGGCCGCACCTTCCAGGAATCGTTCCAGAAGGCGCTGCGCGGCCTGGAAGTCGGCGTCGACGGCCTGAACCAGAAGACCACCGACCGCGAGAAGCTGCAGGTCGAACTGGGCGAACCCGGTCCGGAACGCATCTGGTACGTGGGCGACGCCTTCGCGCAGGGCTTCACGCTGGACGAAGTGCACAACATCACGCACATCGACCCGTGGTTCCTGTCGCAGATCAAGGAAATCGTCGATATCGAGCTGGCGCTGGAACAGAAGACGCTGGCCGACCTGGACTACGCCACGCTGTGGGAACTGAAGCGTCGCGGTTTCTCCGACCGCCGCCTGGCTTTCCTGCTGGATTCCTCGGAATCCGAAGTGCGCAAGCTGCGCCACCAGCTGAACGTGCGTCCGGTCTACAAGCGCGTCGACACCTGCGCCGCTGAATTCGCCACCCGCACGGCCTATATGTACTCGACCTACGAGGAAGAGTGCGAAGCCGCGCCCACCGACCGCAAGAAGATCGTGGTGCTGGGCGGCGGTCCGAACCGCATCGGCCAGGGTATCGAGTTCGATTACTGCTGCGTGCATGCCGCGCTGGCGCTGCGCGATGACGGGTACGAGACCATCATGGTCAACTGCAACCCGGAAACCGTGTCCACCGACTACGACACTTCCGACCGCCTGTATTTCGAGCCGCTGACGCTCGAAGACGTGCTGGAAATCGTCCACAAGGAAAATCCGGTCGGCATGATCGTCCAGTACGGCGGCCAGACTCCGCTGAAGCTGGCGCGCGCCCTGGAAGCCAACGGCGTGCCCATCATCGGCACCAGCCCCGAATCCATCGACGTGGCCGAAGACCGCGAGCGCTTCCAGAAGCTGCTCAACAAGCTCGGCCTGCGCCAGCCGCCCAACCGCACCGCGCGCACGGAAGGCGAGGCCCTGGCCCACGCCGCCGAAATCGGCTATCCCCTGGTGGTCCGCCCCAGCTACGTGCTGGGCGGCCGCGCCATGGAAATCGTGCACGAGCAGCAAGACCTCGAGCGCTACATGCGCGAGGCCGTGAAGGTCAGCAATGACTCGCCCGTGCTGCTGGACCGCTTCCTGAACAACGCCACCGAAGTGGACGTGGACTGCCTGGCCGACGGCGAAACCGTCTTCATCGGCGGCGTCATGGAACACATCGAGCAGGCCGGCGTGCACTCGGGCGACTCGGCTTGCAGCCTGCCGCCGTACTCGCTGTCGGCGGAAGTCATCGCCGAGATCAAGCGCCAGACCACGATGATGGCCAAGGCGCTCAACGTCAGCGGCTTGATGAACGTGCAGTTCGCGATCCAGGGCGGCGACGTCTACGTGCTGGAAGTGAATCCGCGCGCCTCGCGCACGGTGCCCTACGTTTCCAAGGCCACCGGCCTGCAACTGGCCAAGATCGCCGCGCGCGCCATGGCCGGCCAGACCCTGGCCGCCCAAGGCATCACCAAGGAAGTCGTGCCGCCTTATTTCTCGGTCAAGGAAGCCGTGTTCCCGTTCGTGAAGTTCCCGGGCGTGGACACCATCCTGGGGCCGGAAATGAAGTCGACCGGCGAAGTGATGGGCGTGGGCACGAGCTTCGGTGAAGCCTTCGTCAAGTCGCAACTGGCCGCGGGCGTGCGTCTGCCGGAATCCGGCACGGTGTTCATCAGCGTCAAGAACCAGGACAAGCCCCTGGCGGTGGAAGTGGCGCGCGGCCTGCACGCGCTCGGCTTCAAGCTGGTCGCCACGCGCGGCACCGCTGCCGAGATCGAAGCTGCCGGCATCCCCGTGCAACTGGTGAACAAGGTCAACGAAGGCCGTCCGCACATCGTCGACATGGTGAAGAACGGCGAAATCGCGCTGGTCATCAACACGGTCGAAGAGCGGCGCAACGCCATCGCTGACTCGCGCACCATCCGCACCCAGGCGCTGGCCGCCCGCGTGACCTTCTTCACGACCATCGCCGGCGCCCGCGCCGCGGTCGAAGGCATGCAATACCTGCGCCAAGGCCTGGGCCTGCAGGTGTATCCGCTGCAGGAGCTGCACGCTTCCTTGCAAGGCTAAGCCGGCAAGCGACACAATAGGGCACGCGTAAGCGTGCCCTATTTTTTTGCAACGCAATTCTGCAACGCCACTACAGGCATCAGGCACACATGGAAAGAGTCTTCATCACCGGCGCCAGCAGCGGCCTGGGACGCGCCCTGGCGCAGCAATACGCCACCGCCGGCGCCACCCTGGGCCTGCTGGGCCGGCGCGAGGACGCCTTGCGGGAATTGGCCGACAGCCTGCCGGGCGAGCACCGCTGCTACGCGGTGGACGTGCGCGACCGCCAGGCTCTGCATGCCGCGGCCCAGGATTTCATCGCCTTCTGCCAGGGGCGGGTGGACGTGGTCATCGCCAGCGCCGGCATCAGCGCCGGCACGCTGACCGAGCATGGCGAGGACTACGACGTCTTCAAGGCTATCGTCGACACCAATCTGCTGGCCACCGTGGCGACCTTCGAACCCTTTATCGCGTCCATGCGGGCGGCAGGATCGGGCCGGCTGGTGGGCATCGCCAGCGTGGCGGGGGTGAGGGGGCTGCCGGGAGCGGGCGCCTATAGCGCGTCCAAATCGGCGGTGGTGACCTACTGCGAAAGCCTGCGGCTGGAGCTGGCGGCTGAGGGCGTGGATGTGGTGACGATCGCGCCCGGCTACATCAAGACGGCGATGACGGCGCATAACCCGTATTCCATGCCTTTCCTGATGGAAGCGGATGCGTTTGCGCGCCGCGCGCGCAGCGCGATCGGGCGAGGCACGTCCTATGTGGTGATTCCGTGGCAGATGGGCATCGTGGCCAAGCTGATGCGCCTTCTGCCCAACGCCGTCTACGACAGGCTGGCGCGCAACGCGCCGCGCAAGCCGCGCCGCGCGCGCTGAGGGCTCAAGGCACCACGTCGTCGCCGACTTCGTCGGTCACGTGGCCCACGTCGCCCCAGTCCAGCACCTGCCACTTGCGGCCCTGTACGCCGACGCGATTGATGCTGACGTTCAGCAGCGAGGCGTCGCGCGGCCCGTTCAGCGGCACGCCCGAGGCATGGCGCCAGATGATGTCCAGCACGCCGCCGTGGGTGAACATCAGGATGCGTTCGTCGTCGTGGCGGCTGGCGATGTCATCCACGGTGGAGATGACGCGGGACTGGAACTGGCCCAGCGTTTCGCCGCCGTCCAGCGGGCGCAGCGGATCGCGGCTTTTCCAGGCGGCCGCGGCCTCGGGGGCCAGCACGTCGATGCGTTCGTGGTCCAGGCCTTCCAGCACGCCGAAGCCGCGCTCGCGGATGCCCGGCTCGACGCGCACGCGCAGGCCGAGCTGCTCGGACACGGGCACGGCGGTGGCATGGGCACGCTGCAGATCGCTGCTGTAGATGGCGTGGATGGGCGTGCGGCGCGCTTCCTCGCGCATGCGCGCGGCCAGCAGGCTGGCCTGGTTGACGCCGAATTCGTTCAGGGGGATGTCTTGCCAGCCTTGCAGGCGCCGCTGGCGGTTCCAGTCGGTTTCGCCGTGGCGGATGAACCAGATTTCAGTCATTACGGTATAGATGCGGGATTAAAGCTGGGCCGGCGCAATGGGCGCGCGCGGTTTCCAGATGGTTTGAATGATCGAGCTTAACGCGACCAGCGCGGGCTCGCTAGCGCGCTCGTAGGGCAGGATGAAGCCCAGCATGGCGTCGACGCGCGCCTGGCCCCAGACGATGAAGTCATTGGAGGCCGCGCCCGCCAGGGCGGTTTCCTCGCGCAGCAGCGCGCAGCCCGCGCCGGCTCGCACCAGCGCGTCCAGGTTGGCCTGGTCGTCATTTTGCATCACGACGCGCGGCGACAGCCCGTGGCGTTCGAACATGTCGCGCAGCAGCAGGTGCGTGTGGCTGCCCGAAGGGCCGTCCAGCCAAGGCAATTGCGCCACCTCGCGCCAGCCGCCGCGCTTGAGCACAGCCGCGTGCTCCTTGGGCATGGCGATGCGGTAGCGCACGCTACGCAGCGGCTGCCAGAGCACGCCGCGCGGCGGATTGGCGGCGATGATCAGGGCCGCCGGCAGGCGGCCGGTGCTAACCTGCTCCGCCAGGGTGGCGGCAGGCAGGGTCTGGGTTTTGAGCTCGACCAGCGGCAGGCGCTGGGTGACGGCCGAGGCCAGTTCGCCCAGGCGCAGGAAATCCGGCTTTTCGCTGGGCACGCCCAGCTCGACCGCGCCGTGCAGGCTGCCCTGCAACTGCTGGGCTTCGGATTTGAACTGCGCGCCCAGCACCAGCAGCGACTCCGCGGTGGGCAGCAGTACCTCGCCGGCCTTGGTCAGGGCCAGCCGGCCGCCGCTACGGTCGAATAGCGCCACGCCCAGGCTTTGCTCCAGCGCCTTGATCTGCGCGGTGACGGCTGGCTGGGTCAGCGACAGCGCCTCGGCCGCCTTCGTCAGGTTGCCCAGCCGGGCGACCGTGACGAAGGCGCGGATCTGATAGATTTCCATGGGCCCGAGTTTAGGCCGCCAACAGCCGCACTTGGGTAGGTTCCAGCCCGATGGAGACGGGAGCGCCGATGGGGAAGGGCGACAGCCCGGCCAGATGCGATTGGTCCGCCGTCAACCGCTGTTCGCCGATCTGCACCTGATAGCGGGTGAATTCGCCCAGGAACTCGCTGCTCTCCACGATGCCCGGCAGCCAGACATAACGCGCGTCGCCCAGCCCGTCCGCCATTTCGATCTGCACGGTGTGCGGACGGAAGCTGGCCGCCAGCCGCGACGCGGCCGGCGCTTCGCCGGCGAGCGGCAGGTGCAGGTCGCCCACGCCTTCCACCGCCAGCACCACGCTACTGCTGGTGCGCTCGCGCACGTTGCCTTCCAGCACGTTCATTGTGCCCACGAAGTTGGCGACGAAGCGGTTCACCGGATAGTCGAACAAGGTGCTGGGCGCGCCAATTTGCTGGACCACGCCATGGTCCAGCACCGCCATGCGGTCGGCGGTGGTCATGGCTTCTTCCTGGTCGTGGGTGACGAAGATGGTGGTGATGCCGAGCCGGCGCTGCAGGCTGAGCAGGTCCTGGCGCATCTGCACGCGCAGCTTCTTGTCCAGGTTGGAGAGGGGTTCGTCCAGCAGCAGCACCTGCGGCTCGATGACGATGGTGCGGGCCAGGGCCACGCGCTGCTGCTGCCCGCCGGAAAGCTGGTTGGGGCGGCGCTTGCCGTACTGGGACAGGCCGACCAGTTCGAGCGCGGCTTCCACCTTGGCGCGGATCTCGGCGCGCGGCAGCTTGCGTTCGACCAGGCCGAAGGCCACGTTGTCCCACACCGTCATGTGCGGCCACAACGCATAGTTCTGGAACACCATGCCGATGTTGCGGTTCCAGGGCGGAGTGCCGCTGATGTCCTTGCCGTCCACCAGCAATTGTCCCGCGCTGTGCCGGTTGAAGCCGGCGATCAGCCGCAGCAGCGTGGACTTGCCGGAGCCCGACGGCCCCAGCAGCGCGAAGAACTCGCCGGGTTCGATGCTGATGTTGACGTCCTTGAGCACTTCCGTCTTGCCATAGGACAGCCGGATGTTGCGGCATTCGACGCTGACTTTCTTCATGCGGATTCCCCTTCATTGCGAGCCGGCCGCTGGCGCACCTGGGCGCGCTCCACCAGCAGGTGCGATACATACGTGCCGATGGCCACCGCGGCCACCGCCAGGACGCCGAGCGCGGCGCCCGGGCCCCGACCCGCCGCGCTCTGCATGTACAGATAGATGCCGTAGCTCATGGGCGCCTGGCTGTCCTTGGTCACCAGCATGATGGTGGCCGACAGTTCCACCGCCGCCGTCACGAAACTGGTCACGAAGCCTGCCAGCATGCCGCCCGCCATCAGCGGCACCACCACGCGGCGTATCGTGCTCATGCGCGTTGCCCCCAGCGATTGCGCGGCTTCCTCCAGCGAAATGTTGATCTGCTGCAGCGACGCCACGCAGGAACGCAGGGCGTAGGGCAGCCGCCGCACCGAGTACGCGATCATGATGATGATCCACGACGATGTCAGCAGGGTGCCGGTGCCGGGCAGTTCGATGCCGCGGAAGGTGCGCAGAAAGCCGATGGCCAGCACGATGCCCGGGATCGCCAGCGCGGCGGAGGCCAGGAAGTCCAGCCACTGGCGCGCCGGCAGGCGGGTACGCAGCATCAGGTAGGCGATGGCGGTGCCGAGAATCACGTCCACGCCCGCGGCCAGGCCGCAGTAGAGCAGGGTGTTGGCGATCATCCCCTGCGATTCGGAGAACACGGCGGAGTAATGCGCCAGCGTGTAGCCGTCCGGCAGCGGCGCGAAGCTCCAGACGCTGGCCAGCGACAGCAGCAGCACGCCCATGTGCGGCGACAGCACCAGCAGCAGCACCAGGATGATCCAGCCATAGGCCAGCACGCTTTCCATCGGACCCAGCTTGCGTTTCTGGATTGAGCTGCCGCCCTTCTGCAGGGTGGAGTAGTCGCGGCCCTTGAGCACGCGCGCCGACAGCCACAGCGCCAGGATCGAGAAGCCGACCATGATGACGCTGATCACATAACCCAGCGGATCCTCCAGGCCCACCTGCGTGATGCGCAGATAGGCTTGCGGCGCCAGCATGTTGGTGGTGCCCAGCACCAGTGGGGTGCCCAGGTCGTCGAACACCTTGACGAATACGAGGGACGCGCCGGCCACGTAGCCCGGCAGCGCCAGCGGGAAAATCACGCGGCGGAACAGGCGAAAACCCCGCGAGCCCAGGTTGAAGGCCGCTTCCTCCATGGCACCATCGATATTGCGCAGCGCCACCACCAGGTTCATCAGGATGAAGGGGAAGTAGTGCAGCGACTCCACGAAAATGACGCCGTTCAAGCCTTCCATGAACGGGATGGTGAAGCCGAACCAGTCGTTGAGCAGCAGGTTCACGCTGCCCGAGCGGCCGAAGATCAGCTGCATCGCGACCGCGCCCACGAAGGGCGGCATGATCAGCGGCAGCACGCCCAGCGTCTGGATCAGCAGCGCGCCGCGGAAATCGAAGCGCACGGTGAAGTACGCCAGCGGCACGGCGATCAGGGACGCCAGCAGCGCCGACCAGCCCGCCACGTACAGGCTGTTGAAGAACGCTTCCTTCATCAGCGGCTGGTTGAAGAAGGCGCCGAAATGGCCCATGGTGAAGCTGCCGTCGGCGTTCACGAAGGCGCTGTAGAACACCGTGCCCACGGGCACGGCCAGGAACAGCAGCAGAAAACCGAACACCAGTAGCGCCGTCAGCAGGGGGCCGACGGGCAGGCGCGAGTGGCCCGAAAAATTCATCGAGATTCCCGAAATCGTTGCCAGGGGAAAACCGCGGCGGCGGACGGGATGGATCCCGTCCGGCTCGCGCGCGTCCTGCGGGTGTAACGGCCTAGAGCGCCGCGGCCTGCTTGGCGAGCTTCACGGCTTCTTCGTAGTTCGCCTTGGAACGGCCGTTCCATTCGCCTTCCAGCTGGGTGATTTGCTGGTTCACGGCGGCGTCCTTCTTGTTGCCCGCGAAGATCGCCAGGAAGGCCGGATCCGCGGCCTTCTTGCCGTCGATCAGCGGCGCCCAGGTCAGCTTGCGGGCCTGCGCCAGCAGCTCGGCAGCCTTGCCGCTTTTGGCCTTTTCGCCCAGCTTGGCTTCGGCGTCGTAAATGGCCTTGGTGGCGGCCTGCAGTTCCTTCAGGCGGAACGTGACCGTCTGGTCATACAGCGATTGCACGACGTAGTAGCGCGACTGCGACAGGTCGGCGTTGAACTGCACCTTGCTGCGCTTGGCGATTTCGGCGGGGTCGGGATAGCCCTGGGGAATTTTGCCGGCCAGCGCCGTGTAGGGCAGCACCGGCAGGCGCGAGATCTTGGGCTCCAGCAGCAGTTCCTGCCCGGCCTGGCTGAGCGTGAAGGCGATGAACTTCTTGCCTTCCTCGGTGTTCTTCGCGCCCTGGATCAGGGCGATGTTGGCCGGCACGATGGCGGTTTCGGAGGGGTAGACGAACTCGACCGGGAACTTGGAATACTTGCTGGACAGGCCGAAGAAGTCGATGACCGGCCCGGCGCCGAACTGGCCGTTGTTCACGCCGTCCGGCACGCCGAACGAGCGCTCGGTGACGGCGCTGCTGTTGCCCGACATGCGCAGCAGGGTACTCCAGCCCTCATCCCAGCCTTCGCCCTGGAGGATGGTTTCCACGGTCAGGTGCATGGTGCCCGAGCGCGACGGCGAGGTGATGCCGACGTGGCCGAACCATTGCGGCGACAGCAGGTCCTTCCATTCCACCGGCGCCGGGATCTTGTGCGCCGCGATGTAGCGCGTGTTGTAGATGATGCCGTAGCCGGCCAGCGCCTGGCCCAGGTACATGCCGCCCGGATCGTTGATGGGGTAGTTGCCGATCTTGTCAGGCACCTGCTTGTTGGCCACGTCGGCGGAACTCGCCAGCAGCTTGTCGCGGCCCAGCACTTCGAAGGCGTCGGGCGCGCTGGCCCAGAACACTTCGGGGCGCTGGCCGGCGGGCGTTTCGCGCACATAGGCGATGCCCGACACGGTGTTCTTGTTCAGGATTTCCAGCGTGATGCCGGGATTGGCCTTTTCGAAGGCCGTCTTGTAGGCCTGGGTGAGGTCTTTGGGGAACGACGTGATCACCGTGACGGTGCCTGCGAGGGCAGGGGCCGCGCAAACGGCCAGCACCGCACCTGCAAGGGCTGTGCGCAATGCATGCATGGTTTGTCTCCGTAGTTTTAGATTTGTCCGGAGACAGTACTGGCAGGCCTGGACAGCGTCCAATCAGAAATTTTGATGCGCGCCATCAATGCGGGCGCCCCGGCCGCGCGGGGCGCCGTGCCTAGCCCGCTAGGCTGTGGCGGATACGCCGCCTTGCATGGCCCGGGCCTGCTTGTCCATCACTGCAGTGATCTGCTGTTGGATCTGCATCGCCTGGGCATTGAGCGCCATCATTTGCTGGGCCTTCATTTCGGCCGGCATGCCGCTGGCCTTGACCTTGGCGATCTGGTCCATCACGCGCTTGAGCTGCTTCTGCAGTTCCTTGATCTGGCGCGTGTATGCGTCGTCGTTGCTGCTGTCCTCGGTTTCCTTGGCTGCCTGCGCACCGCCCACTTTCAGGCCGCCGGGGTTGTTGACGCGGATCTTGCCGTCGGTCGACACGGTGCCCGCTTCTTCGCCGGAGGCGTTCTTGGCTTCTTTGTTGGCCTGGATTTTCTCGGCCCACATGTCTGCCAGCGTTGTGGCGCGGGAGATGCCGTTGATGGGATTGATCGCCATGATTGCTCCTGCCTGTTCAGATGGTCGGGGTTTTCACTAGTACGGCATTCCAGCGCCGAACTTAAGCATTGCCCCCCCTTTGCGGCCCCCTTTACACTGGCGCCCGCTCACACCCAACATCTACTTTGGGATATCCATGTCCAATTCCTACTTTCCACGCTGGCGCCTGGCTGACGACACCGAGCCCGGCGTCATCATCGCGCCCGACGAAAGACTGTCCTGGCCCAAGAACGTGGCCATGGGCGCGCAGCACGTCGTCGCCATGTTCGGCTCTACCGTGCTGGCGCCGCTGCTCATGGGCTTCGATCCGAACGTCGCCATCCTGATGTCAGGCATAGGCACGCTGATCTTCTTCCTGTTCGTGGGCGGCAGGGTTCCCAGCTATCTGGGTTCCAGCTTCGCCTTCATCGGCGGCGTGATCGCGGTGACCGGCTATGCCGGTGGCGGCGCCAACGCCAATATCGGCGTGGCGCTCGGCGCCATCATCGCCTGCGGCCTGGCCTACACGCTGATCGGCCTGATCGTCTGGTTCGTCAACGCGCGCGCCGGGGGCGGCGCAAACTGGATCGATACCTTGATGCCGCCCGTGGTCACGGGTGCGGTGGTCGCGGTCATCGGCCTGAACCTGGCGCCCATCGCCGCCAAGGGCGCGATGGGCGCATCGGGCTTCGACAGCGTCATGGCCATGGTCACCATACTTTGCGTGGGCGGCATCGCCGTGTTCACCAAGGGCATGGTCCAGCGCCTGCTGATCCTGGTCGGCATGATTCTGGCCTGCGTGTTGTACGGCATCCTTGCCAACGGCATGGGGCTGGGCAAGCCCATCGATTTCTCCGGCGTGGCCGCCGCGGCCTGGTTTGGCCTGCCGCATTTCGCCGCGCCGGTGTTCAAGGCCGAGGCCATGGGCCTGATCGTGCCAGTGGCCATCATCCTGGTGGCCGAGAACCTGGGCCACGTGAAGGCGGTCAGCGCCATGACTGGCCAGGACCTGGACCGCTACCTGGGCCGCGCCTTCGTCGGCGACGGGGTCGCCACCATGGTGTCCGGCGCCGTGGGCGGCACGGGCGTCACCACCTATGCCGAGAACATCGGCGTGATGGCAGTCACGCGCATCTATTCGACGCTGGTGTTCGTGGTGGCCGCCCTGATCGCCATCGTGCTGGGGTTTTCGCCCAAGTTTGGCGCGCTGATCCAGATGATTCCGGCGCCCGTGCTGGGCGGCATGTCGGTGGTGGTGTTCGGCCTGATCGCCATCGCCGGCGCCCGCATCTGGGTGGTCAATCAGGTGGACTTCAGCGATAACCGCAACCTGATCGTGGCCGCGGTCACGCTGGTGCTGGGCGCGGGTGACTTCACCGTCAAGCTGGGCAATTTCACGCTTGGCGGTATCGGTACCGCCACTTTCGGCGCCATCATCCTGTACGCCCTGCTGCGCCGCAGGAAGTAGGCGGCGGGCCATGCGCGGGGCTGGGCGTCCCGCGCATGGCCGGCTGGCGCGCCTAGGTGCGCGACAGCCTGGAGGCCGCGGCCGTCCGGGCCAACTCCACCGGCGCAGCCTCGATCACCTGTCCCGATTGCGTCTTGAACACGGAGGTAGCCTCCGCCAGGCGCCGCGCCTGCTCCTCCATCGCGGCCGCCGCGGCCGAGGCTTCCTCGACCAGCGCGGCATTCTGCTGCGTCACCTCGTCCATCTGCGTGATCGCCAGGCTGACCTGGTCGATGCCGCCAGCCTGCTGGGCCGACGCCGCTGAAATTTCAGCCATGATCGCGGCTACGCGCTGCACCGACTCCACGATTTCCTGCATGGTTTGCCCGGTGGCGGCGACTTGGGCCGAGCCAGCGGCGACGGTGTCCACCGAGGCCTCGATCAACGTCTTGATCTCCTTGGCGGCCTGCGCCGCGCGCTGGGCCAGCGTACGGACCTCGCCGGCGACCACGGCGAAGCCCTTGCCCTGTTCGCCGGCGCGCGCGGCCTCCACCGCGGCGTTCAGCGCGAGAATATTGGTCTGGAAAGCGATGCCGTCGATCACCGACACGATGTCAGAAATCCGCCGCGAGCTGTCCGAGATGCCGTGCATGGTGGCCACCACCTGTTCCACGTTCTGGCCGCCGCGCTGCGCCACGTCCATGCTGACCGCGGCCAACTGATTGGCCTGGGCGGCGTTCTCCGCGTTCTGCTTGACGGTGACCGCCAGCTCTTCCATGGTCGAGGCCGTTTCCTCGAGCGCCGCGGCCTGCTCCTCGGTGCGCACCGACAGGTTGGCGTTGCCCGCCGCAATTTCGGCCGAACCCACGTTGATCTCGTCAACCCCCTGTCGCACCGACGTGACCGTGCGGGTCAGGCCTTCCTGCATGCGCTTGAGCGATGCGAAGAGCACGCCGATCTCATTGTTGGAGCGCGTTTCCACGCGGTTCGTCAGATCGCCGGCCGCGATGCGGTCGAAGTGCCTGCCCGCCTCCTGCAGCGGACGCAGCACGGCGCGCCGGATGAAGGTCCAGCACAACGCGGTCAGGAGCAGGGCGGCCGATATCAGCGCGACCGCCGAGATCCGGGCGGTGGCGTAGGTCTGCTCGGAGCTTGCCAGCACGTCGTCGCTGCGCTCCTGGACCCGGGCCAGGAAGGCTTGCATGTCTTTCATGAAGTAGGCGTCGGCCTGGGGCAGCCGCCCCTCGTCCTGGCGATACTTGGCTGGCGAGCGTTCCTTGATGTTGGACTCCAGGGTATCCAGGATGGCGGCGTACTCGGTGAAGCGCCCCTGCAGCGTTTGGGCGAGCTGCTGACCGCGCGGACTCTTGGGTACGGCCATGTAGCGGGCGAAACGCTCGCGCGCCTGCTTCAGATGGCTGGCGGCTTCCTCGCCGGCCAGTCCGGCCTGGTCCATGCCGCCGGCCTGCATGGCGGCCATGCCCGCACCAAGCGCCAGCCGCGCGCGCAGCAGGGCGGCGTTGGCTTCGTAGAGCGGGTCGACCTGATGGACCGCGACATTGTTCAGGTCCTTGATCTCGGTCACGCTTTTCTCGGCGTTCATCCAGCTCAAGCCGCAAGCCAGCGCCAGGGCGATGATGAAGCAGCCCAGAACCAGCAGCATTCCTGTACGGACTTTCAGTTTTTCCAGCATGAGAGCTCCTCGTTCTTGAACGCGATCCGCCGCGTGCGGGAACGGTCCAGGCCGCCCGCCGCGTGGCGGAACGGCGGACGTCGCGCCGGATGACTGCGATGCGTCCGCCACCACTGCAAACACCCGCAAAAACAAGACTCTTGCGTCAGGCTCGTGCTTGCGGTCTGCCAGCCCTGGCCAGCCGAAAGTTCTCTGAGTGCAAAATGTATTTAATTGTTATTAATGACACAATTTGTTGTTTTATACTGCTTCGATCCGGCTTGTCTGGCGTTTTTGAGAGTTGCGCTTCGCCTGTGTTGCAAAAAACTATCGAAGAGTAGTTTTTAAGCAACACCTGCGTCACGCAGCCGCTACAGCGGACCTGCGCCGCCCCCGGCTCCGGGTAAATCCGAAAAACTGGAAGAAATGACGGGTTTTAACGGGTTACAGCGGCGAAATGCGGCGAAAACGGCGTTTTCTCCAGCGGCTTGCAATTCCCGTGGACTTTGACCACAATATGGCCTTGATTGCCCCGGTTCCGACCCGAGCCGGGGTTTTGTTTTGGTCGTCCGCGCCGCTCGTCACTCGATACCCCGATCGACTGCGCGCGCCAGGGTTACGGCCTTCACCGAGAACGCTCCGTCCGGGGCGTTTTCTACTTTTGTTTGGGAAACGACATGTCTGCCATTCCTTTGACCGTGCGCGGGGCCGAGCGCTTGCAAGAAGAGCTCCAGCGGCTGAAAACCGTGGAACGTCCTGCCGTTATCAACGCGATCGCTGAAGCGCGTGCGCAGGGTGATCTGTCGGAAAATGCCGAATATGACGCTGCTCGCGAGCGCCAAGGCTTTATCGAGGGCCGGATTGCCGAGCTTGAAGGCACGCTTTCCAACGCCCACCTGATCGACCCGTCCTCCCTTGAGGCCGAAGGCCGCGCCGTGTTTGGCGCTACCGTCGACATCGAGGACCTGGATTCGGGCGATCGTGTGACGTATCAAATCGTCGGCGACGTTGAAGCCGACATCAAGTCGAACCTGATTTCCGTGTCGAGCCCAGTGGCGCGCGCGTTGATCGGCAAGAGCGAAGGCGATGTGGTCGAGGTCAAGGCCCCGGCTGGCGTTCGCGAGTATGAAGTCCTGGGCGTGCGTTACATCTGACGCCACTGTAGTAAGCTGGATGTTGTCAAAACACCATAGTCCGAACCGTGCGTTCGACTGAATTCCGCGGTTTAATGCGGATCGCTATGGTGGACCGGGCGCGTAAAGCGCCCGTTTTTGTGCCCGGCGCTTACCTTTTCGACGACTTGCGGCTGGTGCCGCTGCGTGCTCCGGCCCGCAGGCTGAGCGCGCTGCCGCCACGGCGGGGAATGCCGTGACCGCTGGCGGTGGTCTTCTTGGTGCCGGGACGCATGGGCTTGCCGTTCTTGTTGAGCTGGTCCTGGGGCACGAAGCGCGTCTTCGGCTTGGGCTCTTCGGATTCGCTGCGGCGCGGGCGCTTGGCCAGGGTCTTGCCTTCGGCGGCCAGCTTCTTGGGCGTATGCGGCTCGGAGGCGCGGCGCTTGGCGGGGCGTTCGGGCTCCATGGCGGCCAGCGCGGCGGGCTTGATATTGCCGGCCAGCGGGCGGAACAGGATCAGCGTCTTGCCCAGGTGGTGCACGGGGGCGCAGGAAAGCGTGTCGCAGATGGTCGACAGCATTGCGTCGCGGGCCTCGCGGTCATCACCGCCGGCGCGCACCTTGATGAGGCCGTGCGAAGTCAGTGCCAGGTCGATTTCCTTGAGCACGGCTTCGGTCAGGCCATTGTCGCCAATCAGGACGACGGGGCGCAGAGGGTGAGCGGCGGACCGAAGGTCGCTGCGCTCACGAGAGGTAAGTTCTAATATAGGCATGCGTGGAATTGTACGGTAATGGCCAAGAATAAATTCTCCAAAGACTGGATTCACCAGCACATCAACGATCCCTATGTGAAGCTGGCGCAACAGAAGGGCTACAGGGCCCGCGCCGCTTTCAAGCTGATCGAGATCCTGGACACCGAAAAGCTGATGCGACGGGGCGACCTGGTGGTCGACCTGGGCTCGGCGCCCGGCAGCTGGTCCCAAGTGGCGCGCGAGCGCCTGGCGGGGCCGGGCGGGATCGTGGACGGACGCATCATCGCGCTCGACCTGTTGCCCATGGAGCCCGTGGCGGGCGTCGAATTCATCCAGGGCGACTTCCGCGATGATGAAGTTTTGAAACAATTGGAAGACATGGTCGGATCGCGCGCGGTAGACCTTGTTATTTCCGACATGGCCCCCAACTTGTCAGGGGTGGGTATTGCCGATTCCGCGCGCATCCAGCATGTGTGCGAACTGGCGATGGAATTCTCCTGCGCCCACCTGAAGCCCAACGGGGCGCTGATCGTCAAGGCTTTCCACGGCAGCGGCTTTTCGCAGATCGTGGAGTCCTTCAAGCAGCGCTTCAAGCGGGTGGTCGAACGCAAGCCGAAGGCATCGCGGGACAAATCCTCCGAAACCTTTCTGGTTGCGCGCGATCTGAAGTAGCCCGGGTTCGGGGCGCGTCGCCCCGAATTCGAAAAACTCACAGCCTGCCGAGACTACGACCAGAAAATTCGCGAATCAGACAAAACTTAGAGGGGCTCAGGCATCCCGGGACGCAATAAGGTCTGACAGGGTAGAATGAGCTATTGACATACTTGTGACTGTGCCATAGCGGGTGCGCGGTCGCCGGTCGGAATCGAAAGCAGGAGATCGACCTTGAATAATTCATTTTCGAAAGTCGCTGTCTGGATGGTGATAGCCCTCGTGCTGTTCACCGTCTTCAAGCAGTTCGACGGACGCGCTCAGACCCAGGACGGCGTGACCTACACGCAGTTCATGGACGACGCCAAGGCGGGACGTATCCGCAAGGTCGACGTCCAGGGCGACGTGCTGTACGTCACCCCTGACGCGGGCCGTGCCTATACGCTGACTTCGCCGGGCGACCTTTGGATGGTCTCCGATCTGCTGAAGTATGGCGTCCAGGTTTCGGGCAAGCCGCGCGAAGAGCAGTCGCTGTTGATGAGCATCTTCGTGTCGTGGTTCCCCATGCTGTTGCTGATCGGCGTCTGGGTATTCTTCATGCGCCAGATGCAGGGCGGCGGCAAGGGCGGAGCGTTCAGCTTCGGCAAATCGCGCGCCCGCATGCTCGACGAGAACACCAACCAGATCACCTTCGCCGACGTCGCCGGCTGCGATGAAGCCAAGGAAGACGTCCAGGAACTGGTCGATTTCCTGCGCGACCCCAGCAAGTTCCAGAAGCTGGGCGGACGCATTCCGCGCGGCGTGTTGATGGTCGGCTCGCCGGGTACCGGCAAGACGCTGCTGGCCAAGGCCATCGCGGGCGAAGCCAAGGTGCCGTTCTTCAGCATCTCGGGTTCCGACTTCGTTGAAATGTTCGTCGGCGTGGGCGCTGCCCGCGTGCGCGACATGTTCGAAAACGCCAAGAAGCACGCTCCCTGCATCATCTTCATCGACGAAATCGATGCGGTGGGCCGTCAGCGTGGCGCCGGCCTGGGCGGCGGCAACGACGAACGCGAACAGACGCTGAACCAGATGCTGGTGGAAATGGACGGCTTCGAGTCCGGCCAGGGCGTCATCGTCATCGCCGCAACCAACCGTCCCGACGTGCTGGATCCCGCGCTGCTGCGTCCGGGTCGTTTCGACCGCCAGGTCGTGGTGCCGCTGCCCGATATTCGCGGCCGCGAGCAGATCCTGAAGGTCCACATGCGCAAGGTTCCGCTGTCGCCCAACGTCGATGCGACCGTCCTGGCGCGCGGCACTCCGGGCTTCTCCGGCGCCGATCTGGCCAACCTGGTCAACGAAGCCGCGCTGTTTGCCGCCCGTCGCAATGGCCGCACGGTCGACATGTCCGACTTCGAAAAGGCCAAGGACAAGATCATCATGGGCGCGGAACGCCGCTCTATCGTGATGCCCGAAGAGGAACGCAAGAACACCGCGTACCACGAGTCCGGCCACGCGATCGTCGCCCGCCTGCTGCCCAAGACCGACCCGGTCCACAAGGTCACCATCATCCCGCGCGGCCGCGCGCTGGGCGTGACCATGCAGCTGCCTGAGACCGACCGCTACAGCATGGACAAGGGCCGCTTGCTGTCCACCATCGCCGTGCTGTTCGGCGGCCGCATCGCCGAAGAACTGTTCATGAACCAGATGACGACGGGCGCCTCGAACGACTTCGAACGCGCTACCGCCATCGCCCGCGACATCGTCACGCGCTACGGCATGACCGACGAGCTGGGCCCCATGGTCTATGCCGAGAACGAAGGCGAAGTGTTCCTGGGCCGCAGCGTCACCAAGACCACGCACATGTCCGAAGCCACCATGCAGAAGGTGGATACCGAGATCCGCCGCATCATCGACGAACAGTACGGCGTTGCGCGCAAGATCCTGGAAGACAACCGCGACAAGGTTGAAGTGATGACCGCCGCGCTGCTCGAATGGGAAACCATCGACGCGGACCAGATCAACGACATCGTCGAGGGCCGCCCGCCGCGTCCCCCGAAGACGCCTCAGGGCCCGTCGGATACGTCCGACACGCCGCCCACGGGCCTGGCGGCAGGTGGCAATACGGCTGCCGCTGTCTGAGGCTGCTCATCCTGAGTTATGGCAAATAACTTCCTTTGCGGGCGCTTCGAGTTTGATCTCGAGCGCCCGCTTGTCATGGGTATCGTCAATGTCACGCCGGATTCCTTTTCCGACGGCGGCCAGCACGACGATACGGATTCCGCAGTGGCGCATGCGCGCCAATTGATCGCCGAAGGCGCCCAGATCCTGGATCTGGGCGGCGAGTCCACGCGCCCCGGGGCCGATCCGGTCTCGGTGGCCGACGAGCTGGCCCGGCTGCTGCCGGTGATGGAGGCGCTGCGCGATTGCGGCGTGCCCCTGTCCATCGACACCTTCAAGCCGGAGGTCATGCGCGCCGTGCTGGACGCGGGCGCGGACATGATCAACGACATCTATGGTTTCAGGCAGCCCGGCGCCGTCGAGGCAGTGGCGCATTCGCGTTGCGGGCTATGCGTGATGCACATGAAGGGCGAGCCCCGCACCATGCAGGCGGCCCCTCCTGAATATTCCGACCTGATCGGTGAGATCGGCCTCTTCCTCGGGGCTCGCGCACACAAGCTGCGCGCGGCCTGGATCGACCCTCGCCGCATCGTGCTGGACCCGGGCTTCGGCTTCGGCAAGACGGGCGACCAGAATTTCCAACTGCTGCGCCGGCTATCCAGCCTGCGCAGCGCCGGCTATCCATTGCTGATCGGCCTGTCGCGCAAATCCATGATAGGCCAGGCTACCGGCCGGCCCGTGGGCGACCGGTTGCCCGGCAGCATCGCCGCAGCGCTTGCCTGCGTGGCGCGTGGCGCTTCCATCGTGCGTGTGCACGATGTGGCGGCCACGGTTGACGCGCTCAAGGTATGGCACGCGGCAGAACAAGGAGCAATCAGTTCATGATTCGACGTAAATATTTCGGTACCGACGGTGTCCGCGGCGAAGTCGGCGGTCCGGTGATCAACGCCGAATTCGCCCTGCGTCTGGGCTACGCGGCCGGCCGCGTGCTGGCGCGCGAACACGCGGTGCGCGGCGGCAGCCGCCCGCAGGTCGTGATCGGCAAGGACACGCGGATTTCCGGCTACATGCTGGAATCGGCGCTGGAAGCCGGGTTGTCGGCCGCGGGTATCGACGTGCTGCTGGCCGGCCCGGTGCCCACGCCCGCGGTGGCCTACCTGACCCGGGCGCTGCGTCTGGTGGCGGGCATCGTTATCAGCGCTTCGCACAATCCATACCAGGACAACGGCATCAAGTTCTTCTCGGCGCAAGGCATGAAGCTGCCCGACGAGATCGAGGCCAGCATCGAAGCCGCGCTGGACGAGCCGCTGGGCTGCGTGGCCTCTGAAGCCCTGGGCCGCGCCCGCCGCATGGGCGACGCGCAGGGACGCTACATCGAGTTCTGCAAGAGCACTTTCCCCAACGATCTGGACCTGAACGGCATGATGATCGTGGTGGATGCCGCCCACGGCGCCGCCTACAACATCGCCCCCCATGTGTTCCGTGAACTGGGCGCCGAAGTGCACGCCATTGGCGTCAATCCGGACGGCTTCAATATCAATAAGGGCGTAGGCGCGATGCACCCTGAATTGTTGGCCAAGGAAGTGCAGGCTCGCGGCGCCCAGCTGGGCATCGCGCTGGACGGCGACGCCGACCGCCTGCAGATGGTGGACGGTGAAGGCCGCATCTACAACGGTGACGAGCTCATGTACGCGATCGTCCGCGAACGCATGCAGCGCGGCAAGGTGGACGGCGTGGTCGGCACGCTGATGACCAACTTCGGCTTCGAGCGCGAAATGCAGCGCCTGGGCGTGGGCTTCGAGCGCGCCAACGTCGGCGACCGCTACGTGCTGGAGCAGATGCAGGCGCGCGGCTGGCTGTATGGCGGCGAGAGCTCCGGCCATCTGCTGTGCCTGGACTGCCATTCGACTGGCGACGGCATTGTTGCCGCGCTGCAGGTTCTGACCGCGCTGCGCCGCAACTCGGTGGGCCTGTCGGAGTGGGTGAACGACCTGCGCATGTATCCGCAAAAGATGATCAACGTGCCGCTGGCCCCGGGCCAGGACTGGAAGACGCATGCCGGCCTGAGCGCCGCTCGCCAGGCGGTCGAGGCGGAACTG
This sequence comes from Achromobacter sp., assembly GCF_049647645.1. Taxonomy (GTDB): domain Bacteria; phylum Pseudomonadota; class Gammaproteobacteria; order Burkholderiales; family Burkholderiaceae_B; genus Achromobacter. The sequence goes on from NZ_JBARYB010000046.1 coordinate 28,643, forward strand.
GACGGCCGCGGCCGCATCCTGATCCGGGCCTCGGGCACCGAGCCGAAGCTGCGCCTCATGGTGGAGGCCGAAGACGAGGCCCTCGCCGTCTCTTGCGCCGAGAAGCTTGCGGCAAGCCTGGGGTAAATGCCGGCTTCCGATTCTGGACAAAGGCCACCCGTCACGCGTCGGGTGGCCTTTGTTTGTTCAGGGCCTGTATACATTTGTAAAGTTTTGTCGATTTCGGCGGGAGATTGATTTATCTGCCCCGAACTAAACTTCATAGTCACGTAACATATTGGTCAAGTCTTTGACATACAGGGCGTCCACACTGGCTGGACTCTCTAGGAGCTTCGCGCAATGCTGGAATTAGCACGCATCAATCCGAGCCGTAATGCAGCAGAACCTTGGACCGGCGCCGCCACCAAGGTGCTGGTGGTGGGCTTGGCGCGCACTGCTGAAGAAATCGAGCAGATCCAACGTCTGCGCTACGACGTCTTCACCGCGGACATGGGCGTGGTGTTCCCCGATGCCCAGGACGGCATCGAGCAAGACCGCTTCGACCCGTTCTGCGAACACCTGATGGTCCGCGAGCTGGATACGGGCCGCGTTGTCGGCACCTACCGAATCCTGACGCCGGAAAAGGCGCGCGAGGCCGGCGGCTATTACTCGCAGTCCGAGTTCGACCTGTCCGGTCTGGGCGCGATCCAGGACGAGCTGGTCGAAGTCGGCCGTTCCTGCACCCACGCAGACTACCGTGGCGGCGGCGTCATCATGCTGCTGTGGTCGGGCCTGGCTGAGTATCTGCGCCGTGGCGGCTACCAATACGTGCTGGGCTGTGCCAGCGTCAGCCTGCGCGATGACGGCGTCACCGCCGCCGAAGTGTGGCGCACCATTTCCAAGCAGTTGCCGCAGGGCGACGAACCGCGCGTGGCGCCGCTGCACCGCTATCCGGTGGAAAAGCTCAACAGCGCCTTGCCGGCGCGTGTGCCGCCGCTGATCAAAGGCTATCTGAAGCTGGGCGCCAAGGTCTGTGGCGAGCCCGCCTGGGACCCGGACTTCAACGCCGCGGATTTCCCGGTCCTGCTCAAGATGGACCGCATGGACGAGCGTTATCGCCGCCACTTCGGGCTGGACCAGCCCGCCACTGCTCAGCGCTGAACATCATGCGCCGCCTGTTCCGCCGCATGAAGATCAGGCTGATACGGCGAGCCACCCGGCCCTTGCGCATGGAGCTCAAGCGGCTGGACCGCGAAACGGATCTGTCGCCGTTCTAGCGCGCCGGCCCCGCAGTGCGGGGCCGGGTGCAAACGATGCGGGCTCCCCGCCTGGTCCTCAGAACTCCAGCAGTTCGAACGAAAATCCGACCTTGTTCCACTCGGCTTCTTCCGCGCGCAAGGTGAAGTCGCTCAGGGGATGCTGCGCCAGCCATTCTCGGTTGACCCGCACCACGATGGAGTTGTCGCGCACCGAGGCCGTCAGCGGCAGCGGCTCGATTTCGTTGCGGCGGCGGAACAGCAGCACCGCCAGGCGCAGGCTGAGGATGGCCTTCCATTGCGCACGCGAACGCACCAGGGGTTCCAGCTTGGTCAGCTTGCCCTGGTGGCCGAGCGCCAGCAGCGCCAGCAGCTGCTGGTCGGCGCGCGAGAAGCCAGGCATATCGGCGTTTTCCAGCACGTAGGCGGTGTGCTTGTGGTACGCGTTGTGGGCGATGGACAGGCCCACTTCGTGCAGGTCGGCCGCCCAGCCCAGCGCGGGGCGCAGCTCGGCGCGTTCCGGGCCGTCCGGGAACAGCGCGTCGAACAGCGTGAGCGCGGCGTGATGCACGCGGCGCGCCTGGTTGACGTCGACGTGGTAGCGCTTCATGAACTGGCGCACCGATTCGTCGCGCTTGTCGTGCTCATCGTCGCGGCCCAGCAGGTCGTACAGCACGCCCAGGCGCAAGGCGCCGTCGCCGGTGTGCATGACGTCGATGCCCAGTTCGTCGAACAGGGCGCTCATGATGGCCAGGCCGCCCGGCAGCACGTCCGAGCGTTCGATCTTGATGCCGGGCAGCTCGGACGGAACCACGCGGCCCGAGCGGATGATGCGCTCCTTCAGCTTGTTCAGGCCGGCGCGCGTGATGCCGCGGTCCGAGAAGCGGCATTCGGTCAGGATGGCGAACAGCGCCTTGGCCGTGCCGGAGGAGCCGTAGGCCTCCTTCCAGCCCATCTTGCGGTACTGCTTGGCGATCACTTCGATCTCGCGCCGGGCCGCCAACTCGGCCTGCTTCATCTGGTGCGCGTCGACCACGCCATCGGAGAAGAACTGGCGGCTGTAACTGACGCAGCCCATGTAGAGCGAGGACATCAGGCCGGGCTCATGGCCCTTGCCGATGATGACTTCGGTGGAACCACCGCCAATGTCGATGACCAGGCGCTTGTTGGGCGAGGGGGGCAGGGTGTGGACCACGCCCGAAAAGATCAGGCGGGCTTCTTCGCGGCCGGCGATGACTTCAATGGGAAAACCCAGCGCGGCTTCGGCGCGCGGCAGGAAGTCGCGGGTGTTGCGGGCGACGCGGAAGGTATTGGTGGCGACGGCGCGGACCCGGTTGGGGTGGAAGCTGCGCAGGCGGTCGCCGAAGCGTTCCAGCACGGCGATGGCTCTGTCGATGGCGTCATCGCCCAGCCGTTTTTCGGAGTCCAGGCCAGCCGCGAGCCGGACGGTTTCCTTGAGGCGGTCGATCTGATAGATCTGGGGCGTACCGTCCTGTTGAACGATGCGTCCGATGGAGAGGCGGAAGCTGTTGGACCCGAGGTCCACCGCGGCCAGAAGTTGATCCATGCGGCTCGTAATATTGGCTGAGAGGTGGGCCGATTATAGAGACCCCATGTGACAGCGCTTCCGATTGCGACTTTTTTCTTACGGAACAGAGGCTTGCGGCGCGCAGTCGCCCCGCTATATGTCCCGCTTTTAGCGTACGCTACGTTTTTGGCGTAGTGTCATGGAACCGTCACTTTTTTGCAGTAAAACTCCACGCTCTCCCTACGTATGGAATCCGGTATGCCCTCACGCCCTCCTGCCGAGCCTTTGCTTCTGAACCGCGAGTTGTCGCTGCTGAAATTCAACGAACGCGTGCTGGCGATGGCGGAGAGCCCCAAGACTCCCTTGCTGGAACGCCTGCGCTACGTCTGTATCGTCAGCTCCAACCTGGACGAGTTCTTCGAGATCCGGATATCCAGCCTGAAGGAGCAGCAGCGCCAGTCGCCGAACCTGGTGGGGCCGGATGGCATGACGCCGGACCAGGCGTTCGAGAACGTGCAGCAGGCCGTGCACGAGCTGGTCAACCGCCAGTACAACCTGCTCAATGACGAAATCCTGCCGGCCATGCAGGCCGAGGGCATCTCGCTGCACCACGCGTCTGAATGGAATCCGCAGCAGCAGGAATGGGCGCGGGACGTATTCAACCGCGACGTGATGCCGCTCCTGACGCCTATCGGGCTGGACCCGGCGCATCCGTTTCCGCGCGTCTACAACAAGAGCCTGAATTTCATCGTGTCGCTGTCGGGGGCCGACGCCTTCGGCCGCCAGGCCTCGATCGCCGTGGTGCAGGCGCCGCGCGCCTTGCCGCGCCTGATCAAGATGCCGCAGGAGCTCTCGGGCCAGCCCGAGGGCTACATCCTGCTGACCTCGTTGCTGCGCGCCTTCGTGGGCGAGCTGTTCCCGGGGCTGGAGATGCTGGGCTGCTACCAGTGGCGGGTCACGCGCAACAGCGACCTGTTCGTGGACGAGGAAGAAGTCACCAACCTGCGCCATGCCTTGCAGGGCGAATTGTCGCAGCGCAACTTCGGCGCCGCGGTGCGCCTGGAGATCGACAAGCTGACGCCGGTCGAGCTGGAGCACTTCCTGCAGCGCGAGTTCTCGCTCAAGGCTGAGGATACCTACCGCGTACCCGGACCGGTGAACCTGTCGCGCCTGATGCAGCTGTGCAATTCGGATTCGCGGCCGGATCTGCTGTTCCCGGATTACCGCGCGCCCGTGCCGGCGCCGTTCGACCGCGTGGGCGACAAACCGGCCGAGCTGTTCGAGGCCGTGGCAGAGCAGGACCGTCTGCTGCACCATCCCTATCAGTCCTTCCAGCCGGTCATCGATTTCCTGACTGCCGCCGCGCTGGATCCGGACGTCATGGCGATCAAGCAGACCATCTACCGCACCGGCGAGGATTCCGAGCTGATGAAGATCCTGCTGGCGGCCGCGCGCGCCGGCAAGGAAGTGACGGTAGTGGTGGAGCTGATGGCCCGCTTCGACGAGCAGACCAACATCAACTGGGCCTCCAAGCTGGAAGAGGTGGGGGCGCACGTGGTGTACGGCGTGGTGGCGCACAAGACGCACGCCAAGATGGCCGTGGTGCTGCGCCGCGAGAAAGGACGCCTGCGCCGCTATGCCCACCTGGGCACCGGCAACTACCACCCGCGCACGGCGCGGCTGTACACCGACTTCGGCCTGCTCACCGCCGATCCGAAGCTGTGCGAGGACATGGACAAGGTGTTCGCGCAACTGACCGGGCTGGGCGCGCGCCGTTCGCTCAAGGCGCTGATGCAGTCGCCCTTCACCATGCATGACGGCATGGTGGCGCTGATCCGCGCCGAGGCCCGTGCCGCCAAGGCCGGCAAGCGATCGCGCATCATGGCCAAGATGAACTCGCTGCTGGAAGAGCAGGTTATCGAGGAACTCTACAAGGCCGGCCAGGCCGGCGTGAAAATCGACCTGATCGTGCGGGGCGTCTGCGCGCTGCGCGCCGGCGTGCCAGGGCTGTCCGAGAACATCCGGGTGCGCTCCATCGTCGGCCGCTTCCTGGAGCATTCGCGGGTCTTTTACTTCTATGCCGACGGCGAAGAGACCGTGTATCTGTCGTCCGCCGACTGGATGGACCGCAACTTCTTCCGCCGGGTCGAAATCGCCTTCCCCATCTACGACAAGACCCTGAAGAAGCGCGTCATCGACGAGGCCTTCACCTACGCCCTGCGCGACAACCAGCTGGCCTGGCAGCAGCAGGCCGACGGCGACTACGCCCGCGTCAAGAGCCGCCGCGAGCCTTTTAACCTGCACCAGTACCTGATGCAGAAGCTGGGCGTGTAACGTCCCGCTGCACCGCCCCGGTCCCGGGGCGGTGTTCCGAAGCAAGACCTTCCCCAAAAAAATCTGTCCGTGCTGGCCCGATCGAGGGGCCGGCGAGGCACTCGCATTTTCCGTCCCTAATTTGCAGAAGGGCTTTCGAGGCAAGTCCTCCCAAGCCGGGCCGCGCGGATCCGGCTCCGCCGGTCCGCCACCGGCGCCCCCTTTGGGGGGGGGGGCGCAGCGCCTCGGGGGGGACAATATGACTGTCACTATCCTGTCATCTTGGGCTTCTAATATTCGAGGGTCGCTGAAAGACAGGCAGTTTCCAAAGCCTGCCAGACTCCTCCAACGAGCACAGAAGGAACCCTGATGTTCAAACGTGTCTTCAAACAAGTTTCCCTGGGCGTCGCGCTGAGCGCCGCCGTGTTTGCCGTCCAGGCCGCCGACGTGACCGGCGCCGGCGCATCGTTCCCGTACCCGATCTACGCCAAGTGGGCGTCCGACTACAAGGCTGCCACCAACAGCGCCGTCAACTACCAGTCCATCGGTTCGGGCGGCGGTCAGCAGCAGATCATCGCCAAGACCGTCGATTTCGGCGCCTCGGACGATCCCATGAAGGCAGCCGACCTGGAAAAGAACGGCCTGCTGCAGTTCCCGGCCGTCATCGGCGGCACGGTTGCCGTGGTGAACGTCGACGGCATCGAACCCGGCAAGCTGAAGCTGTCGGGCCCGGTCCTGGCCGACATCTTCCTGGGCAAGGTCAAGAAGTGGGATGACGCCGCCATCAAGGCGCTGAACCCCGACCTCAAGCTGCCGTCGGCCGACATCATCGTCGTGCACCGTTCGGACGGCTCGGGCACCACCTTCGGCTGGACCAACTACCTGTCCAAGGTGTCGCCGGACTGGAAGTCGACCGTGGGCGAAGGCAAGGCCGTCAAGTGGCCCGTGGGCCAGGGCGGCAAGGGCAACGAAGGCGTTGCCGCCTACGTCGGCCAGCTGAAGAACTCGATCGGCTATGTCGAATATGCCTACGCCAAGCAGAACAAGCTGGCCTGGACGCAATTGCAGAACAAGGACGGCAAGTTCGTCCAGCCGGAACAGAAGGCTTTCGCCGCCGCGGCCGCCAACGCCGACTGGAAGAGCGCGCCGGGCATGGGCGTGGTCCTGACCGACGAGCCGGGCGCCGATTCCTGGCCCGTCACCGCCGCCACCTTCATCCTGATCCACAAGTCGCAAGACAAGCCGGCGCAGGGCAAGGCCGTGCTGGAATTCTTCGACTGGGCCTTCAAGAACGGCGCCAAGTCGGCTGAAACCATGGACTACGTGCCGCTGCCGGAAGCCGTGACCAAGGAAATCCGCGCCGCCTGGGGCGAAGTCAAGGCCGCCGACGGCAAGGCTGTCTGGAAGTAATGGATGGAGCGCGGCGCAGGCCGGCAGCGATGCCAGCCCGCGCCGCGCAACCCGTCAGCGGCCGTCCCCGGCGTTCTGCAATAGCGCAACGGCAGGGGCGGTCCGCAGCAAGACCTTCGAAGTTCTCCCCCCAAGGTTTCCTAAGGAAAGTCCATCCATGAGCGCGGTAATGGATAATAGTGTGCCGCTTCCGCCCAGCGTGGCGGACTCCGTGACTACCGGCACGCCTTCGCCTATGAAGCAAAATAAAAACGCGCTGATGGATGCGCTATTCAAGAATCTGACCCGCCTGTTCGCCTTCCTGGTGTTCATCCTGCTGGCGGCGATTCTTGTTTCCCTGATCTACGGCAGCCGCGAATCGCTGGCCAAGTACGGCCTGTCGTTCCTCTGGCTCAACGACTGGGATCCGGTCAATTCGAACTACGGCGCCGTGGTGCCCATCATCGGCACCTTGCTGACCTCGGCCATCGCCCTGATCATCGCCGTGCCCGTGTCCTTCGGCATCGCCATCTTCCTGACCGAACTGTCGCCCACCTGGCTGCGCCGCCCGCTGGGCACCGCGGTCGAAATGCTGGCCGCCATTCCGTCCATCATCTACGGCATGTGGGGCTTGTTCGTCTTCGTCCCCGTATTCCAGCAGTATGTGCAGCCGTTCATGATCGCCACCCTGGGCAGCCTGCCCGTGATCGGCGGCATTTTCGCGGGACCGCCCTTCGGCATCGGCATCTTTACGGCCGGCCTGATCCTCTCGATCATGATCATCCCGTTCATCGCCGCCGTCATGCGCGACGTGTTCGAGCTGGTGCCGGCGATGTTGAAGGAATCCGCCTACGGCCTGGGCAGCACGACCTGGGAAGTGATGTGGCGCGTGGTGCTGCCCTATACCAAGTCGGGCGTCATCGGCGGCATCATGCTGGGCCTGGGCCGCGCCCTCGGCGAGACCATGGCCGTGACCTTCGTCATCGGCAACGCCTTCAAGTGGTCCGGCTCGCTGTTCTCGCCGGGCAACTCGATCGCCTCGGCCCTGGCCAACGAATTCAATGAAGCGGGCGGCATACAGAAATCGGCGCTGCTGGAACTGGGCCTGATCCTGTTCCTGATCACGACCATCGTGCTGGCCCTGGCCAAGATGCTGCTGGTTCGCCTGTCCGCCGGCGAAGGCAAGAAAACCTGACGCGCCGCGAGCACAAGGAAAAGATCATGGCTGTATCCGTACTCAATATGCAGAACGGCACCTACCGCCGGCGCCGCGTGGTCAACCGCATCATGCTGACCGTGTCGCTGGGGACGCTGATGTTCGGGCTGTTCTGGCTGTTCTGGATCATTCTGACGCTGTTGATGAAAGGCGCTCCCGCGCTGTCGTACACGCTCTTCACCGAGATCACGCCGCCGCCAGGACAGACGGGCGGCCTGATCAACGCCATCTTCGGCAGCGTGATGATGGCCGGCGTGGGCACGCTGATCGGCACGCCCGTGGGCATCCTGGCTGGCACCTACCTGGCCGAATACGGCCAGCGCGGCTGGCTGGCGCCCGCCACGCGCTTCCTGAACGACGTGCTGCTGTCGGCCCCGTCCATCATCATCGGCCTGTTCATCTACGCCGTGTACGTGGCCCAGGTCGGGCACTACTCGGGCTGGGCCGGCGCCATCGCGCTGTCCATCCTGGTGATCCCGGTGGTGGTGCGCACCACCGACAACATGCTGCTGCTGGTGCCCAACAGCCTGCGCGAGGCCGCGGCCGCGCTGGGCTGCCCCAAGTGGCGCATGATCACCCTGGTGTGCTATCGCGCCGCCAAGACCGGCATCATCACCGGTGTGCTGCTGGCCATCGCCCGGATCTCCGGCGAAACCGCGCCGCTGCTGTTCACCGCGCTGTCGAACCAGTTCATGTCCTTGAACATGAACGGTCCGATGGCCAACCTGCCGGTCGTGATCTACCAATACGCCGCCAGTCCCTTCAAGGACTGGAACAACCTGGCATGGGCCGGCGCCACGCTGATTACGCTGCTGGTGCTGGGCATCAACATCATTGCCCGCAACATGTTCCGCAAGTAAAGATCGCTTTGCCGGCGCGCTGGGCGCGCCGGAGCCAAGGGAAACCAAATGGAAAACACCGCTACCGCCGTCAAGAACAAGATCGAGGTCAAGAACCTGAACTTCTACTACGGCAAGTTCCATGCGATCCGCAATGTGAACATGTCGATCCAGGAGAAGAAGGTCACCGCCTTCATCGGCCCGTCGGGCTGCGGCAAGTCCACGCTGCTGCGCACCTTCAACCGCATGTTCGAACTCTATCCCGGCCAGCGCGCCGAGGGCGAGATCATCCTGGACGGCGAAAACCTGCTGACGGCCAAGACCGACATCTCGCTGATCCGCGCCAAGGTCGGCATGGTGTTCCAGAAGCCCACGCCGTTCCCCATGAGCATCTACGACAACATCGCCTTCGGCGTGCGCCTGTTCGAGCGCCTGTCCAAGGGTGAAATGGACGAGCGCGTGGAATGGGCGTTGAGCAAGGCCGCGCTGTGGAACGAAGTAAAGGACAAGCTGCACCAGAGCGGCAACAGCCTGTCGGGCGGCCAGCAACAGCGCCTGTGCATCGCGCGCGGCGTGGCCATCAAGCCCGAAGTGCTGCTGCTGGACGAGCCGTGTTCGGCGCTGGACCCGATTTCGACCGCCAAGATCGAAGAGCTGATCGCTGAACTGAAGAACGACTACACCGTCGTCATCGTGACGCACAACATGCAGCAGGCCGCGCGCTGTTCGGACTACACCGCCTACATGTACCTGGGCGAGCTGATGGAATTCGGCCAGACCGACCAGATCTTCGTGAAGCCTTCCCGCAAGGAAACGGAAGACTACATTACGGGCCGCTTCGGCTGATTGCCGGGCTTTGGCTCTACGAAAATGACGGCGCGCTTTTCGGAGCGCGCCGTTTTTTCTTTTACTGCTGCTGCAGGGCCTGCTTGGTTCCCGCCCCGGCTTGTTCCGGGAGCGTGCCCGCATGGCGGCCGGGAATCAGCACCACGAACACTGCTGCCAGCACGTAGCTGCCCAGCACGCCCAATTGCAAAGAGGTCAGGCCCCAGCTTTTGTCCTCGGCCAGCGCCGGCAGCACGGCTCCCATCACGCCAACGTCGTAGCCCTCGAACAGAATGGCCAGCCAGCAGACGAATAGCACGGTATGGGTGGTCCGCGCGGGCGTGGCCCAGGCGGATGGGACGGAGGCGTTTGCCATGTGTTTCCCGATGCATGCGTTTTGGGTTGTGCCTGTGTGCCCGCTGATTCCAGCAGGCATTCCGGCGCGAAAACACAGGGCGGACTGGCCTGGCGGCCAATCTCTGGCGGCTATCCACCGCCGCGTCGGAAGCCGCATTTAATTTAGGATTCAAATATATGGGTGTCAATCAGGAATCGCCCGGCGGGTGGGTGTCATGGCGCGCGGCGGGAGCGGGAATAGTCCGCCCGCCCGGTATCTGGTATAGTTGCCACCCTTCGGGGCGTAGCGCAGCCTGGTAGCGCATCTGCTTTGGGAGCAGAGGGTCGTGAGTTCGAATCCCACCGCCCCGACCAATGAAGAAAGGCCGTCAGCGATATATCGCTGACGGCCTTTTGCTTGTGCGCGCGGATTTCGGCGGTCGAAAGCCGTCGGCCTCAGACCAGCCGCAACAGCCGCCGCATCATTTCAGTCAGCTTCGGTTTGATTGCATCGTCTTCGAGGCGCAGCGGGCCCGGGTTCGCCAACATCATCAGCGAGATAGTCCCTATCAGCATCTGCATGGCGTTGCGGATTTCCGATTCGACGTCTTCGCCTGCCTTGGCTTTCATTTTGCGCGCCAGGGCGGGCACGAACACGGCGTGGATGTGGCTATTCAAGACGCGCAATGGATGCGAGTCCGGTGCACCTACCGCAAAATCCCGCAGTACTGCCTTGTACATCCCCTGGTTCTGGCGGCAGGCGTCGACGTAAAAAACGACAATGGCGGCGGCGATATCCGACGCGGTGCCTTCGGTCCAGACGGCGTCTTGCCAGACCAGGTTGTCGGCTTGGGCTTGCGCCTCCGTCACGGCGGCATCCAGGACGGCCGCCAGAAAGGACTCCTTGTCCTGGAATCGGCCGTAAAACGCGCCGATGGATGTACCCGCGAGGCGTATGACGTCGCCGATCAGCACCAGGTCCAGGTTCGCGTGCCGCTCTATCAGCTCCCGCCCAGCCTGGATCATCTTGGCCAAGGACTCTTCGCTGCGCAACTGCCGGGGAGGGCGGGGCGCGGGCAATGATCTTGCGGCCGCGCCAACCACCTTCCGCGCACTAGGGGCCTGTGTCGTCTTGGTTTTTTCTTCTGGCAATGGAGGGGCAGCCATGGCAACAACTATCCTGGTTTGAAGCAATGTGGAACATTATGCCGTAGCTGACCATGGCAACCACAAGCCAGACATGAAGCGGTGTGCAACATTCCGCGGTAGTAGCGGTTGTCTCTATTAACGATCTGGTCCTGGCTGCCGCAGGTCTGTGCCGGAGACCTGGCGCGGGGCGCCACGTTGGTGTCGGCCTAGGGAAACTCCGCATTGAACAGGTGCGGGCACATCTTAATAATAGAATCAGAATTTGAGTTCTGATTTAAAGTGAATTATGCCCGCATGATGCTCAGCCGTCCAGGCAAGGATCAGCGCCTCGCACCGCTCCAACCTTCTCGCCCGATACCATGAACCACACTGATTTCGATCTTCCCGGCGACGTCGCGAAAGCCCTGGTGAATGCACAGCTCTATACCAACCTTGACGAGCTGCATTCCACCTACGCATGGGCGCGCGCCAACAACCCGTTGGGGCGCGCCATCGCCGAAGGCTTTGACCCCTTCTGGGTGGTGACCAAGCACGCAGACGTGGCCGCCATCTCGCGCGACAGCCAGCTTTTTCGCAACGGCGACTATGCGACTGTCTGCTCGCCCAAGGTCACCATAGACAAACTCCAGGCCTTGACCGGCAGCTACAACGGCGGCATCAAGACGCTGGTCCATGTGGACGGGGAGGAACACAAGGGGCTGCGGACGTTGACGCAGGCATGGTTCATGCCGAACAGCATACTCAAACTGGATGAGCGGATCCGGGACCTGGCTTGCCGCACGGTAGACAAGCTTGAGGCAGCTGAGGGGGAAGTCATCGACTTTGCCACGCAGATCGCGCTGCATTATCCGCTCCACGTCATCATGGACATTCTGGGCGTTCCGGCCGAGGACGAGGCCAGGATGCTGCTGCTGACGCAGGAATTGTTCGGCAGCGAAGACCCCGAACTCAAACGCAAGGGGAAGGAAACGGCCACGAACGATGATGCGCTGACGCTGAATGTGCTGGCGATCGTGGCCGATTTCCGCGCCTACTTCGAGAAGGTCACCGCCGATCGGCGCGCGAATCCGCGCAATGACGTGGCGACGCTGCTCGCGAACGCGGTCATCGACGGCGTACCCATCAGCGAGGACAGCCGATTGGGCTATTACGTGATCATCGCCACGGCAGGGCATGACACGACCTCGTCGTCGACAGCCGTCGCCATGTGGGCGCTCAGCCAGTATCCCGAGCTGTTGCCGCGGCTGCAAGAGAATCCCAGCCTGATCCCGCAGTTTATCGACGAAGCGGTGCGATTGGCGTCCCCTGTGCGGCATTTCATGCGCACAGCCGCCGCGGACACTGAAATCCGCGGCCGCCAGATTCGCAAGGGCGACTGGCTGATGCTGTGCTACGGCTCAGCGAATCGGGACGAAGAGGTCTTCGAGAATCCCTTTGAATTCAACATCGATCGCAAACCGAATCGTCATCTGTCATTCGGCTTGGGGGCGCATATCTGTCTGGGGCAACACCTGGCAAAAATGGAGATGCGCATTCTGTTCGAAGAGATGATTCCACGGCTGCAGCGGGTGGAACTCGCAGATGACATGACCATGAGCGCCTCGCGCTTCGTTGGCGGTCCCAAACATCTGCCTGTTCGATGCTTCATGAACTAGCCGTTCTTCATCACCTTCAGTAGAGCATTCGCAATGCAATCTCAAGTAACGAGCACCGTGCGCGTCGCGCACCGGCGCCAGGAAACCGACGACATCATCACTCTGGAGCTGGAGGCATTGGACGGCGGCGTCTTGCCGCCCTTCGAGGCGGGAGCTCATATCGACATACACGTCGCTCCCGGCATCGTGCGGCAGTATTCGCTGTGCAACCCGTCGTCGGAGCGCCATCGCTACGTCATCGGCATTCTGCGGGATCCCCAATCTCGCGGCGGTTCGGTGGCGATCCACGAACGGCTGCAACCCGGATCCGTCGTCGAGGTCAGCTCACCGCGCAACCACTTTCCGCTGAAGCCGCAGGCTCCGAGCATGTTGATCGCGGGAGGAATCGGCGTTACGCCCGTGCTGTGCATGGCCGAAACGCTGCACGCGGCAGGGACGGCGTTTTCGTTGCACTACTGCGCCCGCGATCAGGCCAGGGCGGCTTTTCTTGACCGCATCGCCCAGTCTCCGTTCAGTGAAAACGTCGTCTTCCATTATGACGATAAGCCTGATGATCAAAGACTGCATCCGGATGAACTGTTTTCTCAAATCGGAGCTGAAGAAGAAATCTACGTCTGCGGCCCCGGCGGCTTCATCGAATGGGTCTGCCAGGCGGCGGACCGGGCAGGCGTCCCGAAACATCGAGTGCGGTATGAGCACTTCAGCGCCAAGCCCGTGGATACCTCGCAGGACGGCGCCTTCGAGGTAAGGATCGCCAGTTCCGGACAGCTCTTTCATATTCCCGCGGACCAATCCGTGGCTGACGTGCTGCTGGCTGCGGGCGTGGACATCTATACCTCCTGCGGCGAGGGTTCATGCGGCTCCTGCGTCATGCGTCTGGTGGAAGGGGAGGCCGATCATCGCGACGTATTCCTTACCGACGAAGAGCATGCCAGCGGCAACCAGTTCACCCCGTGCTGCTCGCGTGCGAAATCGCCGCTGCTTGTGCTTGATCTCTGATTGTTCGTCATGGCCCTCGGCAACGAGGTCCGTCAGCCAACGCGCGGCCGCTGGAAGTTCGCCAGGTCCGCAACTTTGAGGTCCGAATCACCATGGGCAATCCCATCGAATTCAGTATGACCATAGATGGAAAGGCCGTTTTTGGGTCCAGGCACATCGACGTGCTGAATCCGGCCACCGAGAACGTCGTGGCCCGCGCGCCGGATGCGGCGCCGGAGCAACTGGATGAGGCCGTGGCCAGTGCGCGACGAGCAGCGCCGGCCTGGGCCGCGCTGCCATTGGACGCGCGAAGAACGCTGGTCGCCCGTGTGGGCGAGATCATCCTGTCCAATCAAGAAGCATTGGCGCAGCTGCTGACGCAGGAGCAGGGAAAGCCACTTGCCGCGGCGCGCCGGGAGGTGATGACAGCCGCATACTGGTGCGCGGAGACCGCCAAGCTGGATCTCCCCGTGGACGTGAGCAGCGAGTCGCCCGAGGAATGGGTCAGGGTGCTGCGTGTGCCCCTCGGGGTGGTTGGCGGCATTGTGCCTTGGAACTTCCCGCTGGTGCTGGCAATCTGGAAGGTGGCGCCAGCGCTCGTCACGGGCAACACCATGGTGCTGAAGCCCTCGCCATACACGCCGTTGACCACATTGAAGCTGGGCGAATTGCTGCGCGGCGTGCTGCCGCCGGGGGTGCTCAACGTCATAAGCGGGTCCGACGCGTTGGGTCCGCTGATGTCCGAGCATTCGGGCATAGACAAAATCAGTTTTACCGGGTCCACCCAGACCGGCCGTGCCGTGATGGCGTCCGCCGCCGGCAATCTGAAGCGGTTGATGCTGGAACTAGGCGGAAACGACGCGGCCATCGTCATGCCGGATGCCGATATCGACGCGATTGCGCCCATCATCTTTTGGGGAGCCTTCACCAACAGCGCCCAATACTGCCTTGCCATTAAACGCTTGTACATCCACGAGGATGTTTACGACCAGATGTCCCAGGCGCTGGCCAGGCTGGCGCGTGAAACCAAGGTCGGGCCTGGCAATGAAGAGGGGGTACAGCTCGGTCCGGTGCAGAATCGACGCCAATTCGAGCGGCTGAAGAATCTGCTTGAGGACACGCGCAACCAGGGTGGACGCTTTCTGGCGGGTGGCGACGTTCCCAAAGGCAAGGGCTATTTCTTTCCGATCACGTTGGTGGACAACCCTCCCGATACCGCACGCGTGGTGCGCGAGGAGCCCTTCGGCCCGATATTGCCGCTGCTCAAGTTCCGCGACGAGGAAGAGGTCATTGCGCGGGCCAACGATAGCGAATACGGCTTGGGCGGATCGGTGTGGGGCGCTGACCATGCTGCGGCCACGAGAGTCGCGCTTCGATTGAACACCGGTACCGTGTGGATCAATCAGATCCACACCCTCAAGCCTGGCAAGCCCATGGCCGGGCACAAGCAGTCTGGCATAGGCATAGAGAACGGCGCCGACGGCTTGCTGGAGTACACGGCGCTGCGGACGGTGTCATCGAAGCGGCCGCACTGAACGCAGGGCGGCATGTGGCTTCTCAGTGCGCCGGTTGGCGCAAATCACGGCAAGTCGCGCCACATCCAGGACATGCTGCGTGGCGCGGCTTCCATACATAGCGGTAGTCCAGGAATAGAACGATGAGCGATTACATCTCAGGCAAGACCATAGTCATTACCGGCGCTGGCGGCGGCTTCGGGCGTCTTGTTGCGCAGAAGGCCGCTGCGCGTGGAGCGCTGGTGACTTGCGGGGACATCAACGCGGAGGGGGCGGAAGAAACTGTCGCGGGGATAGTCGCGGCCGGCGGCCGGGCGCAGGCGCTCGTCGCGGATGTCCGCAATCTGGATGAGCTGAAGCGCCTGGTCGATGCCAGTGTGCGGGAATACGGCTCGATCGACGTGATGCTCAATAATGCAGGCATCATGCCTCTTGCCTTCATTGCCGACCACGCCCTTGCCTACGATGCGTGGATGCGTTGTATCGATATCAACATAAAGGGCGTGTTCAACGGCATGGTTGCCGCCCACGATGCGATGATTTCCCAGGGGCGCGGCCACTTCGTCAACATTTCGTCTATATACGGGAATTTCCCTGTAGCGGGCGCGGCAATTTATGGCGCCACCAAGGCGGCAGTCAATTTCATGTCGGAAGCCGTGAGAAAAGAGGCGCGCGGGAAGATCAAGGTGACTACCATCAAGCCCACAGGCGTGCCAAGCACGGGGCTTGGCGGGTCCGTCGTCAACCGGGCGGCCATCGTCGGCATAGTTGGGCACAACATTGAGCCATTCATGGCCTTGGCAAAGGGCATGGCGGAAGGCCCCTTGCCATCCGATCTGAGTGATCCCGAGCGCATATCCCACATGCCGCTGGGGCCCGAATCCATCGCCGATGCGGTACTGCTGGCCATCGATCAACCCTGGGGCGTTTCGGTCAGCGACATGACCGTGCGCGCGTCGGCGGATTACTTCGTGCTTTGACGGCGCAGTCCGATGCCGCAAGGAGCTACTGGCCGCCCACGTTGCCTGCCGTAGCCCTGTGACGTTCCGGCTCAGGTCGACCTGTCCGCCACGAACTCGTCGCGGAACCGGCGTATCCAGGCCAGCCTGGATGCGGCCAGGCGGCGGCCTCCTTCGGTCCGCCTGGTGCGGGCAATGCGTACCACTTTCAGTTCGATGTGATCCAGCGCCTATGCGCCGTCGTCCAGCTCCCGGTGCCGTCCCATGGGATCGGAGGGATGGACCAGTGCGCGGCCGAGCTGTCCGCCGACCTGGAACATGCGCGCCAGTCCCACCGGCCCAAGGGCGTCGAGGCGGTCGGCGTCCTGCGCGATCCTCGCCTTGATGTACCGAGGTGGGATGTTGGCCGAGTAGCTGTGCGCCTCGATGGCGTGGAATACGCCAGGGAGTTTGGATTCTGGGTAATCGACGGTGCGAAGCGCGTGCACGGCCTGTCCCGCCGCCATCGTTGAGGCGCGCGGCCGGTGGGGATGGCTATTGGGCTGATTGACCAGGTCGTGCAGGTAGCAGGCGGCCATGACGATCGCGGCATCAGTTTCTGGGTGGTGCGCCAGCGTGGCGTCCGCCGCTTTCCATACTCGCTGCAGATGGCTCAAATCGCGAGCGCCGTCGCCAGTCTTGGCGCTGGTCGCTATCTGTATCAGACGGGAGCGCATACGCGCTGTCGCAATGCGCCGCGATACATGTCGTCATCGGGCAAGACCCAATCGTCTCGCGCTGCCTATCATCCACGCAGTAACCACAACAAAGTCTCATGGGCGCGGCACCGCATTGGGCGCAGGTCTGCAGAGACAGAGAGGAGAAACATGGATCAAGCGGCAGGGAAACTCAATGATGCGTATCGGGGAGCCGGTGCTGGTCTGAACCCTGAATGGCTGCGGAAAAAGTATGCGGAAGAACGCGAGAAGCGTCTCAACCCGCAGGGAAACTATCAGTACAACGAGATCAACGGAAGGTTCTCCCGGTACGAGGAAGATCCACACATCGACGGGCGGTTGGTGCGTGAATGCGTCCAGCGCAGTGTCGAGGTTCTCATCATCGGCGGCGGCTTCGGCGGGTTGCTGGTCGCAGCCAATCTCCATAAGCGCGGTATCCACGACGTGCTGATTGTCGAAAAAGCCGGAGATTTCGGCGGAACCTGGTACTGGAACCGGTATCCGGGCGCTCAATGCGACGTCGAGTCCTACATATACATGCCATTGCTCGAGGAGACTGGGTACATCCCAACCGAGAGATACGCCCATGCGGAAGAGTTGTTTACGCATGCGAAGCGCATCGGCGGCCATTTCGACCTGTACGAAAAGGCCCTGTTCCAGACGCAGATACTTGAACTGCGATGGTTGGAGGGCAGCGGCCAGTGGCAGGGAACCACGGATCGTGGAGACCGGATTCTGGCGCGTTATGTTTTCGGGGCGAGCGGCCCCCTCAGCCGGCCGAAACTACCGGGAATCCCCGGAATCGAGAATTTCGGCGGAAAGTCCTTCCATACAAGTCGCTGGGATTATGGATACACCGGCGGCAACGCTCGTGGCGGATTGACGGGCTTGGTCGGCAAGCGGGTTGCTGTAGTCGGCACGGGGGCCACGGCGATTCAATGCGTACCGTATCTGGCACGCGATGCCGGCCACCTATACGTGGTGCAACGTACTCCCTCCACCGTTGATGTCCGAGGAAACGGCCCTACCAATTATGCGTGGGCGAGGTCGCTGGCTCCCGGCTGGCAGCGGGAAAGAATGGACAACTTCAATGTTCTTGTTTCCGGACAGTGGGCGGAACAGGATCTGGTGCAAGACGGATGGACCGATTTGTTCCGCGAGATGCATTTGTCCTGGATCCCCCGTGACGGCATCGTCCTTACTCCCGAGGAAATGGCGCGGCTGTCCGAGCTGGCGGACTTCAGCAAGGGCGAGAAGATCCGCGGAAGAGTCGACCAACTGATACGCGACAAAAACGTCGCGGAGGCCTTGAAGCCTTGGTACCGCATGCTTTGCAAGCGTCCAACTTTCAACGATGAGTATCTGCCGGCGTTCAACCGTCCAAATGTCACGCTGCTTGACACGCGGGGGCGGGGCCTGGAGCGCATAACCGAATCAGGCATCGTCTTCGATGATGTCGAACATAAGGTCGATTGCATCGTATTCGCGACGGGTTTCGAGGTCGGCACAGGCTTTCACAAGCGTGCGGCACTTGAAGTGATAGGTAAGAACGGACGCAAGCTGAGCGAGCATTTTGCAAATGGCATGCGGAGCCTGCATGGCTTTTTTGTGCACGGATTTCCCAACTTGTTCATGTTGGCCCAAGGGCATGTGGGTTTCAAGCCGAACGTGACGGACATGCTTGCTGAGCATGCGGAGCATATCGTCGCGGTGATTGCCGCCGTAAAAAAGAAAGGGTTGAGTCGCATTGAGCCAACAGCGCAGGCCGAAGCGGACTGGTGCGAGACGATACGCGAGAGCGTACAGAAGAAACTGGCATTCCTGGACGGGTGTACCCCGGGTTACTACAACGGGGAAGGGGACGTCTCAAAAGGCAGCGCCGCGCAGCAGTACGGTCACGGATCCATCGCATTCACTGCTGTGATCACGAAATGGAGGTCGGAAGGAAAGCTGGAGGGGCTGATGCTCAGTTAGCGCCCAGCGCCTGGCTGACCTATCCCTCGCCAGCCAGGCGGACGCCATTAGAAACCCATTCGTGAACCGACCATGGAGAAACCATGAAAGCGCTGGTGTATCGAGGCCCTAAGGCCATTGAACTGGAAGATGTTCCCGATCCAAGTATTGCCGATGAGCGAGACGTCATTGTCGAAGTCAAGGCTTGCAGCATCTGCGGCAGCGACCTGCACATCTTCCGCGGACACACCTTCACCGAGGATGTCGGATATTGCGTGGGCCATGAGGCCGTCGGCGAAATCGTCGAAGTTGGAAAAGGCGTCCAGAACCGGAAGGTCGGCGACCGGGTCATGATGCCCGGCGCAATCTGCTGCGGCGCATGCGGTCCCTGCCTTGCCGGATTCGTCACGCGGTGCGTCCGGACGGCGCGGCCGGATTTCGCCATGTACGCAAATTGCTATGGAATTTCCAGTGCCCTGCAAGGGTCTCAGGCCCAGGCGCTGCGAGTGCCCAATGGTGACTTCAATGCCCATCTAATTCCCGATGGCGTGACGACCGAGCAAGCAGTCCTGATGACGGATGCGGCGAGCACGGCATGGTTTGGATGCGAGCTGGCCAAGGTTCAGCCAGGGGCGGCGGTGGGCATTCTGGGGGCCGGGCCCATAGGCCTGATCGCGATAGAAATCAGTTTTGTGCTGGGCGCTTCGCGTGTGTTTGTCATTGACCCTGTTCCAGAACGGCGAGCCATGGCGGAAACATTCGGCGCGATTGCGTTCAGCCCGGACGAAGCCGAGGAGTCCATACGCGAGACGACCAGGGGATTCATGCTCGACTCCGTTCTGGAAGCCGCCGGATCCGAGGCGGCATTGCGCCAGGCGTTCCGCCTGGCGGGGCGGGAACGGACCATAGGCGTGATCGGCGTAATAGGGATACAGACTTTTGCGTTGCCCTTTCGCCGCTTGATGCAGCAAGGTCTAACGCTTTCCGGAGGACCTTGCCCTATTCCAAAGTTCTATCCGAAGTTGATTCCGCAGATACAGCAGGGACGCCTCCGTCCCGAGAAGGTCATTACCGCCCGTCGGCCCTTGACGGAAGGGGTTCAAGCATATCGTGACGCGGATGAGCGCGCGAATGGAACACTGAAGACGATACTCATCCCGTGATGCCACGCGTATCTATCCAGGGTTGACCCAAGGTCCGACGGATAATGGAAAAAAAATGGATGCAAAAGTTCCTGTTCTCGACGAAGAATTCGTGCCTTTGATGGCGCTGTTGCAGCGGCCCGGGCGGCAGACTCTGGCGGAAAACGGCCCTGCCGCCGCACGCGCCCACTACTCGGCGGTCACTTCGGGAATCGGCCCCGACGTGGCGATCGTGAGGGATGTCCAGGCCGGAGGCGTCCGAGCTCGCGAATATCTCCCGGAATCGGCGGGCGCCACGATAGTCTTCTATCACGGTGGCGGTTGGGTAGTGGGGGGCGTCGATGACTACGATCGCTTCGCCCGTACGCTGGCAAGTGCAAGTGGCATGCGGGTACTGTCGGTTGAGTATCGACTCGCGCCAGAGTATCCGTACCCGGCAGGAGTGGACGACGCATGGGCCTTTTTGCAGGCGGTCGAACCATTGGGGCCGCTATTCGTTGCCGGAGACAGTGCGGGAGGCAACTTCTCGGCGGTCATGGCGCAATTGGCGAGGGACATCGGCGGGCCCAGGATTGCGGGCCAGGTACTCATCTATCCTCCTGTCGCGGGGGACGTTCCCTACGCTGGGAAGCAAGACGTTCCGCAGTCCATAGCGGCGACCCGCAAGAACATAGCCGCCTTCTACGATTACACCCTTCCCGCTGCAAGGCGTCATGAGCCGCGCTTTGCGCCGGCGCTAGGCGAGCTTCATGGGCTGCCTCCCGCATTAATCGTCACCGCAAGCATGGATCTTTTTACGCCCGAGGCGGAAGAGTACGCAGTCAAACTTCTGAAGTCTGGAGTCGAAGTGCGACTGCATACTGCAGTTGGCGCCCCCCACGGCTTTCTGACGCTGGCGCCCGAATCCCGCGCCACGCGAACGGCGATGGCGGCAATTTGCCGCTTCCTGGCTGATCACCGATGACAGCCGGGCTACACGAAGGATACGCATCCATCATGAAGAATCCATACACATCAGGTCGGGACGGGCGTGGTGGAGGTTGCCTCTGCGGCAAGATTCGATACATGCTGATGGCGGAGCCGGCCGTTGTTGCCATTTGCCACTGCACCAACTGCCAGAAGCAGGGAGGAGGGGCATTTTCAGTCAATCTGGCCCTTGCTCGCGCCGATGTCCGGATGTCGGGCGAACTGTCGGTATTTGAAGACAAGGCGGATAGCGGGGGAGTAGTCCTTAGGGGCTTCTGCGGGGCTTGTGGATCTCCCATACTCTCCGAGCTTCCAGGCAGACCCAAACACGTCTACGTCAAGGCGGGAACGTTGGATGACCGGTCAGGCATCGTTCCCACAATGCAGGTGTGGTGCAGGAGCGCTCAGCCGTGGGTCGAACTGAACAAGAACCTCCCGACCTTTGAGCGTCAAGCCCTTGCCTGAGTGATCGCGAGTCTATTTCTGCCTGGCGAAAAATGCAGGCGCGGAATCAGCGGGGTTTCATCCCGCGTTCTGGAAGTTTGATTTGTCGCGCGCGAGCTCACGCAATCCTGTTCCGAACTGCCGTTGCAAGAACCGGCTGGCAGCGCTGGTTTCGGCATAGCCCAGCCGCATGGCAAGTTGCGTCAGATGAGGATTGCGTTCAGTCTTGAAGAACTGTTCGGCCAGTTTGAGGCGGGCTTGCTCCACCAGCAGGGAAAACTCTGTTCCTTCGGCGGCAAGGCGGCGTTGCAGAGTGCGTGGCGTAACCCCTGCGGCCACGGCCGCATTTTTCAGCGTGGCACGGCCGCAAGAGAGCTCCTGATCGATCATTCGCGCAACTTCGGCCGAGGATGGCGCGGATGGTTCACGTTCGAACGCGTCGAGTTGGCGAACGAGGTAATCGAGCACCCGCGGGTTGCCCCGGCTCGTGCGGATGAAGAGATCGGCCGGCCTGATGACGCAGGCTGATATTTTCGACGCGAACGCGACGGCGCAACCGAAAAACTCCGTATGCCTTCTGGTATCCGTGGGCGCCGGGTGCCGAATTTCGACGCGGATTGGATTCCATTTTTCGCCCAGTATCATCCGTGAGAATCGAACTGAAATGGCCAATAGGAATTCTGTGTACTGAACGCCGCCATGCCGCGTTGGGGCGAGAATTGTGTAGTGAATCATGGTTTCGTCCCCGGCCGGCTCGATTCGGGAATCGTAGGATGTAGTTTCGATATGACGATATCGCCTGGACAGCCGTGAGGCTTCCAGCAAGGTGGTGCAATGATCTCCCAGCAAGCAGAACAGGCTGAAGCCATGCAGGTCGGACCAGTGCGCGAATTCAATGCCCAGCGTCGGGATGTTTGCAGCAAGGGCACAGTGATCGAGTACGTCGATAAAAACGCTTTCAGGAATCCGGTTTTGCTCTTCGGCAAGTTTGACCAGATGGTGAAGATCTTGATCGAGAATACTGTCCAGCTTCAGGCCTTTGACTGCCGCGAAGCGCACGAACTGACGTATGGCGCCTGCATCTGCCGACATGGGAGCTCCCTGGTGGAGTGAGAGCGCGCCAGCCACTCGTTCGAGTCGTCGAATCGTGTAGGCGCAGCGCTTGGATACTTACCTTTCGGGCTTCAAGTTTAATCAGTCATCCATGAGGCGAAAAGGGCTTTTTTGTGAGCGGCTTGGATTGTTGCGCACTGTTTGGGCGCGCTTGAATCGTCCATGCCTGAGCTTCTTGCCGACCAGGGCTAGCCGCCCTGCGCCGCGGCTCCTGACTGGGGGATGGATGCATCGGCTGGTCGCTTCGCACGGCGAGACACTGCAGGCTTACCATCGATAGCTTACTGACCCGATCACCCGTCTCGGTTCGCCATAGAAGCACCCATAGGTGCAATTGCCGATGTAGGTCTTATCCGCCAGGTTGGTGCCGTTGAGCGCCAAGCGCCAGGGGCCTGTGCTGTAGCTGATCATGGCGTCGAACAGCGTGAAGGCGGGCACCTCGGCGTTGGTCTGGCTGCGCGTGCTGCCCACATAACGCATGCCGGCGCCTGCCTTCAGACCGGGCAGTCCGAAACGGCCGAAGCTGTAGTCAGCCCAGATCGAGAGCTGGTTGTACGGGATGCCGGGGGTGCGCTGTCCTTCCAGCTCGGGCTGCAAGGGGCTGGAGCGCGTGGTCCGGGCGTCGGTATAGGCGTAGGCGGCGATGAGGTTGATGTCGCGAGTGAGGGCCGAGCGGACTTCGAACTCGAATCCACGCGAGCGGACTTCGCCCGCCTGTACCGAATACGTCATCGTCGGATCGGAAGGATCGGCGACAAGCTGGTTCTTGCGGGTGATCTGGTAGAGGGCGGCCGACACCAGGGTGCTGGAGCCAGGTGGCTGGTAGCGCAGGCCGGCTTCGTATTGCTGGCCGGTGGTCGGCTTGAAGCGGCCGCCGGTGCGATCGTTGCCTTCGGTGGGTTCGAAGGACTCGCTGTAGCTCAGGAAGGGCGCGAGGCCATTGGGGGCGAGATAGACCAGTCCGGCCCGCCCGGTGAAGGCCTTGCTCTTCTCGTTGTCGGCGGTCTTTTCGCCCGTGAAGAAGTTGCTCGAGTCGAACCGTACCCAATCCTGGCGGCCGCCGAACAGGACCACCCACCGGTCCGCGATTTTCATTTGGTCCTGGAAGTACAGGCCCAGCCGATTGGTATCGCTTTTCCAGGAATAGGGATTCTGTGTTTCGACCTCGCCTATTGGAGTGCCGTAGACAGGATTGAAGATGTCGATGTTGCCGAGCTCGCGCTGATAGCGCTCGGATTCGTGATGGGCGACGGAATAGTCGATGCCGGCAAGAAAGGTGTGTTCCACCGGACCCGTGCGCAACTGGTATTGCAGCGATGTGTCCGAGACGACGCCTGAAGAGCGATCCCAACGCGGCGCCGCGCCCCGATAGGCGGTAGTGCGGCCGTCGTCCTGCAGGCCGCTGATCCAGACCGAGCGGTACTCGTTGCTGGCATGCATGTAGCGCAGGCTGTTGCGCAGCTTCATCTGATCGTTGAAGGCATGTTCGAACAGATAGCCGACCGAGTAGCGCTCCAGGTCGAACTTGTCGTAGCCCGGCTCGCCGGTGAAACGCTCGCGCGGAATCCTGCCGTTGGGGTTGGGCAGGATGGTGCCGCTTTCGGGCAGGCCGTAAACGTAGCCGGTGCGGTCCTTCTGGTAGTCGGCGAGCAGGGTCAAGGACGTGGCGGCGCTGGGCCGCCACGTCAGCGCCGGTGCAACGAAGGCCCGGCGATCCGGTACGTGGTCGATGAACGTGTCTGCATCGCGGCCCAGGAAGGTCAGTCGGTATGACCAGACGCCGCCCTCGTCCAGCGGACCGCCAAAATCTCCAGAAACCTGCTTGCGGTCGAAGCTGCCGGTTTCGACGTTCAGGTCGCGCAGCGCCGTGGCGGTCGGCCGCTTGCTGATGGTGTTGATGATGCCGCCGGGCGCCGCAGCGCCGTAAAGCACCGAGGACGCGCCCTTGAGCACTTCGATGCGTTCCAGGCCATAGGGTTCCTGCTGGCCGTTGAAGATATTGACGGTGTACTTGGTGCCGTCGCGGTATTGGTTGCCGTTGCCGTCGAGCTGGAAGCCGCGGACGAGCAGCGTGTCCGAGGTGCGATCCAGCCCTTCCGAGCGGTTGACCCCGGCGACATAGCCCAGCGCGTCTTGCAGGTTCTGCGGCTTGAGCGTTTCGATTTCCTCGGCGCCGACCACGGTGATCGATTGCGGCGTCTCCATCAGCGGCGTGTCGGTCTTGGTGCCGGTGGCGCTGCGCGTGGCCGCGTAGCCATAGAAGGGGCCTGCGGCGGTTTCGTGCGCGCCGAACACCTCGACGGCGGAAAGCACCTGGGCGCCGCTTGGCCGCAGCACATAGCCGCCGCTGGGCCGCGCGGCGGCCTCGAAACCGGTGCCCGCGAGCAATGCCTGCAAGCCATTCCGCGCCGTGTAGCGGCCCTGGATTCCCTTGCTCACGAGGCCGTTGGTCTGTTCGGTCGAGAAGGACAGCATCAGGCCGGATTCACGGCCGTAGCGGTTGAGCGCGGCGGTCAACGGGCCTGCGGGGATGTCGTAGTACCGTTGTTCCTCCGCGGGCTGCGCTTGCGCCATGGGAGCGCTCACGACAAGCGGGACGATGGCGGCGCAACCTGGCAGGCCACGCATGGCCATGCTGGCCAGGACGTGCAGACGCAAGCGCCTGGCCGCTGGAGTGGAAGTCATTGGTGTCGGGCGGTTCAAACCCATGTGCAGTTCCCCGGAGCAAGAATGAAGGCAATGTGTGGTCCTACTCTTCTTGCCCCGCGAAAAACGAAAAGGGATCAACCGCTGCGAATTTTCTCGGCCGGCCGGGCCGCACGGGACCGCACGGTCACCCAGTAGCGGGTCAGGTAGCTCAGGCTGATGGGCAGGGTATCGGCGAGCATTTCCAGGACGCGGTCGGTGTCGGCGGTGGGATAGGTGCCCGTGACCTTGAGATGGGCCACCGTGTCGTCCCAGGCCAGGCGGCCGGGGCGATAGCGTGCAAGCTCGGCCAGGAATGCCGCCAGCGGCATGTCCTGGGCGACGATGATGCCTTGCGTCCAGGCCAGCGTGTCTTCGTTGGCGACACCCGTTGCGGCAGCAGCATGGCGTCCAAGCCTGCCTTGGTGCCCAGCGCGCAGGAGGGCAGGCGCGCCGCTGGCTGGAGTCAGTTCCACGGAGCCTTCGAAGACGGCGACCAGGCTTTCCGCACTGCTGCGTCCGTCCAGGTCGCGCACGGAAAAGCGCGTGCCCAGGGCGCGGATGCTGCCTTGGCCAGTGCGCACGATGAAGGGACGAGGTTCGTTCGCCGCGGAATCCGGCGCGGTGGTGACCAGCAGCTCGCCGCTGATGAGGCGCAGTGCGCGTTCTGCCTGCGTAAATTGGATATCGATGGCGGTGCCGGCATTGAGCGCGACCTGGGTGCCGTCCGGCAGCAGGCGGTTCAAAAGCTCGCCCGTGCCGCTCCGGCTGTCGGCCGTCCAGCGCCGCCAGGCGCGCTGCTCGTCCAGCATTGAGGCCGCGCCGCCCGCAAAGGCAGCCAGCGCCAGCGCCTTGATGAGCCTGCGCCGCGCGGGGGAGCCGGGCGCGGTGAGGGCCGCTCGCGCCAAGGGCGCGGGCACGCCCTGCAATCTGGCCTGAAAGCCTTCGATATGCTGCCATGCCCGTTCGTGTTCGGGGTCGGCCGCGCGCCATTCCCGCCAGCGCCGAAGCGTGTCAGAGGCCACGCTGTCGCCCTGCAGTTCGACCAGCCATTGCGCTGCCTGAAGACGGACGCCGGAGGCGATGGGAGGCATGGGCCGGGTTCCAGGTAAGTCGGGGTTACGCGAAACAGCAGTGCGCCAAAGCCTTGGCGATGTAGCGCTTGACCGTGGGAACCGACACCCCGAGTTCGACCGCGATCTCGCTTTGGCGCTTGCCGTCGATCTGGGATAGCAGAAAAGCTTGCCTCACCAACCGGGGCAGGGCGTCGAGCAGGCGATCTATCTCGAGCAGGGTTTCGAGCAGGATGGCCTGGGTTTCCGGCGAAGGCGTCTGGGGTTCCGGCAGGAGCGCGAGCGCTTCCAGGTAGGCCTGCTCGATGCGTTGGCGGCGACGCAGATTCAAGACCAGCCCGTGCGCGATGGTGGTCAGCAGCGCACGCGGCTCGCGTATTTCGGGCAAGGCATCTTTTGCAAGCAGGCGCACGAACGTGTCATGCGCCAGATCGGCGGCACTGCTGGCATCGCCGAGCTTGCGGCGTAGCCAACCTCTCAGCCAACCGCCATGGTCGACGTACAGGCCTTCGATGTCCTGCTGCGGTAAGGCGAATTTGTTGGCCGACACGGCAAGTCCCCCACTGTGCATCGGGCTTGGATTCGGCCGGCATCAGCGTTTATGAGAATAGTTCTTATTATATATCATGGGCACTTGTAGATCGACGAGAACGCCATTTCAGGCCGACCAATCCGCCACGAAATCGTCGCGGAACCGCCGTATCCAGTCCATGCGGGACCGGGCCAGCAACCGGCCGCCTTCGGTCTGCATCGAAGCGGCGATGCGCGCGAGCTTCACTTCGATGTGATCCAGGGCATAGGCGCCATCGTCCAGCTCCCGTTGCGTTCCGAGAGGATCGGCGGGATGGGCCAGGGCGTGTCCGAGTTGCCCGCCGACATGGAACATGCGGGCCAGTCCCACCGGCCCGAGCGCGTCGAGGCGATCGGCGTCCTGCACGATGCGGGCCTCGATCGAGCGCGGCGGTATGTTGGCGGAATAGCTGTGGGCTTCGATGGCGTGATGCACGCCTTCGAGCTTGGCGGCGGGGTAGCCAATGGCCCGCAGTTCCCGCACGGCCAGGCCGGCGGCCAGCGTCGAGGCGCGCGCCCGCTCGGGATGGTTCTTGGGCAGGTTCACCAGGTCGTGCAGGTAGCTGGCGGCCATGACGACCATGGCGTCGGCTTCGGGATGATGCGCCTGCATGCTGCAGGCGGCCTTCCAGACGCGTTCCAGATGGCTCAGGTCATGGGCGCCGTCGCCGGTATCCGCGCTCTGGGCAATCTGTATGAGTTGCGGCCGCAAGGCCGCCAAATCTTCGCGCAGGTTCATTTCTTTCCATCAGTTCCGGGACTGGCTGAAAGTGTACACAGGCAGGTTACAGGCCGCGCCGGCGCGCGGCACGGCCCGAGAGCGGCATCAGCCGCCCTGCGCCTGCATCCGTCCCGCCGCCGTGGAGCAGATCCGGTACACCAGCGCCGACACCACGAAGCTTGCCGGCGCGGCCAGGGTGGCCGCGAAGCCGGCCGTGTGCATCAGCGCCAGGCCGCAGATCGCGCCGGCGAACCATCCTGCCAGGCCGGCGCGGTTGAATGCCGCGCCGCCGCCATGCTGGGGCGCGGACTCCTGGGCGCCCAGGATGTGCACCAGCGCCACCGCCACCCACGACACCACGAAGATGCCCTGATAGGCCAGCGCCTGGAGCAGATACGAGAATACGTCCAGCAGCATCAGCGCGTAGGTGACTGCGCCCACGATGACCGCCCATATCGCCTTGGGCCAGCGCATGCCCGGCCAGCGCGAGAAGAACGCCTGCATGTTGATGGTGGCCAGGTAGTAGTTGGCCGTGTTGATGCGGGTCTGCGTGATCCACACGAACAGCAGTCCGCCCAGCCCCATCAGCTTGAGCAGCGCCAGCACTACCGACACTTCCGATAGCGCGGCGTCGCTGGGAATGGTGCTGACCAGGTATATGCCGGCGACGCCATTGAGCAGGAAGGTCACCAGGTAGAACGGCATGCCGAAGTTGTAGCGGCTGTGGTAAGCCTGGTCCTCGCGCTTGCCGAAGCGGGCGTAGTCGAAGGTGAACATCATCAGGACCCACACGCCCATGTAGTACACGAAGGCGTCCCACCAGCCGCCGGGGACGGGGCCTTCGGGCGGTCCGAACGACAGCCAGGCGTCGCTGTAGCCGTATTCCTGCGTTGCCATTACGACGGCCACCAGCAGGCCCAGCAGATAGAACGGAAGCAGCACGCCGTTGAACTTGTCCAGCCAGCGCTGCACGCTGCCGAAGATCAGCAGCACGCTGTAGGCGACCACCACCAGCGCCACCAGCCAGTACGGCACGGCCGGATAGAGATGATGCGCCGCGACCGACATGACCGCGCCTTCGAACACCGCGTAGTAGATGGCGGTGGCGAAGAAGATCAGGGTGGCCAGCGCCGCGCCCGAGGTGCCGAACAGCCGGCGCGAAAACAGCGCCACCGACAGGCCGGTGCGGATGGCGTATCGGCTGATGACGCCGTTGATCAGCCCGTAGCTGATCACCGACAGCACCATGCCGATGATGGCGTTGCGGGCGCCGTATTTCAACGCCAGCGTCGCGCCGACGACGATATAGAACACGGCGCTGCAAACGGCCCACCAGGCCATGGTGAGCGCGTAGCGGGGCATGCGGTCGCTGTCGGCGACCGCGTGGAGCGAGTTGTCCGTCTCGGCGGACGGTTTGTGCTGGGTCAGATTGGCCATGGCGGATCTCCTGGCGGGATCGGATGCTGCGGTTCGACTGCGGAACGGGCGCGCGTCGCCCACCGGCCTTGCCAGGGGCAAGGCCGGGATGCTGGAAAAACCTGGAAGTTGGGCGCGGAGGGGCCGCGCCCTGGGGGTCAGCCGCTGAGCGACTGATGCAGCCGCTCGAAGCGGGCGCGGTAGTCGCGCCGGGCGGCCACCGCCTGCTCCAGCGTCACGCGCTCGAAATGGGCGCTCTGGTTGGGCTGCATCTGCCCGACCTTGTCCAGGTCGGCGCTGATGACCGTGCCTATCATGGCGTAGCCGCCGCCCGACACCGCATCGCGGTGCAGGATGATGGGCTCCACGCCCGCCGGTACCTGGATCGAGCCGATGGGATAGCAGGCGTCGACGATGTTCGACGGATCCGCGCCCGCGCCGAAGGGCTGTTCGCGGGCCCGGAAGCGCAACGGGCGGCCCTGTTTGTAGCGGTAGCCGATGCGGTCGGCCTCCGAGGTAACGGTCCAGGCGTCTTCATAGAAGGTGGCGGCGGATTCGGGTTCCAGGCGGTGGTCGTAAAGGCCCGGCAGCACGCGCAGCGTCTGCGACTTGGGCGGGGCCAAGGCCAGCGCGGCGGGTAGCTCGCGGCCGACGCGCGTGCGGATGGACGCCTGGCCCACTGCCAGCCGGTCGCCGGCCTGGAGCTTGCGGCCTTGATGGCCGCCGATGGCGCCCAGCGCATAGGTCGAGCGGCTGCCCAGCACCAGCGGCACGTCGATGCCGCCGGCTACGGCCAGGCAGGCGCGGGCGCCGGCCTGCACGAAGTCGAAGGACAGCCGGTTGCCGGCCTGCACCGCCAGCGCCACGTTGCAGGCCTGCGTCACGCCGTCGATCTTGGGGACCATGCTGGCGCCCGTCACGGCGATGACGGCGGCGCGGTGGAACAGCAGTTCGGGGCCGAGCAGGGTGCATTCCAGCACGGCGGCGTCGGCGGCGTTGCCCACCAGCAGGTTGGCCGCCGCCAGCGCGTACTGGTCAAGCGCGCCCGACGGCGGAATGCCCAGGTGGTAGTGGCCTAGTCGGCCCGTGTCCTGCACCGAAGTGGCCAGGCCGGGCTTGATGACTTCGATGATGGGATCGTTAGGCATGGAGCGTCTCCAGCAGTTGGGTGTTGCAGGCGTCGGGCGCGCGCAGGAACTCGGCCAGCGAGAACGACACGGGCCGGATGCGCAGCTCGAAGCTGCCGGCCTCGACCTGCGCCGTCGCCTGGTCGTACGCTTCGCGGGTAATGGGCTTGAACTTCACGATGTCGCCCGGACGGAAAAACACCATGGAATCGCGCAGATGCGCCTGGCGCTGGGCCGGCTCGAAGATCGGCGCGGGCGTGACCCCGAACATCTGGTAGCCGCCGGCGCCGCGCACCGAATAGATGCAGCCGAAGCAGCCGCCATGTCCCACCGTGTGCTTGGGGGTGTCGGTGCGGGGACGCAGGTATTTCGGGACTTGCAGCTGGCGCTCGCGCTCCACCATCTGGTACATGAAGGGCAATCCAGCCACGAAGCCCACCATGGACACGAACCAGGGCGAGCCGGAATGCGCGTCGATGAATGCCTGCACCGAATCGTGGCCGTTGATGCGGGCCGCGTACTCCAGGTCGGTGGATTCCGGATCCTGGTGCCTTTCGCGAAACCGCATCAGGGTCTCGTGGGTCCAGGGGTCGTTGTAGTACACGGGCACTTCGATGATGCGGGTCGCCAGCGTCAGGTTGGCAAGGTCTATGCTTGCCTCCAGTTCGCGCAGCAGGGCCAGCAGGGCATCCGGGGCGATGCGGTCGGGGTCGTACCGCACCTGGTAGGACGCGTTGGCCGGGCAGATCTCGGTCACGCCGTCGACCGCGCGTTCGCGCAGCGCCCGCGTGATCGCCATGCCCTTGAAAAAGGACTCCAGCGACATGTCCTCGCTGATTTCGACGAAGATGAACTCGTCGCCGCCGTGGGTGTAGCGCAAGCTCATTGCCTGTCCTCCCGATCCCTTTGCATCCAGGCTTCAAGATAGTTGGTGTGGTAGCGGCCCGCCTGCACGTCCGCATCTTCCAGCAGCTCGCGGTGCAGCGCCAGCGTCGAATGCACGCCGGCCAGTTCGACTTCGTCCAGCGCGCGCGCCATGCGCGCCAGCGCCGCGGCGCGGCTTTCGTCCCAGACGATCAGTTTCGCCAGCAGCGAGTCATAGTAGGGCGGCACGGTGCAGCCGGGATACAGCATCGAGTCCACGCGCACGCCCGGTCCGCCGGGCCAGCGCACGTGCTCCACCCGGCCCGGGCTGGGGGCGAAATTGCGGGTCGGGTCTTCGGCATTGATGCGGCATTCGATCGCTGCGCCGCGGATGGCGATTTCCTGCTGGCGCCAGCGCAAGGGCTCGCCGTCGGCGATGCGCAGCATCTCGCGCACCAGGTCCACGCCGGTGATGGCTTCGGTGATGGGGTGCTCGACCTGGATGCGGGTGTTCATTTCGATGAAAAAGAACTCGCCCGCGCCGCGGCTGTCGTCGTACAGGTATTCCAGCGTGCCCGCGCCGCGGTAGCCGACCGAGCGCGCCAGCTGCGCCGCTGATTCGCACAGCTTCTGGCGGGTGGCGGGGTCCAGGGCGGGCGAAGGCGCTTCTTCCAGCACCTTCTGCCGGCGCCGTTGCAGCGAGCATTCGCGCTCGTACAGGTGCACGGCGTTGCCGCCGTCGCCCAGGACTTGCACTTCGATGTGGCGGGCGCGCGGCAGGTAGCGTTCCAGGTAGACGCCGGCTTCGCCAAAGGCCGCCTGCGCCTCGGCCTGGGCCTGTGGCATCTGCGCGCGCAGTTCGGCCTCGTCGCGCACCACGCGGATGCCGCGCCCGCCGCCGCCGGCGGCCGCCTTGATCATGAGCGGGTAGCCGATAAGCGCCGCATGGGTCAGGGCTTCGTCCAGCGACGACAGCACGCCGACGCTGCCGGGCACGGTGGGCACGCCGGCCGCCTGGGCGCAGGCGCGCGCCGCCGCCTTGTCACCCATGGTGCGGATGGTGGCGGCGTCGGGCCCGACGAAGATCAGGCCGGCATCGCTCACGGCCTGCGCGAATGCCGCGTTCTCCGAAAGGAAGCCGTAGCCGGGGTGCACCGCCTGGACGCCGGTGCTGCGCGCGGCATCCAGCAGCGCTTCGGTATTGAGGTAGCTGCGCGTCGCATGCGAGGGGCCGATGAGCACCGCTTCGTCGGCCATGCGCGTGGCCAGCGCGTCGCGGTCCGCTTCGCTGTAGACGGCCACGGTGCGCATGCCCAGCTCGCGGGCGGCGCGGATGATGCGCAGGGCGATTTCGCCGCGGTTGGCCACCAGCACCTTGTGGATGTTGCGGGGGCGGTAGGGGGCGTTGATATCGGACATGGCGCGGCCTATCCCTCGATGCGCAACAGGGGCTGCCCGGCTTCCACCGGCTCGCCATCTTCGACCAGGATCTCGGCCACCACGCCGCCTGTGGGCGTTTCGATCTGGTTGAACTGCTTCATGACCTCGACGATACCGATCACGGCGCCGGCGGCCACCGTGGCGCCCGGCTCCACGAAAGGCGCTTCGCCGGGGCTCGGGCGGCGATAGAAGGTTCCGGGCAGGGGACTGGGAATATCGTGCAACGGCATGGTTTTCTCCTTGGAATACTGTTCGGGGGGGGCTTGCGGTTCAGGGGCCGGTCACGCTGGGAGGCGCGATCCGGATGCCGTGGCGCTCCAGCTTTTCGCGGGTGGCGCGCACCAGCGACAGGGCGCCCGGCGTGTCGCTGTGGATGCAGACGGAGTCGAAATCGATGGCGATGTCCTCACCTTCGACCGTGCGCACCCGTCCCTCGGAGCAGGCGCGCAGCACTTTTTCGGCGACCTGGGCGGGGTCCAGCGGCTGCGTGTAGCGGGTGAAGACGATGGAGCCGCTGGCGTCGTAGTCGCGGTCGGCGTAGAACTCGCGCACCACGGGCTGGTTCAGCTCCCGCGCCAGGCGGTAGGTGACCGAACTTTCCATGCAGTAAAGCGCCAGCGTAGGCTCCAGTTCCTGCAGCGTTTCGATCAGACGCCGGGACAGGGTTTCGTCGCGGGCGGCCTGCATGTAAAGCGCGCCATGCGGCTTCACGTGTTGCAGCCGCAGGCCGTGCAGGCGGGCAAACTCGCGCAGGGCGCCCAGCTGATAGACGATGTCATGCACCAGCGCTTCGGCGCTTTCGCGGATGTCCCGCCGGCCGAAACCCACCAGGTCGCGAAAGCCCGGGTGGGCGCCGATGCAGACGCCGTGTTCGCGGGCCTGCAGCACCGTGCGGTTCATGATGCGCGGATCGCCGGCATGGAAGCCCGTGGCGATGTTGGCCGAACTGATCAAGGGCATGATCGCGTCGTCCACGCCGTCCCCGATGGTCCACGGGCCGAATCCTTCGCCCATGTCCGAGTTGAGGTCGATGCTGCGCTTGCTCATTGCGGGTGGCTCCTTCGCGTTGCTCGCCGCATTCGACGCGGCGTGTGACGTGAACATTAGCCAAGCCGGGGAGGGATAAAAAGATCTTTTTATTGATTCATTGATATCTGTTTTTCAGATAAATATCTCTCGCGCCGCTGCCTGATTTTGTTTGCATGCCCTATGAAAAATAAGGGATACCCCTGATCGAGCCGACAGGGTTTTTGGAAGAATTAGCAGATATCCTGGTGCCAATATATCGATTTAATAGATAAGGCTAGCCATGTCGATTACCCTGCGCCAGCTCAAATACTTCATCGCGGCGGCTGAACTCGGCCAGATTTCACAGGCGGCGATCCAGCTGGCGATATCGCAGTCGGCCATCACCAGCGCCATCCGCGAACTGGAGGAAACGGTGGGCACGGCCCTGTTCGTGCGCGGCGCGCACGGCGTGACGCTGACCCATAGCGGCCGCACCTTCCTCAACCACGCCTACAACATCCTGTCCTCGGTCGACGAAGCCTTGCGCATGCCGGCGGCGGCGGAAGAGGTTTCGGGCCGCCTGTTGCTGGCGGCGTCCTACACGGTGATCGGCTACTTCCTGCCGTATCACCTGCAGCGGCTGTCGCAGCAGTATCCGCGCCTGGACATCCAGCTGCACGAACTGAATCGCAGCGCCATCGAGGAAGGCCTGATCGCGAACCGCTACGACATGGCGGTGCTGCTGACCTCCAACGTCGCCAACCCTGACTTGGCGGTGGAACACTTCTTCGGCTCGCCGCGGCGCCTGTGGTTGCCCGCCAGGCATCCGCTGCTGGCGGCGGATGCGGTGACGCTGGAGGATGTTTCGCGCGAACCCTTCATCATGCTGACCGTGGACGAGGCCGCCTACACCGCCTTGCGCTACTGGAACGAAACGCCGTTCAAGCCCGACGTGCGGCTGCGCACCTCGTCGGTCGAAGCGGTGCGCAGCATGGTGGCCAACGGCAGCGGCGTGGCGCTGCTGTCGGACATGGTCTACCGGCCCTGGTCGCTGGAAGGTCGCCGCATCGAGACGGTCCAGCTCAAGGACCCGATCCCGCCCATGAACGTGGGGCTGGCCTGGCGCCGGGGCGCGGAAGTTTCGCCCGCCATGCAGGTGGTGAGGGATTACTTCCGGCATGCCTACATGGCGCAGCGGGGCGGCGCGGGCTGAAGGCTCGCGCGCTGCATAGACACGTCGTCGATATCGATCCGCCAGGCCGATGGCGCCTGGCGGCAGGGGCGCCGCACGCCCACGCTACCCCGTGAAATCCCTCATGCCGGCGAGCCGCAAAACGATTGCCGTTTGAATATTCACTGATGTATATATCAATGTATGCATTGATGTGAACAGAAGCCGGGCCTGCCGTGCCGCTTCTGGCCTTCCCGAGTTGGTAGCAGCCCATACAAAGAGAAGAAGGAATATCCATGACGCAGCTCCACGGCGCCCGAATCCAGGCGAACGCGGAATCGGCAGGCCCGGATCCCGTCGGCCTGGACCACGTGGGGCTATACGCGCACGACATGGGGGCGGCGGCGGCCTTGTACGAGCGGCTGGGTTTCCAGTTGACGCCGTTGTCGCAGCATTCCGGCACGCATGCCGTCACGCGCGAGGTGGTCAAGGCCGGCATCGCCAACCGCTGCGCCATGCTCGGCCATGGCTACATCGAGTTGGTCGCCGTGGTGGATCCGGCGCTGGACTTGCGCGGCATCCCCGACGGCCTGGCCCGCTATGCGGGCATGCACATCATCGCCTTCGACACGGCCCAGCCCGAGCTGCGCATCGCGGCGCTGCGCGAGGCCGGCTTCGCGGCCGAGCCTGGCGTGCTGCAACGCTACATAGGCGCGCAGCAAGGCCCGAAACTGGCGCGGTTCAGCCAGGTGCGCACGCCGCGCG
Source organism: Achromobacter sp. (assembly GCF_049647645.1). Classification (GTDB taxonomy): domain Bacteria; phylum Pseudomonadota; class Gammaproteobacteria; order Burkholderiales; family Burkholderiaceae_B; genus Achromobacter. Next base: position 63,753 of record NZ_JBARYB010000046.1, read on the forward strand.
CCGCCATGCCAGAAGGCTTGATCCTGACCCTGCGCCACGAGACCCCCGAATTGCTTTGGCAGGAACGCTACCTGTCGCATCCGAACGGCGCCCGTGCGCTGGCGGCGGCCATTGTCGCCGTCGATGACCTGGACGAGGCGGCGGCGCGCTATGAGCGCTACCTGGGCGTAGCCTGCCTGCGGCGCGGAGGCGAAGCCTGGTTCCGCTTGCGCTCGGGATGCCTGGGCCTGGCAGAGCGCGACGCGCTGGATGCGCGTTTGCCGGGATGTGAGGTCGCGGCCCTGCCGTTCCCGGCTGCCCTGGCCGTGGAAGTGGCCGACCTGTCGCGCGCCGCCGCTGTGCTGGATGCCAATCAGGTTCCCTACCGCCGCGCCGGCGATCGGCTGGCGGTGGCGGCCGGGCATGCGGGCGGCGCAAGCCTCATATTCTGCGCTGGCGCCGGCGCGGCCTTCCCCTGAGGCGTCGGGGAGCGCTGAACCGGCAGGCAGTCCGCAGTACCGATATCCAGCTAGTACTTCAATAACAGGAGCAGCAGCATGATAGGTATCGCAAATCCGAAGCGCCGCGTGCGGCGGAGCATCCTGGCAGGAGCCGCGGCCTTGGCCTTGGCCGGCGCAGCGAATGCGGCAGAGAAAGTGACTTTTGCCTACGGCACCAATATTTCGCTTTCCAACGCCCCGACGCTGATGGCGGTAGGGATGGGCTACTTCAAGGAAGCGGGCCTGGATGTCCAGGCGACCTTCTTCCAGGGGGCCGCGGTGATGCTGCCGCAGGTCACGCAGAAGCACATCACCTTCGGCTGGATCACGCCGGATCCGCTGGTGATTTCGCGCCAGCCGGGCCGCGATCCCCTGCCGGTCAAGATGTTCTACAACGGCATCTACCTGTCGCCGTTCGATGTGGTCGTCACCAAGAACAGTCCGGTCCAGTCGCTGGCCGAGTTGAAAGGCAAGAAGATAGGCGTGGGCGCCATGTCCTGGGGCAACCTGGCGGTCACCAAGGCGATGATGAAGAAGATCGGCCTGGAACTGCAGCGCGACTACGAGTTCGTGCCGGTGGGCGTGGGCGCGACGGCGCTGCGCGCGATCAGCGACGACAAGGTGCAGGCGCTGAACCTGTTCGATACCTTCCACGTGCAGATCGAGCAGATGGGCGTCGAGCTGCGCCGCCTGCCCATGGGGCAGAACTATCGCGAACTGTTCTCCAGCGGCTGGATAGCGCACGAAGATACCTTGCGTGAAAAACCCGAACTGGTGGTCGCGTTCGCGCGCGCGGCCGCCAAGGGCGTGGTCGCCTGCAACGCCAATCCCGAAGCCTGCGTGAAGAACTTCTGGACCCTGTATCCGGCCACCAAGCCGGCCGAGGGGACCGATGAGAAAAAACTGGCGGACGCCGTGCAGATCCTGAAGGTGCGCCTGGCCACCATGCTGCCGGAGCAGGGCGTCGGGAAGATGGGCTATTACACCGAACAGTCCTGGAAGGATTATGTCGAGGTGCTGTACGAAGGCGGACAGCTGAGCACCGGGAATGTGGACGTCAAGCCGCTCTACACCAACCAGTTCGTCAAGGACATCAACGACTTCGACGCCGCGGCGGTGGTGGCCGCGGCCCAGCAGCTCAAGTAGACACGAGCCGGAACTCCTATGAATTCCTTGAACCTATCCCTGGTCGAAGGCGGGCGGTCGCCCGCGCGCCCGGGCGACGCCGGCCGTCCCCTGCTGACGGCCGACAACGTGAGCGTGGTCTACCGCAGCAGCAAGGGGCCGATTACCGCCGTCGACAATCTGTCGCTGCAACTTGGCGCCGGCGAATTCGTGTCGGTGCTGGGTCCGTCCGGCTGCGGCAAGTCCACGCTGGTGAAGGTGTTCAGCGGCCTGCTGACGCCTTCCAGCGGCAAGGCGCTGCTCAGCGGCACGCCCATCGACAAGCCGCGCGGCGACGTTGGCATCGTCTTCCAGCAACCCACGCTGCTGCCATGGAAGACGGTGCTCGATAACGTGCTGGTGCCAATCCGCGCCTTGCGCAAGGATACGGAAGCCGGCACCGCCCGGGCGCTCGAATTGTTGCGCCTGGTGGGGCTGGAGAAGTTTGCGAACAACTATCCCAGCGAACTTTCAGGCGGCATGCAGCAGCGGGTCGGCATCGCGCGCGGCCTGGTGCACGACCCAGCCTTGCTGCTGATGGACGAGCCGTTCTCGGCGCTGGACACGATGACCCGCGACCGCATGAGCATCGAGCTGCAGCGCATCTGGATGGCTACGCGCAAGTCGGCCCTGTTCATCACGCACAGCATCGCCGAAGCCGTTTTCCTGTCGGACCGGATCGTGGTGATGTCCGCGCGGCCCGGCCGCATCATCCGCGAAGTTGCCGTGGACCTGCCGCGCCCGCGGACGCTGGCGACGCTCAACGACCCCGAGTTCACGCGCCTGTGCGCCGAGCTGCGGGAACTGTTCGACCAGTTGGTGCATTTCGACTAGGGGGCGCTCGTGTCCAGATCCATCAAGTCCATGCTCTACCCGCTGATCACCGGCGCGCTGTTGGTGATCCTGTGGTTCGTCAGCATCCGGGTGTTCTCGGTCCCCAACTACCTGCTGCCCACGCCGGAGTCCGTGCTGCGGGCGCTCAAGACCGGCTACATCGACGGCCAGTATTGGCCGCACTTCCTGTTTACGCTGCAAAGCACCGTGTACGGCTACCTTATCGGTTGCGGGCTGGCCCTGGTGGTGGGAACCATACTTGCAGAGTCCGAGACCTTCGAACAGTTCATCTACCCTTACATCATTGCCCTGCAGTCCACGCCGAAAGTGGCGATTGCGCCCTTGCTGCTGGTCTGGTTCGGTTTCGGGATGGCCTCCAAGGTGGTCATGGTGGCCTTGATGAGCTTTTTTCCGATGTTCATCAATACGGTGGTGGGCATACGCCAGGCCGACCCGGCCATGCTGGACCTGATGAAGGCCTTCGGCGCCTCGCGCAGCCATGTGTTCTTCCACGTCAAGCTGCCGGCCGCATCGGGCCATATCTTTGCCGGCCTGCAGATATCGGTGGTGCTCAGCCTGATCGGCGCGGTGGTGTCGGAGTTCATCTCTTCCAGCAAGGGGCTGGGCTACCTGATCCAGTCGGCCTCGGTCAACATGGACGTTGCCACCATGTTCGCCTGCCTGTTCAGCCTGGTCTTCATCGGCCTGACCGGCACCAACCTGATCCGTTTCCTGCACCGCAAGCTGGTGTTCTGGGACAAGTCCACCTCTGCCACGATACAGGCCGAATAGGCATACAGGAGAGCGTATCCATGGAGTTCCACCAATGCTACGCGCTCGACTATGGCCGGGCGCGCGACAAGTTCCGCGCCGCGGCTGTCCAGGCGGGCGCGCGCCTGGCCGAGTACCCGCACAACGCGGCCCGGGCCCCGGACGGCCGGGCGCTGTTCACGGATGTGGCCTGCTTCGGCCGCGCCGACGCGCCGCGCCGCTTGCTGGTGGTCAGCGGCACGCATGGGCTCGAAGGCTTTTTCGGCTCGGCGGCGCAGATCGCGTGGATGCTGGGTGACGGTCCCGCGGCGCTGGATCCGGACGTGGCGGTGATCATGGTGCACGCCATCAATCCCTGGGGCTTTGCGCACCTGAGCCGCACGACCGAAAACAACGTGGACCTGAACCGCAATTTCATCGGACATGACGCTGCGCCGCCCGCCAATCCCGACTATGCGCTGCTGCATCCGCTGCTGCTGCGCGAGGAATGGAGCCGTGCGGACGTGGCGGCCGCTCAGCAGGCCATGGATGATTTCTCGGCCAGCCATGGCGAGGACCGCCTGTACGACACGCTGGCGCGCGGCCAATACTCGCATCCGGACGGCCTGAACTATGGCGGCCATGGACGGGAGTGGTCCAACCTGACGCTGGAGCGCATCGTCCGCGACCACCTTGCCGGCGCGGACAAGGTCGCCCTGATCGACTGGCACACGGGCATCGGCGGATACGGCGAACCGTTCTTCCTTTGCTTCAACGCAGAGGGCGGGCCGCTGCACGACCAGGCGGTGCAGTGGTGGGGCCGGGAGCGCATCGTCGGCCAGCGCCCACACGGCAAGTCACGCCCGAACTATCAGGGTTTGCTGTTCTATGGCGTGCAGTCTTTCCTGGGGGACGTGCCGATGTGCGGCGCCGTGATCGAGTTCGGCACGCGCGGTTGGCACATGCGCCGCCTGCTGCGTCTGGACCTGTGGTTGAAATTCAAGGCGGATCCGGCCAGCGAGCGCTATGAGATGCTGCGGGCGGATCTGCTGGACTCGTTCTGTCCGGTAGACCAGATCTGGCGCGAGGACACGCTGCGCCACTCGCAGGAGATCACGCGGCAGGCCGTGGAGGGGTTGGCGGCCTGGAAGGATGCATGATGGCCGCATCCGCCAACCTGGGCGCGCTGTTTTCGCCGGCGCGGGACGCGAACGCCGTTGCGCTGATCGACCTCGGCGGCGAGTCGGGGGCGCGTGTCTATACCTATGGCGAACTTGAGGCGCAGGCGGACGGCGTGGCTCGCGGGCTGCGGGCGCGCGGCCTGGCCTCTGGCGCGCGCGTGGCAATCCTGTCGGCCAACCGCATGGAGTTCCTGGCCGCCTATCTGGGGATCATGCGGGCCGGCCTGGTTGCCGTGCCGGTCAACCACCGGCTGGCCGCCGCGGGCATCGCATTCATCCTGAAGGACTGTGGCGCCACGCTGGCGTTCTGCGACGGGCCGCGACGCGTGGCCTGCGCCGCGCAGTTGCCGGTGGTCGAATTCGGCGCGGACGGACCCGGCGGCTATGACGCGTTCCTGTCTCCGGGGCCATGGGAGGCCGAGCCTGCGGCGCCCGGGCAGGCCGCCCTGTTCCTTTACACGTCCGGTTCCACCGGCCGTCCCAAGGGCGTGATGCTGTCGCACGCCGGCTATCTCTGGACAGTGCGCCAGCGCATCGCGGCCACCGACTACTCACCTCACCGTTTCCTGGTGGCGGCGCCCCTGTATCACATGAATGCGCTCAACACCGTCAAGCTCGCGCTCGCGGGCCAAGGCAGCCTGGTGCTGCTGCCGCAGTTCGAACCCGCCAGCTACCTGGACGCGATACAGGCCTATCGCTGTACCTGGCTGACCGCGATACCCACCATGATTGCCTTGCTCGCGCGCGAGACGGCGCTGGTGGCGCAGACAAACCGGTCCTCGGTCACCATGGTGCGGTTGGGGTCGGAGCCGCTCACGCAGCGCATCGCCGACAGCGCGCGCGCCATGTTTCCGCACGCGGCCATCGGCAATGGCTACGGTGCGACCGAAACCGGGGCGCTGGTGTTCGGTCCGCATCCCGACGGCCTGGCGCAGCCGGTACTGTCCGTTGGGTATCCGCACCAGGCGGTGCTGTCCAGGCTGGTCGATGGCGACAACGTCGATGCCGCCGCAGGCGTGCTGCAGGTCCGCTCCGAGGCCCTGATGTTGGGCTATCACGGTTTGCCGCAGCAGACTGCGGCGGCCATGACGGATGACGGTTTCTACATCACCGGCGATGTGATGCGCCGCGACGAGAACGGCTTTCACTACTTCGTGGGCCGGGCCGACGACATGTTCGTGTGCGCGGGCGAAAACATCTACCCCGGTGAAGTCGAGAAGATGCTGGAACGCCATCCCGCCATCTTCCAGGCTTGCGTGGTGCCGCTGCCCGACACGCTCAAGGGCATGAAGCCCGTCGCGCTGGTGGTGCTGCGGCCTGATGCGGCGCTTTCCGAACGCGAGGTCAAGGAGCACGCGCTGGCCCATGGGCCGGCCTACCAGCACCCGCGGGCGGTGCGCTTCGTCGATGAGATGCCCGTCAGCAGCACGGGCAAGGTCAACCGCAAGGCCGCCGCGTTGCTGGCCGCCGAGCTGATGTTCAACCCACCCATCCTCCATCAGAGCAAGGAGCATCCATGAAGGCAGTAGTCATACACGGACATGGCGGTCCGGACGTCATGCAATATGACCCCGCGTTCCCCGATCCGAAGGCGGGCGCGGGCGACGTGATCTTGCGGGTCAAGGCGACTTCGATCAACTATCACGACGTGTTCACGCGTCGGGGCATGCCGGGCATCAAGCTGGAGTTTCCGGTGATCATGGGCCTGGACGTGGCGGGCGAGATCGTCGAGGTCGGCGCGGGCGTCGAGGGTTGGGCGGTCGGCGACCGGGTGCTGGTCGATCCCATCAACCGGGCCGAGGGCGGCCTGATGGGGGAAACCGTCCATGGCGGCCTGGCGGAACTGTGCAAGGCGCGGGAGCACCAGTTGATCCGCATCCCGGAAGGCGTCAGCTACGAGCAGGCCGCCGCGTTGCCGGTGGCTTTCGGCACTGCCTATCGGATGATGCACACGATAGGCCAGGTCCAGGCCGGCGAAAAAGTCCTGGTGCTGGGCGCCAGCGGCGGCGTGGGCGTGGGTTGCGTGATGCTGGCGAAGATCGCGGGCGCGGAGGTCGTCGCCTGCGCCAGCAGCGAGTCCAAGATGCAGCGCCTGCGCGAACTGGGCGCCGACCATGTCATCAACTACTCGCAAGCGGACTTCGCCAAGGGGGTCTACGAACTTTATGGCAAGCCGCACCGCCGCAAGTTCGACGGCGGCGTCGACGTCGCCGTGAACTTCACCGGCGGCGATACCTGGGTCAAGTCCATGCGTTGCCTGCGGCGCGGCGGCCGCCTGCTGACCTGCGGCGCCACCGCAGGCTACGACCCGCAGACCGACCTGCGCTTCATCTGGACCTTCGAGCTGAACATCCGCGGCTCCAACGGCTGGATGCGCGAGGACCTGGACGCCCTGCTGGCGCTGGTGCAGTCCGGCAAGATGCAGGTGCCGGTGGACCGCGTGCTGAGCCTGGACGAGGCCGGTGAAGCGCTGCGCCTCATCGAGGACCGCGAGGTCATGGGCAAAGTGGTGGTGACGCCATGAGCGAAGCGATGACCATCGAAGAAATGCAGCAGCGTCTGCAGAAAGCTCCGTTCAACAGCTTCATGGGGCTCACGGTGCTGTCCGCCGACTACGACAAGCAGGAGATCGTGATGCAGATGAAGCTGCGTCCGGAGTTCGAGCGCATGGCGGGCAGCGGCCAATTCCATGGCGGCGTGATCGCGGCGATGATAGACGCGGTCGGCCAGTACGTGCTGATGATGATGCTGGGCAAGCCGCTGGCCACCATCAATTTCCGCACCGACTACTTGCGTCCGGCCACCAACACCAGCCTGCGCGCCACGGGCCGGGTATTGCGCATGGGCAAGAGCATTTGCGTGTCGGATGTGGAGGTGCGCGACGACGCCGACAAGCTGGTGGCAGTGGGCCGCGCCAACTTCGCGACACCATCCTGAACGGCGCCGGCGGCCGGCCCGGCCGCCGGCGCGCGACACGTCTGGAGCCATTACAATCAAGACCGCTTGCCCCCCTCTGATCGAGGTCGAATTCGCAGCCGCGGCGAACGTGATCCGCTCGCCGCTGCGCCGTCTCCCGCCATGATGGCCGGTGGCCGACGCAGGCGTCCGCAGCCCAAGACGAAAACAATGAACATGACAAGCATTGAACCGGCGGAAAAAGGTCGACGCGCTTTCTCGCACGTGCTGGAAAAACTGCGCGAGATGGTGATCTCCTATGAAATCAAACCCGGCGAGCGCCTTAACGAGGTCGCCCTGGCCGAACGCCTGGGCGTCAGCCGCACGCCGGTGCGGGAGGCCCTGCACCTGCTTGCGCGCGATGGCTTCCTGGCGGAAGCCGGTCGCGGCTACATACGGCGCCAGTTGAACGTCAAGGAAATGATCGATCTCTACGAGACCCGCGAAGTGCTGGAGATCGCCTGCCTGCAGCTGGCCTTCGAGCGCGCCAGCCCGCAGAAGCTGGACGCGCTGGAGGCATTCCTGGGGGAAAGCCGCGGCAAGTCGCCCGACTTGCCGGTCACGGAACTGGTGCACCTGGACGAGACCTTTCACCAGATGCTGGCGGAGATGTCGGGCAACCAGGAATTGCAGCGGGTGCTGGACAACGTGAACGAGCGCATCCGCTTCATCCGTTGGATCAACATGGAGCGCGTCGGACGCGACAAGACCCAGGCCGAGCATGCGGCGATATTGGCTGCCCTGCGCGCGGGCGACCTCAAGACGGCGCAGCAGAATCTGCGCAGCCATATCTCCAAGCGCACCGAACAGATCAAGGAATCGATCGCGCAAGGGCTGGCCCGGATCTACCTTGACGGCGCCGAGGACCGTCACGACGCCTGAAACCCTACAGCCGCCGCGTTTTGGGTTCTAATCCGGCTGAGCCGAAATACGCCAACACGCCGGCCGCAGCTTGCGGCCCGCCAGACCGGGGAAAAAAATGAGAACGTCCTTGCTTTTCGTGGCCGCCATCGTGACGGGCTGCGCCAGCAGTTCCGGCGACCTGCTGACCGAGTCGAAGGTGGCAGCCATCAAGCTCAACGTTACGACCTACGACGAGATGCTGCGGGACTACGGCCCGCCACGTTCGCAGAGCGTGAATCGGGACGGACTGACCACGGCGACCTGGTTCTATTTCAACAACAGCGCCTATGGCGCGATGGACAACCAGCAGACCTTGACGGTGATCTTCAACAAGGACCGCACGGTGAAGGACTACGTGAACGCGTCCGCCGGGTCGGGCAAGAACCGGTAAACCGGCAGGGGCTGCGGCCCGGGCGGTCAGAGCACCAGCTTCAGCCCGATGGCGAACATGGCCGCGGCGACGCAGCCATCCAGCACCCGCCAGGCATTGGGATTGGCGAAGATGGGCCGCAGCAGGCGCGCCCCATAGCCCAGGGCAAAGAAGAAAGCGAACGAGGCCGAAATCGCGCCCAGCGCGAAGGCGGTCTTGTGGCCGTCGTACTGGCTGGATACCGACCCCAGCAGGACCACCGTGTCCAGGTACACGTGGGGATTGAGCCAGGTCAGGGCCAGGCAGGTCGCCAGCGCGGCGGCGCGTCCCACCGTCTGGGTGGATGACGGCGTCAGGCTGTCATGGCGGGCGCGCAGCGCCGACCGCAGGCTGCGCGCGGCGTAGGCGAACAGGAACAGGGCGCCGCCATAGCGCAAGGCGGGTTCCAGCCAGGGCAGGGCGCCGACCGCCAGGCCGAAACCGGCCACCCCGGCGCCGATCAGGATGGCGTCGGATAGGGCGCAGGTCAGGCAGACGGCAAAGACGTGCTCCTGGCGCAGTCCTTGGCGCAGGACGAACGCGTTCTGCGCGCCGATCGCCATGATGAGGCTCAGGCCGAGCAGGAAGCCGGGGATGTAGGCGGTGGTCATCGATACCCTTCAGGGAAGGGCGACAGACTAGCCTTTGCCAAAAGATTAGGAAAACTAATTATCCTAATCCATATTCAGTTTTGCTAATTTTCTAGACGCATTCCGCCGGTGAGAAGGAGCCGGCGATGGCGGCACGGGACCGGAGTGGTCCGATGCCGCCCGAAGCGTTGCGGTGAACTCAGCTGCCGCCCTGCTCGGCAGCGCGCAGGATGCCGTACAGCTTGTCCTTCAAGTGCAGTTTCTCCTTCTTGAGCACTTCGACCTCGTTGCCCGACGCCGGCTGGATGCCGGCCTCCATGTTCTTGATTTCCTGGTCCAGGTCGTTGTGACGCTGGAACAGCGCGGAGAAATGCGCGTTTTCGGATTTCAGTTGGGTAATGAGGTGACGGTATTCAGGGAACATAGGGGCCTCTTTAAAGAACCGGTTGATGGGCACTGCGGGGAACCGGGGAACCTGATGATCCATAAAGCTTTCGATTCCATGACACGCCAAGCCCGCGCCGTTGTCAACCGCCCGCGCGGCCGCGGCCACCCAGCGGATTGATGTCGCGCAAGCCCGGCCTGCACTGATTCTGTCGCGGCTGATCACCTTTGCTTACATGCAGATCCGTCCCCGGCGATACACTCGCTTCCCCGTGGTCTGCCATCAATTTGAAATGAATCAGCGCGCGTCCATCCTTCGCCAGGTCTTCGAGCTTTTCAAGCAGGACGGCAGGATCCACCCGGGAACGGGCATGATGAGCGGCGTGATTGCGCTGTTCCTGGCGATCCTGGCGGTGCTGGGCGTCCTGGCGTTCCACTTTCCCGCCTACCTCACCACGCCGGAGCTGCGCAGCTTCTATAACGTGGACGTGATGCGCGGCCTGCTGTTCGGGGCGCTGCTGGTGTCGGGCACGATCGCGCTGGCCAACACGGTGCTTGGCCGTCAGCGCTGGCTGAACATCGCGGCCTTCGTGCTGGTGTGCGGGGCGGTGGCCGCGGGCGGCAGCAACGTGGTGGTGACGTCGTCCAATACCGGCAACCACCCCTACCTGGGGCTGGACTGGTTCATCCTGGACTTGCTGGCTTCCAGCACCGTGTTCATCATTTTCGAGAAGCTGTTCCCCTTGTATCCAGGGCAACCGGTTTTCCGCGGGCAATGGCAGGTGGACATGAAGCACTTCCTGTTCAACCACCTGTCGGTGGGGGCGGTGCTGCTGTGCATCAACTTCTTCGTGCACCGGCTGTTTTCCTGGGCTGCCTACGAGCCCCTGCAGCAGGCGATCGTGTCGCTGCCTTATCTGGCGGAGCTGTTCCTGGCCGTGCTGGTGGCGGATCTGGTGCAGTACGCGGCGCATCGCGCGTATCACGAGGTGCCGTTCCTGTGGCGCATCCACGCGGTGCATCACAGCACTCGCACGCTGGACTGGCTGGCCGGTTCACGCCTGCATATCGTCGAATTGCTCATCACCCGGGTCGCCGTGCTGGGCGTGCTGTTCGCGCTGGGCTTTTCCAAGCCGGTGCTGGACGCCTACATCATCATCGTCGGCTTCCAGGCGGTGCTGATCCATTCCAATGTCAGGCTGCCCTGGGGCTGGCTGCGTTACATCATCGTGACGCCGGACTCGCATCACTGGCACCACTCGTCGGATACCGAGGCGATTGACCGTAACTATGCCGCCCACTTCTCGTTCATCGATTATGCATTTGGCACGGCGGTGCGCGGCGTGAGCAAGCGCCTGCCCGAGAACTACGGCATCCTGGACAATGACATGCCAGGCACCTTCCTGGCGCAGCAGGCCTACCCGTTCGTCCGCAAGAAATGAAACGGCGGCGCGCCCGATGCGCGCCGCCGCGGAGGATGCCGCAAGCCGGCTCAGCGCCTGGGCGCGGCCGGCGGGGGCATTACTTGCTGCCCTTGACGGTGGAGTAGGCCGCCATCAGGTTGCGGTAGTCGGGGATGTGGTTGGAGAACAGCGTCCCCAGGCCTTCGATGTCGTTGCGCCAGTCGCGGTGCAGCTCGCAAGCCACGCCGAACCAGCTCAGCAGTTGCGCGCCAGCCTGCTCCATGCGGCTCCAGGCGGCGTTGCGGGTCACTTCATTGAAGGTGCCGGACGCGTCGGTGACGACGAACACGTCGAAGCCTTCTTCCAGGGCCGACAGCGCCGGAAACGCCACGCAGACTTCGGTGACGACGCCGGCGATGATCAACTGCTTCTTGCCGGTAGCCTTGACGGCCTTGACGAAGTCTTCGTTGTCCCAGGCGTTGATGTTGCCCGGACGGGCGATGTAGGGCGCCTTGGGGAATTTGTCCTTCAGTTCCTGCACCAGCGGGCCGTTGGGGCCGTCTTCGAAGCTGGTGGTCAGGATGGTGGGCAGTTTGAAATATTCGGCCAGGTCGGCCAGCGCCAGGACGTTGTTCTTGAACTGGTCGGGCTGGAAGTCCCGGACCAGGGACAGCAGGCCCACCTGGTGGTCGACCAGCAGCACCGCGGCTTGGGTCTTGTCGAGTTTCACATAGGGCTTGGTCATTGCATACTCCATGAGGGAATTGCGCGCCTCGCGGCACGCGGAAAAAATCGGATGGCGACTTAGCGCTGGGAATCGAGCGTTTCGCCTTTCTGAATGACTTCCTGGGCCCGGTTGTAGCTTTCGATCAGCAACTGGTAGGGCGGGAAGATCTTGGTATAGACCTCGGCCCACTTGGCGGCGTCTTCGCGGTTCCAGGTCTTTTGCAGCTCGGCTGCGACGGCGCCCGTGTCCATGGGCACGACGCCGGCCTGCACCACGCGCGCCAGGGTGATTTCCTGGGCCATCTTGCTGTAGGTGCCCGAGGCGTCGACCACCACGAAGACCTTGTAGCCTTCGGCCACCGCGCTGATGGCGGGGAACGCCATGCACACGCTGGTGATGGTGCCGGCAATGATCAGGGTTTTGCGGCCGGTCGCCTTGACCGCCGCGACGAATTCAGGATTGTCCCAGGCATTGATTTCACCTTTGCGCGCGACATATTTCGCGTGCGGGGCGTTTTCGTGGATTTCCGGTATCAGGGGGCCGTTGGGGCCTTGCGGCACGGAGGCGGTGGTGATGACAGGCAGCTTTGCCAGGGTGGCCATGGAGGCCAGCGCGCCGGCCAGCGAGCGTAGCTCGGTCATTGGCATGTCGGCAACCGTCTGGAACAGACCGCTTTGATGATCGATCAGCAGCATGGCGGCATCGTTGGGATCGATGACGGGGCGCTGGCCGTTGAAGTTGGCGGGGACGCTCATGGTGTGCTCCAGGTGAGGTGGGGCTAACCATGCTAGGAGCAACGCGGGCTGCTGGGTAGGCGGGGAAAATGGGTTTCTGCGTCCCACTCGTCGAACGCTGGCCCAGCCCTGGAGCTACTTCAAGGTGGGCAGCTTGTGGCGCAGCTGCGTGTCATGTTCGCGCTTGGCCACTTCCTGGTATTCCGAACTGAGGAAGTCCAGCAGTTCCCGCACGCCGGGCAGCAGGCCGCGGCGCGACGGAAAAATGGCGTGCACGCTGCCGGCCTCCGGCTGCCAGGGAGCGCCTACGTCCACCAGGGTGCCCGCGTCCAGTTCGTCGCGGATCATCAGCAGGGGCAGGGCGACCACGCCCACGCCGCGCAAGGCGGCCTGTTTCAGGGCCAGCATGTCGTCCGTCACCAGGCGCGGCGTGAACGGCACGACGATGCGCGCGCCGTCCGGCCCGTCCAGCCGCCAATGGGATTCGCGCTGTTCGGTGCCCAGCGCCAGCGTGGGCAATTCGCTCAGGGCGTGGGGATCCGCGGGCAGCGCGATGCTGCGCGCCAGCGCTGGACTGGCCACCAGGCACTGGCAGCTCATGCCCAGGGGCTTCATGATGAGGTCGCTGCTTTCGATGGGGCCGAAGCGCACGCGCACGGCGATGTCGAAGCCCTCGCGCAGCACGTCCACCGGCCGGCTGAAACTCTTCAAGTAAACGTGGACCTTGGGGCAGCGGACCATGAAGCGGGCCACCAGATCGCCCAGGAAGTAGTAGATCAGCGCGGGCGGCGCGCTCATGCGTATCGTGCCTTGCGGCTCGGCCCGGGTGCGGTCGATGACTTCCTGGGCCGCTTCCGCGCCCGCCAGCATCGACAGGCATTGCTCGTAATATTCCTGACCCAATTCGGTCACGGCGAAGCTGCGCGTGGAACGTTGGATGAGCCGCACGCCCAGCCGGTCTTCCAGCAGCGCGATGCGCCGGCTGAGGCGGGACTTGGGTACGTCGAGCGCCCGTCCCGCAGGCGCGAAGCCGCCATTCTTGACGACCTGGACGAAGTAATAAAGGTCATTCAAGTCGTGCATCGCGCTTCCCCCAACTGTTCTGAAAATAGGACGTCAGAGGGGGAGCATATAACGGCAGCGGTACTGCGCGGGCAGGTTTTCTTTTACATTTGAGCCTATCCTCAGGAGCCACCATGCCAGCTTCCGACCCCGCGGCGCTCGCGCGCGAAATCAAGGCGGCGCAGGATCATGCCGCTTACCTCGCGCCGCCCACGGCCAGGCGGCCGCGCTTCGATCTGGACTCCGCCTATGACGTGGCCGCGCGGATCCACCAGGCGCGGCTGGCGGAAGGCGCGCTGCTCGTCGGCCGCAAGATCGGGTTCACCAATGCCGCGATGTGGGCGGCGCTGGGCGTGGACTTTCCGGTATGGGGGCGCGTCTATGAGCACAGCGCGATCTACGACGACAGCGGTGAGGTCCATTGCCGCCTGGGCCGCTATGTCGAGCCGCGCATCGAGCCGGAGATCGTGCTGCACTTTCATGCCACGCCGCCGCAGACGCGGGATCCGGCCGCAATATTGGAGTGCGTGGACTGGATTGCCCACGGCTTTGAGCTGGTGCAATCACACTATCCCGCCTGGCAATTCCAGGCCGCCGACACCGTGGCGGACAACGCCTTGCATGGTGCGCTGTTCGTCGGGCCGCTCATGGAGCCGGCCGAGCTCGGACCGGGGCTGATCGAACGGTTGGCGAACTTCCGGGTGGACCTGTCCTGCAACGGCGTCCTCCGCGAAACCGGGGCTGGCGCCAATGTGCTGGGCAGTCCGCTGGCGGCGCTGGCCCATCTACTGGCGGTAGTGGCGGAGCGGCCGGCCGACGAGGCGATCCAGGCGGGCGAACTGGTCACGACCGGCACGCTGACCAAGGCCTGGCCGGTGCATCCGGGCGAAACATGGAGCACCACGCTGACCGGCATCGGCCTGCCGGGCTTGCGTATCGTGTTCGACGAATGACTGCGGGCCGGCCGGCCCGAAAACCTAGGCGCTGGCGCGCTGGTTGAGCGTCAGCGGAAACACTTCCTGGCGCGCTGCAGGCGCGCCGCCATTCAGGCGCTGCAGCAGCAGTTCCCCGGCGCGCGCGCCAAGCTTGCGGCTGTCCACGCCTATGGTGGTCAGGCCCGGCTCGATTTCGCTGGCGATGTCGGTATCGCCGAAACCCAGGATGGCGACGTCGCGCGGAATGGCGAGTTGGCGGTCGCGCGCCTCGAACAGCGCGCCCACCGCCAGCAGGTCGTTGGCGCAGAACACGGCGTCGAAGGCCTGGCCCATGGCGAGCAGGCGGGTGAAGGCCGCGCGTCCGTCGGCGATGGTCTGCGCATTGTCCACGGCCAGTTCGGCCACCACCTGCAGGCCCAGCTCGGTGGCGGCGGCGTTGAAGCCCTGGCGGCGCAAGTCGCCACGGCCGCCCTGGCGGGCCACGAAGGCGACGCGCCGGTAGCCGCGCGCGGCCAGGTGGCGCGCGGCCATGACGCCGCCGTCGTAGTTGGAAAAACCCACCAGCATGTCGATGGGATCGCGCGGATAGGCCCAGGTCTCCATGATGGGGATGCCCAGCTCGCGCAGCGACTGGCGGTTTTCCTCGAGTTCGATGACACCGGTGAACAGCACCGCCGCCGGCCGCAAGGCGCGTAGCGACGCGATCATGCTGGTTTCCTTGGCGTAGGAATACGAGGTCTGTCCCACCATGAGCTGGTAGCCCTGCGGTTCCAGCACTTCGGCGCAGCCCTGCACCGCCAGCGCGAACTGCTGGCTGAGGATGTTGGAGACGAAGGCCGCCACCACGCTGGACTGCCCGGAGCGCAAGGCCCGCGCATGCGGATTGGAGGCATAGCCGGTCTGCGCCACCACCTGGAGGATGCGGTCGCGCTTTTCCTGCGCCACTTTCTCGGGTTGGCGCAAGGCCCGCGACACGGTGATGGGCGACACCCCGGCCAGCCTGGCCACTTCCTCGATGCGCGGCGGCTTCGCGGGGGCGGCCGCGCGCGCGGGCGCGGCGGCGCCCTCGGGACGCACGCGCAGCACGTCGTCATAGGTGGGGGCGGAAGGAGGCGCGGGCCGGTGGGTCATGCGATTTCTTCTGATTGTTCCGGGGTCAGGCGGCAGCCGCCAGGATATCAGCCTGGCCGACCGGACGCGCAACCTGGATCAGGCTGTCGCCGGATTCGCAGTCGGTATGCAGGCGTCGGGAAATGACGATGCCCGACTGCTGGAAGCGCAGGGTTTCCTCTTCCGCGTCCAGCTGGTTGAGGTCGTGGTAGTAGCCGGCGACATCGCCCTTGTTGACAGTCGCACCGATGTCGACCGCCGGCTCGAACCAGCCGCGGCGAGTGGCGAAGATGTTCTGCTCGTGGCTGTCCAGCTCCAGCAGCTGCATGGCGGGCGCGCCGGGCGCGTGCGGGCCGAGCAGCGGTGCGTCGGTCACGCCCAGCTTCTGCAGCAGATTGTCGATGGCGCGCTGGGTGGCGGCCAGCGTCGCCGGCGTCAGCGTGCCGCCGCCGCCGAATTCGCCGCTGATGCC
>NZ_JBARYB010000047.1:0-12807 GCF_049647645.1 Achromobacter sp.
CCCGCATGTCGCGCATGGCCGCCAGCACCGCCTGGATGCGCACCGGCGCGCCATTGGTGACGGGTGCCACCGGCCGCAGCACTTCGGGCAGCGTTTCCACGCCGCACAGGCCGCAGCCCGTGCGCCCGGCCATGGCGCGCCGGCGCGACTTCAGCCGCACTTCACAGGCGCTGGAGATTTCCAGCTGGATCACGATGCCGTCGCATTGCGGCAGCAGGTCAATGCCGCGCACGTCGCTGACCCCGTCGATGATGCCTTCGGACAGCGCGAAGCCCACCGCGAAGTCCTCCAGGTCGGCCGGCGTGGCCAGCATGGTGGCGTGGCTGATGCCGTTGAACTCCAGCGCCACCGGCGTTTCCTCGGCCACGGAGTCGGTTTCGACCTCGGGGACAAGGATGCCGCCGCGCACGCGGGTGACCTGAACCTGCGTGCAGTCGGGGCGGGAAGGCGGTGGCGTGGTCATGGCGGCGTCCTGGCGGTTCGGGCTGGCGGTTATTTCCCGGTCAGCGCCGCCTCGTTTTCGCGTGAACGCTCGCGCAGCAGCTTTTGCTGGATATCCGCAAAACGCGACCACTGGCGCTGCCATTCCGAAGGCTGCGACACGCGCGTGACCTGCACGGCCGTCACCTTGTACTCGGGGCAGTTGGTGGCCCAGTCGGAACTGTCGGTGGTGACGACGTTGGCGCCGGACTCGGGGAAATGGAAGGTGGTGTATACCACGCCCGGCTGTACCCGGTCGGTCAGCGTGGCCCGCAGCACGGTCTCGCCCGCGCGGCTCTGGATGCCGACCCAGTCGCCGTCCTTCACGCCGCGATCCTCGGCGTCCTGCGGGTGCAGTTCCAGTACGTCCTCGCCATGCCACATGACGTTGGGGGTGCGGCGGGTCTGCGCGCCCACGTTGTATTGCGACAGGATGCGGCCGGTGGTCAACAGCAGCGGGAAGCGGCGCGTGCTGCGCTCGTCCGTGGGCACGTACTTGGTGATCATGAACTTGCCCTTGCCGCGCACGAATTCTTCGATGTGCATGATGGGCGTGCCGTCGGGCGCCTCGTCGTTGCAGGGCCATTGCAGGCTGCCCAGCTTGTCCAGCTTTTCGTAGCTGACGCCGGAGAACGTGGGCGTCAAGCGCGCGATCTCGTCCATGATCTCGCGCGGATGCTTGTAGTCCATGGGATAGCCCAGCGCATTGGACAGCGCCACCGTCACTTCCCAGTCGGACTTGCCGTTCTTGGGCTCCATGACCTTGCGCACGCGCGAGATGCGGCGCTCGGCGTTGGTGAAGGTGCCGTCCTTTTCCAGGAACGACGAGCCGGGCAGGAACACATGGGCGTACTTGGCCGTTTCGTTGAGGAACAGGTCCTGCACCACGATGCATTCCATGGCCGCCAGCGAGGCCGCCACGTGCTGCGTGTTGGGGTCCGACTGCACGATGTCTTCGCCCTGGCAGTACAGGCCCTTGAACGAACCGCCCAGCGCGGCCTCGAACATGTTGGGGATGCGCAGGCCGGGTTCCGGCTGCAAGGTCACGCCCCAATCCTTTTCGAACTGGGCGCGTACCGTGTTGTCGGAAATGTGGCGGTACCCGGGCAGCTCGTGCGGGAACGAGCCCATGTCGCAGGAACCCTGCACGTTGTTCTGCCCGCGCAGCGGATTCACGCCCACGCCTTCGCGGCCGATGTTGCCGGTGGCCATGGCCAGGTTGGCGATGGCCATGACGGTGGTGGAACCCTGGCTGTGTTCGGTCACGCCCAGGCCGTAATAGATGGAGCCGTTGCCGCCCGTGGCGTACAGGCGCGCCGCGCCGCGCACGGCTTGCGCCGGCACGCCGGTGATTTCTTCCATGGCTTCCGGCGAGTTCTCCGGCAGCGAGACGAAGTCGCGCCACTCGTTGAAGGCCTTGGCTTCGCAGCGTTCGGCCACGAAGGCTTCGGCGATCAGGTTTTCGGTGGCGATCACGTGCGCCAGCGAGGACAGCAGCGCGGTGTTGGTGCCGGGGCGTACCTGAAGATGGAAGTCGGCCTTGATGTGCGGCGAGCTCACCAGTTCGATGCGGCGCGGGTCGATCACGATCAGGCGCGCGCCCTGGCGCAGGCGGCGCTTCAGGCGCGAGGCGAACACCGGATGGCCGCTGCTGGGGTTGGCGCCCATCACGATCACCACGTCGGTGTGCATGACGGAATCGAAGGTCTGCGTGCCGGCGGATTCGCCCAGCGTCTGCTTCAGCCCGTAGCCGGTGGGCGAATGGCAGACCCGCGCGCAGGTGTCGACGTTGTTGGTGCCGAAGGCGGCGCGCACCAGCTTCTGCACCAGCCAGGTTTCTTCGTTGGTGCAGCGCGACGAGGTGATGCCGCCGACCGCGTCACGGCCGTACTGGCCCTGGATGCGGCGGAATTCGGAGGCCGCGTAGTTGATCGCCTCGTCCCAGGACACTTCCTTCCAGGAGTCGGTGATGTGCTTGCGGATCATGGGCTTGAGCACGCGTTCCTTGTGCGTGGCGTAGCCCCAGGCGAAGCGGCCCTTGACGCAGGAGTGGCCACGGTTGGCCTGGCCGTCCTTCCAGGGCACCATGCGCACCACTTCCTGGCCCTTCATTTCGGCCTTGAAGCCGCAGCCCACGCCGCAGTAGGCGCAGGTGGTCACGACCGAGTGTTCGGCCTGGCCCATCATGATGACGGTCTTTTCCTGCAGGGTGGAGGTCGGACAGGCTTGCACGCAGGCGCCGCAGGACACGCATTCGCTGTTCAGGAAGGGCTGGTCCTGTCCCGGCGACACGCGCGACTCGAAGCCCTTGCCGGAGATCGTCAGGGCGAATGTGCCCTGGGTTTCCTCGCAGGCGCGCACGCAGCGGTTGCAGACGATGCACTTGGACGCGTCATAGGTGAAGTACGGATTGGACTCGTCCTTTTCGCTCTTCAGGTGGTTGGCGCCGTCGTAGCCGTAGCGCACGTTGCGCAGGCCCACCACGCCGGCCATGTCCTGCAGCTCGCAGTCGCCGTTGGCCGGGCAGGTCAGGCAGTCCAGCGGGTGGTCGGAGATGTACAGCTCCATCACGCCGCGCCGCAGGTCGTGCAGCTTGGGAGTTTCGGTATAGACCACCATGCCGTTCTCGGCAGGGGTGGTGCATGACGCGGGATAGCCGCGGCGGCCTTCGATCTGCACCAGGCACAGCCGGCACGAACCGAAGGGTTCGAGGCTGTCCGTCGCGCAAAGCTTGGGAATGTTGATGCCGGCCTCGGCGGCTGCGCGCATCAGCGAAGTGCCTTCGGGCACCGTGATGTCCTGGCCGTCTATGGTCAGGGTAATGGTTGCGGCGGACTCGCGCGCCGGCGTGCCCATGTCGCGATCGCGCTTGATGACGGTTTCTAGCATGGCGGTCTCGGGTTCAGGCCGCGTGCGCGGCAGAATGGGAGGACTCGATGCCGAAGTCCTGCGGGAAGTGGTTCAGCGCGGACAGCACCGGGTAGGGCGCCATGCCCCCCAGCGCGCAAAGCGATCCGCCCAGCATCGTGTCGCACAGGTCGCGCAGCAGATGCACCTGCTGCTCGCGGCCAGGGCCGCCCGCGACGATCTTGTCTATGGTTTCCACGCCGCGCGTGGAGCCGATGCGGCAAGGCGTGCATTTGCCGCAGGACTCGATGGCACAGAACTCCATCGCGTAGCGCGCCATGCGCGCCATGTCGACGCTGTCGTCGAAGGCCACCAGCCCGCCGTGGCCGACCATGGCGGAGATCTGGATGTAGGCCTCGTAGTCCAGCGGCACATCCCATTGCGATTCCGGCAGATAGGCGCCCAGCGGGCCGCCCACCTGCACCGCGCGCAGCGGGCGGCCGGAGGCGCTGCCGCCGCCGAAGCCGTACAGCAGGTCGCGCAGGCTCAGGCCGAAGGCTTTCTCGACCAGGCCGCCGTGCTTGAGATTGCCGGCCAGCTGGAACGGCAGGGTGCCGTGCGAGCGGCCCACGCCGTAGTCGCGGTAGTAGGCCGCGCCCTTGGCCAGGATGATGGGCACGGTGGCCAGCGAAATCACGTTGTTGATCACGGTGGGCTTGCCGAACAGACCCGAGATCGCCGGCAGCGGCGGCTTGGCGCGGACCACGCCGCGCTTGCCCTCGAGGCTTTCCAGCAGCGACGTTTCCTCGCCGCAGATGTAGGCGCCCGCGCCCTTGCGCACTTCCAGGTCGAAGCGGCGGCCGCTGCCGTGCACGTCCTTGCCCAGCCAGCCCACGCTGCGCGCCCGCGCGATGGCGGCTTCCAGGGTGTCGATGGCTTGCGGATATTCGGAGCGCACGTAGATGTAGCCGTAGGTCGCGCCCACCGCCAGGCCGGCGATGGTCATGCCTTCGATCAGCACATAGGGGTCGCCTTCCATCAGCAGGCGGTCGGCGAAAGTGCCCGAATCGCCTTCGTCCGCGTTGCAGACGATGTACTTCTGGTCGCCGGGAGTGCCGGCCACCGTCTTCCACTTGATGCCGGTCGGAAATGCTGCGCCGCCGCGGCCGCGCAGGCCCGAGGCCACCATTTCATCGACGATCTGCCCCGGGTCCATCGTCAGGGCGCGTTGCAGGCCCAGCAGGCCGCCATGGGCGGCATAGTCCTGCAGCGACAGCGGGTCGGTCACGCCGACGCGGGCGAAGGTCAGGCGTTCCTGCTGCTTCAGATAGGGGATTTCTTCGGTCAGGCCCAGGCGCAGCGGGTGTTCGCCGCCGGCCAGCCAGTCCGCGTCGAACAGCGCGGCCACGTCCTCGGGCTGCACCGGCCCGTAGGCGATGCGGCCTTGCGGCGTGGCGATTTCGACCAGAGGTTCCAGCCACAGCAGGCCGCGCGAGCCGTTGCGCACGATCTGCACCGACAGGCCGCGGGCGTCGGCGGCGCGTTCGATGTCGCGCGCGACCGTGTCCGCGTCCATGGCCAATGCCGCGGCGTCGCGCGGCACGTAGATGACGATGGGGGAGCTCATGATTGCCCCTCCAGCGTGCGGGCCAGCAGGCGGTCCAATTTTTCCGGCGTGACGCGGGCGTGGGGCCGGCCGTCGATCATCACCGCCGGCGACTGGGCGCACAGGCCCAGGCAATACACCGGTTCCAGGGTGAAATCGCCGTCCTTGCTGCTGGCGTGGAAGTCACAGCCCAGCGCCGTGCGCGCATGGGCGGCAAGATGTTCGCCGCCCATGGCCTGACAGGCTTCGGCCCGGCAGACCTCGACGGTGTGGCGCGCGGCGGGCTCGCTGCGGAAATGGGGATAGAAGGTGATGACGCCGTGGACCTCGGCGCGGGACAGGTTCAGGGCCTCGGCGATGGTCTGCACCGCCGGGGCCGGAATACAGCCCAGTTCATGCTGGACCGCGTGCAACACGGGTAGCAGCGGGCCGGGCTGGTCCTTCAGCCTGGCGAGTATGCGGGCGGTGGCCGCGATGGCCGGAGTGGGGGACGCTTGCGCCGCGTCCAGGGCCATCTGGCCGCCGCGGGCGCCGCCGCTGGACGCCAGATCGGATGTTGCCTCGCGCTGATGCACGTCGGTCTCCTCCTGTGTTGCTGTTGGGTTGGGCTGGATTTCGTTGGGTTATATGTTTTTAAAAGCATATAAAAACCCTTCCGGCCGCATTATTTGTGTACTCTAGCGGGGTAATTCACCGTCTTCAATATGAAATAAATGACATATAAGTTCCGTATCGGCTTGCGGCCGCAATGGAGCCTGGGTGGAGACGACGACCCGGCGCCTGTGCCGCTGCAGGACATGCTTGCGCTGCTGTCGGCGATCGACGCCACTGGCAATATTGCCGGCGCCTGTCGCGCCTGCGGCCTGTCGTACCGGCACGCCTGGGGCGTGCTGCGCCGTTTCGAGGCCATCTTCGGCACGCAATTGCTCATCACCAACCGCCGCCAGGGCACGCAGTTGGCGCCTTTCGCGCAGCGCCTGCTATGGGCCAACCGCCGCATCGAGGCGCGCCTCATGCCGACGCTGGACAGCATGGCGTCGGAGCTGCAGGAAGAGTTGGAGCGCCTGTTGCCCGAGAGCGGCCCGCACCTGCGGCTGCACGCCAGCCACGGTTTTGCGGTGGAATCGCTGATGCAGCACATGGGCAACCGCAAGCCGGGCCTGGAACTGCGCTACCGCACCGCCATCGAGGCGCTGGCCTCGCTGGAGCGGCACGAATGCGACCTGGCGGGCTTCCAGGTGCCGCTGGGCGATTTCGAAGCGCCCATCATGGAGCGTTACGCGCAATGGCTGCACGCGGACGAGTACATGCTGATCCATCTGGCGGTGCGCAATGCCGGCTTGTTCGTCACCGCCGGCAATCCCAAGCAGATACGCGGCATGACCGATCTGGCGCGGCCCGACGTGCGCTTCGTCAACCGCCAGATCGGCTCCAGCACCCGCTATCTGGTGGGCCTGATGTTGCAACGGGCGGGGGTCTCGATCAGCGAGGTGCAGGGCTACGAAACCAATGAATTCACCCATATGGCCATCGCCGCGCATATCGCCAGCGGCATGGCCGACACGGGCGTGGGGGTGGAGACGGCCGCCTGCCGTTTCGGGCTGGACTTCATCCCGCTGGTGCGCGAGCGCTATTTCTTCGCCATCCGCAAGTCCTCGCTGGAAACGCCGGCCATGCGCGACCTGCTGTCCATCATGCGCAGTCCCGACTACGTTGGGTACGTCAGCCAGTTGGCGGGGTATGACGCCCGGGATACGGGCCGGCTGCAGTCCCTGCAGGAGGCTTTTCCATGAGCGCGGAACGCGATGCGCCGGGATATGATGTTCCCATGAGCAAAGTGATTTTCCTTGCCGATCGCCGCACCGGCCCGCTGGCCCCTGCCGTGCCCGGCGAACTGCCGCCGCACGGACAGCCGGCGCTGGACCAGCGCGCGCGTCCCTTGCGCGACTTGCGGATCTCGGTCACGGACCGCTGCAACTTCCGTTGCACCTACTGCATGCCGCGGGAAGTCTTCGACAGCAGCTATACCTTCATGCCGCATGCGGCGCTGTTGTCGTTCGAGGAAATCAGCCGCCTGGCGGGCATCTTCACGCAGCTGGGCGTGGAGAAGATCCGCCTGACCGGCGGCGAGCCGCTGCTGCGCAAGCACATCGAGAACCTGGTGGGTCAGCTGGCGGATCTGCGCACGCCTGCGGGCCGTCCGCTCGACCTGACCCTGACCACCAACGGCAGCATGCTGGCGCGCAAGGCCGCCGCGCTCAAGAGCGCCGGGCTCACGCGCGTCACCGTCAGCCTGGACGCGCTGGATCCGGCCATGTTCCAGGGCATGAGCGACAGCGGTTTCACACCCGACGACGTGCTGCGCGGCGTCGACGCCGCGGCCGAGGCCGGGCTGGCGCCGGTCAAGGTCAACATGGTGGTGCGGCGCGGCCTGAACGACAGCCAGATCCTGCCCATGGCCGAACGCTTCCGCCATTCCGGCCACATCCTGCGCTTCATCGAATACATGGACGTGGGCAATACCAATGGCTGGAATCTTGCCGAGGTGGTGCCCAGCCAGGAAGTGCTGGACCGCATCGGCACAGCCTACGCGCTGGAGCCGGTGGCCAGCGGCGAAATGGGCCGCGTGGCCGAGCGCTGGCGCTACCTGGACGGCGGCGGCGAAATCGGCGTCATTTCCAGCGTCACGCACGCCTTCTGCGGCGGCTGTACGCGCGCGCGGCTGTCGCCGGAAGGCAAGCTATTCCTGTGCCTGTTCGCGCACGACGGCTACGACCTGCGCGCTCCGCTGCGCGACGGCGCCAGCGACGCCGAGCTTGCCGGCATCATCGCGGGCATCTGGGCGGGCCGCAACGACCATTACTCCGAACTGCGCGGCCGCAACATGGCCGATCCGGCGCGCAAGATCGAGATGAGCTACATCGGTGGCTGAAGTCCCGCCCGCGATCTCACGCGCAGGCGTCGCCGGCCTGATCCTGGCCGGCGGCCAGGGCATGCGCATGAACGGACAGGACAAGGGCCTGGTGATGCTGCGCGGCGAGCCCATGGTGGCGCACGTCGCGCGCCGCCTGGCGCCGCAGGTGTCGCGCCTGATCGTCAGCGCCAACCGTCACGTGGATCTCTATGCCCCGTACGGCGAGGTCTTGCGGGACGGCGAGGCCGAACTAGGCGCCTGGCAAGGACCGTTGCTGGGCATTGCCGCAGGCCTGGCGGGCGCGCAGCAGGAGGCTTGGCTGGTGGTGGTTCCGTGCGATACACCCTTCCTGCCCCGGGATCTGGCCGCGCGCCTGGTGGGCGCGGCCAAGTCCGCCAAGGCGCCCATGGCCTATGCGATGGCCAACGGGCAGCGGCATTCGGCCTGCATGGCCTTGCGCACCTCGCTATTGCCAAATCTGCTGGCGTACCTGCGAGCCGGCGACCGCAAGGTGGGACTGTGGCAGGCGAGGGCGGGCGCGGTCGAAGCCTGCTTCGACGACGCGCCCGATGCCTTCATGAACGTCAACACGCCAGAAGAACTGGCGCGGGCCGAGCGTTACGCCAGCCAGTGACGCAGGTCGTAGTAGGCGACCCGGTCCTTGTCCTGCACCTGCACGTCGGCCGGCAGGCGGGCCAGGCCCGTCGCCCAGGGCAATGAACTGATCACGCCCGAACCCTGGTGGCCGTAAGGCACCAGTTCGGCGCTGCCGTCGTCGGCCAGGCGGCGCTGCACGCGCAGGAATTCCTCACGGCTGTCCTGGCGCGGATGCTCGGTGCGCAGCGGCAGCTGGCTGGTCGGCGGGAACAAGGTTTCGCGGCCCTGCATGCGGCGCATCAACGGCGTCACCAGCAGGGTAAATACGGCGTAGGCCGACACGGGGTTGCCGGGCAGGCCGACCACGGGCTTGCCGTCGATCTGCGCCAGCGCCACCGGCTTGCCCGGTTTCATGCGCACCTTCCATAGCGCGAGTTCGCCGCCCAGCGCGGCCAGCGCGGGCTTGACCAGATCGCGTTCGCCCACCGATACGCCGCCCACGCTAACCACCAGGTCGCAATCGGCCAGCAGCGTCTTGAAGGCGGCATGCAGGTCGGCCTCGGTGTCGCGGGCATGCAGCACGTGCACCGGCAGGGCGCCCATGCCGCGCGCCAACGCTGCCAGCATGGGGCCGTTGGAGTTGTAGATCTGTTCGGCCGCGCGCGGCTGGCCGGGCAGCACCAGTTCGTCGCCGGTAGTCAGGATGCCCACGCGCAACTGGCCGACGACGCGCACATGGGCCAGGCCTTGGGAGGCCAGCAACGCAATGTGAGCCGCTTCCAGCACGGTGCCCGCGGCCAGCAGCGGAGCGCCGGCCATGGTGTCTTCGCCGCGGCGGCGGATGTGCTGGCCGGGCTTGGGAGAGCGCGAGATTTCCACCTGGCCGTCGGCTTCGGTGGTGTCTTCCTGCATGACGACCGTATCCGCGCCTTCCGGGATCAGGCTGCCGGTGAACAGGCGGATGGCGTGGCCGGGTTTGAGCGGTTCCGGCATTTCGCCGGCGTAGCAGCGCTGCTGGATGGGCAGGCGCACGCCGGCGCCCCAATCCGCCACGCGCAGGGCGTAGCCGTCCATGGCGCTGTTGTCGGCGGGCGGGATGTCCACGGTGGCGGTGAGGTCGGCGGCCAGCACGCGGCCGGCCGCAACGGCCAGGCTCACCTCTTCGCTGCGTTGCAGCGGACCCGCGGCATTGGCCAGCAGGGTCTGGGCTTGATCAAAATCCAGCATGGGTCAGTTATCTTCTTCGCGTTGCTTGAATTGGGTGGCGAAATTGCAAGGGCGGTGGCTGCTGTCCAGCTGTTCGCGGAGGATCTGCGCCCAGGCGGTCTCGCAGGCGTTGTTGGAGCCGGGCAGGCAGAAGATCAGCGTCTGGTTGGCCGAACCCGCGAAGGCGCGCGACTGGATCGTGGAGCTGCCGATCTCGGTGTAGGAGATCTGGCGGAACAGTTCGCCGAAGCCAGGGATGTCGCGGTCCAGCAGGGGCTGGATGGCCTCGGGCGTGTGGTCGCGATGCGAGAAGCCCGTGCCGCCCGTGGTCAGGATTACCTGCACCTCGGGATCGGCGATCCAGTCGCTGATGACGCGGCGGATCTGATAGATGTCGTCCTTGACGAGGTCGCGGCGCACGCACTGGTGGCCGGCATGGGCCAGGCTATGGGCCAGCAGGTTGCCGGAGGTGTCGTCGCCCGCGCTGCGGGTGTCGCTGACCGTCAGCACGGCGCAGGCCAGCGAAACAAGGCTTTCGTCGCTCATGGATTCTCCTCTTCTATCTTCTAGACGGTGGTGTCTTCATCCCAGGACTGCGTGCGGTCCTGGTCGGATTGGCGTTGCTCTACCCAGAAGCTGTTGCCGCCCGCCAGGGTTTCGCGCTTCCAGAAGGGCGCGCGGGTCTTGAGCGCGTCGATGATGTATTCGCAGCCGCGGAAGGCGTCGCCGCGGTGGGCGCTGGCAGCCGCCACGAAGACGATCTGGGCGTTGCGGTGCAGCGCGCCCACCCGGTGCACGATGACCGTGCCGTCCAGGTTCCAGCGCGCGCGGGCGGTCGCGGCGATTTCTTCGAGCTCGCGTTCGCACATGCCCGGGTAGTGTTCGAGAAAGAGCGTGTCGGTGGGCGTGTCGGGCGCGTAGTCGCGCACATAGCCCACGAAAGTGACGATGCCGCCCACGCCCGGGCCGGCGCTATCCCGCAGCGCGGCCGTGAGCGCGGCGCCGTCGAAATCGGCTTCCTGGACGCTGATCATGGCGTTCAACCTCCGGTGACGGGTTCGAATACCGCGACCTCGTCGCCCGCCCGGATGGGCGCGGACGGCTTGGCGTGGGTCTGGTTGATGGCCAGTTTCAGGCGCGCGGAGGGCGCCAGCTGGGGGTAGCGTTCGCCCAGCGCGGCGAGCAGCTGCGCGCCGGTGGACTCGCCCTCCAGGGGCCAGGCTTCGGAGCGCTTGCCGACCAGTTCGGCGACGCGCGCGAAGTAAAGAAGATTAATCGTTGCGCCATTCACCGCTTTTTCCTCCTGCCTTGTACTTAAGGCGAACTTGCTCGATGACGATGCCTTTGTCGGCAGCCTTGCACATGTCGTAGATGGTCAGCGCGGCGACGCTGCAGGCCATCATGGCTTCCATTTCCACGCCGGTCTTGTAGCTGGTGCGGCAGGTGGCCAGCACGTCGATGCGATGCTCGGCGTCGTCCAGCGCGAACTCGACGCCGACGAAGGCCAGCGGCAGGCTGTGGCACAGCGGGATGGTGTCGGCGCAGCGCTTGGCGGCCAGGATGGCGGCGACGCGGGCGGTATTGAGGACCTCGCCCTTGCCTTGGCCGGGCTGGGTCAAGAGGCCGTAGGCGACGGCGTTCATGCGCACGCTGGCGGTGGCGATCGCCACGCGCTCGGTGTCCGTCTTGGCGATGACGTCGACCATGCGGACCTGTCCGGCTTCATCCAGGTGGCTCAAGGTTGGGGTGGGCGTGGACATGGGAATCGGGAGCGATAATTGTTAATGATTGAAAAGGGCAGCCCCGGCTGGCCGGATCGGCCCATCGATACGCCTATGATAGACGAGCGGTGCAGGGGGCGCGATAATCGCGCCTGTAGTCATTAGAAGGACGGAAACGCTCGTCCTTCATTCGTATCAGGAGACGCGCAATGCCCTTGCGGATGCCCAAGCTTCGGTTAACCCGCCGGGTCGGCAAGATTCTTCTGGGTATCGCGGCATTCGTACTTATCCTTTTCGGGGTTGCCGCCTGGCAAGTCCCCAAAGTGCTGCATAACGTCCTGGTGCAGGACGTCTCCAAGATGATCGGGCGGGATGTCTCCGTCGGCGACATCAGCTTCAATCCCTTCACGCTGACCGTCCGGGCGCGCGATCTGGCCGTGGCCCAGCCCGATTCGCAGACGCCGCTCTTGACGCTGGCCGAGCTGGACGTCAGCGCGGCCTGGACTTCCCTGTTCTGGTTTGCGCCGGTCGTCGATCGAATGACGCTGCGCGAGCCTAACATCGCCATCGTCCGCGAGGACGTCACGCGATTCAATTTCTCTGATATTCAGCAACGAGTGGCCGAATTGACGGCCGCCCAGCCCGACGAACCGCCCAAGAAGCCGGATGAGGGGCTGCCGCGCTTTTCGCTGAACAACATGGTGATCGAGAACGGCTCGATCACGCTGGACGACAAGGTCACCGGCCGCAAGCAGGTCGTCGACGAAGTGGGCGTGGGTGTGCCGTTCATTTCCACGTTCGGCTATGCCACCGACATCGACGTGCAGCCGCGCGTGCATTTGCGCATCAACGGCAGCCCCTTCGATCTGAACGGCGTGGCCCGGCCGTTCGACAAAGTGCCCTCGTCCACGCTGCGGGTGGCGTTCAACGGCCTGCAACTGGAAAAGTGGGCGGACGTCTGGCCCATGCCGTTGCCGTTCAAGGTCGAGAGCGCGCTGCTGGATTCGAACCTGCAAGTGGTGTTCGAGCAGCCCAAGGACGCGCCGCCCAAGATCCGCGTCGTCGGCGACTTGGGTCTGCGCCGGCTGGACCTGCGCGACACTTCCGGCGCCAATCTCGCCGCCTGGAGCGCGCTGACGGTCACCCGCCTGGAGCTGGAACCCATTGCGCGCCACGCCTATGTGGGCGAGGTGGGGCTGTGGGCACCGCAGATCCATGTGCGCCGCTACGCCAATCAAAACCTGAATTGGCTGGACGTGGTCGCCGGGCTGAAGCGGTTGGGCGGCGTCGAGCCGACCGCCACGCCGGTGGCTGACAAGCTCAGGAAAGCCAGCGGCCTGGATCCTGCCAAGGCAGGGGACAAGGCCGGTCCGGCCGCTGCTCCAGCCAAGACCACGCCGCCTGCGACGGCAGCGTCGGGATCCGCCGCCAAGGGC
>NZ_JBARYB010000048.1:0-34010 GCF_049647645.1 Achromobacter sp.
GCCTTGAGCCGGTGGCCGGACGGAGGGATCCGAAGCGCAGCCCCACCGGGGCGAGCATCGGAATTCCGCAGTCCGGACGCCGGCGACTCAAGAACCCTGTGTCACAAAACCGAAGTGCGGGGCGGCAGGGCTTCGCGCTTGCGGATGTCAGGGTTCTTTAGCCGCCGAGGCTGCCCTGCGCCATTCCGATGCTCGCCCCAGTGGGGCTGCGCTTCGGATCCCTCCGTCCGGCCACCGGCTCACGCCATCTGCCCATGAACGGGGTCCAAAACCAACGCATTGGGCGACTGCCAGCCGAGGACCCCGGAGTCATCCGAAGCGCAGCCCCACCGGGGCGAGCATCGGAATGACGCAGGGCAGCCTCGGCGGCTATAGAACCCTGACGTCCGCAAGCTCGAAGCCCTACCGCCCTGCACTTCGGTTTTGTGACACAGGGTTCTTGAGTCGCCGGCGTCCGGACTGCGGGATTCCGATGCTCGCCGCGCTGGGGCTGCGCTTCGGATCCCTCCGCCCGGCCACCGGCTCACGGCATCTGCCCATGAACGGGGTCCGAAACCAATGCATTAGGCGACTGCCAGCCGAGGACCCCGGAGCCATCCGAAGCGCAGCCCCACCGGGGCGAGCATCGGAATGGCGCAGGGCAGCCTCGGCGGCTAAAGGACTCTGACATCCGCAAGCTCGAAGCCCTGCCGCTGCGCACCCAAGATCCTGGCCGTGCCCCCTACTCGGACTCGCCCAGATAGGCCGCGCGCACCTTGGGATCGTGCAGCATGTCGCCAGCGGGACCGGACAGGATGATCTCGCCCGATTCCATCACGTAGCCGCGATGGCTGTTTTCCAGCGCCAGGCGCGCGTTCTGCTCGATCAGCAGGATGGTGACGCCTTCGCTGGCGATGGTGCGCACCACCTCGAAGACTTTCTCCACCATCAGCGGCGCCAGGCCCATCGACGGTTCGTCCAGCAGCAGCAGCCTGGGGCGCGCGATCATCGCGCGGCCCATCGCCACCATCTGCTGTTCGCCGCCCGACAAGGTGCCGGCTGCCTGCTTGCGGCGCTCTGCCAAACGCGGGAACAAGGTAAAGACGCGGTCCGTGTCCTGGCGGATCTGCGCCGCGTCGCGGCGGATGTAGGCCCCCATCGCCAGGTTTTCCTCGATGGTGAGCTGGCCGAAGATGCCCCGGCCTTCCGGCACCATGACCAGGCCGCGGCGCACCAGCTCATGCGACTTCTGGCCGCCGACGGACTGGCCGCCATAGACCACTTCGCCGCCCGCCAGCGGCACCAGTCCGCAGATGGCGCGCAGCGTGGTGCTCTTGCCGGCGCCGTTGGCGCCGATCAGGCAGACCAGCTCGCCTTCGTCCACGCGCAGGTCGATGCCGCGCACCGCGCGGATGCCGCCATAAGAGACCTGCAGGCCCCGCAATTCCAATAGGGGTTGGGATGCTGCCGTCATGCCGGGCGCTCCTGATGAATCTGCGGATCCTGCGCGGCGCCTGCGCCCAGATACGCTTCAATGACCTTGGGATCGCGCTGCACCTGGGCGGGTTTTCCCATGGCCAGCACCTTGCCGTATTCGAGCACCAGCACGCGGTCGCACAGGCCCATGACCAGCTTCATGTCGTGCTCGATCAGCAGCACGGTGACGCCGTCGGCGCGGATCTTTTCGACCAGCTTGCGCAGCACCACGGTTTCCGACGCATTCATGCCAGCCGCCGGTTCGTCCAGCGCCAGCAGCTTGGGATCGGTGGCCAGGGCCCGCGCGATCTCCAGGCGCCGCTGATCGCCGTAGGGCAGCGAACGCGCGACGTCGTTGGCGCGGTGGCCAATGCCGACGTAGTCCAGCAATTCCTGCGCCCGCGCTTCCGTGGCAGCCTCTTCGGCGCGCGTGCCTCGCGTGCGCAGCACCGCGCCGAACACGCCCGACTTGGTGCGCATGTGGCGGCCGATCATCACGTTCTCGATCGCGCTCAGGTTGGCGAACAGCCGGATGTTCTGGAAGGTACGCGCCAATCCGGCAAAGGCAACTTCATGCGGCTTCTTGCCGGACATGGACTCGCCATTGAAGGTGCAGTTGCCCTCTTCCGGGATGTACAAGCCGGTCAGCACGTTGAACAACGTGGTCTTGCCCGCGCCGTTGGGGCCGATCAGGCCGTAGATCTCGCCCTGCTCGATGTCGAAGCTGACGTCCGACAGCGCCTGCAGGCCGCCGAAGCGCTTGCCCAGTCCCTGGGCTTGCAGCAGTTTGCTCATGCCGCGCCTCCCTGGGTCTTGGTCGCGAGTTCACGCTTGCGCACCGCCGACGGCCACAGGCCGGCCGGACGGAACAGCATCACGCAAACCATGGCCAGGCCGAACAGCAGCATGCGTATGCCTTCGGGGTCCAGCACCACGGCGCCGAACAGCATGTGCTGCACGGGCTCGACCACTGCGCGCAGGAACTCCGGCAACGCGGCCAGGATCAGCGCCCCCAGGATCACGCCCGGAATGTGGCCCATGCCGCCCAGCACCACCATGCACAGGATGGAGATGGATTCCATCAGCGAAAAGCTTTCCGGGCTGACGAAGCCCTGCATCGAGGCGAACAACGCCCCCGCCACGCCGCCGAAGGATGCGCCCATCGCAAACGCCAGCAGCTTGATGTTGCGGGTATTGATGCCCATGGCCTTGGCGGCGATCTCGTCTTCGCGGATCGCTTCCCAGGCGCGGCCGATGCGCGAATTCTGCAGGCGCACGCAGACCACCACGATGATCAGCGTTATCGCCAGCAGCAGGTAGTAGTACTTTTCCGGCCCCGTCACGCGCAGGCCCAGCAGGCTTTCGGTGCGGCCGAAGGCGAACTCGCCGACCTTGAAGGTATCGATGCGGTTGATACCCTGCGGCCCGTTGGTGATGTTGACCGGCGCGTTCAGGTTGTTCAGGAAGATACGGATGATTTCCCCGAAGCCCAGCGTCACGATGGCGAGATAGTCGCCTCGGAGCTTGAGCGTGGGCGCCCCCAGCAGCACGCCGAACAGGCAAGCCACCGCGAGCGCGATCGGCAGGATCGCCCAGAACGGCAGGTGCAGGCCGAAGTGCGGCGAGGCCAGCAGCGCCCAGGTGTAGGCGCCCACCGCATAGAACGCGATATAGCCCAGGTCCAGCAGCCCCGCGAAGCCCACCACGATGTTCAGGCCCAGCGACAGCATCACGTACAGCAGGGCGAAGTTGAGGATGCGTACCCAGCTCTGCCCGGCCATGCCGATCACGAAGGGCAGCACCGCCAGCACCACGCCGATCAGCGCGATGCCGATCAGGTTGCGGGTGGAGAACCCGCTGCTTTTCAGGTTTGCGCTCATGCCCGGTCTCCCACGCGCTCGCCCAGCAGGCCGGACGGACGGAAGATCAGCACCAGCACCAGCACGAAGAACGCGAACACGTCCTGGTAGTGGCTGCCGAGGAAGCCGCCGGTCAGGTCGCCGATGTAGCCCGCGCCCAGCGACTCGATGATGCCCAGCAGCAGGCCGCCCGCCATGGCGCCGACCAGGTTGCCGATGCCGCCCAGCACCGCGGCCGTGAAGGCCTTCAGGCCCAGCATGAAGCCCATGGTGTATTGCGACACGCCGTAGTAGGTGGCGACCATCATGCCGGCCACCGCGGCCAGCGCCGAGCCGATCAGGAAGGCCGCCGAAATCACGGTATTGATGTTCACGCCCATCAGTCCGGCCACTTCGCGGTTCTGCGCGGTGGCGCGCATCGCCGTGCCCAGGCGGGTCTTGTGCACCACGGCCAGCAGCCCGCCCATGATCAGCGCCGCGATCACCACGATGGCGATCTGCAGCGAGCTCATGCGCGCGCCTGCGATTTCGAACACCTGCGGCGACAGCACCTGCGGGAAGTTCAGGTAGTTGCGGCCCCAGGCCATCATGGCCACGTTCTGCAGGATGATGGACACGCCGATGGCGGTGATCAGGGCGGCCAGGCGCGGCGCGCGGCGCAGCGGCCGGTACGCGACGCGCTCGGCGGTCCAGCCCACGGCCATGCACAGCGGCACGGACACCAGCAGGCCGACGCCCAGCACCACGAAGGCGGAGGTAGAGGGGTCGCCGCCCACCAGCGAGATCGCGATGGTGGTAGCGGCCATCGCGCCGATCATGACGACGTCGCCATGCGCGAAGTTGATCAGCCCGATGATGCCGTACACCATGGTGTAGCCGAGGGCGACCAGGGCGTACACGCTGCCTAGCGTGACGCCGTTAATCAGTTGTTGAATGAAGATATCCATAGGGGCCGCGGAATAAGCCTGGAAAAATTGCGCGGATCGTACGGTGGCGGCCCTCGAGCCTGCCACGGCGCCGCGCATGGCGCGCGCCGGGCGGCGCGCACGCTGCGATACGGGCGGGGACGCGGCGCAGCCGCCTCCCCGCCCCGGTCAAGCCGCCTTAGTTGGCCTGGCTGACCATCGTTTCAACCATCTCCCACTTGCCATTCTTGACTTCGTAGATGGTGACCGAGATTTCCTTCAGATCGCCCTTGGCGTCGTAGGAAATGTGCTCGCTGGTCGCGCCCTTGCGATTCAGCTTGGCCAGGGCCGGAAGATACTTCTCCGGCTTGGCCGAACCGGCCTGCTCGATGGCGGCGATCATGTTCCAGGCGCCGTCATAGGCGTAGGGCGCATACACGCCGGGGGCCTTCTTGAAGCGCGCCTGGTAGCGCTGCTCGAAGTCCTTGCCTGCGGCCATCTTGTCCAGCGGCACGCCAGCCAGCGAGGCATAGGTGCCGTCGGCGGCGTCGCCGGCCAGCTTGATGAAGGTGTCGCTGCGGGTCATTTCACCCGAGACCAGCGGCGCCTTCAGGCCCAGCGTGGCCAGCTGGCGCTTCATGGGACCGGATTGCGCGTCCAGGCCGCCGTAGAAAATGGCGTCGGGCGCGGCGCCCTTGATGTTGGTCAGGATGGCGGTGAAGTCGTTGGCCTTGTCGGTGGTGTACTCGCGGCGCACGACCTGGCCGCCGGCGGCCTTGACGGCCTTCTCGACCTCGTCGGCCAGGCCCTGGCCGTAGGCGGTGCGGTCGTCGATGATCGCGACCTTCTTGGCCTTCAGGCTTTCCACCATGAACTTGCCCACGGCGGCGCCCTGCTGGGTGTCGCTGGTCATCATGCGGAAGGTGGTTTCGTAGCCCTGCTTGGTGTATTCGGGCGACGTGGCCATGGCGATCTGGGGCAGACCGGCTTCATGGTAGACGCGCGAAGCGGGGATGGTCGTGCCCGAGTTGAAGTGGCCCAGGATGCCGACCACGTCCTGGTCGACCAGTTGCTGGGCGACCTGCACGCCGACGCGGGGGTCGGCCTGGTCATCGCGCGACACCAGCACGAACTTGGCGGTTTCGCCGTCGACCTTGATGCCCTTCTTGTTGGCTTCTTCCAGGGCCAGGTTCAGGCCGTTCTGCATGTCCTCGCCATAGTGCGATTGCGGACCGGTGAGCGGTGCGGCAAAACCGAACTTGACGTCGGCTGCCTGCGCGGAGGCGGCCATGCCGGCGGCGGCGATGCTGGCGGCGAGAAGCTTCAAAGTGGTGCGGAACTTCATGGGTATCCTCCGAGTGTCGGACTTAAGACCTTGTTATACCTGAGCTTTTAACCAGGCTTTTGGTTTTTCACTACTGCAAGCCCGATGTAGCGGGAGCTCGCGCATGCAGGTTCTGCAAAATCCGAAAGCCGGGTTGCGACTTTCGAATTTGAGGTGCGACCGGATTTTGCTTCCAGTGCAACCTTGACCGATATTGGAGATAACCCTTGGATACCCAAGGGTTGCCCCCATCGCCCTCAACCTATGGTCATCAGGCTGGCGTTGCCGCCCGCCGCCGCCGTGTTGACGCTGATGGAACGCTCCGTCAGCAGGCGTTCCGGCACATAGCCGGCGCCCGCCGCGATCGCGTCGGATGTCAGACCATGGACCGACAGGATGGCGCCAGGACGCTGGGCGATGCGCTGGTTCAGCGCCTGCAGCGCGTCGCCATCGCCCTCGAACAGCACGGCCTGATAGTCGGCCTGGTCGACCTCGTCGTCAGCCAGGATGCCCGCCTGCTCCTGCTGCCCGGCATCCAGCGACGCCAGCAAGGCCTGCGCCGCGGGCGTATCGGCGAACCAGGCATGGTTGCCGGTCAGCTTGGCAACCGACCACTGCGCCCGCGCGCCGGCCTCGGTGGCCGCCACGCAATAGACCGCGCCGCGCGGCTCGACCATATAGGTGTTGGTCTCGCCGGTCGGCCCCGGCAGCGCAATGCGCTGCGGCAGCGGCGCCGCCGCGTCCAGCGCCGGCGGCAAGCCTGCCGGGCGCGTGCCCAGCAAACGGTACATGTAGAGCGGGCCGCCGGCCTTGGGGCCGGTGCCGGACAGGCATTCGCCGCCGAAGGGCTGCACGCCCACCACCGCGCCCACGATATTGCGGTTGACGTAGACGTTGCCCGCATGAACCTGGCCGGTCACGTGGGCGATGGTTTCGTCAATGCGGGTATGCACGCCGAAGGTCAGGCCGTAACCGGTGCCGTTGATGGCGTCCAGCAAGGCGTCGAGTTCGTCGCGCTTGTAGCGCACCACGTGCAGCACGGGGCCGAACACTTCGCGCGTCAGTTCGCTGACGCTGTCGATTTCGATGATGGTGGGCGGCACGAAGGTGCCGTGGCGGCACTCGCCATTGAGTTCCACCTGGTCCACGCGATGGCCTGCCGTGCGCATCGTCTCGATGTGCCGCTGGATGCCGTTGCGGGCTTCGGTGTCGATCACGGGGCCCACGTCCACCGACAGGCGGTCAGGGTTACCCACGCTCAGTTCGCGCATCGCGCCGCGCAGCATGGTCAGCACGTGCTCGGCATTGTCTTCCTGCACGCACAGCACGCGCAGCGCCGAACAGCGCTGGCCGGCCGAATCGAAAGCCGAGGTCAGCACATCAAACACGACCTGCTCGGACAGGGCCGAGGAATCCACCACCATGGCGTTCTGGCCGCCGGTTTCGGCAATCAGCGGAATGGTGTGGCCGTGATCGTCCAGGCGGTCCGCCAGCGTGCGCGCGATGATGCGCGCGACGTCGGTGGAGCCGGTGAACATCACGCCGCGCACGCCCGGGCTGGCAACCAGCTGGGCGCCCACGGTTTCGCCGCGGCCCGGCAGCAACTGCACGGCGCCAGCGGGTACGCCTGCCGCCCGCAGGATGGCCACGGCTTGCGCGGCAATCAGCGGCGTCTGTTCGGCGGGCTTGGCCAGGACCGTGTTGCCGGCGGCCAGCGCGGCCGCGATCTGGCCGGTGAAGATGGCCAGCGGGAAATTCCACGGGCTGATGCACAGCACAGTGCCCAGCGGACGATGCGTGTCGTTGCTGAATTCGGTTTCGGCCTGGTCCGCGTAGTAGCGCAGGAAGTCCACCGCCTCGCGCACTTCGGCGATGGCGTTGGGCAGCGATTTGCCGGCCTCGCGCACGATCAGGCCCAGCAGGGTCTGCATCTGCTCTTCCAGCAGCTGCGCGGCGCGGCGCAGGCACTGGGCGCGCTCAGCCACCGGCGTGGATTGCCAGATCGGAGCGGCATTGGCGGCGGCGCGCAGCGCGGCCTCGGCCTCGTCCGCCTGCGCTTCGACCACGTGGCCCACCACGTCGCGCAGGTTGGCCGGGTTGCGGACTTCCATGGCGCGGGCGGCATCCCAGGCTTCGTCGCCTTCGCCCAGCATGGGCCCGGCGCGCCACGGCATGCCGGCGCTGGCCAGCAGGGCCGCGGACAGCGATCCCAGGCGATGCTCGTTGCTCAGGTCCAGGCCGGCCGAGTTGGCGCGGGCGCCTTCTTGCAGATCGCCATAGAGTTCGCGCGGCAGCGGGATCTTCTCGTGCGGCGCACCCAGCGGCACGATGCGCGAGGCGGCTTCCACGGGGTCGGCCACCAGGTGCTCGACCGGAATGCTGTCGTCCCCGATCAGGTTCACGAACGAGGTGTTGGCGCCGTTTTCCAGCAGGCGGCGGACCAGATACGCCAGCAGCGTTTCATGGGTGCCGACCGGCGCGTAAATGCGGCACGGACGATTCAGCTTGCCCTGGGACAGCGGACCCACGACTTCGTCATACAGCGGTTCGCCCATGCCGTGCAGGCACTGGAATTCGTACTGGCCCGGGTAGTAGTTCTGGCCGGCCAGTTGATAGACCGCGGCCAGGGTGTAGGCATTGTGTGTGGCGAATTGCGGGTACACCGCCTCGGGCGCGCCCAGCAGCTTGCGGGCGCATGCCAGGTAAGCCACGTCCGTGTAAAGCTTGCGGGTATAGACCGGATAGCCTTCCAGGCCGTCGACCTGCGCGCGCTTGATCTCGCTGTCCCAGTAGGCGCCCTTGACCAGGCGCACCATCACGCGGTGGCGGCTGCGGCGGGCCAGGTCGATTACGTAGTCGATCACGAAGGGCGCGCGCTTCTGGTAGGCCTGAATGACGAACCCGATGCCGTTCCAGCCGTCCAGCTCGGGCTCGAAACAGAGCGCCTCCAGCAGATCCAGCGAGATTTCCAGGCGGTCCGCTTCCTCGGCGTCGATGTTCAAGCCGATGTCGTAGCTGCGCGCCAGCACGGTGAGCGCCTTCACGCGCGGCAGCAGCTCGGCCATCACGCGTTCGCGCTGGCCGCGCGAGTAGCGCGGGTGCAGCGCCGACAGCTTGATCGAAATGCCCGGACCTTCATAGATACCACGGCCGGCCGCGGCCTTGCCGATGGCATGGATGGCCTGCTCGTACGAGGCGTAATAGCGGTCGGCATCCTCGGCCGTGGTGGCGGCCTCGCCCAGCATGTCGTAGGAATAGCGGAAGCCGCGGGCTTCCATCTTGCGGTTGTTGGCCAGCGCTTCGGAGATGGTCTGGCCCGACACGAATTGCTCGCCCATCATGCGCATGGCCATGTTCACGCCCTTGCGCACCAGCGGCTCGCCGCCCTTGCCGATCAGGCGGGTCAGCGCCTTGGACAGGGACTGCTCGCTGCTCACGGCCACCAACTTTCCCGTGATCATCAGCCCCCAGGTCGCGGCATTGACGAACAGGGATTGCGAGCCGCCCATGTGCGACTTCCAGTCGCCGCGGGCGACCTTGTCGCGGATCAGCGCGTCGCGCGTGGCGCGGTCGGGAATGCGCAGCAGCGCTTCGGCCAGGCACATCAGCGCCACGCCTTCCTGGCTGGACAGCGAAAACTCCTGGATCAGCCCTTCCACCCCGCCGCCGCTGCGCTTGCCGCGCAGCTTCTTGACCAGGTCGGCGGCCATGGCGTGGATCTTTTCCAGATTGGGCATGCGGGCCTGGCCCAGCAGCAGCGGCACGCACTCGGGCTCGGGACGCCGGTAGGCGGCGGTAATAGCGGCGCGCAGCACCGACTGCGGCTGCACATCCTGGCCAAATTCGTAGAACGGCGGCGTGGGCGCCGCATGGCCTTCGCCCGCTTCGTCCTCGCCGCCCGCATCCATGCCCAGATGGGACATCTCGGCGGGCAGATGGCCGCGCTCGATCTTGTCCAGGTAGGAAAGAATCGCCTGCTTGTGCAGCCAGTGCGGCGTGCAGTTGAGCTTTTGCGCGGCGGCCTTCAGCCGGTCGCGGAGCGCGTCGTCGACTTTAACGCCTAGGGTCGTGCTGGCCATAAGAGATTGCGTCCTGTCGCATGGCAAAGGTAATACCGGCCCCTAGCGGGACCCGGCATGGGTAGGACCGTATGCTAGACAGGTTGCAACTTTGTTTGCACTATGGTTAACCCTAGGTTAACCATTTGAGATCAGGCAGGATTTTGGGCAGCGCGGCCAGCGCGGCGCAAGCCGCTTTCCCCGCGCACAGCGCTCAGTCCTTGAGCGCCGCGCAGCCCAGCATCTGGACCGAAGCCGATCCCGTCGGGGTCTGGCCCCGGATGGCCGAAGCCATGGCGCCAGCCAGGCTGACCACGGCGCGCTGTTGCGCGGCGATCAACGCCGGCACGCCTGCTTCCGTCACCGGTTCCGTGACCACGCTGCGGCACAGCAGGCCTGAACCCTTCATATTGACCGGCCGCACGCGCCAGGTCGCATCCAGCTGGGCCATGCGGCCCGATTCCAGCTCGAAGCGCTGTACATCGGTCTGCACCCGCCACACCGCGGCGCCCGGCCCCGGCTTGACCAGTTGCACGTCCAGCGCCCCTAGCTCCCGCTTCAGCGCGTCCGACAATGCGCCGCGCAGCTCGTCGCCCAGCGGCGAGCTCCAGCGCTCGGAGTAGAGCGCGGCCAAGCTGCCCTCGCCAGTGCGCACCATCAGCTGCGGTTGGTCCGCCTGCGTCGAAATGTTGACCGGTTGCACTTCGATCAGGAAATTGGCCGGCGCCACGCCAGCCCCCGGGGCCTGGGCTGCCGGCGACTGCAAGGTGTGGTACTGCACGGGCGCCGACGAACCGCAGCCGGCCAGCGCGGCCGTCAATGCCAGCAAGGACAGGATCGGACGCAAACGAGGCGCCAACCTGCCCGCGGACCGGGGCTGCTCGGAACTCGGGTTCGCCTGATTGGCGCTAGGGAATGGGCGTCTATTCATGGGTTTCAGTTCCTGACAGGACCGGCGCCGGGGATCGGGTCTGGGCCGCGGCCGCGCAACAAGGCCTCGGGATTGGCTTGCAGGAAGTCGGCCAGGGCACGCAGCGACCGCGCCGCGCGGCCCAGTTCCTGCATCGCTTTCTCTGTGTTGACCGGCAAGGAGGAATCCGAAGCCAGCAGCGCGTTGACCTGCGCCATCGACTCCTTGGCCTGCTTGAGCATGCTCTGCGCTTCGGGCGCGACCTGCTTGTCCAGGCGGTTCATCAACTTGGAGGTGCTGGCCAGCGTGGTGCGCAGGTCCTCGCCGATCTTGTCGAACGGAATCTTCTCGATCTTGGCGACGATGTTGCTGATCTGCTGTTGCAGCTGATCCAGGTTGCCGGGGACCGTCGGAATCATGGCCGGATCCGACAGCTTGAATTCAACCGGCTTGGCGTTCGGGAAGTCGTCCAGCGCCACGTACAGCTGGCCGGTCAGCAGATTGGCGGTGCGCAGCTGCGCGCGCAGGCCATGCTTGATCATGCCGCCCAGCAAACGGTTGCCCGCGGCGTCGCCGTCCTTCACGGCGCGCTCGCGCACTTCGTCGAACACGCGGCCCAGGCGCTCCGGATACAGCGTGGCGTCCACCAGCGAGTAGAAGCGCTTGGCGATCGGATCGAAATCCATGTTGATCTGCGTGACATTGCCCAGCGTGATGCCGCTGAAGTCGATCGGCGCACCCACCGTCAGGCCGCGGATCGACTGGTCGAACCGCATCCGGATCGGGAATGCCTCGCCATCCGGATTGGCCTTGGCGGCCGTCTCGGTCGGGTACAGGTCGAACTGGGCATCGGCTTGCGCCTGCTTGCCAGCGTCGCGCGCGCTGATGACGGGTTCGAACGCGACGCCGCCCACCGCCATCGACACCAGCGACTGCGTGCGCACCTTGAGGCCATCGGCATTTACACTGAAATCAACACCGCTGGCGTTCCAGAAACGCGTACCCTGGGTCACGAACTTGTCGTTGGGCGCGTCCACGAACACTTCCACGTTCACGGCCTTGCCGGTTTCGTCGAGCGCGTAGCCGATCACCCGGCCAACGTTGATGCGGCGGAAATACACGGGCGAACCGATATCCAGGGACCCCAGATCGGACGCCTTGAGCTTGAAGCGCTTGCCGGCGCGGTCATGCGTGACCGCCGGCGGGACTTCCAACCCTTCGAAATGCAGCTTGGTGGCCTTCTTGGAACTGTCCTTGCCCTCGACCGCATCCACGCCGATATAGGCGCCCGACAGCAGCGTGCCCAGGCCGGACACGCCGCTCACGTCCAGGCGCGGACGCACCACCCAGAAGTTGGTGCCTTCGCGCGCCAGGTCCGAGACATCCTTGGACAGTTCGGCCTGCACCACCACCTTGGTACGGTCTTCGTTGAAGCCGATGGAGCGCACCGTGCCGATGTTCACGTCCTTGTAGCGCAGCTGGGTCTTGCCGACTTCCAGCCCTTCGGCGGTGTTGAATGAAATGGAGATGTCGGGACCCGCCTGCATCCAGGTCCGCACGACCAGCGACAGGCCCATCAGGGCCGCCACGATGGGCACCAGCCAGATCCATGAAATCCGGCTCTTCTCCTTGCGCGAGATCGCCGGTGAGGCGAACTTCTCTTCACCGGATCCGGGTGCTTGCTCGGACATCTACTCTTCCTTGTTCTTGGGCAGGAACCGCGGTGCTCCCTA
Organism: Achromobacter sp.; assembly: GCF_049647645.1. Taxonomy (GTDB): domain Bacteria; phylum Pseudomonadota; class Gammaproteobacteria; order Burkholderiales; family Burkholderiaceae_B; genus Achromobacter. Next base: position 12,245 of record NZ_JBARYB010000048.1, read on the forward strand.
GCCCATTTCCTTGGTGGCGGCAGGCGCCGGCTGGCGCCCGCCTTCCACCGGCGCCGATTCTATTTCACTTTGTCCTTCCAGGTCCCAACTGCGGCGCAGGTCGAAACTCATGGCGGACAACATGGTCAGGATCACCACCACGCCGAAGGCCGCCGCGCCCGCGCCAGCGCTGATCTCCATCAAGCCCTGGAAATCCGCCAACGCCGCCAGCAATATAACGACAAAAACGTCCAGCATCGACCATTGGCCGATGAACTCGACCATTTGATACAGGCGGGTGCGCGGACGCAAGTTCGTCGTGCTGCGCCATTGCTCGGTCAGGAGCAGCAGGATAAGCGCCAACAACTTGGTCAGGGGCACCGCCACGCTGGCGATGAAGACGATCAGCGCGATGTCCCAGGAACCCATTTCCCAGAGTTCGACCACCCCGCCCAGGATGGTGTGGGCGCTGTTGCCGAGCACGGAGCTGACCTGCATCACCGGCAGCACATTGGCGGGAATGTAGAACACCACGGCCGCCAGCAGCAGAGCCCAGGTGCGCGCCAGATGATCGGGCTTGCGGTAGTGCACCAGCGCATCGCAACGCACGCAATGGTGCTCCCCTTCCGGGTCGCCTGCGCGCGGCACGGCCTGCACCTGTCCGCAAACATGGCATCCGGTCAGGACAGAGTCAGGCCCGGCTTGGGGCACATGCACCGGCACCACACCCACGCTCTCGGCATAGCGCCACAGCACGTGCGGCGACAGCCGCCCCAACATGGTCAGCAGAATAGTGAGGACGCCGAACGCGGCCAGCCCGATGCCCGGAGCCACCGCGGCCATGCCTGCCAGCTTCACCACCGCCACCAGCACGCCCAGCAGAAACACCGGAATCATGCACCAGGGCCGCAGCACGCCCAACAAGCGCATGGCCGTGCGAAAGCCCACGGGCTCGCGCCCTCTGGACAGCGGCCCCAACACCCACAGCAGCACGGTCAGTTGCAGCATGGGCAAGGCGAAACCCGCCATGCCCGTCATGACGGCGACGACCCAGTGGCCCTGGCGCCAAGTAATCGAAATGGCATCCAGCAAGGAAGCCTGCTGCGTCATGCCCTGCACGGCCATGGAGGCGACAGGGTAGGCGTTGGCCACCCCGAACACGATGAGGGCCGAAATGGCGAGCGCCAGCCAATTGGACAAAGTAAGCCCGCTGTAGCGCCACAAGATGGCACCGCAGCGGGCGCAATTGGCGGTCTCCCCAGGTTCAAGCTGATGCCGGCGATAGATGCTTGCGCAGTGTTCGCACTCGATCAGCGGCTGGCGGTCCGCGGTCATTGAGTAGCCTAATCGACCAGTTCGACTTCCTGCTTGTCAGGCGCATCCGACGAGGGCGGCTTGCCGTTATCGTCGAAGTCCAGCTTGACCTTGCCCTCCTCGTCCAGATCCACCGTGACCGTGCCGCCGTCGACCAGCTTGCCGAACAGCAGCTCGTCGGCCAACGCGCGCCGGATGGTGTCCTGGATGAGGCGCTGCATGGGGCGTGCGCCCATCAGCGGATCGAACCCTTCCTTGGCGAGATGTTCACGCAGGGGGGTGGTGAAGACCGCTTCCACGCGACGCTCGTGCAACTGGTCTTCCAGCTGCATGAGGAACTTGTCCACCACGCGCAGGATGATCTCGCGATCCAGCGGCGCGAACGGGATGATCGCGTCCAGGCGGTTGCGGAACTCGGGCGTGAACATGCGGCGGATTTCCGCCATTTCGTCGCCCACCACGCGCGAATTCGCGAAACCGATGGACGGACGGTTCAAGGTCTCGGCACCCGCGTTGGTCGTCATGATGACGATGACGTTGCGGAAGTCGGCCTTGCGGCCGTTATTGTCGGTCAGCGTGCCGTGGTCCATGACCTGCAGCAGGATGTTGAACACATCCGGATGCGCCTTTTCGATTTCATCGAGCAGCAGCACGCAATGCGGCTGCTTGGTGATGGCCTCGGTCAGCAGGCCGCCCTGGTCGAAACCGACATAGCCCGGAGGCGCGCCGATCAGGCGCGACACCGCGTGCCGTTCCATGTATTCCGACATGTCGAAGCGCAGCAGCTCCACGCCCAGCGTGAAAGCCAGCTGGCGGGCGACCTCGGTCTTGCCTACCCCGGTGGGGCCGGAGAACAGGAAGGCGCCTATCGGTTTTTCCGGCTTGCCCAGGCCCGAACGCGCCATCTTGATGGCGGCGGACAGGGCCTCGATGGCGTTGTCCTGGCCGAAGACCACGGTCTTCAGGTCGCGGTCCAGTGTCGCGAGCTTGCTGCGGTCGTCGTTGGAAACGGACTGCGGCGGGATGCGCGCGATCTTGGACACGATGTTCTCGATGTCCACCTTGCCTATGACCTTCTTCTGGCGCGAACGCGGCAGCAGGCGCTGCGCGGCGCCGGCCTCGTCGATCACGTCGATGGCCTTGTCCGGCAAATGGCGGTCATTGATGAAGCGCGCGGACAGCTCGGCGGCGGCCGACAAGGCGGCAGCCGAGTAGCGCACGCTGTGGTGCTCTTCGAAGCGGCTCTTCAAGCCGCGCAGGATCTGCACGGTCTGCTCGACGCTGGGTTCGGCCACGTCGATCTTCTGGAAGCGGCGCGACAGCGCGTGGTCTTTTTCAAAGACGCCGCGGTACTCGGTGTAGGTGGTGGCGCCGATGCACTTGAGCTGCCCGGAAGACAAGGCCGGCTTCAAGAGGTTGGAAGCGTCCAGCGTGCCGCCCGAGGCCGAACCGGCGCCGATCAGGGTATGGATTTCGTCGATGAACAGGATGGCGTCGGGATTGCCGCGGATCTGCTTGAGCACGCCCTTCAGGCGCTGTTCGAAATCGCCGCGGTACTTGGTGCCGGCCAGCAAGGCGCCCATGTCCAGCGAAAAGACCTGGGCGGCCTGCAGGATTTCAGGCACTTCGCCGCGCGTGATGCGCCAGGCCAGGCCTTCCGCGATCGCGGTCTTGCCCACGCCGGCCTCGCCGACCAGCAGCGGGTTGTTCTTGCGGCGGCGGCACAGCACCTGGATCACGCGCTCGACTTCGTGCTCGCGTCCGATGAGGGGATCGATGCGGCCCGCCAATGCGGCGGCGTTCAGGTCGGTGGCGTACTGGTCCAGCGGCGACTGACGCGATTCGCCCTGTTCTTCACCATTGGTCTGCTGCTCTTTCTGCACGGCGGCGGACTCCACCTGGGGCTGTTTGGTAATGCCATGCGACAGAAAATTGACGACATCCAGCCGCGTCACGCCCTGCTGCTGCAGGTAGTACACGGCGTGCGAATCCTTTTCGCCGAAAATGGCCACGAGCACATTCGCCCCGGTGACCGGCTTCTTGCCGGTGCCTCCCGCGGATACATGCATGATGGCGCGCTGGATCACCCGCTGGAATCCCAGCGTGGGCTGCGTGTCGACCTCGGCGCCGCTCGGGATCACCGGGGTGTTCTCCGAGACGAACTGGCGCAGGTTGCGGCGCAAGTCGTCCAGGTTGGCGGCGCAGGCGCGCAGCACTTCAACGGCCGAAGCGTTGTCGAGCAACGCCAGCAGCAGATGCTCGACGGTAATAAATTCATGCCGGGCCGAACGGGCCTCGACGAAAGCCATATGCAGGCTGACTTCAAGCTCTTGAGAAATCACGCTTCCTCCGTAACGCATCGAAGCGGGCAAATACACGATTCATATTCTATGCCGATCATGGCGTAACGCCAGCGATTTCAAAAACCACTCTATCGTGGCGGCCTTGCGTATCCATGACGGTAAGCGTATATCGGCCGTCCATGGCCAGCACTAATTTAAACGGATGACTCGACGCGCCGTGGCCAACCACGCGCCCGTCCAGCATCCACCATACTTCGCCTTCTGTTCCCTGCACATCAACATCCAACGCCACCTCGCGTCCGCCCGGCACGGGCCGCAGCACCGAGCCGCTGGCCACGCCGCCCAGGCGCAAGGGTCCGCGCGAGGCGTCGGCGTAGCCGGCAAACGACGGCGGCGCCGTTTCATTCAGCACCCAGGCCGCGCGCTGTTCCGGACATGCGCCGGATGGCACGCTGCCGAGCTTGTACCCCAGGGGCCAGCATGTCACCGCCGCCTGCACCGTTTCGGGCCTGACGCGGACTTGCTGGGCGCCTTCCGGCAAGGCCGCCACGATATCCTGCAGTAGCGGCGCCGCCACGTTCGCCCCGAAAAATCCGGGGTTGGGCGTGCCGTCCGGGCGACCGACCCAGACGCCGATCGTCCACCTGTCGGTCACTCCGACGGCCCAGGCATCCCGGAATCCGAAACTAGTTCCGGTTTTCCAGGCAAGTTGCCGCGCCGGACTGCCCGATTGGTAGAACGGGCGGTCCGGATGCCCCCCGCTCTCCAGGATGTCACGGACGATCCAGGCCGCCCCAGGACTCATCATACGGGACTCGACCTTCGCCTGCTCCGGCCGCAGGCGGGGCCGCCCGGAGACGCCGCCGCGGGCCAAGGCCCGATAAGCGCCCACCAGTTCTTCCAATGTGGTGCCACCCCCGCCCAAAATCAAGCTCAAATTCGGCTCGGCGCCGGCAGGCAAACGTAACCGTACCCCGCCGGCCAGCATGACCGAGGCGAAACTGCTGGGTCCGACGCGGTCCAGCAGGTCCACGGCCGGCACGTTGAGCGAACGCTGCAAGGCCTGCGCCACACTGATCGGGCCGGCGAACGCAGCCTGGAAATTGCCCGGCGCGTAGCCGCCAAACGACATCGGCGCATCCATCAGCAGGCTTTCGGAGTGGATCAGGCCCTCGTCGAGCGCCTGGGCATACAGGAAGGGCTTAAGGGTGGAGCCCGGCGAACGCACGCCGCGCACCATATCCACGTGGGCGGCGCGGCTATCGTCGGAGAAATCGGCGGAGCCGGCGTAGGCCTTGACCTCCAGGGTGTCGTTGTCCATTACCAGCACGGCCATCGACACCTTGGGCGGCAGGCCATCCACGCGGTCTTGCAGCATGCGCTCCACCGAGGCCTGCATGTCCGCGTCCAGGGTGGACGTGACCACGGCGGGCCGCTCCCCGGGACGTCGGCCAGCCGAACGCTGGCTGCCCGCTTCCTGCAGTAGACGCTGCGCGGCCAGAGGCGCCAGCCAGCGCGCCCGCAAGGGCGGCGCGACCACGGTCTCGATCTTGGCGTCGGCGACCTCGGCCGGGGTCCAGCGGCCGAGCTCGACCATGCGGTCCAGCACCTTGTCGCGCGCGGCCTGCGCGGCCTCGGGATGACGGTCGGGCCGCAGGCGCGACGGCGCCTGCGGCAGGGCCGTCAACATCGCCGCTTCGGCAGGGCTCAGGTCGCGCGCCGGCTTACCCAGCCACAGGCGCGAGCCCATTTCCACACCTTCCACGATGCCGCCCATGGGCGCGTGGGTCAGGTACAGCGACAGGATCTCGTCCTTGCTGTAGTGCATTTCGAGTTGGATGGCGCGCCAGGCCTGCCGCAGCTTGGCCGACATCGAGCGCGACGGCTTGCCGGCCAGTTCCGGATCGATCAACCGGGCGACCTGCATGGTCAGGGTGGAACCGCCCGACACGATGCGGCGGTTGGTGGCCCACTGCCAGCCGGCGCGCGCCAGCGCCACCGGGTTGACGCCCGGATGCCAGTAGAACCAGCGGTCCTCGTAGGTCAGCAGCGTTTCCAGATAGCGCTCGGACACCTGGTCGGGCTTGACCGGATATCGCCAGATGCCGTCACGGCTGGGATAGTTGCGCAGCGGCGTGCCGTCAGCGGCCACGACGACGGCAGCGCCGCCCGAATCCACGGCCGGCAAGGGATAAAGGCGGTCCAGCGCGAATAACAACGCGGCCAGCGCAAACAACGCGCTGGCCGCGAAGATTCCTCGCCGCCGCCAGCGGCGGGCGCGCGAGGCGCCCGCCACGGGGGTGGCGGCGGGGTTCAAGGACGCTTGGCGCCGCGGTCGCGGATCTCTACCGTGCTCCATTGCTCGCCTACGCCCCGGATTTCAGGCCGGTACATGTCTTCGGCCACCGTCGACGGCACTGCGTAGCGGCCCGGCGTCACGACGCGCACCAGATAGAACACGTCCACCTTGCCGCGTCCCAGCGACACCGCGGCCACATAACGGTCGTCGCGGAATTCGCGGTGCTTGATGTTGGGATCGGACATGGCTTCGGCCACGCGGCGTCCGCCTATGGTCCATTCCTGCATCTCGGGGCTTTGCGACAGGTTCAGGTTTTCGACTTCAAAACCCGCCGGCACGCGGTCCACCAGCAAGCCATCCGGAATGTTCTGGTTGGCGCTGGCCTGCACCCACACCACCAGCATGTCGCCGGTCTGCAGGCTGCCGCCATCCCACGGACGGCCGTCAGGACGGTACCAGCCGCGCTTGAGCTGGATGACGTCGCTGCGCGGCGCGGGCGTGGCGGTCGGGCTGCCCTGGATGTCGTATTCGACGAACAGGGCCTGGCTGCCGGTGTTCAGCAGTTGCGTGCCCGCCAGATCGGCCGCCGACAGCGACACGCTCTGGTCGCTCTTGCCGCCGACCAGCGGCTTGCTGACGCCGTTGACGGTCAGCGTGGCCGACCAGGGCGTGGACTTGTCGCCGCCCAGTGCGCGGGCCGTCAACAGCAGGGCCATCTGCTCTTGGGTCGACAGGTACGAGCGGTTGCCCAGGCGGCTGGCCAATTGCGTCAGCAGGTTTTCCAGGCGCTCATGGCGCAGCTCGTACTTATTGGCGATCGCATAGGCCAGCGCGTAGTCGCGCACGCTGCTGCCGTAGTCGCCCAGCCAGTCGTCGTAATAGCCGGAGTTGCGACGCGTGTTGAGTCCGTACTCGCGCGCCATGGCCTGGTCGAGCGCACTCTTCATGCGCCCTTCGTCGCCCATCAGCTTGAACGCGGCCGCCAGCTGAATCAGCGGCAGCGGCGAGCGGGCGCGCTCCTGGTAGTTGTCGTACAGCTGGCGCACCGTGGACAGCGGCGCCTTCTTGTCGCGCGCCAGAGCCAATGCGGCAGTGGCCAGGCCGGCGAAGCGGCGGTGGTCTTCCCGCAGGATGCTGGCGTCGTTGGCGTCGTAGCGCCCGGACTCGAGGTTGCGCTTCAGGTTGGCCGACCAGGTGCCGAACGCGCCGGAGCTCTGCTGCACCTGCTCCAGCAGCCACTGGCGCGAACGGTCCAGCGATGCCTCGGGCACCTCGAAACCGTTGTCGCGGGCGTCCTGCAGGAAGCCGACGGCATAGGCCGTCAGCCACACGTCGCGCGAGGACGAGCTGCTCCACAGGTTGTAGGAACCGACGGCGTTGCGCATGCCGGCCAGGCGGCCGATCGCGCCAGCCACCTTGGCATCGCGCTCGGCCTTGGTGCGCGGCTTGAGGCCGAACTGCTTGGCCGCGTCCTCATCCAGCATGACCCACGGCAGCGTCGCGCTGATGGTCTGCTCGGTGCAGCCATAGGGATAGTTGAGCAGCCCTTCGACCAGGCGGTTGACGTTGATCGGCGGACGGTTCGAGACCGTCATGCTGACCGTGGTCGAATCCGGGTAGTAGGAAGCCACCCACGACGCCTGCGGCGCGTTGGCCTCGCCCGGACCCACGCGCAAGCGGCGTACCTGGCGCTCGGCCGCGTAAGCCGGTTGCACCTGCAGCACGGATTCGCGCACGATGTGCACAGGCTTGCCACCGCCCTGCCCGTCGACGGTCAGGCGCATCAGGCCCAGGCCGTACGAACCGGTGGTGGTGGCGGTGAAGCGCAGGGTGGCGCGCTGCTTGTCCTTCAAGGTCACGGTCTTGACGCCGTCGACGATGCCCAGCGGGTCCAGCGCTTCCAGCTTGACCGTCACCTTCTGCTCGGCGCCGCTCATGTTGGTCAGATCCAGCGCGATCGCGGCCTGGTCGCCCGGGGTGATGAAGCGCGGCGTGTTCAGCTCGGCCACGATAGGCGCCGCCACCACCATCTCGGTGTCGGTGCTGCCGTAGTTGTCCGGCGTGAAGGCCACGGCCATCAGGCGCAGGGTGCCGTTGAAATCGGGCAGGTCCAGCGGAATGTCGGCCTCGCCCTGCTCATTCAGCGTGACCGGACCGGAGAACAGGTCCACCAGCTTGACCTTCTTGGGCAGGCTCTTGCTGTCGCCGCGCATGGCGGCGTCGCCACCCCACTTCAGCTTGCCCTTGGTACCGTCCATCTTCTCGATCAGCTTGCCGTACATGTCCAGCAATTCGGGCGCGTAACGGTGCTTGCCGAAGAAGTAGTCCAGCGGATCCGGCGTCTTGTACTGGTTGATGTTGAGGATGCCCACGTCCACCGCCGACAGGGTCACGGTGGCCTGCTTGCCCTGGGCGCCGTCGACCTTGACGCGCACGGTCGCCTTGGTCTCGGGCACGGCCTTGGGCGGCGCCGTCAGTTTGACGTCCAGCTTGCGGTCGCCGCTGGCGATCGGCAGGAAGGTCAGGCCCAGCGCGCGCGCCGGGGTCACGCGGTCGCCCTCGCTGCCGGGACGGAACACGGCGGCGGCGATGTACAGGTCGTGGCGCTTCCAGCTCTTGTCGACCGGAATCTCAACCTGCGTGCCCGTCGCCTTCACGGCCACCCAGGTGGACCACAGCATGCGGTCGCCTTCGACGGTGATGAGCGCCTGGCCGTCATGCGGCGGCGTCAGGGTCAGCTTGACCGTGTCGCCCGGCTTGGCGGGAACACCTTCGAGCTTCATCTGCACGCGGTCGGGGCGATTGCCCATGGAATCGGCGTCCTGCGCGTTCCAGCCAGCGTAGAAGCGGTAACGGAGGGTCTGGCCGGTTTCGGGATCGGCGATCTCCAGGCGGTAGCGGCCCCACTTCACAGGGACGGTCAACTGGGCGCGGTCATTCAGCGCGATCTCGCGCGAATCCAACAATTCGTCGGTTTCGGTGTAGCCGCTGTTCCAGCCGCGCTGGTCGTCGAAACGCCAGTAGTATTGGCGCTCTTCGCGGTACAGGCGCATCTGCGCCTGCGCCAGCGGCGCGATCTTGCCCTGCGCGTCCACGCGCACCACTTCAAAGCTGGCGGGCGCGCCTTCGCGGGCCACGTCGCCGTCGAACTGCGGGCGCACGGCGATCAGGCGGTCGGCGGGCCAGACGCTGCGCTCGATCTAGCGCACCACCGGGCGGCCGCCCGATTCCAGCAGGCTGGCCGATACCCGAACCTTCATCGGCGAACGCGTGCCGCCGGTGCGCGGGTCAACCTCGAGCTGGCCGTGGCCCTTGTCGTCCAGGGCCGTTTCGGGCAATTCCTCGAAATGGCGACGAGCATCGTCGGCGACATCGCCGAAGATGAAGCCGGGCCATTGCTGGGGCAGCGCAAAACGGTCGCGCTTGACCTGGAAGCTGGACAGCAGGCGGTTGCCGGCGGCGGGCGCACCGTAAAGATAGTCGCCCTGCACGTCGATGGTCAGCGTTTCCTCGGGCTCGAGCACCTCCTGGTCGGAGGTCAGCGCCATCTTCATGCGTTCGGGCAGGAATTCCTCGACCTGGAACTTCCAGGACGCGTCCGGCGCGCGCGACGCGGGGTCCACGCGCAGTTCCAGCATCCAGGTGCCGGTTTGCGCGTCCAGCGGCAGATCGATGCTGCGCTCGATGTAGCCGGGCAGATCCTTCTTGGGCTGCCACAGGGTGGTCAGCACCGTACGGCCGTCGGGGCGCTTGATGGTGGCAGTCAGGGGCGACGGGGCCAGCATGCGGCCGTCCAGGTCGCGCGGCAGGACCGACACGTTGAAGGTTTCGCCGGGGCGGTACAGGTTGCGGCCGGCGTAGACGAACAGGTTGTTGGGGCGCGAAACGTGGCCGCCCGTGTCGAATTCGGACAGGTCCAGGGCGGGTTCGCCCAAGGCCAGCACCGTCATTTCCTTGTCGCGCGAGGCGCGGATGACGCGCGCATTGGCGAAGCTGCCGTCAAAGCGGACATGGCCCTGGCCATCCGCGGCGGCCTTGGCCAGCGACTTGCCGGCGCCATCCACCAGTTCGAACACGGCGCCCGAAATCGCGGTACCGCTCTTCAGGGACACGGAATAGGCTTCGATGCGGTCGCTGTAGCGGCGCGCGTGCAAGCCGATGTCGCTGACGTAGAAATACGTCACCTGGTATTCGTAACGGAAACGGCCGGGCTGGCTCATCACCGCAACATAGATGCCGGGTTCCTGCAGTTCCTTGATGCCTTCGACGGGCAGGAAGGTGACGTGGCGGCGGTTGGGCTTGTCATCGGTAACGAAACGGCCTTGATAGACGCTAGTCGTCAGCGAGTTCAGGCGATCCAGGTCCCAGTTGCTGACCGAGCCTTTCAGGCTGCGGTTGTCGGAATAGCGCCAATTGTCCTCTTCGTCACCGCCCTCGGCTTCCTCGTCGGCGGAGGAACCGCTGCTGCGGCCGATGCCCAGCACGGTATCGAACAGTTCAGGCACGCGCTCCGGCGACACGCGCAGGAACTGCACGTCCACTTCGGATACGTTCACCGTGGCCACGGGCAAGCCGCCGTTCTGGCCGGCCGGCAGCACCACGCCGCGGCTGGCGAAGTAGAACGACGGCGGCATGGCCTGCGTGTTCACCTCGCAATTCGATGCCTCCGCCAGCTTGACCCCGGCGCCCGCGCCAGGCAGTCCGGCGCGCACCGCGATCGCGTACGAGCGCTGCGGCTGGACGTAGGGGAAATACACCATGCGCGGGTTGTCACCGACCACCCAGCTGCCCTTCAGGATCTTGCCCTTGGGCGCCGAGTCGCCCGGCTTTACCGAGGCAGGCCGATCGCCGCTGGTGGTGGCCGATTCATGATCCTGGTCGGTAGCCGTCCCCGTGTCCGTCACCTGCAGAAAGCTGTCCAGGTTGGACTTGGCGTCCACCGGCTGCGTGAAGGTCACGGCAAGCGCCAAGGTGTCGTTGTACTGGCGCGGTTGGCAGGAAAGCGCCGCAAAGGGATCGGCCGCGCCGACCACCGCGCTGGCGGGCAACGCCGGTTTGGCGTCGCCGCCCGTCGGGGCCGCAGGCTGCGACACGACGGCTGGCGCCGGATTGGCGGGTTGACGCTCCTTGCCCATCCACCAGCCCACGCCGATGGCGCCGGCCAATACAACGATCCCGGCTGTCGCCAGCCAGGCCTTGCTGATCTTTCCACTCACGGTAAATCTCCCGCTCACTCAAATATTCAGACGCACCGCCCCTTAGCGGCGGAGCTGCCGACCTGATCATTCCGCGTGCTTCTCGGGTACGCGGATACTGCATTTCAAAATAACCGGACAACACAACGCCGCCATGACAGGCGGCGCATCAAATGCTGGGGTTCAGACGGGTTCCATCACGCATTGCAGGGGGTGTTGGCGCGCCCGCGCGTATTGGGCCACTTGCGCGATGCGCGTCGCGGCGAGGTCGCGGGGATAAACCCCGCAAACACCACGCCCTTCGTGATGCACCTGCAACATGATCCTCGTAGCCTCTTCATGATTCTTATTGAAGAACTTTTGCAGTACTTTCACGACGAATTCCATCGGGGTGTAGTCGTCGTTCAGCAGCAGGACCTGATACATCGGAGGCGGCGCGGCACGCGCCGGAGCCTTCTCGACGGCCAAATCATGCTGGGTATCCAAGGTAGAACTCATAGGGCCGCTATTCTATTTAAACTGGGGACGGCTAGCGTGCAACTTACGGAAAATTACACGTAGAAATGCGTAGTTTCCATACTTGACGCCGCAAAGAAAAGCGGCGCATTATCCACGCATTCTGGGGTTTTCAACGCATCGAAAATCTGCCAGGAAGCCGGAGGGGGGACAGGGGTCTAGGCCGCGATGCCCTTCGTCAACATACGATTCAATGAGGCAGTCCGCATGTCTGATACGACCGCAACCGCCGTCCAAGGGGACAATCCCAAATCGACGGGCACCGTCAAATGGTTCAACGATGCAAAGGGGTTTGGCTTCATTACGCCCGACGACGGCGGTGAAGATCTGTTCGCCCATTTTTCGTCCATCCAGATGAATGGTTTTAAAACCCTGAAGGAAGGCCAGAAAGTGGCCTTCGAGATTATTCAGGGGCCCAAAGGCAAGCAGGCGCTTAATATCACGGCTGCCTGAGTTACCCTTAAAGCGCAGCGGTAAGGTTGCGCCATTATCCAGGCGGGGCTTTCGGGCCCCGCCTTGTTATTTTTCATTCATTGCGCCAGGTCATGCCCAAGAACGCCGTTTTATTTCCTGTCAGCCTCACGTTGTTCAAGACAGCGTTCTTCAGAAACCTCCTGCCGAAAGCCCTGGCCCCCGCCCTGGCCGCCATCGCGATGGCGCTGCCCGCGGCGGCCGGCGCGCAGCAGACCGGCCCTCAAGCCGCCCTGCCCACCACCCAGCTTTCGGCCGGCATCCATATTATCCGCGCAGAAGTCGCGAACACGGAAGCGACGCGCCGCGACGGACTGATGTTCCGCCAGGAGCTGCCCGGCAACGACGGCATGCTGTTCGTCTTCGAACAGCCCGACGTGCAGTGCTTCTGGATGCGCAACACCCTCCTGCCGCTCTCGATTGCCTTTATCGCCGACGATGGCACGATCGTCAACATTGAAGACATGGCGCCGCAGACCGAAGATCCGCACTGCGCCAAGAAGCCGGTGCGCTACGCCCTGGAAATGGCCCAAGGCTGGTTCGAGCAGCATGGCATCAAGGCCGGCAAGAAACTGGACGGCCTGCCCTGAAGCAGCCCACCGGCGGATATGAAAAGGGAGCCCTGGAGGCTCCCTTTTCGTTTCAGCACGCACGGGCCGCAGGCGGCGCGCGCGTGCCCGGCGATTACACGCGCTCGATGATCAGCGCGATGCCCTGGCCCACGCCGATGCACATGGTGCACAGCGCGTAGCGGCCGCCAGTGCGGTGCAGCTGGTTGATCGCGGTGGTGGCCAGACGCGCGCCGCTGGCGCCCAGCGGATGACCCAGGGCGATAGCGCCGCCGTTGGGGTTCACGCGCGGGTCGTTGTCGGCGATGCCCAGTTGGCGCAGCACGGCCAGGCCCTGGGCGGCAAACGCCTCGTTCAGCTCGATGACGTCCATCTGCTCCAGCTTCAGGCCGGTCTGGGCCAGCACCTTCAGCGTGGCGGGCGCCGGACCGATGCCCATGATGCGCGGCGCGACGCCGGCCGTGGCCATGCCGATCACGCGGGCGCGCGGGGTCAGGCCGTGACGGGCGGCGGCCTTTTCATCGGCCAACAGCAGCGCGGCAGCGCCGTCGTTGACGCCCGAGGCATTGCCAGCCGTGACGGTGCCGCCTTCGCGGACCACGCCCTTCAGCTTGGCCAGCGATTCCAGGCTGGTCTCACGCGGGTGCTCGTCCTTGCTGACGACGATGGGGTCGCCCTTTTTCTGGGCGATCGACACGGGCACGATTTCGGCGTCGAAGAAGCCTTCCTTCTGCGCGCGGGCGGTCTTCTGCTGGCTGGCCAGGGCAAACAAGTCCTGGTCTTCGCGGTTGATCTTGAAATCATCGGCGACGTTCTCGGCGGTCTCGGGCATCGAGTCCACGCCGTATTGCGCCTTCATCAGCTTGTTGATGAAGCGCCAGCCGATGGTGGTGTCGTAGATCGCGGCGCTGCGCGAAAAGGCGCTATCGGCCTTGCCCATGACGAAGGGCGCGCGGCTCATGCTTTCCACGCCGCCGGCCAACATCAGGCCGGCTTCGCCAGCGCGGATGGCGCGCGCGGCGCCGCCGATGGCGTCCAGGCCCGAACCGCACAGGCGGTTGACGGTGGCGCCGGGCACTTCGATCGGCAGGCCGGCCAGCAGCGTGGCCATGCGGGCCACGTTGCGGTTGTCTTCACCCGCCTGGTTGGCGCAGCCCATGATGGCGTCGTCCAGTTCTTCCCAGCGCACGCCAGGATTGCGCGCCACCAGCGCCTTGATGGCTACGGCAGCAAGATCGTCGGGGCGCACGGAAGCCAGCGCGCCGCCGTAGCGGCCGAAGGGGGTGCGGATCGCATCACAAATAAAAGCATGCACGGTCATGGGAAGCTCGACGTAAGTGAGAAAAAATCCGGATCGGGCGATCTTAACGCAGCGCTTTCGCGCCAAGTTGGTGCACCTGCAGGATGTCCGCTGCACGGACAGTGTCCAACGGCTGTTCACCTAGGCGGCGCGCGCGGCGAGCCCTGCGCCGAGGCGCGAGCCCGGGCTTTGGAATCAGGTCGCGGGCGGCCTGGCGGCGCGCGCCGTATCCACGATGGCCTGCCTGCGAAAACGCCCGGCCGCCATGTGATAGAAGGGTTGCGGGCAGAACTGGCGCGACACGCCCGAGGCCAGCAGGGATCCCACCAGCAGCCAGAACAGCATGGGCTGGCTGCCCGTCATTTCCATCACCACCACGCTGGCCGTCAGCGGCGCCTGGGTCGCGGCGGCCAGGAAGGCGGCCATCGAAATCAGCACCAGCACGCGGTGGTCCACGCCCTCTCCCGCCAACTGCCAGATGTGATGGCCGATGCCCGCGCCCGTGGTCAGGGCGGGCGTGAAAATGCCGCCGGGTATGCCGGCCCAGTACGACGCGACGGTCGCGGCCAGCTTGGCCAGGCCGAAGCTGGCCGGCGCCGTGTCTTTCCCCGACAGCAGATCCGCCGCCACGCCGTACCCCGTGCCGTAAACGCTGCCGGCCGTGGACAGGCCGATGACTGCAAGGATCAGGCCCATGATGAAGGCGGTCCAGATCGGATGCGCGCGGATCCAGGAACGCCAGGACTGCGGCGCGCTGCCGGCCGCCCCCTTGCCGAGCAGGCGGGCGAAGATGCCGCCCAGCGCGCCGTTGAGCGCCGCGCAGATGGCCACCCACATCACCATGCCATGCGTCAGCGGCGCGCCGCCGAACACGCCGAAGTAAGGATTGTTGCCAACCACCGCCACCACCAGGAAGCCCGAGGCCAGCACCCCGATCAGCACCAGCCGCTGCCAGCGCAGCACGGTGCCCCGTCCCAATTCCTCGATGGCGAAGATGACGCCGGCCAGCGGCGCATTGAAGGCGGCGGCCAGGCCGCCCGCGGCCCCGGCGGCGATCAGTTCATTGGCATGGAAGCCGCGCAGTTGCACGCCGCGCCGCTTCCAGAAATCGCCCCAGGCCAGCATGAGGGCGGCGCCCACCTGGACCGATGGCCCTTCGCGGCCGATCGAGGCGCCAGCCAGCATGCCGAAGAATGCGAGGGGAATTTTCCAGAGGGTCTGCCCCAGCGCCACCAGGCTGTTCTGGCTGGGGCCAGGCGGCAGCGACAAGGCGCCGATGACTTGGGGAATCCCGCTGCCGGACGCGTTGGGAGCAAAACGCAAAGTCAGCCAGCGCAAGGCGGCCAGGCTCAGCGGCAGGACCAGCAAGGCCAGCCAACCGTTGTAGGCGACCCACTCGCGGTTCCATTCCAGCGCCTTGTCGGCCAGATAGGCAAAGCCCAGCGACATCAGCGCCACCAGGCCGGCGCCCCCCAGCAGCAACCCCATCTGCACGCTTTTGCGCGACAGGCGGTTGATCTGGCGCACCTTGCGATGCGCCCACCGGCGCGGGCCGGCCAGCAGCCGGCGTAGAGGGTCGGGCAGGTTCATGGGCGACAGCCGGCGCGGTTGAAAGTGGCTAACCTTACCACTCCCACCTGACCGGCAGCCCACAGCACAGGATCAGAACGTCGACCAGTCGTCGTCCGAGGCCTGCGCCAGCGCGGGACGCGTCACGGGCGCGGCCGGCTTGCGCGACGCCGCGGGCACGGCCTGCACCAAGCGGACCTGCGCTTCGCGGGCCGATCCGCCGCCCGCTTCCACCTTGAAGCGGCGCACTTCCTGGGCCAGCCGGGTGGCTTGTTCCTGCATGCTGGCGGCCGCGGCGGCGGCCTCTTCCACCAGCGCGGCGTTCTGCTGGGTCACGGTGTCCATCTGCGCCACCGCCTGGTTGACCTGGCCGATGCCGGCGGACTGTTCTTCCGAGGCGCTGGCGATCTCGCGCACCAGAGTGGCGACCTGGCGCACGCTGTCCACGACTTCGCGCATGGTGCGGCCAGCCTCGTCGACCTGGCGCGTGCCGCCTTCGACGCGCGTGACCGACTCGTCGATCAAGGCCTTGATTTCCTTCGCGGCCACCGCCGAGCGTTGCGCCAGCGTGCGCACCTCGCCCGCCACCACCGCGAAGCCACGGCCCTGCTCGCCCGCCCGCGCCGCTTCCACGGCCGCGTTGAGCGCCAGGATGTTGGTCTGGAATGCGATGCCGTCGATCACGCCAGTGATGTCGGCGATACGGCGCGAGCTGTCCGAGATCGCGCTCATGGTCTGGACCACGCCCTCCACCACTTCGCCACCTCGGACCGCCACGGTGGACGCCTGGTTGACCAGGCGGTCCGCCTCGCTGGCGTTGTTGGCGTTCTGCTGCACGGTGCTGGTTAGCTGCTCCATCGACGCCGCGGTTTCCTCCAGCGACGAAGCCTGTTCCTCGGTGCGCTGCGACAAGTCGGCGTTGCCCTGGGCGATCTGCGAGGACGCCGAGGCGATGCTTTCGCAGCCGTCGCGCACGTCCTTGACGATGCGCGCCAGGCTGGCGTTCATGGTCTTGAGCGCGCCCATCAGGTCGCCGGTCTCGTCGCGCGTCGCAACCTGGATGTCGGTCGTCAGGTCGCCCGCCGCCACCTGGCGCGCGGCGGCCACGGCCTGTTCCAGCGGCCGCACGATGCCGCGCGTCACCAGCCAGCCCAGCAGCATGCCGACCGCCACGCCGATCACGGCCAGGACGACCATGAGCGCGCGCAGATTTTCATAGAGGTCCGTGCCGTTCTGCACGCTTTGCGCAGCGACGGTTTCCTTGATCTTCGCCAGGCTGGTCATCAGATCGTCCAGCTTCTGCGAGGAAGCGATCACGCGCGCTTCGACCTCGACCACGCGCGGATCGGCCTGGGTCAGCGGCCGGGCCTGGGCGGCGGCGAAGAACGCCGCGGACTCGCGCTTCCAGACTTGTTCGGTCTCGGCGAACTGCGCCAGCAGGCGCTTGCCATCCTCCGAATAGAAATTGGCCGCGGCCTTTTCACGCAAGCTGTCCATCTGCGCGACGGCATTGTCGAACTGCTTGCGCAGCGCCTGCCGCTCCTGTTCCGTGGACGCGGCCAGATAGCCGTTGCGGGCGCGGCCCGCATAGATCAGATTGATATTGGCTTCCTTGATGTCCGAGATGCCGCGCAGCTCGGTGTCGTAAAGCCGGTCGTTCATTTCATTGATGCGCGCCAGGCCCCAAACCCCGAAGCCTCCGATCGCACCGCCTATTACCGCCACCAGCAAGAACGCGCCCGACAGGCGCGCGCCGATGCGCAAACCCGAAAATAACCGCAACATGCTTCCCTTCCCTGTAGTTACCACGGTTTATGGCGGGCATGCCGCGGCCGTGGACCCCGTGGTTCAGTCGCCGACCGGGGCCAACGATAGTGGTTCGCAAACCTAGGGATTACCCGGAAGAAAAGCCGGTTTATTCGTCATTTCCCCGCAATGAATTCGACAATCGACAGGGATTTCATTAGCTGAATTTTTGCTGAACAAAAAGAAAACCCCAAGCTTGCGCGAGGGGTTTGTCAGCAGAGCCGCGGCGCAAATGCCGCGGCGCGACTGGTCTTGCCGATCAGGCGAAGTTCTTGGCCGCGAATTCCCAGTTCACCAGCGCCCAGAAGTTTTCCAGGTACTTGGGACGAGCGTTGCGGTAGTCGATGTAGTAGGCGTGTTCCCAGACATCACAGGTGAGCAGCGGCTTGTCGGCCGTGGTCAGCGGGGTGGCGGCGTTGCTGGTGTTGACGATGTCGACCGAGCCGTCGGCCTTCTTGACCAGCCAGGTCCAGCCCGAACCGAAGTTGCCGGCAGCCGACTTGTTGAAGGCTTCCTTGAAGGCGTCGAAGCTGCCCCACTTGGCGTTGATGGCGTCAGCCAGCTTGCCGGTGGGAGCGCCGCCGGCCTTGGGGGCCAGGCTGTTCCAGTAGAACGTGTGGTTCCAGATCTGGGCGGCGTTGTTGAAAATGCCACCCGAGGACTTCTTCACGATGTCTTCCAGCGACAGCGTTTCGAATTCCGTACCCGGGATCAGGTTGTTCAGGTTCGTGACGTAGGTCTGGTGATGCTTGCCGTAGTGGAACTCCAGCGTTTCCTTGGAAATGTGCGGAGCCAGAGCGTCCAGTTCGTAAGGCAGGGGGGGAAGAGTATGTGCCATTGAGGTTCCTTCTGTTGAGTGCACGATCAAGCCGTTCAATTGTATCGGCAACTACTGAGGATACCGCGTTAACCCCCCGCCCGCGCGGGGTTAAGGGACGCATCTGCTTATCACTGGAAGCATGTACTCATGAGAGCGGCCACATGGGCCGCCCGGCACACGCGCCGGCCGGATTTCAGGAAGCCTCGCGCGTATCGCGGGTACGCTGAACCGCAACCTCGGCGCCGCCATGGGCGAAGCTCAGATCCAGCGCTTGTCCCGCCGCCAGCGCGGCCGCGTCGCGCACGATGTGGCCTTGTTCGTCGCGCGCAATGGCGTAACCGCGAGCCAGCGTGTTGCCCGGGTCCAGCGCGCGCAATTGCGCCGTGGCGGACGCCAACCGATTGCGCCGTTGCGCCAGCAGCCGCGCATGCGCCTGGCCAAGCTGGCGCGCCGCGCCCGCCAGACGCTCGGCGGCGCGGCCGGTATCCGGCACGCGATGCGCCAGGCGCTGGGTCAGCAGGTTGACGCGCGCAACGCGGCGCTCCTGCGGACCGGACCAGGCCGTGGCCAGGCGGAAACGCAGGCTGTTCAGGCGTTCGCGCTGGTGCTCCAGGCGCTGGGCCGGGGACACCAGTTGCGCCGCGGCGCGGTCCAGCCGCTGGGCGGCGCGCTCCAGGCGGCGCTGTTGACCGCGCGTCATGGCCTCTGCCGCCTGCATGACCCGGCCGAGCAATTCGGAACGCGGCACGCAAGCCAGTTCGGCGGCCGCGGTCGGCGTCGGCGCGCGCACGTCGGCCACGAAATCGGCGATGGTGAAATCCGTCTCGTGTCCCACGCCGCTGATGACGGGGATTTCGCTGGCCGCGACCTCTCGGGCCAGCGCCTCGTCGTTGAAGCTCCAGAGATCCTCGATGCTGCCGCCGCCGCGCACCAGCAGCAGCGTGTCGACTTCGGCGCGCTGGTTTGCCAGGCGCACCTGGGCGGCCAGCCGCCCTGCGGCGTCCGCCCCTTGGACCGGCGCCGGGTAGATAATCACGGGCACCTGGGGCGCGCGCCGCGCCAGCGCCGACAGCACGTCCCGCAACGCCGCGGCGTGCAGGGAAGTGATCACCCCGATCGCCCGCGGCAGGCGCACGGGTTCGCGCTTGCGGGCCGGATCGAACAGCCCTTCGGAAGCCAACTGCTCCTTCAGGCGCAGGAACGCCTCGTACAGATTGCCTAATCCTGCCCGCCGCATGGCGTCGGCCTGCAGCTGATAGTCGCCACGGGGCTCATAGAGGGACACGCGGGCCCGGATTTCGACCTGATCGCCCGCTCGCGGTACGAAACCCACCGCGCTGGCGCGGCTTCTGAACATGACGGCGCGCACGGAAGCCCGGCTGTCCTTGAGCGTGAAGTACCAATGCCCGGAAGCCGCCGCTGTGAAGTTGGAAATCTCCCCACGCACCCACAGCGCCGGGATGCTGCGCTCCAACAACTGCCCCACCGCTTGATTCAGCTGGGCAACCGTCAGGATATCCCGCGCAAATACGTTGTTTGTGACTGTAGATTCAATTGTCATGGGGCTTTCCGATGCGTACCTGTCCACAGGGGCCGCGTAGCGGGCCGCAATCATACCGCGTCCCAGCATTTTTGCCGCAACCGCCCCGAAAGCCAGTAAATTCGAATTAAATCATTGATTTTTATAGATATTTACTAAAAACGGCGCTGCTCGAAATTGAAGCAAACAAGTGCAAGCCCTGTGCCCACAAGCATTCCCGGGAAGTTTTGCACAGAATTATCCACAAGATCTGTGGATAGATTGGGGGTCGTACCGACTTGCCACACCCCCCGCCGCGCCGTTACAGTTTCGGCTTGATCAGTTGCCGGTTTGCGCGCCCTTGCGCGCCGGTTCCCCCCGGGAGTTGAACGCTTTGCTTTCCATACTGCGCGAGGCCGGCTGGCCGATCTGGCCCCTGCTGGCGACATCCGTCCTGGGCCTGGCGCTGATCTTCGAGCGCTTCCTCTCCCTGCGCCGCGGCTTGGTCATGCCGCGCGGCCTGAGCGATCAAGTGGCTGAAATGCTGCGCAATCGCCAGGACACACCCGAATCGATCAACCGTCTCGAGCGCAACTCGCCGCTGGGCCGGATCCTCGCCGAAGTGATGCGCCACCGCCATCTGCCGCGCGAGGAACTGCGCAACGTGGTCGAGGACGCCGGCCGCGCCGTCGCCCACGACCTCAGCCGTTACATTCCCGCCATCGGCACCATCGCCGTGGTCGCGCCCCTGATGGGCCTGTTCGGCACGGTGGTCGGCATGATCGAAATCTTCGGTTCCTACACCCCCGGCGGCGGCGATCCCGCCCAACTGGCGCGGGGCATCTCGATGGCGCTGTACAACACCGGCTTCGGCATCCTCATCGCCATTCCGGCCATGATCGCGCACCGTTACCTGCGCAGCCGGGTGGACGGCTACCTCAGCGCCATGGAACAGGCCGCATCGCGCCTGGTCCGCGCCGTCTCCCACGGATCCGCCCCGCGAGAGGGTCGTTCATGAATTTCCGCGGCCCGCGCGGCGACCGCGATGAGCTGGATATCAACCTGATCCCGCTCATCGACGTGCTGCTGGTCATCCTGATCTTCCTGGCGGCCACCACTTCCTTCGCGCGCTTCACCCAGTTGAAGGTGACGCTGCCGCAGGCCTCGATGGAACAGGACACGCCTCCGGCGCTGGAAGTCGCCGTCAGCCAGGATGGGCGCTACGCGCTCAACGGCACGCTCATCGATGTCTCCACGCCGCCCGAAATCGCCGACGCCCTGCGCCAGGCCGCGGCTGGCAAGACCGAGCCGCTGGTCGTCATCAACGCCGACGCCCAAGCCACCCACCAGTCCGTGATCAACGTCATGGAAGCCGCGCGGCTGGCTGGCATCGGCCGCGTCAACTTCGCCGCGCAGACCACCCGGTGACCGCCAAGCGCGCCTCGACGCTGCTGACGCGCCAATGGCAGCACGGCGGCTGGCTCTCCAATCTGCTGCTGCCGCTGTCCAGGCTCACCGCCTGGGAAGTGGCGCGCAAGCGCCAGCGCTATCTGGACGGCAGCCGCAGCGCCTATCGCGCGCCCGTTCCCGTCGTGGTGATCGGCAACGTTTACGTCGGCGGCACCGGCAAGACGCCCATGGTCATCGCCACCGTGGAAGCGCTGCGGTCCCGCGGCTACACCCCTGGCGTCGTCAGCCGCGGCTACGGCGTCAAGGTCGGCCCCCACGCCCGCGTCGGGCTGGGCCAACTGGAAGCCACCCGCTTCGGCGACGAACCCGCGCTGATCGCCCGGGCCACCGGCGCCCCGGTTTCCGTACACCCGAAGCGCGCCCTGGCCGCCCAGGCCCTGCTGCAGGCGCATCCGAAGGTGGACGTGATCGTTTCGGATGACGGCCTGCAGCATCTGGCGCTGGCCCGCGACATCGAAATCGTGGTGCAGGACGAGCGCGGCGTGGGCAATGGCCGCCTGCTGCCCGCCGGCCCCTTGCGCGAACCCGCTGAACGGCTGCGGGAGGTCGACGTGGTGGTGACCAATATCGGCACGCCCGACGCCCAACCGCGGGCCGCGGGCGGCGGCGGCCGGCCGCGGCAGGTGCGCATGTGGC
>NZ_JBARYB010000049.1:0-100202 GCF_049647645.1 Achromobacter sp.
CGATGGCGGAGCCGTGACGCTGGCCCTCAACGCGGGCGGCCATATCTCGACCAGCGGCGCGGGCTCCCATGGCGTGGTGGCGCAATCCATCGGCGGCGGCGGAGGCATAGCCGGCGATACCAGCAAGGGCATCCAGTTGGGGGCCGCAGGCTGGACGCCAGGCAGCGGGCAGACCGGTGGCAGCGGCAGCGGGGGAACGGTCAACCTCAATGTCGCCAGCAACATCGCAACCCAGGGCGCGAATGCCTACGGCGTGATCGCCCAGTCCATCGGCGGCGGCGGCGGGCTGGGCGGCAATGCCGAAGGCGGTTTCGCGGGCAGCACGGCGGGCACGGGCAGCACGGGATCCGGCGGGAACGTCTCGGTGACGCAGATCGGCAGTATTGCCGCCACCGGCGCCGGCGCTACCGGCATCTTTGCGCAAAGCGCGGGGCCGCAGGGTTCGGGGCAGGTCGCGGTCACCGTCAATGGCTCCGTCAGCGGCGGCGCGGGCGCCTACGGCGTCTGGATCGCGGGAGACAAGCAGAACACGCTGACCGTGGGCACGGCAGGCACGATCACGGCCGGCTCCGGCGGCAGCGCCGTGCGCTACGACGGCGCCGCCCTGCAGCAAGCCAAAACCGCGAGCTTCCCGAGCGGCATGGCCAGCGCCAGCCTCTCCGTCAACAATGCGGGGGCCATCCTCGGCAACATCGAATGCGGCGGCGCGGCAGGCGGCATCGCCTGCAACGTCTGGAACGCCAAGACCGGTATTCTCAGCGACGCCACGCTCTACCAGGCCAATATCGACAATGCGGGCCTGGTGGCCATAGGCAGGTCCGGCGCGTTCGACAGGCTGACGGTGGCAGGCAACTTCAACCTGCAGGCCGGCGGCATCCTGCAGGCGGACGTGGACTTCGCCAATCTCAAATCGCCGCGCTTGGTGGTGCAGGGAGACACCCGGCTGAACGGCCAGGTCAACGTGCAACCCATCACGCTGCTGCCCGACCACGAAGTCACCGTGGCGACGCTGCACGGCGGCGTCCTGGGCAGCCCGGCGGCCAAGGACAGTCCAGTGATCGACTATGACGCCAGGCTGGATGGCAAGGATGTGCGCGTGCGCGCCGTCCAGGCCGATTTCGCCGCGCCGTCGATGCAGCTGGCAGCCAACCAGCGCTCGGTGGCCGGGCATCTGCAGGGCGCCTGGAATCTGGGCGGCAATGCCGCCATGGCGTCCCTGTTCGCGACGCTGGACATGGCGTCGAGGGAAGGCGCGGACACCTATTCGAACCGGCTGTCCGACCTGTCGCCCGGCGTCACCGTGGCGCCCGCCGCGCAGATGCAGGCCAGCATGGCGCGCTTTACCGGGGCAATGATGTCGTGCCCGGCCTTCCAGGGCGGCGATGCGCTGACTGGCGAGCAGGATTGTGTCTGGGGCCAGGTGTCCGGGCTCAGTACCGACCAGGATGGCGACGGCGGCGTATCCGGTTTTTCGTTCGATGGCGTCACCTACCAGTTCGGCGGCCAGCGACAAGTGAGCCCGGGCTGGTTCCTGGGCGGATCCGTGGCCTATGAGAACAGCCACTTGAGCGGCGATGACGGACGGGTCAGCGGCAAGGGCGACAGCGGCTACGCGGGCATGGTGGTCAAGCGCGAAGCCGGCCCTTGGACCTTGTCCGCGGCCCTGGGCGGCGGCTACGGCCAGTACGACATCAACCGCAGCATCCGCATCCCCGGCATGCAGAGCACGGCGGACTCGGACCTGGACGTCTATGGCGCGGCGTTGCGCCTGCGCATTGCACGCACCTACGCCACCGAGCGCGTCTACCTGAAACCCTATGTGGACCTGGATGCGTTCTACACCCACATGCCCAGCTATAGCGAATCTCGCGATGCCTTGCATCTGGACGTGGAAAGCAGCAACCAGTTCGTCATGGCGCTGTCGCCGACGCTGGAGCTGGGCGGCAAGGTAGCGCTGAAGAACGGCGCGACCATGCGCCCTTACATGTATGGCGGCGTGTCGTTCCTGTCCAAGGACGAATACACGGTCAAGGCGCGCTTGCAGGGCGCGCCCGCCGGCTCGGGCGCCTTCGAGACTTCGGTGCCCATGGACGACGTCATCGGCCGGATCGGCGCGGGCCTGCAGGTGTCGAACGCGGGCGGCATCGATTTCCGGGTGCAGTACGACGGAGACTTTTCGTCCCACATACAAAGCCACCGCGGCACCTTGAAGGTGATGGTGCCGTTCTGAGCGCCCGAGACGGGCTTGCCTCGCATGGGCAATGCGCAATCCCGGTTCCCCGCCGGGATTCCAATACTTCGTTTTGAGTATGGACGACAAAGTGCACGGCAGCTGAAATCGGACGATCTTCCGCCAGACGCGTCCGAAGTGCGCCCCGGCGGGATCCGGCGTGGAAATCGCGCGTACTTGCAAGGGGAACCAGCCATGGTGCAAAGACGTCAGCTCATCATCGCGGCCACTGCGGCATGCATATCCCGCTCGGCGCTTGCCGCGCCTGTCGATATAGACCATACGAACAGAATCGTGCCCGTAGACCAGGGCTTGTCGAATCTGTGCTGGCTCGCGTCCGCCGCCATGCTGATGTCGGCGACGCGAGGAGTGCCCGTCACGATGGCGCAACTCGCCGGCGAGCTCGGCGGAATGTGGAAACCCATGTACGACACCAAATCCCCGATCACCGCTGATCGCGTGGTCCCTTTCGCCGCCGCTTTGAAGGTCCGCACGGATGGCTTGAAGTCCATGACGCCCGATGCGTGGAGCAGTTTGCTCAGTCCGGGGCCGATCTTGCTTTTGGGATATTCGAGCAACGCCCAGATGGGCCATGCCATCGTCCTCTCCGGATTCAAAGGCGACACGGCAGACTTCCAGGGCTTGAGCGCGCGGGTTGTGGACCCGAATGGCGGCAAGGCTTACACGACCTCGTTCAAGGATCTCGTGGCCTTCTACGAAGGATCGGCTTTGGCTGGGATTCCGCAGTTGATGTACGCCTGAGGCCCATACGTCGCGGCAGCGCCGCCGTCAGCTCGATACTGCGAACGGTTCTTGGTATCATTTAGCCAAATTGGCCGCCGGCGCCACCGCCCGGCAGGCCGCCGTTCCGTGTCATCGCGCTGCCTATCGGGGCGTTCGAGCATGTCCAACCCCCTCCAGCCGCTCCAGCTACTCTGCGAAAACCACTACGAATGGCTCTGCCAATGGTGGCGGCATCGCCTCGGCCATGGCGACGAGGCATCGGACTTCGCGCACGACACCTTTCTGCGCGTGCTGCGCAATCCCGAGGAAGTCCGCACGCTGCGCCAGCCCAGGGCCTACCTGACGACCATCGCCCGGGGCCTGCTCAACGATCACTGGCGCCGCCGCTCGCTGGAGCGCGCCTGGCTCGAAGCCATGGCCGCGCTGCCTCCCGAATTGGAGGCCTCGCCCGACATGCTGCTGGGCGTGCAGCAAGCGCTGCAACAGCTGGACCGCATGCTCGGGAATCTTGCGCCGCAGGCGCGCGAGGTGTTCGTCCTGTCGCAGCTGGAAGGCCTTACCTACGTCGAGATCGCCGCCCGCACCGGTTTGAGCGACCGCACGGTAAAGCGCTACATGGCCCAAGGCTTCGAAATCTGCCTGACCATGCTGGAGGCCTGACGGTGGCCGCCGCCGAATCCAAGCCGCTTGATGCCTCGGTCATCCGAGAGGCCGCGGGCTGGCTGGTGCGCCTGCACTCCGGCGAGGCCGGGCCGGCGGATCATGCCGCCTTCGAACGCTGGCGCCACGGCAATCCCGAGCGCGAGCGCGCCTGGCAGCGGGCCCAACATCTGATGCAGCAGTTCGGCGCGGTGCCGGCCTCGCTCGGCGTGCCGCTCTTGACGCGCCCGCCGCAGGTCAGCCGGCGCACGGTGCTGCGCACGCTGGCAGCCCTGGGGCTGACGCTACCGCCCGCTGCCTTGCTGGCCTATCGCCTGAATGCTCGGCCAGCAGGCGCGTATCACACGGCCGTGGGCGAAAGCCACAATCTGGTCCTGGCCGACGGCAGCCAGGTCCATCTGAATACCGATACGGCCATGGATGTGCGCTACTCCGACGAGACGCGCCTGCTGCATTTGCGCGGCGGCGAAGTCTATGTGCGCACGGCGGCCGACCGGGCGGCCAGGGCGCGGCCCTTCATCGTCGAGACGCCCCAGGGCCGCTTGCGCGCCCTGGGCACCCGCTTTGTCGTCCGACAACTGGACAATGGTGACGCCCTGACCGAACTGACCGTGCTGGAGCACCGCGTCGCCGTCAATCTCAGGAATGGGAATCCGGAGCGGATCTTCAACGCCGGAGAGTCGGTGCGCTTCACATCCAACGCCTTTCTGCCCAGCGCGCCAGCCGGGTCGGATTCGCCCGGATGGACGCGCGGCGTCATTGAAGCCGACAACATGCGCCTGGACTCGCTGCTGGCCGGGGTATCGCGCTACCGGCGCGGCGTGCTGCGCTGCGACCCCGCAGTGGGCGGGCTGCGGGTGTCCGGCGTATTCCGTCTGCAAGACACTGACGCGCTGCTTGCCGTCGTGGCCAAGACTCTGGATCTGCGTGTCGTGGCGCGCACGTCCTATTGGGTCACGCTGACGCGCTGACGCGGCGCCAGACCGTTGAAGTTTCACTTGTTTACAACTTTGCCAGGCCACGCTTGTCCCTTTCCCTGGGCCTCATCCGGCATACCGCGCATTGATGACCTGTAGGGATGTGACCACGTGGCAGTCGAAGACCAAACCCAAACCCGAGTCCTGCGGCTAGCCGGATTGACGCTGAGCCTGGCGGCCGCTTTCGCCGCGGCCCCGCCCGCGGCAGCCCAAAGCGCCGCGCCGGCCGCCGTGCACGACTATCACATCCCGGCAGGCCCCTTGGACCAGGCGCTTTCCGCCTTCGCCAAGGCAGGCGGCATCACGGTGTCCTTCCGGCCCGAGGACACGGACGGGCTGCGGACCCAGGGCCTGGATGGCAGCTACGGCGTGGATTCCGGGCTGGCAAGGCTGTTGGCCGGCACCGGCCTCGCAGCGATGGAGCAGGGCGGCCAGGGCTATGTGGTGCGGGCGGCGGCATCCGCCGCCAAGGCTGCGGCGGCAGGCAGCGCGCCTGCCGGCAACGCCAATACGCTGGAGTCGATCCAGGTCAGCGGCGACTGGCTGGGCACCGGCCTGGAGAACAGCGTGCAGACCTTCGGCGGCGCCCGCACGCTGGTCAAGCGCGACGAGATTCAGAACAGCGGCGCCACCAGCGTGGCCGACGTGCTGCGGCGCGTGCCCGGCGTGCAGATCAGCGGCAGCACCAGCGCCAGCGGCAGTTCGGTGGGCCTGCATGTCGGCATCCGCGGCCTGAACCCGCGCAATTCGTTTCGCACCACCATGCTGTTGGACGGCATCCCCATGGCCATGGCGCCATACGGCCAGCCAAACCTGGTGATGTCGCCGACCAGCCTGGGCAACATCGAGGCCATCGACGTGGTGCGCGGCGGCGGGGCAGTGCGCTATGGCCCGCAGAACGTGGGCGGCGTGATCAACTTCAAGACCCGCTCAATTCCGACTACCCCCGGACTCGCCGCCGAGGCCTCCGCCCGCTACAACGTTTTCAGCCAGGGCGGCACCAATACCCAGTACACCGGCTTCATGGGCACGCAGTTCGAAAACGGACTGGGGGTGGCGCTGATGTACTCCGGCATGGACGGCGAACAATGGCGCGATGCCAGCCACGACCGCTACAACGACGTGGCGCTGAAATGGCGTTTTGAGCTGACCCCGACCTCGGAAATCTACGGCAAGTTCGCGCATTACGACGTCAAGTCCATGACACCGGGCGGCCTGACCATGGCGCAGTACCGCGATGATCCGTTCCAGAATACCCATCCGACCGACTACTGGAAAGGCCAACGCGACCAGGTCGACATCGGCTACCTGAATTCCATCTCCGACACGCAGGAGTTCGAGGCCCGCGTCTATCACTACGACAGCTCGCGCCAGAGTTCTTTGATCAACCCCACGGCGGGCCGCAACGACTACCAGCCGCGCAACAACCAGGTGCTGGGCATAGAGCCGCGCTACACGCAGCGCCTGGAATGGGGCCCGACCACGCACGACGTGACCATCGGCTATCGCTACATCCACGAAACCGGCCAGGACCGGCGCTACTCGGAATCGCTGGCGACCGGCCAGCGCATCGGCGCAGCCCAGGTCTTCGACAACGAGACCGAAGCGCACTCCATCTACCTGGACGACCGCATCGCCTTCGGCAAATGGCGCATAACGCCCGGCGTGCGCTATGAGCACATCCGCACCAATCGCCAGCCCAGCGGCACCGCCAACGACACGCCGTTCGACCTGCGCAACAGCCGTGGGCTGCCGTCGCTGAACGTCGCCTATCTGGTTGACGATGCGTTGACGCTCTACACCAACTACAACACCTCGTTCGGCGCGGTGCAGTACACGCAGCTGAACTCGATGTCGGCGTCCAATCCGCTCAGCCCCGAGGTCGCCAAGACCATCGAAGCCGGCCTGCGCTACTCGGGCGAACAGACCCACACCGAATTCACGGTCTTCGACCTGCGCTTCGACAACCAGATCCTGTCGATCCCCGGCACCAACCCGGCCGTGTTCCGCAATCTGGGCGCAACCACCCACAACGGCGTCGAATTCGCCATCGACTACGACTTCGACAAGTCCGGACCGCTCGCCGGCCTGAATCTCTACGCCAACTACACCTACGTGCGCGCCATCCAGAAATCCGGCGAGTTCGAAGGCAAGGACGTGCCGTTCTATTCACGCCAGACCGGCACGCTGGGCGGGCGCTACACCCGCAACAACTGGACCTTTAACCTGTACACCATGGCGCAGAGCGGCCAGTACTCGGACACGGCCAACACCGAGGACGAGAACGCCGACGCCAGCAATGGCCGGGTGCCGGGCTTCAGCGTCTGGAATACGCAGCTCAGCTACAAGCTGCCGCAATGGAAGGGCAGCGAGCTGGCGGTCGGCGTGAACAATCTGTTTGACCGCCGTTACTACACCCGCAACGTCGACACCAACGGCGGCCGCATGGTCGGCGCGCCGCGCATGGTCTACCTGCAGGCGCGCCTGGCTTACTGATGCCCAGGCGCATCTGGCTGCTCTGCCATCGCTGGGTGGCGCTGGGCCTGGGCGGGATCCTGATCCTGTCCGGGCTGACCGGCGCCTTCCTGGTGGCCGCCCGGCCGCTGGACAGACTGCTGCATCCGGAGTTCTTCCAAGTCGGTAGCGCCAGCGCCGGCCAGCCGGCATCGTTCGATTCCTTGCGCCGCAATCTGGCCGCCGAGTTCGGCCCGCAAGCTTCCTACACCTTCCGTCCGCCGCGCGAACCGGGCGAAACCATGCAAGTCAGGGTCAGGGCGCCGGACGCCTGGGACGGCACGGTCTATCTGGATCCGGCCAGCGGCCGAGAACAGGGCAGGAGGGGAGAGAACGAGGGCATCGTCGCCCTGGTCTACAAACTGCACAGCGCCCTGATGCTGGAACAGACCGGCAAAGCCGTGCTGGCCTGGACAGCGCTGGCCTATCTGGTCCTGATGGTATCCGGGCTGGTCGTCTGGTGGCCCCGCAAATGGCCGCCGTCCTTGCGCATGGCGTTCAACAAGGGCGCGCTGCGCGCCTTATTCGACCTGCACCGCAACGGCGGCGCCATCCTGGCGCTGGCGCTGGCCGTATGCATGGCCAGCGGCGCCTACATGGCCTGGCGCCCGATAGGCGGCTGGATCACGCTGGCCAGCGGCCAGACCCCGGTCATCGCGCCCAAGCTGCCGGCGCGGCCCGCAGGCTCCATCCAGCCTCGATCCCTGGACGAACTGGCCGCCGCCGCCCAGGCCGCATTCCCGGACGGCGCGATAGGCTATTTTCTTTACACCCCGCGCACCGACCGGCCCTTGGCCATCCGCATGATCGTGCCGGACGATCCGCATCCCAACGGACGGTCCACCGTCTGGCTCGACCCGCGCGACGGCAAAGTACTGGCGGCGCAGCGCTGGAGCCAACTCGATCCGGGCGCGCGGATCAATTCCGTGCTTTATCCGCTGCATACGGGAGAACTGGGCGGGGTTGCGGGAGAAGCCATCGTTGCATTGCTCGGACTGGGCTTGGGAGCATTGGGCCTCAGCGGGATCTGGCTCTGGTGGCGCAGGCGCTCGTTGCGCCGGCAGGGCTCGCCAAATTCCCGGTTCCCTAGCCCGTAACTGTCGTACGACATTTTTCCGCCAGGACTGAGTTCCAGCAGGAGTCGCGCTTTGTTTCTCTATTACCGGATCAGTTTGGTCTTGAGCGTGCTGGCGCTCGCGGCCTGGGGTCTCGCCGTCACGGTCTATGAGGCGCCGCGTTACGGCGACGGCTATGGTCCCGACGCCTTGTACAAGCTCCATCCGGGCCGAGCTTCAGGCGGCAACTACCTACGCTAGCGCGCAGCCTCGTTCTTCAGCCAGTCCCGGAACGCCGCCAACTTGGGCAAGCTGGCGCACTCGGCGCGATAGATCACGTAGTAGGCCAGCGAGGATGCCGCCTCGATCTCCGGAAAGAGCCTTATCAACCTGCCTGCCGCCAGATCGTCCCGAGCCATCACGCTACGAGCCAATGCAATGCCGTGCCCCTCTGCCGCCGCCTGCAGTACCGCTGCCGAGTTGTTGATCTTCATGCCGCGCGAGGTGCCGATGTCGGATACTTGAGCCTCTTGAAACCAGGTTTCCCAAGTAGGAAACCCGGTGTGGCCGTCCATCGATAAATCGTGAATCAGCGTTTCGCGCGACAAATCGCCAGGCCCATCAAACCCTCCGCGCCGGCGCAACAACTCAGGCGAGCAGACGGGATAAATCTCTTCGTCCATCAGCTTTTCCGCGACCAGGCCTGGCCATTGGCCCATGCCGTAACGCACGCCAATGTCCACGCCTTGCGCGACAAAATCCACGGGCTTGAGGTTCGTGTCCAAGCGCACATCGGTATCGGGCCACGCGCTCTGGAAACTATCGATTCTTGGCAGCAGCCACTTGGCCGCGAAAGCCGGGCTGACCGCCACGGTGAGCACGCCGCTCGCGGACCCTTCCTTCAGCTTTTCCATCCCCAGGCTCAGCCTGTCGAAACCTGCGCGAATATCGGGCAGAGCGCGTTGCGCCGCCTCTGTGACCACGAGTCTGGCCCGGCCGCTATTGCTGCGCCGGAACAGCGGTGTGCCTAACCATTCTTCCAGTGTTCGAACGAGTTGGCCCACGGCGGCGGGCGTTACGTTGAGTTCGGCCGCGGCAGCGGAAAAGCTTTGGTGGCGGGCGCTGGCTTCGAAGGCGCGTAGGGCATTCAAATGGACTGGCGACTTCATTTCGATAAAGGTTTTCTTTAGTGAATAGACACTTTATCTCATTTGTCGAGGCAAGGGGAGGAGGGAAGAATGTCATACAGATCAGGGACTGACTATATGTGAACCCTGATCGGCATTCTGGCGCTTCCATGGAAAGTCGATGCATATAGATAGCTTTTCTTTTTTGAAGTGCCGCGTTTCCCATTCAAGCCCGCCGTCGGGCAAATCAAAGAGGTCTCACTATGAGCAATCAATTCAACGGAAGGAAGCTGTTGGTCGTTGGCGGCACCAGCGGCATGGGCCTGGAAACCGCCCGGACCGTGCTGTCCCAGGGCGGCAGCGCCGTAATCGTGGGCCATCGGCCGGAGAAAACCGAGGAAGCCCGCCAGGAACTCTCGGCGCGAGGACCAGTCGCTGCCGTCACTGCCAATCTGGCTTCGGCCGAAGGCCTGGACGCACTGCTCAAGACCATTGACGAACAGCATCCGGACGTCGATTTGCTGGTCAATGCGGCAGGCGTGTTCTTCCCGAAGCCTTTTCTTGAGCACACGGATGCCGACTATGACCAATACATGGCTCTGAACAAGGCGATCTACTTCATTACACAAAGGGTTGTCGCCAACCTCGTCGCCAATGGGCGCCCCGGGGCCGTCGTGAACATCGGCTCGATGTGGGCCAAACAGGCCATCGCGGCCACGCCGTCTTCGGCTTACTCAATGGCCAAGGCTGGCCTTCATTCCCTGACCCAGCATCTGGCAATGGAACTGGCGCCCAAGCACATCCGGGTCAATGCGGTGTCACCGGCGGTGGTGCAGACGCCGATCTATGAAGGCTTCATTCCGAAGGCCGAGGTGCACGACGCGCTGCAAGGTTTCAACAGCTTCCATCCCATCGGCCGCGTGGGTACGCCGCAGGACGTCGCTGAAGCCGTGGCGTTCCTGCTGTCGGAAAAGGCGGGCTGGATCACCGGCGCCATCTGGGACGTGGATGGCGGCGTGATGGCTGGCCGCAACTAAGGCCGAGCGGGGGAGCTTGCCGTCCAGTCAAGTAAACACCCAGCGAAAGTAGTCCGACCCAACCTTCAGAAGTTGCAGCCCATAGCCCGTTCAATAACAGGAAAGGGCCATTGCTCCGGTGTCCGAAATCGTATGTTTACTTCAGCTGGATCCTCAGCAACTCCCATTGCTCCCCAGGAATTTCACCCGCAAGCGCAACGATAAGAGTTCATTGAGAAAGCGGGGAACATGGAAGCACAAGTTCTGCAATCAGCCCCCCGCCTTCTCGGGGCTTTAGACTCAACGCCCCCCCGAATCGCTTGGCAATGGCATGCACGATCGAGATACCCAGACCAGCGCCGTCGTTGCGGCTTCGGCCTTGGTCGCCGCGCCAGAAGCGTCGCCCAATGTTGGCTACCTGATCGTCACTGAGCCCCGGCCCTCGGTCGGCTACGACGAGGCGGCATTGTCGAGCGGACGACTCGAAGTTCGCCACGACCTCGACGGTCATGTTTTCGGGAGAGTAGCGGATTGCATTGTCCAGAAGGTTGCGGACGGCAGCCTCCAGCATCCCACGGGGAATCGAACTACCACTATCGGAACCATGGATGGAAAGCGCCAAGCGCGACTGTGCCTCGACAGTTGTGGCATTGATGACGCTGGAGATGACTGCCTGCATGGATGCGCACCTGTCTTCCAGGTGGATCGATGCCTCGGCACGAGCAAGCACCATCATTTGGTCGAGGGTGCGCCGCAGGCGCTTGACGCCTTCTTCGGCGCTACAAAGTGAAGACTCTGCTTCTTCGCCTTCAGTCAGTCTGGCCACTTGCAGGTGAGTATCGATCACGGTCAGAGGGGTTCGTAACTCATGCGCTGCCGCATCCGTAAACGCTCGCTGGCTTGAGAGCGCCTGGGCCAGGCGTCCCAAGAGTCCGTTCATCGCATCCAGGACCGGACGCAGCTCCGTTGGCGGCTTCGCGACGGCAATAGGCGTGGTGTCGTCTGTCTCTTTGGCCCGCAACTGCATGCGTAAGGCTTGCAGCGGCGCAAGGCCTTGCCCAATGCCGATCCACAGAGCAGCCAATCCGCCCAGAAGTGCGATCAGGAATGGCACGCCTGCCGCAAACAGCAACTCATTGATCAGCGTGTTTCTTTGATCAACGCGATCCGCTGTCGTTATTTGGTAGCCGTCGTCACGAAGCACATAAATCCGCCATTCTTGCCCCTCTATCATGCGCGTGCTGTAACCGCCAGGCAGGCTTTCGAAGTCCGAGGCCGGGCTGCCGCTGGTGCGCGCCAGGACTTCACCGCGAAGCGCGCGAATCTCGCAAGCGATTCCCTCGCTGCCATTGACACGGACAGCCTGCGTGAAATCCGTCGGCTTGGCGTTGGGATCTATCACCGAGCCTGCGAGCAGGCCAGAGACCATGCGTGCCGACATGGCCAGCCGGCCGTCCAGTGTACGAGCCACGTCGGCACGCACTCCCAGCATCATCCAGGCGGCTGCCACGGCCCATAAAACCATCAGAGAAATCCCTGCGATCAGGACGGCACGAAGACGCAAGCTCATGCGTTGAGTCTCCAACCCAGCCTGTATCCCAATCCACGCGAAGTTTCAATCACTTCAGCTCCAAGCTTGCGGCGCAGGTTGTGAATATGGACGTTGAGGGCGTTGCTGCTTACTTCCTCGCCCAACCCGTACAGGCGTTCATTGAGCAGATCAGGAGAAATCCATCTCGCATCGGCAGTGGCCAGATGAGCCAGCAGATCCACCTCGCGACGCGATAGCGAGATGGCTTGATCTTGCAGCCAGGCAAGCCCGCTTTCAGGTTCCAGGCGCAACGGTCCCGCCGCAATGATCTGGGCTGCGCGCCCCTGTGTGCGTCTGACCAGCGCATGCAGGCGCGCCGCCAGTTCGCGCAGATCAAACGGCTTGGTCATGTAGTCGTCGGCGCCCTGGTGCAGGCCCGCAATCCTGTGCTCTATGGCATCCCGGGCGGACAGTATCAGCACGGGCAAACACGGCTCCATGGCGCGCACAACGGAGAGCAACTCCATGCCGTCACGGTCGGGAAGCCCCAGGTCGAGCACCAGGGCATTGAAGGAATTCCCGCTTTGGGCGGCTTCAGCTTCGACTGCCGTGCAAACGTGATGCACCACGATGCCGTGCGCGCGCAAGCCAGCCACAATTCCCTTGCCGATCAGTTCGTCGTCTTCTACCAGCAATACCCGCATTTGCATCCCAATCCGCTGCGCCAAGGATCCATATGTTAGGCCAGAAATTGTTGACCCAGGCAAGGTCGGCTCCTGGATTTCCAAGCTCTCCGCGCCTGCGTTCCCTTCTTTAGTTTCAGTTAATCGATCTCCTTCATCATCGCTGGATATGCTCCCTTTCACCTCTGCATGCCGGTGGTCCGGGGGGCCGACTATTGCCCGGAGGAATCAGGTTGTTTGTATATCGGCGAGTACTGGCGATTGTCTTTCTGTGTTTGCTCGCAATCGGCAGTGCGTGGGCGAGTACTGGACTGTTTTCCTGGAAGGAGGAAGCCGAATTCCTGGATCCGGTCGATGTATTCAAACTGGCGCAAGTGCAGCGGCAGGGAAGGGAGCTGACGGCGCAAGGGCGCATTGCCGATAGCTACTATGTCTATCGTCACTCGTTGAAGCTGGTTTCCGGGCAGGGCGAGGAGGTCCGCCTGGATCTCCCTCCAGGCACGCCCAAGAATGATGAGTTCTTTGGCAATACGGAAATCTATCTCGGAGATGCGCTGCGCCTGCGTTTTCCTGCCTCCGTGACAGGTCCGCTGACGCTGCATTGGCAAGGGTGTGCGGAAGGGGGGATCTGTTATCCACCGCAGACCATGGCCGTGAATTTGCCCGTGACGGCGGCTGAAGCCTCTGCAGCCGCCGATGCTCCCGCTGTCCCACCTCCGGCAAGCGCCCTTCCACGGGAGGCGGGCGCAAGCGGCGGCGCCAACGTTGCCGAGGACCAGGCTGCCGCCCAACGTCTTGCGACGCTGGGGCCGATCGCAGGCACCTTGCTGTTCTTCGGCTTCGGCCTGCTGCTGGCTTTCACGCCTTGCACCTTGCCGATGATTCCCATCATCTCCAGCATGGTCGTCGGCAACCAGGCCAAGCCGCGGCGCGCCTTCATCACGTCCCTGTTCTATGTGTTGGCCATGGCCGGCACCTACGCTGCCGTGGGTGTCGCGGCTGGCTTGGCAGGCGCCAATCTCCAGGCGACCCTGCAATCGCCCTGGCTGCTGGGAGCGTTTGCGGCCTTGTTCCTGATTCTCGCCAGTTCCTTGTTCGGACTGTTCGAGTTGCGCTTGCCGTCCGTATTGTTGAACCGGCTCGGATCCGCCAACCAGGGACGTTCTGGCGGCAATGTGGTCGGCGCTGCGGCGCTGGGTTTCTTGTCGGCATTGCTGGTCGGCCCCTGCATGACCGCGCCCTTGGCGGGGGCTCTGCTCTATATCAGTCAGACGGGCAGCGCGCTGTATGGCGGCCTGGCGCTGTTTTCCCTGGGCCTGGGCATGGGTCTGCCGCTGCTGGCGATCGCTGTCTGCGGCGCCCGCATACTGCCCAAGCCCGGCGCCTGGATGAATAGCGTACGTGTCGCCTTCGGCTACGTCATGGTCGGAATGGCGGTGATGATGCTCGACCGGTTCCTGCCAGCTACCGTAAGCCTGATGCTGTCGGGAGCTTGGATATTGTCTATCGCCATCGGCCTGCTGGCCTGGGCGCAAGCGCTGGCGCAAAGGCTGCGTCTGATGTGGGCCTTGCGCACACTGGGAGCCATTGCCGGCCTATGGTCCATCTTCATGCTTGTGGGCGCCGCGTCGGGAGGCGAGTCGGCGTCGCAGCCGTTGGCGCATCTGCGCGCCGCGTCTTCGGCGGCCGCGTCAGCGACCGCCAAACCGGCCTACGTCCAGGCCAAGTCTGTCGACGACGTCGATAAGCGCCTGGCGCAAGCGGCTGCGCAGGGCCAATGGACCTTGATCGATTTCTACGCCGACTGGTGCATCAGTTGCCACGTGATCGAGCGCAATGTGTTTGGCGACCCGGCTGTGGCGCAGCGGCTGGCGCGCATGCAGGTACTGCGGCCCGACGTGACGCGCAACGACGCCACCGATCAGGCCCTGCTCAAGCACTGGGGCGTCATGGGACCGCCCACGCTTATCCTGGTGGGGCCTGACGGCACGGAGCGCAGAGACCTGCGTGTGGTGGGTGAGGTCAGCGCAGCTGACTTCCTGGGGCATCTGAACCAGGTGGGCACGCCATGATAGGTATCGGTCCGTTCTCCATTCAAAGCATTGGTGTCGTTGCGGCGATACTGCTTTCCTGGCTGGTGACCCGCGCGCTGGCCAAACGCTTGCCGGACGCCTCTCATCGGCTTGCCGGCGCCGTGCTGCTCGACGCGGTTTTTTGGGGCATCGTGGCAGCCCGCCTGGGATACATCGCCTTCTGGTGGGAAGACTATTTCGCGGCGCCCATGTCGATGATTGCAATCGGCGATGGTGGATATTACTGGTGGGTTGGGGCGCCGGCGACGATTGCGTTCATCTGGTGGCGAACCCGGTCCATGTCTGTGCCGCGCCGCCCCATCTACGCCGGGGTATTGGCCGGGGTAGTCGCCTGGTTCGCAGGCGGCGCCGTGTTTTCACTGCTCTACGAGTCGCCGCGCCTGCCTGATGTGCAGTTGGTGACGCTGGATGGCCAACCCATCGCGTTGAGGTCGTACGAGGGCAAGCCGATGGTCGTCAACCTTTGGGCAAGTTGGTGTCCGCCTTGCCGCCGTGAGATGCCCGTGCTGGAAAAGGCGCAGTCTGAGTTCCCCGGTGTCGGCATCGTTCTGATCAATCAGGGGGAGAGCGCGCAACTGGCGCGGGCCTTTCTCGACAGCGAAGGCCTGGCATTGAACGACGTTCTGCTCGACCCGGCATCCGCGTCCATGCAGGCAATGAACTCGCGCGGCTTGCCCACGACCCTGTTCTTTGACGCGGAGGGACGTCTGGTGGATTCGCATCTAGGCGAGATCACCATGGCCAGTCTCAAGGACAAGATGTCACGCCGTTTCGATCTTCCCTCGAACGACGCTCAAGATTTACCCAAATAAGGAATGACCATGTTTGCATTGCGTATGCGCTTTTCGTCGATCGCAGCCATCCCGCTCATGCTGGCGGCCGGCTATAGCCAGGCGCAGAACGGGGACCGGCCGCCAGCCATCCAGGCATTGGAAGCGCAAGGCCTCACCGTCATCGCAGAATTCGAGGTGGAAGGCGGCTTGCGTGCGTTCGCGGGCACGGCAGAAGAACGTCCCGTTGCGATCTATGTCACCCGCGATGGCAACGCCATCGTGGGTACGCGCCTGGACGCCAATGGCAAGCCCATCGACAGGACGAAGCTTCGCGAGCTGGTTGAAAAGCCCATGGGCGAGAAGACTTGGGCCCGACTGGAGTCCGCTACCTGGGTGCAGGATGGAAAATCCAACGCGCCCCGCATTATCTATACCTTCTCCGATGCGAATTGTCCCTATTGCCACCAGTTCTGGGAAGCCGCTCGTCCCTGGGTGCAGGCAGGCAAAGTCCAACTTCGCCATCTGCTCGTAGGCGTGATCCGTGCAGACAGCCCAGCCAAGGCGGCGGCGATTCTTGGCGCGTCCGATCCATCGGCCGCGTTGACTGAGAATGAACACAAGTTTGACCAGGGCGGCATCAAACCCGCCGCCAGCGTCCCCGACGCGGTTCTCCGGATACTCGAAGACAACCACATGCTGATGATATCGACCGGGTTTCGCGGCACGCCTGGCATCGTGGTCCGGGAGAACGATGGCTCGATAAGGAAGTTCAACGGCATGCCCCAGGGCACGCAATTGGCCGAAGCATTGGGGCCGCGCTGAAGTTAAGTCGCCATAGAGCGTAAGGCGCTCCACGGTGATCAGCGGTCGCGGCTTACTTCCGCCGCGCTTCGCTGGGGCGCATGCCGAACTTAGCCTTGAACGCATTGCTGAAATGCGAGGAGCTGCTAAAGCCCAGCGAGTACGCAATGTCCGTGATCGAGCGGTGAAATTCCTGCTGAGAACAGATCAGGTCATGGCACTTCTGAAGCCGTCGGCTCCAGATCCAATCCGCGGGGGAGGCTCCCACTTCGCGGAACAAATGATGCAGCAACCGAACCGAGATGTGGTGATGCTTGGCGATTGCTTCCAGCGACAGCCCGGGGTCCGACAAATGCTGTTCGATCCAGGATTGAATCAAGCTCAACCGGGCTAGCCGGTGCGGATCGCCATCGGTGTCCGGAACCGGGTCTCGATCCAGCACGAGGGCAACGATGTTCAGCAATTCCGCGCCGAGCTGCGGCTTGTCGGTCGCGGCGATGGCCAGGCTTTCCGCGACCAAGTTCGCGCACAACTGTGCAGCGAGCTTGCCAATACCGTTACCGATACTGACATTGCCTGCAATCGGCAGATCCTGGCGCGCCATGCGGCCTTTCAGGCTTTCCCTTGGAATTTCCAGATAGAGCGCGCGTATCTCGGCGAGGCATTGCAGGTCATAGGGTTCGCCAGAATAGAACAATGCCGCGACCGCGGGGTTTGACGGCAGCTCGTGACCGCCTTGGGCGAGCTGTGCGCGGCCTTTCTGGAGGATCTGCAAGTAGTAGCAGTCCTTGTCGAGCTGAGCGAGATGCTGCTTGCGCCGCCGGATCCTGTGTGGAGACAGCTGGATGTCGGTGATGGATACCGGGCCGAAATCTGCCTTGCACAAACTGCCTTGATAACCATTCGTACCCGGCAGTTCGGCATCCAGCGCTATGTAGGCGCTGCATAGCGCTTCCTGCCATAGATCGCGACGCTGCGGAAGCTCGTGTTGCCGAGCATCGAAAACCAACTGCATGTGTCTCTCCTGGGGGAATCTCTTTGCAGCCTGGCGCAAGTCACTTGCGCTTTGGTGCAAGACGCCGCGTTTGGGCCGGCGATACGCTTCCTTCTCCTGCATGGATTTTATTCCATATTCATTTGAGCGCGATCAAGACGGACGATCGCGCCTCAACCCAAACACATAGAAATGCGGTTAACAGGAGGAGATTGGCATGGCCATCAGCAGCAGCGGGATCGTCGCTCCCACAGACGGAAATCCGCCAGAAAAAGCAGAGACCAGCGGGATCAAGAAAGTGGTGGCGGCCTCGATGGCCGGCACGGTCGCGGAATGGTATGAGTTCTTCATTTACGGCGTGGCCAGCACACTTGTTTTTGGCCCCTTGTTCTTCCCGAACGTCGAGAGCCCGCTCAGCGCCATCATCGCGGCGTTCGCGACCTACGCCGTCGGCTTCGTCGCCAGGCCGCTGGGGGGCATCGTCTTTGGCCATTTCGGTGACAGACTGGGAAGAAAGAAGCTGCTGCAGTTCAGCCTGCTGCTGGTTGGATCTTCCACTTTTCTGATGGGATGCCTGCCCGGGTTCCAGGCCATCGGCTTCGCGGCGCCAGCGCTGCTGGTATTGCTGCGATTCATCCAGGGCTTTGCCGTCGGCGGCGAATGGGGCGGGGCGGTGCTGTTGATTTCCGAGCATTCGCCTCCTGACCGGCGTGGCTATTGGGCAAGCTATCCGCAATCGGCGGCATGCATAGGCAACGTGCTGGCGTCGATCGTGCTGTTCAGCCTGTCGTCCCTGTTGTCCAAGGAGGCATTTCTCGACTGGGGCTGGCGCGTGGCGTTCTGGCTCTCTGGAATCATCGTGTTTGTCGGCTATTACATCCGCCGGTCCGTGGAAGACGCGCCGATTTTTGTGGAGACCTATCTCCGGCAAAAGGCGGCCAAAAAGAAAGCCGCCTCGCTCAAGGACGCATTGATCGCCTATCCCGGAAAGTCCATCTTCAGCATCCTTCTGCGCGTAGGCGAGAACACGGTCTACTACATCATCGTCGTGTTCTCGATCACCTATCTCACCGTGCATGCCAAGCTGCCCGCGCAAACAGTGATGTTCATCATGTTCGTCGCGAACATCATGCAATTCTTCTCGATGTTGTTCGGCGGCTATCTGTCTGACCGCATCGGACGCAAGGCGTGTATCGGGCTCGGCTATGCAGGACTGCTGGTCTGGGCGTTCTTGTACTTTCCCGGACTGGATTCCGGCTCCAACATCCAGATACTCGGCGTCATTTGCCTGGGACTTTTTTTCCAGGCGTTGTGCTACGGCCCCCAGGCGGCCTATTTCTCGGAAATTTTCCCGACCTCGATGCGATATGCGGGCGCGTCCTTTTGCTACCAGATAGCGACGATAGTCGCGGGCTCCATCGCACCGCTGGTCGCAACGGTATTGCTGCGCGACTTCGGCAGCACCGATCCCATCGTTGTCTACCTGGCAGGAACCGTCGTGGTGTCTCTGTTGGCGCTCGGCTTGCTGTCGGAAACCAGGAACATTTCCCTGCACGAGGTGGATCGCGCCCACCAGGAGCGCCACGGCGCCTGATTCAATTGGAGTAGAAGCATCATGAGCGAACGCATTCCGCATTTTCGTACCCTGATACTCGGCGCCGGCTTCGGCGGCCTGGGCATGGGAGCCCAACTGGTCCGCAATGGCGACGAGGACTTTGTCATTCTTGAGCGCTCCAGTGATATTGGCGGGGTCTGGCTGGATAACAACTATCCGGGCGCCGCCTGCGACACCGAGGCGCATCTCTATTGCTATTCGTTTTTCCCGCACCTGCGGGTCAGCCGCATGTACGCTGGCCGCGAAGAACTGCTGGGCTATATGAACCGGCTGAAAGACGCCTTTGGCCTGCGCGCCCATTTGCGTCTGAATCGTGAGGTTACCGAGGCGCGCTGGGATACGGAGAACAGCCTGTGGCGCTTCGAGATGGCTGACGGCGAGCGCTGCACGGCGACGTTCTTCGTGCCGGCCTGGGGTCAGCTGAACCAGCCTGCCATTCCCGCCTTCGAAGGCTTGGACGCATACCGGGGCAAGTTCTTCCACTCGGCGCGTTGGGACGAGGGCGCAGCCTTGCGGGGCAAGCGCGTGGCGTCCATCGGGAACGCCGCATCGGCCGTGCAGTACGTACCCGAGATTGCCCCCGAAGTAGCGCATCTGACTGTCTTCCAGCGCTCGGCAAACTGGATCATGCCGCGCAATCAGCAGGTCTTTACAGAAGAACAGCTGGACGCCTACGAGGCCGACCCCGGCACATTCGAGGCCTCGCGCAAGCAACTGCACGACTTTCGCGAAAGGGGGTTCCGGCGCACGCAAATCGGAACCAACGACCAACAAGAGGGCGTCAGCATCGCCAGGCAGCACCTGGCCGCCCAGGTCGCCGATCCCCAACTGCGCGCCAAACTGACTCCGGACTATGAACTAGGCTGCAAACGCATCCTGCGTTCCGACGATTTCTATCCGGCGCTCGCCCGGCCCAACGTAACGCTCGAAACGCGCCCGATCAAGGGCTTCTACGCGCAGGGGATAGTGACTGCCGACGGCGAGGAATTGCCTTTCGACACCGTGATTTTCGGTACGGGCTTCGCCAGCCAGGCCTTTCACGGTGACCTCGCGATACATGGCGCGGCTGGCGCGAGCCTGTCGCATTCCTGGGAGGAGGGGGCTGCAGCCTATCTCGGCATGGCCGTTCCGGACTTCCCGAACATGTTTCTGGTTTATGGACCCAACACCAATCTGAACCACAACTCCATCATCACCATGCTGGAAATCCAGCAGAGCTACATTATCGAAGCATTACGGGCTGCCGAACTCAAGGGCGCGGCTCTTGCGGTAAAACTCCCTGTATTTCGCGACTTCAATCGCAAGCTGCAGGCGGACATGGCCACGTCGGCGTTTTCATCCGATTGCTCCAGCTGGTACAAGAACAAGGCAGGAAAAGTCATCAACAATTGGTCCGGGACGGTGGATCAATACCGGGCCGCCGTACGCTGGAAGGCGGACGACTATCTGTGGATGCGCGAGGGAGCATTGAGATGAGCGAGCCCCTCGCGGAACGCGCCGAAAATATCCCCTTATCCTCCATTGCCCCGGATGCACGCGATCTGATCCGGGCCTACCGGGAGAACGGGGAGGTATCTTTCCAGGATGTCCCCTTGGCTACCGCGCGCGAGAACTACGCGCGCGGCTGTGAGGCCAACGGCTTGCCGCGTACCGAATGCGCCGTGGTCCGCGATCATGAAATCCCCGTCCCTGGGGGGACGATACGCGTGCGTGAATATCGCGGCAGCACGGCCGAAATCCTGCCG
The DNA here is from genome assembly GCF_049647645.1 of Achromobacter sp. GTDB lineage: Bacteria > Pseudomonadota > Gammaproteobacteria > Burkholderiales > Burkholderiaceae_B > Achromobacter. The sequence goes on from NZ_JBARYB010000049.1 coordinate 20,559, forward strand.
CCGGTACTCTTCATGCATGGCGGAGGCTGGGTGATCGGCGGCCTGGATACGCACGATGCCGTCTGCCGGCTGCTGGCCAGCGAAAGCGAAACGGCGGTGTACGCCGTCGACTACCGCTTGGCGCCAGAGCATCCGTTCCCCGTACCGCTCGAAGATTGCGCAGCGGCGTTGCGCTGGCTCTCCGACAATGCCGACACGCTCGGTGTAGACCCGCTGCGCCTGAGCGTTGCGGGTGATAGCGCGGGCGGAAATCTGGCCGCGGTTCTGGCGAACTCGGACGCGCTGGTGCCGCGGGGCTGCTGCTTGCGAGCGCGGGTGCTGTTCTATCCGGTGACCGATCTGCGCGGCGATACGGCGTCATACCGCCGCATTGCGTCCGGCTTCCCGCTGACCGCTGGCTCGATGCGCTGGTTCCGCAACCACTACGTCCGCCCCGGCACGGCCTGGGACGATCCGCGCCTTTCCCCGCTATTGGCGCCACGATTGTCCCCAGCGCCGATGTTCCTGCTCAGCTGCGGACTGGATCCGCTGGCCGACGAAGGGGTGGCCTATGCCGCACGAGCCATCGCCGCCGGCGTGCGCGTCGAGCATCACCATCTGCCAGCGCACGCGCACGGCATCGTCACATCCGCGGGCCGTATCGGCACCGGGCGCTCCATGACAATCCGGGCGGCCTCGTTCCTGCGCGAAACGCTACAACAACCTTGGTGCATAGTTCCATGAACTCCTTTCACTTCCAGACGGTCCCCACGGTCATTTCCGAATTCGGCGTGGCGCGCCAGCTTGGCGCGATTCTGCGCAAGCAGTATCCGTCTTTGGTCCGGCTGTGCGTTGTCACTGATCGCTTCCTGCACGAGAGCGGTCTCCTGGCCTCGGCTCTGGCTGATCTGGCCAAGCACCACTGGCAGGTTACCGTGATCGATGATGTGATCGCCGATCCTCCTGCGCACATCGTGCTCGAAGCCGCTGAGCGCGCCCGAGAGGCAGATATCCAGGTGGTGCTTGGCCTTGGTGGCGGCTCATCAATGGATGTGGCAAAGCTGTTGGCCGTCCTGTTGCCTGGTCAGCAACCACTGGAAGACATGTATGGCGTGGGCAAGGTGGCTGGCCCGCGCCTGCCGTTGGTGCAGATGCCGACTACCGCCGGCACCGGCTCGGAAGTGACGGCGGTATCCATCGTGACGACCGGAGGCACCGCCAAGATGGGCGTGGTCGCGCCGCAGCTGTACGCAGATCTCGCAGTTCTTGATGCAGAGCTGAGCATAGGACTGCCTGGCGCCGCCACAGCCTATACCGGGATCGACGCGATGGTACATGCCATAGAGGCCTACACTTCAGCCCGCCTGAAGAACCCCGTATCGGACATGCTGGCGATCAAGGCTCTGGAGCTGTTGTCCCGCAACATCCTGAGCGCATGCCGGGACGGTAAAAATCGGGAAGCGCGTGAAGCCATGCTGCTGGGCGCAATGTTTGCCGGCCAGTCCTTCGCCAATTCGCCGGTCGGCGCCGTACATGCGCTGGCATATCCCATCGGCGGCATCTTCCATGTGCCGCACGGACTATCGAATTCGCTGGTGCTTGCGCCCGTGTTGAAATTCAACGCACCGGCCGCCAGCAAGCTCTATGCGCAGATTGCCGAGGTAGTCGTGCCCGGCACTACCGGCAGCGACGAAGCCAAGACAGCGGCGCTTGCCGGCTATTTTGAAAGGCTGGTCGCCGACACGGGCATCCCGCGCAGCTTGCGGGAGGTCGGCGTACAACAGGACGACCTGGCCCGCATGGCCAGCGATGCCATGCTGCAAACCCGTCTGCTGATGAATAACCCGCGCGAAGTTACGCAGGCTGACGCCTTGGCGATCTATGCGGCCGCGTTCGATCCGCCAATTCCCTAGTTGGAAGCGCGCTATCCGTCGACGGCCAGATTTTCAGACGGAGGAATCGGGTTCGTGAGGCGACTCGCAGCTTCCACGGAGACGGGAGCCGCCAATGCTCCCGTCAGCATGTCGATGAGATTCTCGATAGCGCGATGAATGTCGAATGACTGCCCGGATTTGCTGCGCCTGGCGCTGAGGCGCTCATAGTCAGCCAAAGCAAACATCATGAAGCTGATGCTGGCGAGCCAACGCTGTCTCAGGATCGGTCCGGGAATGCTTGGCAGCGCTGCCTCAACCAATTCATAGACCCGTCGAAAGCCCCGGTCCACCTCTGTGGAACTTGCGCCCAAGTCTATGTCGGGATGCAACTGCGCGGCAGCAAGAAAACGGTTGTATGTCTTTTTTTTCTCCGTCAGAAGCTTGGTCGCAAGAGGCCTCACCAGCGCCTCGGCCAATGCCCGCAAATCGGTGTATCTCCCGGACGTGTAGAGCTGATCGACGTAGTCATTGCGCAATACGTTGACCTCTTGCATCCCTGCATCAAGGATTGCCTGAATCAGGGCCTCCTTGGATCCGAAATGATAGGCGAGGGCGGAATTATTTTTCTGCCCCGCTTCTCGTGCGATCTCCCGGAAAGAAACCGCATCGATGCCGCGCTCGGCGAACAGACGTTGAGCTGTAGCGATGAGGGCGGCGGCACTCTCTTTCCCTCTCGACGCTGGCATACGAGACGAATGTTTGGTCGTCGGCGGACTTGCTTTGGCAGGTGTAGGCATGACTGGAGCGCAGTGTCGGATCTGTTGCGATTGTAAGGCGCATTTCATTTTTAAGTCATATGATTGATTTTTATAAGTCACGTGACTTAAACTGGATTCTCTGGGTGGCGCCGCCTTACGACGCAACAGATTGGAGACAGCATGCTGAGCTATGAAGTAACCGAACACGGCAAACCCTTGCAGGTCCGCCTGCGCGAAACGCCGACACCTTCTGGAACCGAGATCCTGGTCCGGATCACGCATTCCGGTGTCTGCCACTCCGACGTACACCTCTGGCACGGCTACTTCGATCTGGGGGAGGGCAAACGTGCCTACCTCAAAGACCGGGGTCTGAATCCGCCGCTGACGCTGGGACACGAGCCGCTGGGCATCGTCGAGGCCGTTGGCCCGGACGCTCGCGGCGTGGCCGTCGGAGACAGGCGAGTGGTTTACCCGTGGATCGGCTGCGGCAAGTGCTGGGCCTGCGATGAAGGCCTGTCCACGCTGTGCGCCACCCCCAGAAATGTGGGCATCGCCACGCCGGGCGCGTTTGCCACGCATCTGCTCGTGCCCGATCCGAAATACCTGGTCGATGTCTCCGGCATAGACCACGCATTCGCCGCGACGCTGGCCTGCTCCGGCGTCACCTGCTACTCGGCCATTGCGAAAGCCATTCCGCAAATGCGCGCCGACGACTGGATCTCCGTCATTGGCTGCGGCGGTCTCGGACTGCTTGCCATTTCCATGTTGAAGGGCATGGGGTTCCGGAACATCGTGGCTTGCGATATCGACGACGCAAAACTGGATGCGGCGAAGGTGCAGGGCGCTGCCCGAACGGTCCGCAGCGACGACCCGCAGGCGCGCGACGCGCTGAACCAAGCCACGGAGGCACGTCTGGCTGCCGCCATAGATTTCGTGGGCATGCCTGCGACCTTCAACCTGCCATATTCCGTCCTGCGCAAAGGCGGAACATACGTACTGGTGGGGCTGCATGGCGGCGAAGTTCCTCTGCCCATGCCTCCCGTGGCTCAGCGGTCCATCGCCATCGTCGGTTCATTCGTCGGGACCTTGAGCGACCTGCATGGCGTATTCGAGCTCGCCAAGGCCGGCAAGCTGCAAGCCCCCCCGATCACTGTCAAAGCCCCTGGCGAAATCAGCAACATTCTCCAAGACCTGGACCAGCACCGCGGCGTCGGCCGGACCGTGCTGGACTTCACCCACACCCAGGCTAGCGCCTGACCCATGCGATTGGCGGATCAAACATGAACCACGACACAACCAACAGCCGGCACAAGGAAGCGCACCCGCGCACGGTCTCCATGCAGGAACGCTTGCGCTCATCGCTGGATTTTTCGGACGCCGATGACTTCGACAATGCCAATCGGGGGTTCATCGGCACGATCGAAGACGCAACGGTCCGCAACGCCAGCGGCAGGGTGGTCTGGAGCCAAAAGGACTATTCCTTTCTCGATGATGCATATGTTCCCTTTACCGTGAATCCGAGCCTGTGGCGCATGTCCCGGCTCAACAAGATTCACGGCTTGTTCAAGGTCTGCGACCGCATATATCAAGTGCGTGGCTTCGACCTCGCCAACATCACTTTCATCGAAGGGGACACCGGCCTCATCGTCATCGACCCGCTGACGTTCGAAGAACCGGCGCGCGCCGCCCTGGAGTTGTACGAGAAGCACCTCGGCCCGCGGAAAGTGGCGGCCGTCATGTACAGCCACAGTCATCGGGACCACTATGGCGGCGTGAAGGGCGTGGTCAGCGAGGCAGATGTGGAAGCAGGGCGGGTGCAGATCATTGCCCCCGAAGGCTTCATGGAAGAGGTCATGTCGGAGTCGCTGCTCGCCGGCATCCCATCGCGCAGACGCGCTGAATTTCAGTTTGGCACCTACCTGGAACCCGGCCCGCGGGCTCACGTGGACAGCGGGTTGGGCAAGGGCATGGGTACCGGAACATCCAGTCTGATCCCGCCTACGCGCCTGATCACGCATACCAACGAGCGCATGGTGATCGACGGAGTCGAGGTGATCTTCCAGATGACCCCGGGCACGGAAGCGCCGGCGGAGATGAATTTCTACTTCCCGCAGATGCGCGCGCTCAACATGGCCGAGAATGCGTGCCACACGATGCACAATCTGTGTCCCCTGCGCGGCGCAAAGGTGCGCGACGCGCTGGCTTGGGCAAGTTACCTGGACGAGAGCGTGGAACTCTACGCCGGCCAGGCAGACGTGTGTCTGGCTCAGCACCATTGGCCTACCTGGGGCAAGGAAAAGGTCATCAGGTATCTCAGCGAACAGCGTGATCTGTACCGATACATCCACGATCAGACGCTTCGATTGATGAGCCATGGGCTGACGCCTCGGGAAATCTCCGAGCAGCTCATGATGCCCAACGACTTGTCCAAGCAATGGCACACCCGGGGGTACTACGGCGCGGTGGTGCACAACGTGCAGGCGATCTATGCCTTTTACATGGGTCCCTACGACGGAAATCCCGTCAACCTGAACCCATTGCCGCCGAGTGCCGCCGCGGCCAAATACATTGAGTACGCCGGCGGCGCGGAGCGCGCCATCGCCCGCGCCCGTGAAGACTTTGAGCGCGGAGAGTTCCGCTGGGTGGCGCAGATCATGAATCATGCGGTGTTTGCCGATCCGGCGAACAGGGCAGCGCGCGAGCTCTGCGCCGACGCCTTCGAGCAACTGGGATATCAAGCAGAATCAGCCACTTGGCGCAACGCATATCTGCTCGGCGCGCGTGAGCTGCGCGAGGGTCTGCGGCCGCGCGAGAAGGATGGCAACCGCATCAGCCCCGGCGTGGTGTCCAAGCTGCCGATGCCACTGTTCTTTGACTTCATCGCCATTCGTGTCGTGGGCGAGGCGGTCGAGGGGCAGACCATCCGTTTTGATTGGCACATGACCGACGAGCAGAGCTGCACCAAAGTGACACTCAGCAATGGCGCGCTGAGCCATCGCCCGGGATCACACGGCGACGCGGCCGACGCGGTGCTTCAGACCACGCGCGCGGGACTATTTCAGGCGCTACAGGCAGAAATCGGGTTTTCAGGAGCCGTCGACAGCGGCGACGTCCGGATCGACGGCAATGCCGGACCTGTTCTTTCTCTCCTGGCCGGACTGGACTCGTTCGATCCGCTTTTCAACGTCGTGGAGCCCTGAAAACGGCCTCATCCCCCATGTGACCTACTAACTGTGAGGAGACACAGATGTCTACAAGACGCGATTTCTTGACGAAGATCGGGGCCAGCGCCGTTGCCGTACGCTTTGCTGGCGTTGGCGCCGCGCTGACTGGCTCGGTTGCTGCGCACGCGCAATCGAATGGACCGATTACCCTGGTTGTAGGCTTTCCCGCCGGCGGAGGACCCGACCTTGTGGCCCGGGCGTTGGCCGAGGCAGGGCAGCGCGAACTCAATCAACCCATAGTGGTTCAAAACAAGACCGGCGCGGGAGGCAGAATTGCCCTGGACTGGCTGGGCAACCAGGCTGCCGACGGATCAGCCTTTGGCCTGACACCGGCTGCCATGCTCGCGTCCTTTCCTCATGTCTACAAGAAGCTTTCCTACGATCCGAACAACTTCGTACCTGTTTGCAAGATATGCGACTACCACGTCTCAGTGGTTACGCGCAGCGATTCGCCGTTCTCGACGCTCAAGGAATTCGTCGCCTGGGCCAAGGAGACCAAGAGAGGCACCTTCGGTGTACCCAGCCGTGGGAGCGGGACTGACTTCGTCGGTAACTTGCTCTCGAAAGCCGAGGATTTGGCATTGGAGCCCATCTTGTACCGGGGTGGTCCCCAACTGACCCAAGCGGTACTGGCTGGCGAAGTGGACGTGGCGATCAACCTGTCGAGCAATTTTGTCGAGCTCGCAAAAGCCGGCAAGGTCAAGGTCCTGGCTGTGAGCACTGCTACCCGTTCCCCATTCTCGCCCGAGGTCCCAACCCTTGCTGAACTGGGCTATGGCGATCTCATTTTCGAGGAATCCATCGGCATTGTCGCGAAAAAGGGAACGCCGGAGAAGACCATTCTCCGAATGCAGGAGGCCGTGCAGAAGGCGATGGGAGAGGCCAGTGTCCTCAACGCCTTGCGGATCCTTGAATACCGGCCAGACTTCAAGCAGGCCAAACAGTACGGTGAGGATCTGGCTGCCGCGTCCGAGCGCTACCAGGCATTCGTTCAGAAAACCAACTTCCAACCACTCGACTGAACGCCAGGAAGGGGAGTATCGAGCCTATGTCCCCGGCGCGATCCTTCGCCTGAGGATGAGTTGCACGCTGAGTCAAGATGGCAGCGGCGCCTCCGGGTAGCCTCCTGGCGGTAATGGCCCTTGGGCCGATCAACCGGAGGAAATACCCTTGAGCACACCCACGACAGCAAGACTCGCGAGCGTCGATTCCTTCCTCGCGCGCCGCCACGGTTCCTTCGTCGACGGCAGGCAACTGTCCGGCGCCAACGGCGAGGTGCTTGACGTGTACGACCCATCCAGCGCGCAGGTGCTTTGCCAAGTGAACGCCGCGGACGCCAGCCAGGTGGAACAGTTAGTCCGCTCCGCCCACGCGGCCTTCAAATCGGGCATCTGGACGGGATTGAAGCCTTCCGAACGCGAGCGGATCCTGCTGCGTTTCGCCGATCTGGTGGAGGCGAACGGTGAAGAACTCGCCCAGCTGGAAACCTTGAACCAAGGAAAATCGATTCATATCTCCCGCGGTATCGAAGTGGGCGCCTCGGTCAACTACATGCGTTACATGGCGGGCTGGGCTACCAAGATCGAAGGCCAGACCCTGGATGTGTCCATTCCGGTGCCGCAGGGAGCCCGCTTCAGTGCCTATACGCGGCGGGAACCCGTCGGCGTCGTGGCTGGAATAGTCCCCTGGAATTTCCCGTTGATGATTGCCTTGTGGAAGGTCATGCCTGCGCTGGCTTGCGGTTGCACCATCGTCATCAAACCGGCGGACGAAACGCCACTGACGGCGCTACGCGTCGCGGAGCTGGCGGTGGAGGCGGGCATTCCTCCAGGTGTGTTCAACGTCCTGATAGGGCGCGGCAGCAAGCTCGGTCCGGCGTTGACGAGCCATCCGCTGGTCAGCAAAATTTCCTTTACGGGATCAACCGCGGTGGGCAAGCAGGTCGGCATGGCTGCCGTGCAAAACATGGCCCGCTTCACTCTGGAGCTTGGCGGGAAGAATCCGATGCTGGTACTGGAGGATGCCGACCTGGAAAAGGCGGTTGCCGGCGCCATTGGCGGTGGCCTGGTCAACCAAGGCCAGGTCTGCGCCGCGGCCTCGCGGTTCTACGTGCATGCGAGCCGCTACGGCGATTTCCTGGATGCCCTGAGCAGCCAGGTCTCCCGCATGAGCATCGGACCTGGCATGGACCCGACGGCGCAGATCAATCCGCTGGCATCGCGCAAACAACAAGGCAACGTGCTGCGTTACCTGGAGATCGCGCGCGCCGAAGGTGCGCAATTCTGCACGGGAGGCATGGCGCCGCAGCTGCCAGGCTACTACGTCCAACCCACCGTGTTGGCCGGGCTGGAACAGAAGATGACGGTGGTGCAGGAGGAAATCTTTGGACCCGTACTGTCCGTCCTGGCCTTCGACGACCTGGACGACGCGGTATCCATGGTCAACGACAACCGCTTTGGTCTCACCGCCAGCGTCTGGACCAACGACCTGTCCCGCGCGCTGGCTCTGATCCCGCGGATAGAGGCCGGTACGGTGTGGGTCAACAACCACGTTCCGGTCGATCCCAATCTGCCCTTCGGCGGCTACAAGGAGTCCGGCATGGGGCGTGAGTTCGGACGCAGCGCCATCGAAGGCTTTACCGAGCTGAAGTCGGTGTGCCTGACCTACTGACCGCGCGAGTCGCGGGCGCCGGGGAGGGCGCCCGCGCCCGGAAGGCGCGAGGCGATAAAGCGAAATGCCGCTTGAAGGCCCGGCTGAAGTGCGCCGAATCGGAAAAGCCCCACTTGAAAGCGATATGGGTGATCGACTGGTGCTCCAGGCGTTCCGACAGCAAGTCCCGGGCGACCTGCGCCAGCCGCCGCGCCTGGATGCAGCGGCTGACGGTCTCGCCTTGCGCTTCGAACACCTGATACAGGCGCCTGCGCGACAGGCGCAATTGCTTGGCCAGAAGCCCGGGAGTCAGCCCCTCTTCCTGCAACTGTCCGTCGATCAGCTGCAATGCTTGCCGAAAGAGCAGGGCGGCTGTCTGGGGGATTCCGTCAGGCTGCCCCGCGGGCGGGCGCATCATGAGTCAAATGCAGGCGTCGCGGAAGACCACCGCGCCATCCACCAGCGTCAAGACGCTCCGGGTGGCAGGCAGCTGCTGCGGGTCGATCGAGAAGATATCCTGCGACAGCACCGCGATGTCGGCGGCGAAGCCGGGCGCGAGCCTTCCCTTGGTCTGTCCCTTGCCCTCCGCGACCGCGCTGCCGTGGGTATAGGCGCGTACCGCATCGCCGAGCGACATGGCTTCGTGCGCGCGCGCGGGATGCTGGATCGCGGCCAGCAGATTGATGAACGGATTGAGCGGTCCGTCCGAGCCGATGCCGACCGTGATGCCGGCGTCCAACAGACTCTGGAACGCGCCATCGAAGATACTGAAGACAGAACCGTCGTCGTAGAACCAGAAATGCGTCGGGTTTTGCACAACCATGGCGCCCGACGCCTTGACCCGGGGAATCTGGGTCCCGGTCAAGCCGTCCCCGTGCTCGATGCGCAGATTGCGCAGCGCCCAGTCCACTTCGAGATTGGAAGTTTCCAATGCATCCAGCACGCTATCCAGCGTCCTGGCGCCGATGGCATGCAGCAGCAATTGCTCATCGGCGCCCAGGCTTTCCTGCAGCATGCGGGGGATTTCCGACGGCAGGAAATTCTCGCTGCCCTGGTTCTGCGAGTCCGGCGCATAGGGCCGACCGATAGCCGCGGCGCCCTCGACTGGAGTTCCGTCGAGGATCCACTTGGTGCCGTGGAACTCCAGCCTGGCGCCCAGATGGCGGGGAAGGCCGCGCCCCTCGCTCAGCACCCGTCCCTCGGGGCCGGTGGGAGGGAAGCGGATCAGGCGCAATTTGATCGGAAGGTCGGCGCTCTTGGCCATCTCCAGGTAGCGCTCAGGCGGAGTCCACGACATGTTCTGGACGCTGGTGATTCCCCAGCGCACGCAGTCGTCGGCGAGGGCGCGCAGGCTCGCGACGCCTTCGTCGACGGTCGCCATTGACGCGAAGCAACGCTGCGGCGACCATTGCGCGTACTCGTTGATCCGCCCCGACAAGCGCCGGGAGCCAGCAACCCGCTCGAAGTGGCCGCCCAGCGGGTCGGGCTCGTCGTCACGGATGCCCAGCCGCTGCATTGCCGCGCTGTTCACCACGTTGGTGTGGTTGGTCATGCCCAGGAAGATGATGGGATGCCCGGGGGCAATCTGGTCGAGCACCAGGCGATCAAGGCGCTTGTCGTTGATCAGGCGCTCGCCCATGGTCGCGTAGATCCAGGTGCCTGCGGGAGCGCTGGCGACGGCTTCCTCGATCAAGGGGCGAATGTCCTCCAAGGCCGGGTTGGCCATGGGATCGACCGGCAGGCGGATGCCGTACGGGTCCGGCGTGTGATGCATGTGCGCATCGTTGAAGCCGGGGATGACCCTGCGCCCGCCCGCATCGATGATCGTGGCCTCGGCGCTTGCCAGGCCGGCGATCGCGGCGCTGGTGCCGATGGCCTGGACCAGGCCATCGCTGATCGCCAGCGCTTCGCACCAGGGCACGTCGGGATCGCCGGTGAAGATACTGCCGTTGATGAGAATCGTGTCGATGCCGCCATCGTTCCCGGTCCGCCCCTTGTGCAATTCCTCCGCGCCTGCCGGCGCAGCGGAAGGATGTACGGATGCGGCCAAAAGCGCACTATGCAGGACGTTGGAAGTTGCTCCGGCCGTGCGCGCGAAAATCTGCCGCTGATAGGATTCCGCGCCGCAAGTCCAGTGAAAAGGTTGAACCAGCCGTACCGGAACTCTCCAGTCCAGGCCATCATCGCCTTGCTTCGCGAATTCCTCCACCAGCGTCAAGAAGCGGGACCTGCCCAATCGGCAACCGCAACCTTCAGGGTGGCCAGCTTCAGCGTTCAAGATGAAACTTGGCGACTTGTGTTTCTTCGAATAGGCCTCTGTTAGCATGGGCGAGTCTCCTGGCTGTCTCAGCTTGGAAACTCTACCTGCGCCGACGACCATTCCTCTGACAAAAAACGGTCATATGCTGCCAACCACCACGCCGCGACTGATCATCATCATGGCATTCGACGGCGTCACGCTGTCGGACATTTCCGGCATCAGTGACGCACTCGATATCGCCAGCACTTATCAGGTCTCGCCGCAGCTACCCGGCTACCGGATCGTCGTGGCCTCGATGGCCGGAGGCATGGTCCGCACCTCCTGCGGCATCGTCATCTTCACCGAGGCCATAGGCGGCCATGCCGCCGGCGATATCGACACGCTGGTGGTACCCGGCGGCGGGCCGCCGAACGACCCGCCGGTGCCATTGGATGTCGTCGGGTGGCTGCGCACCGCAGGCCCGAGCGCCCGCCGAGTGTGCGCGGTATGCACGGGAGCGTTCCTGGTGGCGGAAGCCGGGCTGGCCCACCGGCATCGCCTGACCACGCACTGGAAGGCAGCCTCGCTGCTGCAGGACCGCTACCGCGACGTGCAGGTCGAACACGATCCGATATTCGTACGCGACGATGCACTGTGGAGTACCGCAGGCTTCAGCGCCGGGGTCGACATGGCCCTGGCGCTCATCGAGGAAGACCGTGGCTACTCCGCCGCCATCGAAATCGCCCAGCTCCTGGTGGTTTTTCTCAAGCGCCCGGCGAGCCAGGCCCAGCACTCCGCGCCACTTGCCAGCCAGTCCGGAGCGAGCGCCGATTTCGGCGCGCTGCACGCCTGGATGCTGAACAATCTTGCCGCCGACCTGAGCGTCGAGGCGCTCGCGGCGCAGACCAACATGACGCCGCGCACCTTCGCGCGGCGCTATGTCGAGCGCGTGAACCGCACGCCGGCGAAAACCGTCGAGCTGTTCCGGGTCGAGGCAGTCAACCGCCGCCTTGGCGAAGCGCATCTCTCACTTAAACAGATCGCCAGGGAATGCGGCTTCAGCAGCGAACAGCAGCTACGCCGCGCCTTCATCAGGCATTTCGGCTTCCCGCCCAGGGCGCAGCATGCCCAGGAAGAGCGCTGATCGATAGGGAAGATCCGCCGCAGGGCGATCTCCCTTCCTCTCTTTTCCCTGCCTGACGGCCGTACTCATTGGCGAGCTGCGCTGGCCATGCCGTGCGGACCATGGCGAATGGAGCGCAGGAATCCCGTCGGGCTGATGGATTGGCAGCATATGACCGTCTTTTGTCATGGCACGGCTGCGGCTCGCCGGTAGAGTTCCAACGACCTTGAATCGGGAGAGATCAGATGGAAACTAACATGACACTGCACGAGCAGATCCAGGCGGCCGAGCACTCCCTGGCGGCGGCAATTGAACGTTCAGATGTGGCGCGGGTGATCGCGCTGTACACCGAGGACGCCCGGCTGATGCCCAACGGGCAGCCGACCTTGCACGGCAAGGCGGCCATTGGCGGCTTCTTCGAGCAGGTCTTTCGGATGGGCGTCACCGGGGCGAGATTCCAGGTGGTCGAAGTGGAGGGCAGGGGGCAGGAGGCCAACGAGATCGGCAGTTATGAGCTTTATGCAAGAACGCCCGCGGGCGACCCCATAGTGGTCGAGAAGGGCCGCTACCTGGTTATCTGGAAGTCCGTGGACGGGAAGTGGCTGTTGCACCGGGACATGTTCAATGCGGACGCAGGCAGCGACTGATCACTTTCTGAACTGATGAAGCGCGGCTTCATCTCCTGAAACCGGCCGGACGATCTTGTCCGGGACTGGCACGCAGGCATCCTGTTCGAAGCGCATTTTCCTCAAAGAACAATTCCAGCGGAGCAGATCTTCATGAGCTGTTTGGTAGCGTCTTGTCCAAAGAAAAGTGTCCTGGCACATTCATTGTGCGGATTTTCCCTATTTGCCGGCATCGCGCAAGCGGGGGACTTGCCCACGGTCAACCTGGGGTTGACCACCTTCTATGACGGCGCTCCCATTCCCGGCGGACCGGGTTGGTCCGCATCGGTTTATTCATCCCGCTACGAAGGACGCAGGATTACCGACAACCGCGGGGACGCGATCGGCCTGCCTAAATCCACCACCAGCGTCGACGCCACGGCGCTGCAGCTGATCTACCAGGACGGCGCCTCGAAGAACGTCAACTGGGGCCTTAGCTTCATCCTGCCGGTGCTTACCAAAGCCGAGGTGAACGACGGCATGAACAATGCCGTGCTCAAGGCACAGGATGGCTTTGCCGACCTTCGGGCCGGCGCCTTCCTGCAGTTCGAACCGGTGACGGGAAAGAACGGCCCCATATTCGCCCACCGGCTGGAGCTGGACGTCGTGCTGCCCACCGGCAAATACGACCAGGACCGCGCCATCAATCCCGGAGCAAACTTCTGGTCGGTCAACCCGTATTGGGCGGCAACCCTATGGCTCACGCCCAGGGCCACCGTCACGTGGAACGCGCACTACCTCTGGAACGCCAAGAACAATGCGCCGTCACCGGCCCTATACGGAGCGGGTGTCAAGAACGTGCAGGCCGGGCAGGCTGTGCACATCAACTTCAACGCCGCCTATGCGCTCACGGACCAGCTGCACGCCGGCATCAACGGCTATTGGCTGAAGCAATTCACCGACACCAAAGTCAACGGCAACGCCGTTTCCGGTCGACGCGAACAGGTATTCGGCATCGGTCCCGGAGCCATGTACTCGTTCTCGCGCAACAACATCCTGTACGCCAATCTGTACTTCGAGTCAGGCGCGGAGAACAGGGCTGAAGGCAATCGCTTCGTTTTGCGATGGGTGCACAAGCTTTGAGGCCTGCGCAGCCTCGAAACTTGATCGGGAAGTGTGGTTGATCGAACGTCAGGCCTGGGTGGGCCTGATAAAACGATTTATCGTACTTTACATAATATACATTATGCGTATAACGGATCAGGGCAAACCATTGCTTGCATGGGAGCCCTCAAGTATCAATAATGGGAATCATTATTGAAAATCCCGTGATCGTGCTCCGCCGGTCGGAGCCGCATTTTCCCAGTCCCGATGTCCGCATCCTCCCCAATTCGTTCCGTCAAACGTTCCGGCTCCGCCACGACGGTACGCGGATTCGTCGATGAATTGCTCGGCCACTACCGCGACCTGCAGCGGTATCTCAACTACCAATTGCGCAATCCGGACGACGCCGCCGACATCGCTCAGGCAAGCTTCGAACGCGTTTACGCCAATGGCCTGAACAACGCCCGCAAGAACGGCCCGGCCATCGAATCACTGCGCGGCCTGCTGTTCCGCGTCGCCCACAATCTCTGCATTGACGAAGCGCGTCGCCGCAAGGTCTCGCAGAACTGGCTGGCCCTGCATGGGCCGTTGGAAGCCGAAGCAATGGCGCCGTCCGCCGAACAAGTCGTGTCGCAACGGCAGATGGTCGAGCGCGTGGCGGCGGTGCTGGCGTCCCTGCCCGCACGGCGGATGCAGGTCTTCCTGTTGTTCCGCGCCTACGGCCACAGCCGCGCCGAAATCGCGCAACAGTTGGGCATCACGGAGGCCTCGGTCGCCAAGCATCTGGTGCGCGCGACGCTGGACTGTTCCCACGCCCTGCGTAATCTATATTTGGACTCCGATTCCGCCGGCGGTCGGCAGGAGCACGGCCGCGAGCCCGTCGCGGACGGCGGCAACTGACGCCATGCAGCAAGTCCCCGACGAGGCGCTGATCGACCAGGCGCTCACCCTGATCGCCACCGCCGAAATCGCCACCGAGCGCGGCGCGCGCCAGGCAGCCTCCCGGCTGGCCGCGTGGCGCGCCGGTGCGCCGCGGCACGAGGCCGCCTATCTCGAGGCCATGCGGCGCTGGCAGCTGCTTGCCGCCGTAGCGCCTGACATGCGCGCACGGTTCGACCAGGACATCGCCGCCGCCGGGGATCACCGGCTGTCGCGCCGCGCCCTGCTTGGCTGGACGGCCGCAGGCGCCTGTACGGCCATGCTCGGTGCCGGCTGGTACTGGCGGCGCCCGCTATATCAGGCGTCCTATGAAACGGGTTCCAGCCAGCTGTCCCAGGCGCAGGTGCCCGATCAGCCGGACCGCGGCGGCTTGGGAACGCGGATCGACCTTGCCGCCCGCACGCGGCTTGCCGTCAGCCTGTACCGCGACGAACGCGTGGTCGAACTCAGCCACGGCGAGGCGCTGTTCACGGTAGCCCCCGACGCCAGCCGGCCATTCCGGGTCCGCACCCGCGGCGGCGAGGTCGAGGTCGTGGGCACGGTGTTCACCGTGAGCGACCGGGGCGGCGTCGTGTCCCTGGCCGTGGAGGAAGGCCATGTGCGCTTCCGCCCTGCTCCGCGCGACGCCCGTTGGTACACATTGGCGCGCGGCGGCCCTCCCCTGGATCTGTACGCCAATATCGCCGTCAGTTGGCGCAACGGCGAAGTCGACGCCGTCCGGCGCATCGATCCGGACAGCATCGCGGCCTGGCGCAAGGGCTGGCTGTGGTTCGACAACCAGCGCCTGGACGAAGCCCTGCCGGCCATCAACGCCTTTCGCACGCGGCCGCTGACCACGTCCGACCCGAAGGTCAACGCCCTGCGCCTGACGGGGCGCTTTCGCAGCGCCGACGCCGGCAACGCCGCGGCGCTCCTCGAAGCGATTCTGCCGCTGCGCGCGGAATCGCAGGCGAACGGCGATGTCGTATTGCGGCTGCGCTGATTTTTTTTCGATCAGCTGTCTCCGTTTTCGCGCCTCATCCGTCTTCTGTATCGATAGGGCCGCCACCGGGCGGCGATTTTCTCGATAGACGGAGTTGAAATGCACCAATCCGGTATTTGCCGGCCGTTCCTGGGCCGTTCCGCGCTAGTCCTGGCGCTGTCGAGCGTACTTGGCCTGCCGCTGGCCACAGTGCCCACGCCAGCCCAGGCTCAGGCCCAGTCGGAACAGCTCTATGGCATCGACCTGCCCGCGCAGCCATTGAACACGGCGCTCAACATGCTGTCGCGCCAGACCAGCACGCCCATCATGGCGGGCGGCGCCCAAATCGCCGCGCATCAGGCGCCGGCCGTATCCGGCCGCATGACGGTGCGGGAAGCGCTGTCGCGGTTGCTGCAGGGATCCGGACTGTCCAGCGCGGCCACGCCAGGCGGCGGATACGCGGTGACGGCCCAAGCTGCAGCCGTCACCACATTGGCGCCGGTGCTGGTGACCGGCAACTCGCAGTTGCCCGAGCCCTACGCCGGCGGCCAGGTCGCCCGCGGCGGCCGCGTCGGCCTGCTAGGCGAACGCGATGTGATGGACACGCCGTTCAACATCGCCAGCTATACATCGGAACTGATCCAGAACCAGCAGGCCAACTCCATCGCCGACGTGCTGGCGAACGACGCTTCGGTACGCACGGTCAACGACGGCCAAGGCTCGGTGGCCGGGACCGGCGACGAGTTCCAGATCCGCGGTTTTCCGGTGCGCAACCAGGACGTATCCTTCAACGGCTTGTACGGCATGCTGCCGCTGCGCACCATCGCGCTGGACGGCGTCGAGCGCGTGGAAGTGCTCAAGGGTCCCACTGCCCTGCTGAACGGCATGAGCCCGCGGGGCAGCGTGGGCGGCGGCATCAACGTCGTCGCCAAGCGCGCCGGCGACGATCCGCTGACCCGCCTGACCGCGATTTACCAGTCCGATGCCCGCTTTGGCGGCATGGTCGACATCGGCAGGCGCTTTGGCGAGAACAACGAGTTCGGCATCCGCTTCAATGGTTCGTACCGGGACGGCGACACCGCGGTCCGGAATCAATCGAACCAGCTGGGCGTCGCGGTCATCGGCCTGGACTATCGCGGCGAGCGCTTGCGTGTTTCGCTGGATGCCGGCCATCAAACCAACAACATCGACGCGCCGGGCGATTCCGGCGTGCTGATCTTCGGCGACAGCCTGCCGGTGCCGCGCGCACCCGATGCGTCCAAGGGCTATTCGCCCGATTGGGGCTACGCCAAGTCACGCGACAACTACGGCGTGCTGCGCGCCGAGTACGACCTCAGCCCGCACCTGACCGTCTTCGGCGGCGTGGGCTATCGGCGCAGCAACAACCGTTACCTGTACGCGGATCCGATAGTGGTTGGCCAGAACGGCGAACTCTTGATGCGCCCCTACTATTGGCCCAGCTATGAACAGAATGTCTCCACGGTCTGGGGCGCGCGCGGCGATTTCAAGACCGGCCCGGTCAAGCACGAAGTCAGCCTGAGCTATTCCACCTTCGAGCAACGCGCCGGCTATTACGACTACTACATCTTCGGCATGTCGCCATCCAATCTGTACGATCCGGCGGAGATCCCCAAGCCGTCGATCGATGGACTGTCGAGTTCGCCGCCGCGCACTTCCCTGCTGAAGCTGCCGACCGTCGCGCTGGCGGACACGCTTTCCCTTGCCGATGGCCGGGTCCAGTTCACCGCCGGCCTGCGCTACCAGACGGTGAAGGCGACGAACTACAGCTACACCACCGGCCAGGTGACTTCCAGCTATGACAAATCGGCCGTCACGCCGGCCTTCGGTCTGGTGGTCAAGCCATGGACCGATGTCTCGTTGTACGCCAACTATATAGAAGGCCTGATGGCAGGCCCCATCGCTCCGGCCGGCGCCTCGAACGCGGGCGAGATTTTCGCGCCCATCAAGACCAAGCAGATCGAAGCCGGCGTAAAGGTCGATTTCGGCACGGTCACCACCACGCTGGGCCTTTTCCAGATCAAGCAGCCAGCCGGCCTGACGACGGTCAATGATGGCGTGACCCGTTACGACGTGAGCGGCGAACAGCGCAACCGCGGCGTGGAGTTCAATGCCTACGGCGAACTGGCGCGCGGCGTGCGCCTGCTGGGCGGCATCACCTACATCCAGCCGACGATGATCCGCACCGCCAAGCCCGGCACAGATGGCAATAGCGCCGTCGGCGTGCCGCGCTGGATGGCCAATATCGGCATGGAATGGGATCCGTCGTTTGCGCCCGGGCTTACGTTGAGCGCGCGCGCCCTCTCGACCAGCTGGCAGTACCAGAACCTGGAGAACAGCCGTCGCATTCCTGGCTGGACGCGCTGGGACCTGGGCATGCGCTACGCCACCCGCGCATTCGACCACCCCGTCACCCTGCGCGCGACCGTCAACAACGTGTTCGGCAAGGACTACTGGTCCTCGGCATCCGAAGGGTATCTGCGCCTGGGTTCACCGAGGTCGGTGATGCTGTCGGCGTCGGTCGATTTCTAGGTTCTCCGCCAAGCTGCGCCGTGACGTGCCGACTCCCCGCACGGCCAGCTCATGGAGCGCGAGCCCCTCAGCCCGCCGGCTCAAGTATCGCGCCCTCCCGCCGCAACGCCTCCTGCAACGCCGGGACCTCGACCGAGCGGCTGTCGCAACTTGCGGACAGCGCCATGGCGGCGGCGATGCCAGCGGCTTCGCCCATGGCCATCGATGGCGCGGATACGCGGATCGATGCCTGCGCCTCGTGCGTGGACGAAACGCAGCGCCCCGCCACCAGCACATTGCGCAGCCCGGCCGGCGTCAGGCAGCGATAAGGGATGCGGCAGTACTCGCCGGGTTCCAGGAACTTCCAGACGGTTTTCAGCCCCTGGGCATGGACTTCCACCGGCCAGGCATTGCAGGCGATGCCGTCTTCAGGCTTCGCGGCGCCCAGGACTTCTTCCGCCGTCAGCACGTGGTCGCCTTCGATCAGCCGCGTCTCGCGGATGCCGATCTGCGCGCCGATGTCGATGATGCGCGCCCGCGAGAAGCCTGGCATGTGCTCGCGCAGCACGGATTCGTACAGATAGGCCTGGCGGCGCCCTTCTCTTTCCGCCTCTGACAGCTGCATCGGATCGGTCAGGTCGAATGGTTCGCCGTCGCTGCGCGCGACGCGGGTCGCGTTCAGGTGCACCACGCCTTCTATCGGGTTCGGGTATAGCGCGACCATGGTCCGCGGCAATGGCGTTCCGGCCGCGACGATCGCGGCCATGCGTTCGCCGACCTCGTCCCGGCTCAATTTGCCGAACGTTTCCACATCCACGGGCGCCATGCGGAACATGCTGGAACCGAACTGCGTGATCCCGCCTGAACCCAGCTCGAATGGCGCGCCGGCACGCGCGGCGATGTCGCCGTCGCCGGTACAGTCGATGACCATGCGGGGCCGCACCGCATAGCGTCCCCCCTTGTTTTCCACAAAGACGGTGGCGACCCGGCCGTCTTCGGTTGCGACATCGGCCACCCAGGAATGGAACATGACCTCCACGCCATAGGCTGCCATCATCTCGTCGGCCACCAGGCGCACGCTGGTGGGATCGTAGGGCAGCGACGCGGCTTGGGACCAGCGCCGCGGAGCCGTCACGGCATCGCGCTGCTTCAGCCGGTCCACCAGTTCACCGAACAGGCCGTCGACGACGGGAATCAGTTCATCGGGCGTGACCGCCCAGACACCGCAAAAGCCTCCCAGCGTGACCGCCGACACCGTGCCGCCCAGAAAGCCCCAGCGCTCCAGCAGCAGCACTTTGGCCCCGGCCCGGGCCGCAGCGGCCGCGGCGGCGATGCCCGCCACGCCGCCTCCGGCCACCAGCACGTCGGGTTCTCCCAGCACGGGAACCTCGCGGGCCGGCTCCCTGACAGTCTTTGGGTTCATGCGAATTTCTCCCTCAGCGGACGCGCCTCGGCGCGCACGGGTTCAATACGGTTTCCGTTGTCCGCGTCGAACAGATGCACGCGGCTCCAGTCCAGGCTCACGTTGACGCGGTCGCCGGCGCGGTAGCGCACCTCGCTGTCGAGCTTGACGCGCAATGAGACACCACTGGCCTGAAGGGTGACCACCTGTTCCGTGCCCAGGCGCTCCACCAGTTCGATCGTCGCCGGCAATCCCTCCTCCCCAATCCGGAGATACTCGGGCCGTATGCCCAGCGTCAGGCTGTTCGGCAACGGGCCGTATCCCGAAGCGGCGCGGTACCGGACCGATCCGGGCAGCACCTGACCATTGATGGCGAACCCTTCCGCCGCGGGCTGCGCCGTCACCAGATTGATGGCGGGACTGCCCACGAAGCCCGCAACGAACGCATTGGCCGGCGCGTCGTAGAGATCATCAGGCGTGCCGTCCTGCTGGATCCTGCCTTGGTTCATGACGATGACGCGGGTGCCCATGGTCATCGCCTCGACCTGGTCGTGCGTCACGTAGATGAAGGTGCGCTTCAGACGCTGGTGCAGGCGTATGATCTCGGCCCGCGTGTGCGAGCGCAGTTGCGCATCCAGATTGGACAGCGGCTCGTCCATCAGGAAAACCGCAGGATCGTGGATCATGGCGCGGGCCAGCGCCACCCGCTGACGCTGGCCGCCAGAGAGTTCACGCGGTTTGCGATGCAGCAGCTGCTGCATGCCCACGGCCTCCGCGGCCTTGGCGGCCTGATCGCGATGCGAGCGCTTGCGTTCCCGCGCCGCGGGGATCAGTCCACCCAGCAGCGGTATCTCGTAATACCAGGGCATGTCGCGCATGCGCAGCGGAAAGCTGATGTTGTCGGCGACGCTCAGGTGGGCATAGAGCGCGTAGCTCTGGAACACCATCGCGATGTCGCGGCGGCGCGGCGGAAAATCCGTCACGTCGCGCGCGCCGATGCGGATGCGTCCGGCGCTCGGCTCTTCCAGGCCTGCGATCAGCCGCAGCAAGGTGCTCTTGCCGCAGCCCGAGGGTCCCAACAGCACCACGAACTCGCCGGGATCGATGGACAAGTTCAGGTCGTGCAGGACGGCATTGTCGCCGAAGCGCTTCGCTATCCCGTCGATCTCGATCCGGGAGCTGGGTTTAGACAAGTGCATAACGGACATTTTTCACCTGCGTGTCGTCCAACATTGCCAACATGCCGCGTTCCTTCCCGATGCCGCTTTCCTTGTAGCCGCCAAAAGGAGCATCGACGGCTGCCTTGGCGCCATGGTTGACGCACACCGTGCCCGCCTGGATCTTGCGCACCATGCGCATGGAACGCGCCGCGTCACGCGTGAAAATGGCGGCCGCCAGGCCGAACGGCGAGTCGTTGGCGATCCGCACCGCGTCGTCCTCGGTGTCGAAGGTCATGACGGTTTGCACCGGACCGAAGATTTCCTCGCGCGCCACGCGCATGGTGTTGTCCGCGTCCAGGAACAGGACGGGGTCCATGTAGTACCCCTTGCTCAGTTCCGGCCGACTGCCGAGGTCGACGCCGCGCACGGTCCGCACGCCCTCCTCGCTGGCCACCTGCAGATAGGCCTGGATGCGCTTGATCTGCGTGGCGTTGACGATGGGCCCCATTTCCGTGGCTTCGTCGGCGGGCCGGCCGATCCGCACCTGCGCCATGCGCTGGCCCAGCTTCTCGATGAATTCGTCGTGGACCCGGCGCTCCACCACCAGCCGGGTGCAGGCGGCGCACACCTGCCCGGTATTGCGCGTCATGTCGTTGTAGGCGGTGGTGACGGCGGCGTCGATGTCGCTGTCGGCGAAGACGATCAAGGGCGACTTGCCTCCCAGTTCCAGGGTCAGCCGCTTGATCGAATCCGCCGCCGCGCGGAAGATCTTGCGGCCCGTCACCGTGCCGCCGGTGAACGAGATCTTCGCCACGCCTGGATGACGCGCCAGCGCGTCGCCCGCCTCCTCCCCCGTGCCATGGATGATATTGATGACGCCAGGCGGAATGCCCGCCTCCAGCGCGGCCAGGCCCAGCTCCGTGGTGGACAGCGGCGTCACCTCCGAGGGCTTGATCACCACGGTATTGCCGGCCGCCAGCGCCGGCGCCAGCTTCAGGACCGCCAGGCTCACGGGATAATTCCACGGCACGATCAAGCCGCATACACCCAGGGGCTCGCGCAAGGTGAAGTCCATGATGGTGGGGTCGGACACATTGATCGTCTCCCCTCCCATGCCCAGCAGCACGCCCGCGTAGTACTCCAGCGTGGGCGCCAACCCCGCCATCGAGGCCCGCGATTGCTTGATGGGTTTTCCCACGTCCAGCATTTCGATCTGCGCGAGCATCTCGGCCTTGTCGTTCAGCGCCGCCGCCAACCGCAACAATGCCTTGCTGCGCTCCTTGGGCGTCATCCGGCCCCACGCACCCTCAAACGCCAGGCGGGCCGCCTGCACCGCGCGGTCCACGTCCTCGGCCCCGGCCTGCGCCACCTGCGCCAGGATTTCGCCATTGTCCGGATTGATGCTGGCGAAGGTGGCCCCGGAAGCCGCGGGCACCTCCTGGCCGCCGATCAACAAGGGGTACGGCTTCTGGCGCAAGGTCTTCGGCATTGCCTGATCCATTTTTGTCTCCTATTGCTAGCCCTTGACCGATCCAGAGGTCAGGCCGCTGATGAAATAGCGTTGAAAGAACAGGTACAGGAAAATGATGGGTATCGTCGTGATGGTTCCCATGGCCATCATCTGGCCGTCCGTGACCGAGTAATCGGCCGCCAGCAGGCCCACAGCCAGGGGCAGCGTGCGCATGCTGTCGGAGTTGATGATGATCAGGCCGAACAGATAGTCGTCCCAGGCCAGGATGAAACAGAAGAGAAAAGTCGCCACGATGCCCGGCAAGGCCACCGGCAGGACCACGCGCCACAGGGCGCCGATGCGGCTGGCGCCGTCCACGATCGCGGCCTCTTCGATTTCCGGCGGCACTTGCGCGAAGTACCCCTTGAGCACCCAGACCGAGAACGGCACGGCGTAGGTCGCCACGGCCAGGATCAACCCCAACCTGGTGTCCAGCAGGTTGAGCTTGCTGAGCAGCAGATAGAACGGCAAGGCCAGCAGGATGACCGGCACGAGGTAGATCACCAGCACGAAGGCGCCCAGCGCCCGCTTGCCCCTGAACTCGAAGCGCGACAAGGCATAGCCTCCAAGAATCGCCACCACGGTGCTGAAGACGGCCGTGGCCGTCGAGACGATCAGGCTATTGAGGAAGTAGACGCTGAAGTTCTTTTCCAGCCAGGCGGAGCGCAAATGCGACCAGTCGATCGTGGCCGGGATCCACGACGCTTGCGGCGAATAGATTTCGGCGGTGGGCTTGATCGCCGTCAATACCATCCACACGATGGGAAACAGCACGGCGAACGTGGTCGCGATCACGGTGGCGTAGGCGAAGAGCACGCCCGGAGTCGGCTTCCTAAGCATGGCGGTTCTCCCTCAGCGCCCTCGCATAGACGACGGCAACTGCCATCAGGACGATCAGCAGCAGCACGGCCAGCGCGGATGCCTGCCCGAACTGGTGCGCGCCAAAGGCTTTCAGGTACACCAGGATCGGCAGTATTTCCGTCGAGTCCGCCGGTCCGCCGCCCGTTAGCAGCCACATGAGCGAGAAGTTGTTCGCGATCTGCATGGTGCGCAGGAGCACCAGGGTGGCGATGATCAGCTTCAGGTTCGGCAGCGTGACGTACCAGAACTCCCGCAGCGCCCCAGCCCCCGAGATGCGCGCCGCTTCGTACTCGTCCTTGGGTATGCCCTGCAAGGCAGCAACCACCATGATCATCACGAACGGCACGCCCCGCCACAGGTTGATCAGCAGCGCGCTGGCCATGGCCGTGTCCGGCTCCGACAACCAGGGCAAGGTCGCGCCCCAGTCGAATCCCAGGTTCCTCAGCGTGACATTGACGATGCCGGATTGCGGATTGAGGATCCAGCGCCATAGATAGGCGATGACCGCCACCGGCATCACCCACGGCAGGAACAGCGCCGCGCGGAAGAAATTGCGCCCGATGACGAGCCGCTCCAGGATCACCGCCAACGCCACCCCCACGATGATCTGCGAGGAAACCGAGCCCGCGACCCAGACCAGGGTATTCCACGCCGCGATCCAGAACCGGGCCTCCTGGAGGACCGCAACGTAGTTGTCCAGGCCGACAAAGCGCCCCAACCCCATCCCCAGCCGGGCTTCGTAGAAGCTCAGGAAAATGGAGTACAGCAGCGGCACCAGCGTCAGCGCCGTCAGCAGGATGAGCGCTGGCGCCATCAGCAGATAAGGCAGGCTGTGCCGGGCCAACCTGGGGCCCGGCCGCCACATGGATATGGCGGGCGCGCTCATCACAGCATCCGCTGATACATGGACTGGATGTCGCCGCGCGACATCTTGCGGCAGTTGATCAAGGTGGAGCGGCTGCTCTCCGCAAGCTCCGACAGGCGCTCTATCATTTCGGGCTTCACGCCCAGCGGCGCCAGCGAACGCGACACGCCGATCTCGTCGCGCAGGGCCGTCACGCGCTCCAGCAGGGCCCGGGCGGCGGCTTGGTCGTCCGCGTCCTTGCCTGCCGCGCCTATCGCCCGCCCTATCGTGGCGTAGAGATCGGGCCGCGCCTCCAGGTTGAACGCCATGACGTGCGGCAGTATGGCCGAAAGGCTTTCGCCATGCGTCACGTCCAGCAGGGACTCGACCGGCGTGGACAGTCCATGCACGGCATCGTTGCCCTTGCAGGAAATGGCGATGCCCGCCAGATGGCTGGCCAGCATCATGTTCTCGCGCGCCTCCAGATCGTCTCCCTGCCGCACCGCGCGCGGCAGGTTGTCCATGACCAGGCGCATCGCCTCCAGCGCCAGGACATCGGCAATCGGATGCTGGCTGCTGTTCGTGTAGGCGCCCATGGCGTGGATCAGCGCGTCCATCCCGGTGGCGGCGGTCATGCGCGCCGGGACGCTCGCCGTGATCTCGGGATCCAGCACCGACAGGACGGGCCGGCAACGCAAGCTCCGGATCAGGTACTTGCGTCCGTCATCGTCCTTCACCATCGCCGCCGAGGTCGCCTCGCTGCCGGTGCCGGACGTCGTCGGCACGGCGAAGAACGCCACGGGCTCCCCTGGCAGATGGTCCACGCCATGGGTCACCTGGTCCACGATCTCCTTGCCCGACAGCAAGGTGGTTGCCATGGCCTTGGCTGCATCCATGGAGCTGCCGCCGCCCAAGGCCAGCAAGCCGTCGAATGCTTCGGAGCGCCAGAGTTCGACGCCTCGCCGCACCTCGGTCATCGTGGGGTTGGGCAGCACTTCGCCGAAGATGCGCGATTCGATGCCGTCCTTGGCCAGCGTCCGCGCGACGCTTTCCGCCAGGCCGCACTTGACCAGCCCGGCATCGGTAACGATCAGCATGCGCCGCACATTCATGGCCTTCGCCCGCGCACCCAACTGGCTCAACGCCCCGCGCCCGAATACCATGTCGCGCGGCCATACGGTGGAGAAATTCTTCATTTCGCGTTTCCTCTTGGGGTTAGCCGTTCCTGGGGCGCAGCAAGGCGCCGACTTCATTGATGTCCTGGACCTTTTCCAGCGTGCGCAACGCTTGCGCGGCCTCGCAGGCCTGGGAATAGGACAGCACGTCCTCAGCGCCTTCCATGAACTTCTCGACATGGTCGAAGGTCCTGTCGCGAGCGCCCAGCAACTGCTTGCGTTCCTCATGCAGGACTTCGCCGCCCTCCATGTGCAGTTCCACCCGCGAGCCGTACTGGTAGTCCTTGTAGTAGGCCTTCTGCATGTCGGGATCGGTGCGGTACTCGACGATGCCGTGCAGCCGCTCGATCTCGGGGTCGAATATCCGCTCCTTGAGGAACTGCTTGTACGTGAGCTTGCCGTCGACCAGCGCGGCGGCCACGGCATAGCCCGCGTCAAAGCACAGGCCCATGTGGCTCAACCTGTCGTCCCGGATCAGTTCGCGGATGTCCGGTTCGAAGCCGTGGTAGCGGCCGCTGACGTAGATCGTCACGCCGGGACATTGAATGACGATCTTGCGGATCCTGCGCATCGCCTGCGGCCCGAGCCGGGCGTTGAGCGTGATGGCCGACTCGATCGCCGCCAGGTTGTAGGCGCAGGACGGATAGCGCTTGGTGTTCAAAGTCAGGGTGTACCAGTCCTGCCCCAGTCCCTTGAGCAGTTCGGCATGGTCCACTTCCTCGGACACCGTGGCCAGGTAGCCCGCAGGATGCTCGATCATGTCGAGATTGCCGATCAATCCTTCCTTGGCCAGGTTTGCCGAGACGATGCCCCACATGGCCGGCAGTCCGTTGACCAGCACCTTGGAATCGCTGGCCCAGCCCAGGAAGCAGTTTTCCATCGCCAGATAGGCCGAATGGCTGACCGAACGCGCCAATGCAATGGGATCGAGCTTCATCAGGTGACCGGCGACCAGGGACGCTTCGGCTTGATGGTTGGGCATGCCGTTGCCGAGGTACGCGCCGCGCTGGATGGCCCGCGAGGTGCGCCCCGCGATCTCGTTGCCGATGACGACCGCCGTCACCACGTCGCGGCCGCTGCTGCGGCAGGCTTCGCCGCTGGCGAAGGCCGTGGGCACGACACAGGCGCCCGTGTGGCTGATCAGGACCCAGTCATCCCATTCGATGATCTGGCCCGTGCCCGCGTTGTATAGCGCCGCTGCCGGCGCGGGCACCTTCTCGGGCAGGCCGAACAGCGTGGCGACCTCGCCGCTGCCAAGGATCCGGCTGCCCCTGCGCAAGGATTCGGCACCCGGCATGCGCGAGCCGGCGAGGCAAGATCCTATCGTGGCGAGGATCTGGTCCTTGGCCACCGTTGCCACGGCCTCTGGCAGCGCCTCATAGCCCAAGCCGGCGACAAACCTGGCGTATTCCATGGTGACTGGTTCGCGCAACAGTCCCTGCGGTTGCTGCAATTCCGACGCGCCCATTCATGCCTCCAGGAGAAAAAGTGCCTGCATCAGCATGGATAGCTGCATGATGTAGCGGCGTTCATGCTTGGGGAAGTTGCTGCGGCCGCCCAGCACGACCGTCATTACCGACCACTTTCCGCAAAAGACCTGCTTCCAGTCCGCCGCGCCCATGGCGATGGTGGCGTACGCGGGTTGCGCCGGGTCGGCGGGGCCGATGTCGGCGGCCTCGGCCGTCAGCTTCAGGCTCATGGCGGGCTCGCCCGCGCACTCGAAGCGGAACTCACGCCCCAGCGCCCCTTCCAGGCGGCGGCTCATCAACTGGTTTCCATTGCGCTCCCAGCGTTGCGCGAACGCGCGCAACCCCGTGCCAAGGATGGTGTCATCCTGCATGCTGTTTCTCCGATGGATGGAAAAGCGGGAGGGAAGTCCCTCCCCGGGACGTCAGTCGAATATTTCCTGCAGTTCGCGCTGTATGGCCTGGGCGGTCTGGGCCGTGTCCTGCTTCTTGGCCAGGTGCATGTTCAGGTTGCGCTCCACGATGCCCTTGGAACCCACCAGGCCGCCCTTGGGATTCTGTCCATACCAGTCGATACCCGAGTAGTAGCCCGAATGGTTGGAGAGCAGCGTCTTCACGACATCGGGGTACGCCTTCACCGAGCCGACCCGGTCGAAGTACATTTCGATGGCCTGCTTGTCGTCGTACAGCGCCAGCCCCCCCAAAGCGCTGGCCTCCAGCCCGCGTGCGTACTGCTCAGTTTCATAAAGGAACTGCACGAACTTCTTGGCCTCGGCCTGGTGCTTGGACTTCTCGAAGACCGACCAGCCCTTGTTGTTCTGCATGGTCAGGGCCAGCCCCGCGTCGGACGGAATCAGCGCCCCGACCTGCCCCGCCTTGCCCGGATTGGCGTCGTGGAACTGGCTCAGCGCCACAGGCAGCGAGATGGCCATCGCCGCGGTGCCGGTTGCAAAGGTCCGGTTCACTTCCGCGTAGGCCGCATTCAAGGAGCCCGGCGGCGTGTACTTGAAGAGCTCCGTGTAGATATCGATGGCCTTGCGGCCCACATCGTTGTCGAACGCGGCCTTGCCATCCTTGGTCAGCAGATGGCCGCCGTTCGAGTACAGCACCAGTTCGAAGTTCTGGCGTACCGTCCAATCGTTCTTGCCCGCGATGGCGATGCCGTATTCCCCCTTTTCCGGCTTGTGCAACACCTTGGCGGCATTGATGACGTCATCCCAGGTCTTCGGGTCGGGCAGCCCCGCTGCCGCGAACTTGTCCTTGCGCCAGAACAGGTAGAACGGCTGACGCGTGTACGGCACGCCCAGGTACTTGTCCTTGTAGCGCCACGCGGACAGGCCATCGGGATGGAATTTGTCCTTGCCCAGCGCGCTGACCACGTCGTCCATGGAGGCCAGGGCGCCGCCCGGAATGTCATTCACCCAGGCGGAAAACGCGAAGAACATCCAGGTGATGTCCGGTTGGTTGCCCGCGGCGATCGAGGCAGGCCATTTGATGTAGGCGTCGTTCGGAGACATCTGGACGATTTCGAAGCTGACGTTGGGATGGGTCTTGCGGAATTCCGCCGCGGACTTTTCCAGCCAGGTCTTGTACTGCGCCCGCGAATCGGTGAACCAAAGCGTCAGCTTGACGGGATCCTGCGCATGGGCCATGGGCGCGGCAAGTGATACTGCAAACAACGCGGCCGTGAATGCGCGCCGGATGGAACCAAATAGGGTATGCATGCATGCCTCCTTTAGTTATCATCGTGGTTCACTAAGTGAACCTGTGTATCGCTCTTTAAACCAATGCTAGTGGGCAAATGTTGAACATGCAAGAACAAGTTGTTCTGCACCGCAGCGAAGCATGACTGCGGACGTCCTTGAAATCATTCGCTTTTCCATGTTGGCAGCGGCACGCGCAGGACGGCGCGCGCCCCCCATTTACACTAGGTGCCCACGCGTGGGAAGCATCAACACCAAGACGCTTATGCGATAGTCTTTGCGGCAACAATAAGTCCGCAAAATCGGAGATACCGTGACCGTTTCAAACCGCTCGCTTTCGCGAGGCCTCGCCATAGTTCGCGTATTCAATGAAATCCCCTCGCCTTCCCTCACGGAGATTGCGACACGAGTGAACCTGACCAAAGCGACCTGCCTGCGCTTTCTACGCACGCTGCAGGACGAAGGCTATGTCGGCCACGATGAGGAATCCAAGCGCTACCAATTGCGGCCGCTGGTGTTGGAGTTGGGCTATGCGGCGCTGTCCAGTCTGTCCCTGCCCCTCATGGCGGAGAGCGAAATGGAGGTGCTGGCAGACGCGGTCGGCGGCTCGGTGCACCTGGGCCTGCTCGACGGCGACGAAGTCGTGGTGGTGGCCCGTTCAATCGCGTCGCTCGAAACCCGCAAGCTGGTCACGATGAACATACACGTCGGCAGCCGCTTGCCCGCTCACTGCACGGCGATGGGCCGCATGCTGATCGCGCAATCCGAAGATATCGATGCGCATGTCGCCGCCATGAACATCACGCAAATGACGCCCAAGACGCTGGTTCATCGCGGCAAACTGACAAAGGAAATCAAGGAATCCAGGAAGCGCGGCTGGTCGCTGGTCGAAGAAGACCTGGGCATGGGCTATTCTGCCATTGGCGCCCTGGTGGAAGCGGGCGCCCAGCGGTATGGGCTGGCGGTGTCGGTCAACACGAAGGACTACACGAAAGACAGGTTGATCGCGGAGGTCCTGCCGCTACTGGACGCCGCCGCCAACCGGCTGCAACGAGCCTTCCGCCACGGCAAGTCCTGATAGCGGCGCGGCAGCAAGCTGCGGATGTCGCGCATCGCCAGCCAGGGCTTGGCGATCGCCATCGGCTTCCCGCGCTTTCCCAAGTTAGCTCGCGAACCACGCCGCCGGCACCGCGTTCTGCAGCGTAATCGCCTTGAGCTGCGAGTACATATGCAGAGTTTCCCGGCAATGTTCGCGGCCGATCCCGCTTTCCTTCATTCCTCCGAACGGCGAACCGCTGCTGAGATTGAAGTATCGGTTGATCCACACGTTCCCGGCTTGCAACCGGTCGGCCGTGTCCAGC
Source organism: Achromobacter sp. (assembly GCF_049647645.1). Taxonomy (GTDB): domain Bacteria; phylum Pseudomonadota; class Gammaproteobacteria; order Burkholderiales; family Burkholderiaceae_B; genus Achromobacter. Next base: position 50,025 of record NZ_JBARYB010000049.1, read on the forward strand.
GCATGCTTGAGATTCGAGGTGTAGATGCCTGAAGCCAGACCGTACGGGACATCGTTCGCTTCGGCGATCATCGTATCGACGTTGCTCCAGCGGATCACGGAAAGCACCGGCCCGAAGATTTCCTCCTGGGCGACCCGCATTGAATTGCGCGCTTCCAGGATGGTGGGTTCGACGAAGTAGCCGTGTTCATGGCCGCCGACCTTCACCCGCGACCCGCCGGCCAGCAGCCGGGCGCCCTCGTCCCTGCCGATCCGTATGTAATCAAGCACCCTCTCGCCCTGCTGCTTGTTGATCAGACAACTCAAATGCACGTTTTCGTCCAGAGGATCGCCGATACGCAAGCGATGGGCTGCCTGCACCAGTTTTTCCATGAAGGCGCTGTAGATGTCGGCATGCAGAAACAAGCGCGTCCCGGCCAGGCAGGACTGGCCGTTGCAATAGAGGGCGGCAAACAGCGCGTTGTCCACCACGGCGTCGATATCGTCAATGTCCGGAAAGACGATGTTCGGGCTCTTGCCGCCCAGCTCCAACGACACCGGAACCAGCCGCCTTGCGCCCGCCTGCCCGATCAGCCGCCCCACTTCCGGGCTGCCGGTAAAGGCAAGCTTGGCCACGCGCGGGTGGGCGCATAGCGCCGCGCCGGCCTCTTCGCCCAGGCCGGTGACCACGTTGATCACGCCGGGCGGGAATATGCCCATAGCGATTTTCGCGAATTCAAGCGTCGACAGACTGGCGTTTTCGTCGGGCTTGAGCACGATGGCATTGCCGGCAGCCAGCGCGGGCGCAACCTTCAGGGCTACCATGATTGCGGGGACGTTCCAGGGAATGATCTGTCCCACCACACCCAATGGCGTACGTCTCGCCAGCAGATAGCCGTCGTCGATGGGCCGTCCAAAGTCTTCATGCGTGACGATGGCAGCGGCAAAGTAACGGTACTGCGCGACGGCGATTTGGTAGTCCACGGCGGTCTCGGCGACACGCCGCCCCACGTCCTGCGCATCCAACCGCGCCAGCCAGGGAGCCGCTCGCTCCAGCGCGTCGGCCAGCCGGTACAGGAGCAAGGCCCGGTACTCATAGGCGGTCTTGCCCCAATCCACTTGCGCGGCCACAGCCGCCTGGACGGCCAGGTCCACTTCGCGGGCCCCGCAGCGCGAGATCCGGGCCAGCAACCGTCCGGTAGAGGCATCCAGGACAGGGAGCGTCTGCTCGGTGGCGAGGGTCTGGTCACCTATGTAGGCAGGATAGCGTTCGACAGTATCTTCATGCATCGCAATACTCCATTTCTTCAAAGCAGATATCAGGCTGGCATGCGCAGGACCGGTTTCAACGTTTTCCCCGATTCGCTATCGGCCACGGCTTCGTTGATCTGCGAAAACTCGTAGAACCTGATCAGCTTGTCGATCGGAAAGCGTTGTTGCAGGTGCAGCTCGATGAGATCAGGGATGAACTTCCGGGGAACGCTGTCTCCTTCGCATATGCCGCGTATGGTCTTGCCCTTGATCAACAGATCATTGACGTCGAATCCGACTTGGGTTCCTAAATGCGAAGCCCCCACGATCCCCACCACGCCGAGCTCTCCCAGACTCGCTATCGCCTGCGTGGCGACGGCCGGGATACCTGTTGTTTCCAGGGCGTAGTCCGCTCCGCCTCCGGTCAATTCCCGCACTGCCTCCGTCGCATCAAGCTGTTTGCCCTTGATGGCGTGCGTGGCGCCGACGTCAAGCGCCAACTGGAGCCGGGAGGCGACGACATCCACGGCCACTATCGTGGTGGCGCCCGAGGCCTTGGCGGCCATGATCGCGCTCAGCCCGACGGCCCCCGCGCCAAAAGCGACAAAACTCGCCCCTGGCGGAACTCGCAACGTATTGATGATGGCGCCCGCGCCAGTCTGAAAACCGCATCCCAAGGGCCCGAGTAGCTCCAGCGGCGCGTTTTCGGGGACCTTGATCGCGTTGTTTTCGCGCGCGATGCAGTATGTCGCGAACGAAGATTGGGAAAAGAAGTGATCGTTGAGATCCGTATGCTGGGCGTCCGAGAGCGCGTGGCCCCCATCGCGGCCGCTGCCGCCAAAGTTCAAGGAGAAAAATTCCTTGCAGTACGAGCTCAGGCCTTTCGCGCAGGAAAGGCAGCGACCGCAACTGCCGTAGGTCAGCACGACGCGATCGCCGGGCTTCAGGTCGCGCACCAGCGGCCCTACCGACTCAACCACCCCTGCGCCTTCGTGCCCCAGTACCGCCGGCAGCGGCACCGGATAGTATTGGTCGCGGATGATCATGTCGGTGTGGCATATGCCGGACGCGACGACGCGCACTCTCACCTCGTCGAGCTTTGGCGCTCGCAAGTAGACGTCTTCGATAGTAAATGGGGCCCCCTTCTTGCGCGTCACCGCGGCCCGGATCTTCAGCATGCTCGGCTCAGTCATCATGGTCTCCCAGTCGCTGTTGGCGCGGCGCTTACCTGCCACGCTGCACGCATGTTGAATGCGGAACGGTTGACGGGCTATCCAGTTTGGGTCCGACTATCCAGATTGCGCAGACGCCCCGCCCTGGGGATATCCCTCATCCAAGCGACCTGCTCCGCGCAATACGATGATCTGCCGCGCTGCTGTTCTACAGCACAATCCAAAGGAACGACCATGCAAGGGACTCGAGTTCAAACCAAAGACATGGAAGAAGCCATCTCCCACGTCAGCGCGGTTTACGCCGCGCATGGATTGAGCCTGGGCCGGCGCGCCAATCGAATCGATATGCGGCTGGAAGCCTGCGGACTGGAACAAGGCGCGAGCATGGTCAAGCTTGCATACGGAGCGGATGTCGATGTCGATGCCGCGGACTTTCCGGACCTGTTCCTGGTCATGACCTGTGTCAACGGCAATGGATCGGTCACCCAGGCCGATAGCCGCGCGGCATGGCGCAGCGGACTCACCCTGCCCGTGTCGGCCAATATCTCAACGCGGTTTCATTTCGATCCGCACTTCGAGCAGATTTCGTTCCGGCCCGATGCCGCGGCCATCAGTGCGCTCTGCAGCAATTTGCTCGGCCGCCCCTTGGAACGCCCATTGCGATTCGAGCTAACCCCGTTTTCCGACGATTTCTCGGCGACCTGGAGGCACGCGCTGCAGTTGCTCGGTTCGGCGACAGACATGCCCTTGCCGCGGACGGCCCGGCAATCGCTGAACCAATTCTTGAATTCGCTGCTCCTGCATGGCCATCCTCACAATTTCAGCGCGGCGCTGAGCCGTCCGCCGCAGCCGCTGCCTCGCGCCTTGGTCGCCCGAGCCGAGGAGTACATCAAGGCGCACAGCGATCAGCCGCTATCAGTCTCCGACATTGCCTCGGCAACCGGCGTCAGCATTCGAGGCCTCCAAGCAGGCTTTCGCGAGGCTGGGACTGAATCGCCGATGAAGCGGCTGCGTCAGATCCGGCTGGAACAGGCCCGAGAGCAGCTGCTGCGCGCGGGCGGCACGGTCACCGATGTGGCGCTGCAATTTGGATTCTTGCATTTGGGGCGCTTCGGTGCGCAATACAAGACTGCGTTCGGCGAACTGCCAGCGGCCACCCTGGCCCGCGCCAGACGCGTGCGCATCGCTCGCGACCGCGCATAGGTATCGGGCTGCGGCGTCTGATGTCCGCTCAGGGCTGCGCGCCGGTAGCCTTGGCCACGTATGCCGCCAACACTTCGATCTCCTTGTCCGACAGGGTCGTATATGCCGGCATCTGGCCAATACCGTTGCGGATGGCCGTCTCCACGCGCGTCGCGTCGGGCTTGATCTCATCGAGCTTGGGCCCGATGGCCCCGCTGGATTGCGCGTCATTCAAGGTATGGCAAAGCGCACAGGCCGGCGCCGCGCCGAGAAACAGGGCGCGGCCCGCCTCCATATCGGGCTCGGCCGCCAGCGCGCCGCCATGTAGGCTGGCGCTCAACAATCCGACGCAAAACGCGTGCCTCCAGGGCAATGCCAGCGCCTTCGCCGTCATGCCTTGACCGCCACGGCCACAGCGTGGTCGCGCCAGCCGTTGTTGATATAGCCGCCGGAATTCTGCGGCCGTTCTTCGTCCTGCACCCGCCCCTCGGTATCGGTCGCCCGACTGGCCAGCACGTGTTCGCCGGCCGCCAATTCCACCGGCAATGCGAACTGGCGCCAGGCATAGCGCCCGAGGTCCGGGCCGACCAGTTCCGCTTTCTGCCAGTTCTTGCCGCCGTCGGTCGAAACCTCGACCTGCCTGATGCCGTTGGTGCCGCCAAACGCCACTCCCTGCACCACCACGCGCCCGGCCTTCAGGTTGGATGCGGCCGGACTGGGCGTATTGATCCACGACTTCACGCCCATGCCCCACACCGAAGGCTGGCTGGGATCTCCTTTCTGTCCGGGCGGGGCCAGGCGATAGCCGGTCTGTTGGATCGCGGCCGGGCTTTCCTTTTCGGTGAACGCAAGCCGCTTGATGTACTTGACGCTGTTCACGCCCGTGTAGCCCGGCACGATCAGGCGCAAGGGGCCGCCGTGGGCCAGCGGAATCGGCTCTCCGTTCAGTTCCCAAGCCAGCAGCGCATCCCGCATCGCCTCCTTTGGCACCGAACGCTCGACCATGACCATGTTCGGATCCAGGCCGTCCGGCAACTTTTCGCCGCCCGTGCCGGTCATGTACACAGCCGCCGCCGCCAATCCGCCGCAATGCTCGACCAGCACGCTTACCGGCAAGCCGCTCCAGATCACGCAGCCGGCCGCGCCGACCTGCCAGGGCGTGCCGCTGGGCTTGTTCGGAAAATAGCCGCGGCCGTTGCCCGAACACTGCAGGACCATTGCCAGCGTCTGCAGGCCCATGGTCTTCAGTTGTCCCACGCTCAGGGACATGGGCTTGGCCACTCCCGCGATCTCGATGATCCACGCGTCCCGGTCGGCCACGATCGCCTCGTCCGGCGGCGGCAGGTTGTTGCGCACATAGAGCTGGCGCAAAGGCGTGACCACCCCGCTGCCGAACGCCTCGCGACGCGTTTCTATGGTGTTGGCGCTGTGCACGATCATCGCGTCGGGCTGCTTCCACGCCGCATAGGGCGGCAAGGGCTTGGCGGCGGAGGCCGGAGCCGGTGGCGCAGCCGCGCCCGGCGCGGCCTTCTGCTCCGCGGCCAAGGCCGCGCGTCCCAAGCTTGCTGCAGCCAAGGCGCTCGCGCCGCCGGCCAACAGGCGCCGGCGCGCCGCGCTCTCGATCAGGGATGAACGCATCGCAGTCTCCTCGTTGGGGTCAGGAATCGTTGTTGTTCCCGAACCCTGCCGGCCTGCTTCGACGTGGCTGTTTACCCCGCGCGCACGTGTCCCAGGCCGCCAATAGTTATGCCTGCGATGTTGGTTGAGTGATCTTTTCGTGTCAATTAGTTATTTGCAATACGCTGCCCTAGTCCATTTGGGCCAAGCCGGACCGGACCGGCTCAAGCCTGCCGGACCAGGCTGTACACCGAAGCCGGCGGCAGATTCAGCGGGACGAAACCGACCTTGCGCGCCCGCAGGCCGCAAGCCTCTAGCACGCCCGTGGATATCGGGCAGCGCACGCCATAGGTGAACAGGGCCATCGATCCCTCGGCAGGCAGCGCGTCGAACACGGCGGCCAGTAGTTGCCGATGATGCGCCTGGCTCATGTTGCGCAACGGCAAGCCGCAAATCGCGGCGCCGATTCCGTCCAGCTCCGGATGGCGCTTGCGGCAAAGATCCTGCGCCGCCACCTGCAGCACCGCGGCTTCTGGAAACTGCGTCCGCAAGCTGGAACTCATGGCCGAGTCCTGCTCGACCAGCACCAGGCTGGCGGGGTCCATCCCGCGGCGCAGCATTTCACGCGTGAAGACGCCCGTGCCGCAGCCCAGTTCCAGGACTTTGCCCGCGCTGGGCGGGATGCAGGCGGTAATGGCCGCGGCCAGCGCCGGTCCGGACGGCGCCACCGCGCCTATGGCGGCGGGATTGGACAACAGCGCCTTGACGAACTGCGTGCGCTCTTGCAGCCAGCCCATGGGTGAGCTGGCTGCAGGCTTGCGCGGAGCAACGGTCTTGTAAGGTTGCGTGGAATGCATGGGGCCTCAGTCTCCTGGATTGGAAATTCCGTACGACCCCGAAACCTTAACTGCGCCAGGCCGTGCGCGCCCGCAACCGTCGGTAAGCACCCTTGTCAATTCGGCCACGGGCGGCCTCGCCTGAATCAGCGCGGTACCGGACGCAGGCTCAAGGTATCGGCCTTCTCGCTATCCACCTTGGCGCGGCTGAACGCCATCGGGAAATACTCCCCGGTCGCCCAGTCCTTGAGCAGGTTCTGGTAGTACGGGCTGCGCGGATCGGCGGATTGCCCGGGCACGTTCTGCACGCGCGAGTTGTCCCAGTCGGCCACGTCTATCACCTGGCGATAGGACGAGCCGCTGATCTGGCGGAAGTCGCTGGCGCGGAAGGTGCCGCGATGCACCGTGTCGTTGTCACCGCCGACCGGATAGCGCGGCGTGCCGTAGGCGTTGGCGGTCGCCGGCGGCAGGAAGCTGGCCAGGCTGTGCTCGAACTGGATGTGGTGCAGCTTGCCCCACTGCCATTGCGAGGAGTCCGGGCCGAGCTTGGCGCGCAACTTCTGCATGCCGTCGTTCAACGCCTGGAGCAGCAGCGCGTCGCGGCCCTGCTGCGGCTGCGGACCGAAGGCGCTGTCCGGCGTGGCCAGCTTTTCCAGCGTCTTGGCCGTGGACAGGTTGCCGAAGGCCGCGCGGCCGTTGGCGGGCACGTACAGTTCAGTCACGCGCTTGACCACCTCGGGCAGCCAGAACTCATAGACCGTCGCGGCGCGCGACTCGGTGCCCACCCGGGCATCCCAGTCCTTCAGCAGGCTCAAGGCCTGCGACGTTCCGGAATCGGCCGAATTCAGCGATTTCGCGTAGCCCGTCAAGGTGCGCGCGGGGATCGACAGGTTGTCGTACTGCAGCGCTTGCGAGTCCTGGACCGTCTGGCCCTTGCTGTCGGCAAGCACCTCGCGTATGCGCTGCACGCGATACGGCTCCGCCCAGGTGCGCGCGGACATGTCCTTGTAGCGGTAGTCGGCCGGCAGGTTGTACTCGTTGGCGGTGGCGACGTAGCCTTCTGGCGGGTTGTAGGCGCGAGGCAGCGCATTGCCTGGCAGTACGCCGCGCCATTCGAAGTCGCCATTGCCCGGCACGGGCAGCATGCCGGACCAGTCGGCGCGCGGACGTATCGGCGCGATGCTGCCGCCGAACCAGCCGATATTGCCATCGACGTCGGCATAGACCATGTTTTCGCTGGGCGTGTAGTGCTTCTCCATGCCGGCGACAAACTCGTTCCAGTTCTGCGCCTGGTTCAGCCGCAGGCTGGCCAGATAGGCCGCGGTTCCCGGATATTCCAGGTAGGCCGCGCGCAAGGCATAGGCCTTGTGGCGCACCGGATCCACGTGGATGACCGGACCGTGGCGGGTGAATTTCAGTTGGCGCACCGCCGCGCCCTGCCCTCGCACCGGGATGGACTCGTCAACCTGCCGCATCTTCTCCCAGCGGCCTTGGTAGCGGTATTCGTCGGGCTTGGCCGGGTTGGTGTCGTAGACGTACAGGTCCTCCTCGTCGCCGAAGGCGAAGATGGTCAGCCCGAAGGCGATGCGGTCGTTGTGCCCCATGGACACGCCGGGCAGCGCTGGTTCGCCGGCGCCGATCACGTTCCAGCCGGGCGCGTTCAGGTGCACCATGTAGCGCAGCGACGGCATGGTGATGGAACGGTGCGGATCGCCCGCCAGGATGGGTTTGCCTGTGGCGGTGTGCTGCCCGCCTATGGTCCAGTTATTGCTTTCATAGCGGGTCGCCATGGGATCGAAGGCGGGATCCAGCGAGGCCTGCATGCTGGCCGACAGCTCGCGCGCGAGCTTGTCGCGGTCGGCGGCCGCGAGCGGGCTGCGCGGGAAGTCGGCGGCGACGAACTTCTGGCCGTTGCGCGCCAGGTTGTAGTCGGCCAGAACCGTGTTGTCGATCTGGCGCACGTCCAGGCCGGCAGGCACCTGCAGGGCCAGCGGCGGCTCGAAGGTGCTGAGCCCTTGCACGGCGTTCAGGCCCAGCGCGGCGACCCGTTGCGCCATCCTGACCTCTTCGCTGAGATTGCGCGTCAAGCCATAGATGCGGATGAGCGAAGTCTCGGGGCTCCAGTAGCCGGGTTCGGTGCCGGTCAGCTTGAACTCGGGCGGCATCTGCTCGGGATTCGCCTTGACCCAATCGACATAGGCGTTGATGCCCGCGGCGAAGGACGTGAGGATGGCCTTGCCCTGCGGATGGTAGCTGGCGAATTCGGCCTGCATGTCGCCGCGGTACAGGAACAGCCGCGCCGCGCGGTCCTGCTCGACGAAGCGCGGGCCGAACTGTTCGGCCATCTTGCCCTCGCCCTGGCGGCGCCAGAGGTCAAGCTGCCACAGGCGGTCGCGCGCCGCGCTGAAGCCCTGCGCGAAGAACAGGTCATCCTGGTTCTGCGCGTAGATGTGCGACACCCCATGCCGGTCGCGCACGATCTCCACGGGCTGGGACAGCCCCTTCATGTCTACGGTTTCTTTCTTGCCTCCGGGCGATGCGCAGCCTGCCAGCACTGCAATCAGCCCGCTCGCCAGCCATGCGGCGGCCCTGCGATTGAACGTACGCATTGACTCCTCCTCGGATTTATCTGTCTTCTATCTGCCTGCCGGCTTCGAGGGGCCATGCCGCCCGAAGCGACCGCTAGCAATATGTACAACCAAATCACAGGTTCCGGGAACGCTGTTTCATTTGATCAGCTTAGTCAGAATATGTAACCAGTGACGGGCTGCGCCGCGGTTCAGGTAGACGTAAACGCAGGGGCAGAGAATGGACCGCATAAGAACTTGCAGGAGACATCATCATGTCTCGGAGACTATTGTTCGCCCTGCCCGTCCTGGCGCTGGCCCTGTACGGCGCCGCCCCGGCAGCGGCGCCGGCGCCCGATGTCCTGCTGGGCGCATCCGTTCAACTGACCGGACCTGTCGCCAATACCGGCCGCTACTACCGCGATGCCTACCAGATGGCGGTGGACCAGATCAACGCCGCAGGCGGCGTAAAGATTGGCGACGCCACCCACAAGCTGGCCCTGAAGATCTACGACAACCAGTCGGACGTGAACCTGAGCGTGCGGCAGTACACGCAGCTCGTGACGCAGGACAAGGCCAACCTGCTGCTGGGCCCCTTCGCCAGCAATTTCGCGCTGGCCGATTCCGCGGTCTCGGAAAAGTACAAAGTGCCCATGGTCCAGGGCGGCGGCGCGTCGGACCAGATCTTCTCGCGCAAATTCAAGTACATCTTCGGCACCTTGGCGCCGGCCAGCAATTACTTCGGCAGTACCGTGGAAATGCTGAAGGCGCTCAAGCCCGCGCCCGCCAGCGTGGCCTTGCTGTACGCGGATGACGCTTTCGATGTCTCGGTAGCGCAGGGCACCCGCCCGCTGCTGAAGGCAGCCGGACTGCCCGTGGCGATGGACGAGCGCTACAGCACCAACGCCACCGACTTCAACTCGCTGCTGTCCCAGATCAAGAGCAAGAACGTGGATGCCGTGCTGGTGGCGGGACACGAGACCGAGATCCTGAACTTCGTGCGCCAGGCCAAGAGCCTGGCCGTCGCGCCCAAGATGTATTCCTTCACCGTGGGCGTGCCGTCGGAGGATTTCCGCAAGGCGCTGGGGCGCGACGCGGACTATGCCTTTGGCATGACGGCCTGGCTGCCTTCGGCCGCGCTGAAGGACCGCTGGTTCGGCGACGCCGAGCAGTTCGCCCGCGCCTACAAGGCCAAGTTCGGCTATGACCCGGACTATCACGCAGCGTCCGGCGTGGCCGACGTCGAAGCCCTGGTCTATGCCATGGAAAGCGCCGGCAGCGCCAAGCCGCAGCAAGTGCGCGACGCGCTGGCCAAGATCAAGTTCGACAGCCTGTACGGCCCCGTCGCCTTCAATGCCCAAGGGCAGATCGACCTGCCCCAGGTGGTGATCCAGGTGCAGGGCGACCAATTGGCCGAGATCTACGGTGCGAAGGGCTTCATCACGCAGCCCAAGTACCCGATGCCGGCCTGGAACGCGCGCTAGGCCCGCGGCTTCCGGGAAGACGCGATGGACCTGCTCGCGCAAATCCTCGTCAACGGCATCCTGCTGGGCGGGCTGTATGCCGTGATGGCGCAAGGCCTGGCGCTGGTCTGGGGGGTGCTGAACATCGTCAACCTGGCACACGGCGCCTTCATCATGCTGGGCGCCTACGCCTCCTGGTATCTGTACAACGATGCCGGCATCGACCCGTTCCTGGGATTGCCGCTAACCGCCGCCGCCATGTTCGCGCTGGGCTATGCGCTGCAGCGCGGCCTGCTGAACCTGGTGGTGCGCGCGCCCATGTTCAATACGTTGCTCATCACCTTCGGCCTGGAGGTCGTGCTGACCTATCTGGCGCAACTGGCGTTCTCGGCCGACTTCCGCACCATCAACCCGCCCTACGCCGGCGACAGCTACGCCGTCGGCCCCGTGACGCTGCCGCTGGCGCGGTTGGCCGCGTTTGGCGTGGCGTCGGCGCTCACGCTAGGCATGTGGCTGTTCCTGTTGCACAGCCGCCTGGGACGCGCCATCCGCGCCACCGCCCAGAATCTGATCGCGGCCCGGCTCTATGGCGTCGAGCCGCGCCATCTCTACGCCGTCACGTTCGGGCTGGGCCTGGCGCTGGCGGGCGCGGCCGGCGGGCTCTACGGCACGGTCTCGCAGATCAATCCGTACATCGGCGCCACGCTCACCGCCAAGTGCTTTGCCATTTCCATCATCGGCGGGCTCGACAATCCGCTGGGCGTGATGGTGGGCGGACTGTTCCTGGGCATTGTCGAATCCCTCACCACGCTGTACGTGGGGCCGACCTACGCCGACGTGGCCAGCTTCGGCATCCTGGTGCTGGTGCTGCTGGTCAAGCCCAGCGGCCTCCTGGGCAGAGCGGCATGACGGCGCCGCGCGTGCTGCTGGCATTGCTGGCGCTGGCCGCGCTGGCCGGCGTGCCCTGGTATGGCTCGGACGTGCTGGTGCAGTTCGGCATCAACACCCTGCTGCTGGCGGTGCTGGCCCAGGGCTGGAACATCATCGGCGGATACGCCGGCTACGCATCCTTCGGCAACTCGGTCTTCTACGGCCTGGGCAGCTATGGCGTGGCCATCGCCATGGCGCAATGGGAACTGCCCTTCGCGGCGGGGCTGGCGCTGGGCGTCGCGCTGGCCGTGGTCTTCGCGGTGGTGCTGGGCCTGCCGGTGCTGCGGCTGCGCGGCCACTACTTCGCCATCGCCACCCTGGCGCTGGCGCAAGTCATGACGGCCATCGTCTCCAACATCGGACTCGCCGGGCAGAACATCGGCCTGGTGCTGCCGCCCCTGAACAACGATCCGCTGTTCTACGAACTGGCCCTGGGGCTGCTGGTGCTGGCCACGCTTACCATCGCCTGGCTGACGCGCAGCCGCTTCGGCTTCGGCCTGATCGCGATCCGCGAGAACGAGGAAGGCGCGGCCGTCATGGGCGTGAACACCACGCTGTACAAGGTGACGGCGTTCGCGATCTCGGGGGTGTTCAGCGCCTTGGCCGGCGGCATCCACGCCTACTGGATCACTTTCCTGGATCCGGAAAGCGCCTTCGATATCAGCCTCAACGTGAAGATGATCATCATGGCGGTATTCGGCGGCGCCGGCACCGTGTTAGGCCCGGTGGTGGGCGCGTTCTCGCTGTCGGCCATCTCGGAACTGCTGTCCAGCGAGATCACCAGCGCCGCAGGCCTGTTCTTCGGCGCTGTGATCGTCGCGGCGGTGGTGCTGATGCCGCGCGGCCTGGCCGACCTGCTGCGCCGTTTCCGCAAGTCGGGCTGGCGCTATTTCGTCGAAAACATACGGGCGCACCGGCTATGAGCGCGATCCTGGACCTGCGCAATATGACCCGGCGCTTTGCCGGGCTGGTGGCCGTGAACCAGGTCAGCTTCACGCTGGCCGAGGGCGAAATCCTTGGCCTGATCGGCCCCAATGGCGCGGGCAAGACCACGCTGGTCAGCCTGATCAGCGGCACGCTGGCGCCCAGCGCAGGCGAGATCCTCTATCAGGACCGGCCGATAGGCGGATTGCCCGCCTACCGCCGCGCCCGCCTGGGGATAGGCCGTACCTTCCAGATCATGCGGCCCTTCCCCGGCCTGTCGGTGCTGGACAATGTGGCGGTCGGCGCCCTGTTCGGCCACGGCGGCGGCCAGCCCAAGCTGGCGGTGGCGCGCGAGCAGGCGCGCGCCTGCCTGGACTTCGTCGGGCTGGGCCGCGCCGCGGGACAACGCGCCGACGAGCTGGGCGGCCCGGGCCGCAAGCGGCTGGAACTGGCCAAGGCCCTGGCCATGCAGCCCAAGGTGCTGCTGTGCGACGAGGTCATGGCCGGGCTCAACCTGGTCGAGATCGACGAAGTCATCGAGGTCATCCGCAAGGTCCGCGCCAGCGGCATCAGCGTGCTGGTGATCGAACACGTCATCAAGGCCATCAAGAGCCTGTCGGACCGGCTGCTGGTGCTGCATCACGGTGAAAAGATCGCCGACGGCGCGCCCGACGAGGTGCTGGCCGATCCCGCAGTGGTACAGGCCTATCTGGGCAAGAGGCGCGCATGAGCGACGCCGCCGCCCCCTTGCTGAAAGTGGAAGGACTGAGCGCCGGTTATGGCGAACTGCCGGTGCTGCGCGACATCGCGCTCGAAGTCCGCCGCGCCGAGATCGTGGCCCTGGTGGGCAGCAACGGCGCCGGCAAGACCACCATGCTGCGGGCGCTGTCGCGGGTGCTGCCCTGCACCGGCAGCATCGTGATGGACGGCCGGCAACTGTCCCGCTCCACGCCGGACGAGGCCTTTGCCTGCGGCATGGTGCAAGTGCCCGAAGGACGCCAGCTGTTCGACCGCATGACGGTGCAGGACAACCTGCTCATGGGCGCCTACCGCCGCAGCGGCAAGGCAGATGTCGCGCGCGACCTGGACCGCGTCTACGCCTACTTTCCGCGGCTGTCGGAACGGCGCCGCCAGCTTGCCGGCAGCATGTCTGGCGGCGAACAGCAGATGTGCGCCATGGCGCGCGCATTGATGGCCGCGCCGGCGCTCATGATGATCGATGAAATGAGCCTGGGCCTGGCGCCGGTGGTGGTCGAACAACTGATGGGCGTGCTGGGCGACATCCGCCAGGAAGGCGTCACGGTGCTGCTGGTGGAACAGGACATCCACCTGGCGCTGACGGCCGCAGACCGCGGCTATGTGATGGAGACCGGCCGCATCGCGCTTTCGGGACCGGCGCAATCGCTGCTGTCCGATCCCAAGGTGCGGCAGGCCTATCTGGGAATCTGACTGCGCCCGCCGCGCCTCTTGCGCCGGCTTGCTTTCGAGCCTAAATTGATCGATGTCGCCCGCCGTCTGGCCTCTGCAAGCGCGCGGCGCGAATGGCGTCATTGGGTTGTTTTTCTATCTTTTGTTCCACCAAGGAGCGATGCGATGAAAGTGAAACACCTGTTAGGTCCGGCAGCGCTGGCGCTGTCATTGCTGGCCGCCGCGCCGGTGGTGGCCGCGCCTTCCGATCCCGCGCCCATCATCACCGGGAAACAATGGACGGAGTCCGACGCAAACCTGAAAAAGGCCTATCTGCTGGGCATGGCCAACCTCATCCAAGTGGAGCAAGCCTATCAGCAACGCCGCGCGCCAGCGGCCAACCAGACGCTGATCCCCCGCTTCGCCAAGGGCTTGCAGAGCCACACGCTGGACTCCGTGCGCGAAAGCCTGGATAGCTGGTATGCGGCCAATCCGAGCAGGATGGACCGGCCCGTGGTCGAAACGCTCTGGTTCGAAATCGTCGCGCCCGCGGCGCCAGCCGCGCCGGCCACTCCCGCCACTCCCGCCAAGCGCGCCCGCTAGGAGTCAGCCATGAAAGTCATCCGATCGATTGCCATAGGCCTCATGATGGGGTCGCTGGTTGCCTGCACCAACATGAGTTCCAAGCAGCAAGGCACGCTGTCGGGCGCGGCCATAGGCGCCGCCGCCGGCGCGGGCATCGCCGCCATCGCAGGCGGCAGCGGCTGGACCGGAGCCGCCATCGGCGCCGCCGCCGGCGGCATAGCCGGCAACATCTACGGCGACAAGCACTAAGCCTCCAGCGCCCTGCGTCTGGACCAGTCCCGGGCCTGCGCCCGGGACTGCCGCTACAGGTTGCCGGTGGACTTGCCGATCCGCCAGTACACGCCCCCTCCCGTCATGCCGCCGTCGACCGGCAGGTCCGCGCCGGTAATGAACGAAGCCTCCGGTCCCAACAGGAACATCACCGCCGCCGCGATCTCGTCGGCGTCCGCGCCGCGCGACAGCGGCGTCGCATCGCGGTTGCCTTCATAGAACAGGCGCGCCCGTGCGGCATCATGCACGGCGTTGGGCTGCATGATCATCGGCGTTTCCACCAGGCCCGGGCATACGGTGTTGACGCGTATGCCGCGCCCCGCCAGTTCCAGCGATGCCGCCCGCGTCAGGCCGCGCAAGGCCCACTTGCTGGCGGTGTAGGCCGCGCTGAAATAGCCCGTGAGCCCGGCCGTCGACGAGGTATTGACGATGGCGGCGCCCTCCGGCATTAGCCGGGCGAGGTTGCGGATCGCGAGGAAAGGCCCGTCCAGGTTGATGTCCAGGAGACGCCGCCATTCCGCGTGCGTGGTCTCGGTCACGGTCTTGCGCAGGGTCACCCCCGCGTTGTTGACCAGGCCATAGAGCGGCACGCCCGACTCCGCGATCTCGTCGGCCAGCGCCAGCCAATCGGATTCGCTGGCCACGTCCGCCACGCGGATACGCAGCCGCCCGGCATCGGCGCCGGCCGCCGCGCGCAAGTCCGTCCAGTTCGCATCGCCATCAGGCAGGACGTCCAGCGCGTAGACGGTCGCGCCCGCCTGCAGCAGGCGCAGCGCCTCGGCAGCGCCCTGCCCCCGCGCCGCGCCCGTGACGACCGCAGCCTTGCCGGCCCAATACGATTCCATGCCGTTCCCGGTCCTCATGTCTTGGAGACTCCGCCATCAACCATCAGCACGTGGCCCGTGACATAGGCGGAAGCCTGCGAGGCCAGGTAGAGCGCCGCATCGGCGATCTCCGACGGTTGGCCGACGCGCTGCACGGGCAGGCGTTCGACGTATGCGGCATAGGTGGCGGCGTCGCCGTGCATCCAGCTGCTCATCGGCGTTTCGATGAATCCGGGCGCAATGGCGTTGACGCGCAGCCCCTTGGGGCTCCATTCCAGCGCCAGGCATTGGGTCAGGTGGGCCACGCCGGCCTTGGCGGCGGCATAGTCGGCGCAGTTCGGGCGCGGCTTGACGCCGGCATAGCTGGACAGGTTGATGATGGCGCCACTGCCTTGCGCGATCATGTGCCGCGCGGCCGCCTGGGCGCCGAAGAACGTACCCTTGAGATTGATGTCCATGGTGCGCTGCCATGCGGCCTCGTCCAGGTCCAGGGCGGGCATGCGGGCCATGAAGCCGGCATTATTGATCCACACGTCCAGCGCGCCATATTGCGCGGCCACCGCGTCGGCCAGCTCGCGCACCGCCTGCGCCTGGGTCACGTCCAGCTCGCGGCAATCCGCGTCCACGCCGGACAGCGCTTCCAGGTTCAGGTCGGTGGCGACCACGGTCGCTCCCTGCTGGCGGAACGCCGCCGCCATGGCGCGCCCGATCCCGCCGCCGGCGCCCGTGACGACCGCGATTTTTCCTGCCAGATCCGGATAGTTCATATTGCTCATGTGATGATGGATGTATGAAAGTTCAGTTGAATGCCGCGCGCTTGGCGGGCTTGTTGCCGGCGGTCGCGCCCGCCTCCTCGCCCGGCAGGCGAATGTCGTTCAGGTCCATGCCCGCCGTTTCCTTGATGAGGAAGGCGCCCGCGAAAGCCATCAGCCCCAGCGCCCCCACGTAGGCCGTATAGACCCAGTCCAGTCCCTGGGCGCCCAGCCAGGCATTGATGTAGGGCGCCGTGCCGCCGAAGATCGCGACCGACAGCGATGAGATGAAACCCACGCCCATGGCGCGCGCCCTGGTCGGCACCTGCTCGGCCACCACCGCCGGGAAGATCGCCGCCAGCAGCGCCCAGACCAGCAGGCCGATCAGTTGCCCCACGAACAGGGTCCAGGGCTGGTCGGTCACGATGTGCGATACCGGGAACACCGCCAGCGCCACACCCAGGCCGAAGGCCATCACCATGGGCTTGCGGCCGTAGCGGTCGGCCAGCCAGCCGCACACCGGCAGCCACAGCAGGCACACCAGCTGCGCGATCAGGCTGGCCGTGTAGGCCCCGGCAGGATCCATGCCCTTGGTGGCGATGGCAGTGGCCGGCGCGAACGTGACCCAGGTGTAGTAGGTAGCGTTGGACGCGGCGGCGATCATCACGATGTTGCGCGCGATCTTCAGGGCCTGGCGGGCCGATACCTTTTGCGCGCCGCCCTGCTCCGTCCTGTGTTCGAACACCTCGCTCTCGCTGGCGCTGCGGCGCAGGAACAGCGCATAGACGCCCAGCAGCGCGCCCACGCCGAAGCCCACGCGCCAGCCCCAGGCTTCCATCGCCGGCTTGCCCAGCCAGGAAGTCAGCAACGCCGCCAGCGCGGTGGCCGCCATGACGCCGATGGTGACGCTGACGAACACCGAGCTGGACCACAAGCCACGCTTGGCGGGCGGCGCGATTTCCGCTACGTAGGTATAGGCGACGCCGGACTCGCCTCCATGCGCCAGCCCCTGCATCAGGCGGCAGATGAACAGCAGCACCGAAGCCATCACGCCTGCCTGCTCATAGGTGGGCAGCAGCGCAATCGCCAGGCTGGTCAACGCCAGCAGGCACATGGTCAGGACCAGCGTGAACTTGCGGCCGTAGCGGTCGCCGATGCGGCCGAACAGCCAGCCGCCGATCGGCCGCGCCAGGAAGCCACCGGCGAACACGGCGAGCGTGGCCAGCAGCGCCGAACCGCGGTCGGACGGATCGAACAGGTTCATCGCCAGGTAGGCCGAGAACGTGCCGTACAAAGTCCAGTCGAACCACTCCAGGGCATTGCCCACGGCCGCCGCGCGCAACGAAGCGTGGCGGCGTTGGCGGTCCTGTGTCTCCATCATTATTGTCGTCGTCATTTTTTTATCCGTGCTTGTCTCAAGCGAGATGCTGCGCGAACCAGTTGGCCGCGGCGCTGCTGGTGCGTTCGAAGTGTTCCGTGTAGACCGAGTAGTGGCCGCCAGGCAGCAGCAGCAACTCCTTGGGCTGGTGCGCCGCGTTGAACGCGTCCTGCTGCAGATCGGCCGGCGTCAGGCCGTCGCCGGTGGCGACGATCATCAGGAGCGGCGTGGGCGCGATGCGGCGCACGTACATGCCGGGCTCATAGGCGCGGGCCAGCTCCAGCGAACGCAGCGTGACTTCGTTGACCCATGCCGGGCAGCGGCGCGCTTCGCCGGTCATGTAGTTGTAGGAATCCGGACCTGGATAGGCGACCGCCGCGTCGGGGTCGGCGTCGACCATGCGCAGCGTGGCCGGCGGCTGGCCCACGTCGCGAGCCTCGCGGTCGGCTTCGAACGCGGCCTGCAGCGCCTGCGCCTTGTCGTAGCGCACGCGCCGTTGCGCGGCCGAAAAGCCGCTGGTGGTGGGGACCTGGCTGACCACGCATTTGACGCGCCGGTCGATCGCCGCAACCGTCAAGGCGTGGCCGCCGCTATAGCTGCTGCCCCAGATGCCGATGCGTTCGCGGTCCACTTCCGGGCGCCGGCGCAGATAGGAAATGGCGGACCGGAAGTCCTGGATCTGCCGTTGCGGATCGATCTCCTGGCGCGGCATGCCCTCGCTGCGGCCGAGATGGCGGAAGTCGAAGGTCAGCGCGGCCAGGCCCTGGGCCACCACCGCCGCCGCGTACTCCTCCAGGTCTCCGCCCGCCACCATGGACCAGCCGTGCGCGAGCGCGACCGCGGCCACCGGGCCGGCGGCGTCCCGCGGCAGGTAGAAGGTGCCGCGGACCAGATCCCCCTCCACCATGAATTCAATCGGCTCTGCCGATCCTTTTGGATCTGACCTGTTTGGCATAGATGAACTCATGCCTGTCTCCTTATCGCTCATCAATGAGCTAAGCTTGTGTGAACAGGTCGAATTCTGCCCATCGGGCCACGCTCGAACAAGCGCTATTATTCATACAATCAATCGTCTATTCCGATTGATAAAGCAGCCACCAATCTCCCCGCCGAGGTGCCCCGCAGCCATGGATCTACGCCAATTCGATTGTTTTCTGGCCGTCGCGGACAAGCTGCATTTCGGCCGCGCGGCGGAAGCGTTGCACATGAGCCAGTCTTCCGTGTCGGAGGCGGTCAAGGCCCTGGAGAAAACGCTGGGCGCCCCCTTGTTCGAGCGCAGCAGCCGCCGGGTCGCGCTGACGCCGCTGGGCGAAACCCTGCAACTGGGCGCGGGGCCGGCCGTCATCATGCTGAAAGCCGCGCTGGACGACTGCAAGCGCCAGGCCGCGGGCAAGCCGCGCCATCTGCGCATCGGCTTCCTGGGCGGCGGCTTCTACGAGCTATACCGGCCCCTGGTCTCGGAATTCAAGGCGGCGCATCCCAACGTGGAACTGGAGTTCGTGGAACTGACCTACGTCACCCACTATGCGGCGGTGGCGGACGGCTCGGTCGATGTGGCGTTCTGCCGTTTGCCGCTGGGCGCGGACGGCCTGTGCCACGGGCCCATCGTGTTGCGGGACCAACGCATGCTGTGCGTCCCGCTGGACCACCCGTTT
The DNA here is from genome assembly GCF_049647645.1 of Achromobacter sp. Classification (GTDB taxonomy): domain Bacteria; phylum Pseudomonadota; class Gammaproteobacteria; order Burkholderiales; family Burkholderiaceae_B; genus Achromobacter. Next base: position 68,816 of record NZ_JBARYB010000049.1, read on the forward strand.
GCCGCCGCGACCCTGCTGGACCCCGAACTGCTGGCCGAGGAACGCCTGGTGCGCATGGTGCCGGGATCGGTCAACCAGGAATGGCAGGACTACCACTTTCCCCGCCATACCCCCAAGGGCAAGCCCATCGGCGACGGCCCCGTGGTGCGCACGATCCGCGAAGGCATCGCCGCCGTGAACACGCGCGAGGGCCTGCTGATGCTGACCAAGCGCGCCGCCAGCTATTACGCGACGCCCGAGATCGCTTTCGTGGAGATAGATCTGCCCGCCATGCCCTCGGCCCTGGTGCGGCGGGTGGACGACCACCGGCCCATACTCCAGGAACTGGAAGCCTTGCTGCTGCGCATTGCCGAGCGGCATGGCGTGGCGGCCTGATCCGGGCCTCAAGGCCCGGACGGCCGCAAGGTTGCATAGCGGATCAGCGTTGCGAATCCAGCGCTTCGTTGTTCTTCACCACTTCCTGCGCCTTCGCATAGCTTTCGATCAGCAGCTGGTAGGCCGGGAACACCTTGGTGTAGACCTCGGCCCACTGCATGGCGTCTTCGCGGTTCCAGGTCTTCTGCAGCTCGGAAGCGACGGCGGCCGTGTCCATCGGCACCACGCCCGCCTGCACCACGCGCGCCAGCGTGATTTCCTGGGCCATCTTGGTGTAGGTGCCCGAGGCGTCGATCACCGCAAATACCTTGTAGCCGTCGGCGACCGCGCTGATGGCCGGGAACGCCATGCACACGCTGGTGATGGTCCCGGCGATGATGAGCGTCTTGCGGCCGGTGGCCTTCACGGCGGCGACGAACTCGGGATTGTCCCAGGCATTGATCTCGCCCTTGCGCGCTATGTACTGCGCATGCGGCGCGTTGGCGTGGATTTCGGGAATCAGCGGGCCGTTCGGACCTTGCGGCACGGAAGCGGTGGTGATGACGGGCATCTTGGTCAGCGTCGCCATAGAAGCCAGCGCGCCGGCGCGAGCGCGCAGCTCGGGCATGGGCATGTCGCCCACGGTCTGGAACAAACCGCTTTGGTGGTCGATCAGCAGCATGACGGCGTCGGCGGGATCGATGACGGGACGCTGGCCGTTGAAGTTGGCGGGTGCAGACATGGTGTACTCCTTGATTGAAAATCGATGGCGGTGTGCCGAATCAGAAGCCTTATGGCTGCACAAATAATAAAAATAGAACAAAATTGGCGAAAGACCCTTTTTTTGTTATCAGAGTCCTATTTTTGGATGTAAAGGAACGCGATGCAGGATCTCAACGATCTTTTCTATTTTGTGCAGACCGTCGAGCACCAGGGCTTCGCGCCGGCCGGACGCGCATTGGGCATGCCCAAGTCCCGCCTCAGCCGCAGGCTGGCCCTGTTGGAAGAACGCCTGGGCGTGCGGCTGATCCAGCGTTCGACCCGGCACTTCATGGTCACAGATATCGGCCAGACCTATTACGAACGCTGCAAGGCCATGCTGGCCGAAGCCGAGGCCGCGCAGGAAGTGATAGACGCGGCCCAGGTCGAACCGCGCGGCGTCATCAAGCTGACCTGCCCGATCGCCTTGCTGCATACCCATGTGGGCGGGATGCTGGCGGATTTCATGCTGAAGTACCCGCGCGTGGTGATACAGCTGGAGGCCACCAACCGCCGGGTCGACGTGCTGGGCGAGGCCGTCGACGTGGCGATACGCGTGCGGCCGCCTCCCTTGGAGGACAGCGACCTGGTCATGCGCGTACTGGCGGATCGCGGGCAGAGCCTGGTCGCGAGCCCCGCGCTGGCCGCCGAATGCGGCCAGCCGGCAACGCCGGACGACCTGGGCGCCTGGCCCAGCCTGGCGCTGGGCGCGCCCAACCAGGCCTATCGCCTGGAGCTGTACAAGCAGGACGGCCAGCAGGCCACGGTCTCGCTCGCCCCCAGGATGATCACCACCGACATGATCGCCTTGCGCAACGCGGCGATGGCCGGCGTCGGCGTGGTGCAACTGCCCACGTTGATGGTGCGGGAACAGCTGCAGGCGGGACAGCTGGTCCGGCTACTGCCGGACTGGGCGCCGCGCCGCGAACTGATACACGCCGTGTTCCCCTCGCGGCGCGGCCTGCTGTCGTCGGTCCGGGCGCTGGTGGATTATCTGGCGGAGCGCTTCGGGCGGCTGCAGGAGGACTAGCCGGTGTTGCGGATGAAGTACTCCGGCATTTCCGGTCCCCACATGTAGAGCGCATCCTCTGGCGGATAGTCTCCGGCCGGCCAGTCGTATCCGGCCGGTACGTAGTCGATGTGGGCCGAGTACTCCCAGAACGATCCCCAGGGGTCGCGCACGTAGTAGAAGTAGTTCGAACCCAGCGTGTGGCGCGCCACGCCCCAGCCCTCCGGATAGCCCGCGGCCCGCATCTGCTCGGAACCGCTGCCGACCTCTTCGATGCCCGGCACGTCCCACGCGCTATGGTGCCACCCGGGCGCGCGGTCCTGCACGAAGGCCAGCAGATGATGGTCCGAGCCGTGCCGTCCGTGCATGAAGGCGACGATATCGCGCGAGCGGTCCGACAGGTACAGGCCCAAAGCCTGGGCGTAGAACGCCAGGCTGCGCTCCAGATCCGTGGTGAAGAGCAGGACGTGGGACAGCCGCGTCGGACTGACCGCGGCCCTGACGGACCGGCCCAGCGCCCCGCGCTGGCCGGGCGCGATCTGCACGCACGCATTGCGGCTCTTGGTATGCGGGGTGGTCTTGGGCCCGGCCTTGATCTGCAGCAGATTGCCGTCGGGGTCCAGGCACCAGAAGCCCTCGTCGGCAGCGGCGGCGCCCGGAGCCGCCGCCGCTGGCCGCGCGCCCTGGGCGTAGGCCTGCGCCTTGATAGCCTCGAACTCATCGCCATGACAGTTCAGGCTCAGATACGCCAGACGCTTGGGACCTTCGCCCGCGATGCGCGCCCAGCAATGCTGGTCGCCCGCGCAGCGCAATTCCAACCCGCCCGCAGCCGGCCGGACGTCCAGGCCGAACGCCGTCAGGAATTTCTCGGCTTCCGCCAGGTCGGGCACGATCAAGGCGAAATGATCGATGGAATGCACGCCGTAGCGCGCGGCGTTGGCTTTGTTGAAGGACATGGCTCAGTCTCCCTAGGAACGGTGTCCGCTCAGGACAAAGCGGCTTCGGCCACGGCGCGTGCGCCCAGGCCGGCGCGGGCCTGACGGCCCAGTATGCCTTGCAAGGCGTCCAGCAATTCCGCCGCCGCCTGATGCTCATCCGGCGCGGCCAGCTTGCGCCAGGCGACATGGCGATCCGGGCGCACCAGCAGGCAGCCGGACTCCGACACCTCGCGCAACCGCGCCCAGTCGCCGTAGATGTCCAGCACCTCGCAACCCGCCCCGATGCTGTACACGGCGATGTCGATGCCCAATGCAGAGGCGGCTTGCGCTGCGGCTGTGCGCCAGACCGGATCCGTACGTCCGACCAGCAGGGCGAAGCGCCCATGTCCAGCCAGATCCAGCGTGGAAATACGGCGCTGCCCTTGTTCCAACCAGGCATGCGGCAAGGACGCGCCCGGGAAGGTCGTAGCTTGGTGATAGAGCTCACTGTCGCGTTCGGACGGGCGGCGCGCGCTGCCATCGGGCACGATGGCTGAAGACGCATACATCTGGCCGAGTTCGACGCCATGGCAGTTGAACTGGTAGTTCTGCAGTGCCACGGCCGCGTCCAGCTGCGCCCGGCGCTCGCGGCCGCGGTCGCTATCGCTGAAAAGCTCGTCCAGATTGGCCCAGCCGTCCTGCGCCGATTGACCCGGCGTGAAACCGATGGCATCGGCGATGGCCTTCATGTCGTTCACGGACTTCATGGCCCGGTCCACCACGCCACGCGCGACAGGCTGACGCTCATGGCTGTAGGTGTCGAGCAGGCCCGCACCGGCCTGCCCCTTCAGGACCAGGGCCAGCTTCCAGGCCAGGTTGAAGCCATCCTGGATCGAGGTGTTGGTGCCCAGGCCGTTGGCCGGCGGGTGGCGGTGCGCGGCATCGCCCGCCAGGAACACCCTGCCCTTGCCCATTTCGCGCGCGGCGATATGGTTGATCTGCCATTTATTGGCCGACTTCACCTTCACGGGAATGTCCGGCACTCCGATCACCGCGCGCGCGCGCGCCACGATGGCGTCCTCGCTCAGGTCCGGCTCGCCCTTGGACTTGTCGTACATGGACAGCATGATCCATTCGTTCCAGGGCCGCACGCAGACAAAGGTGCCGCTGCCGAACCAATAGCTGTTGCCCGGCTCGGCCATCCAGTAGAGGACGCCGGGGCGGTGCTGCACATAGGGCGTCAGGTCCACTTCCAGCCAGCAGCTGATGGCCGCGCCCAGGCCCATTTCTCCATCGAATTCGAAGCCCAGCTGTTTCGCCACCAGGCTATTGCCGCCGTCGGCGCCCACGGCGTACTGGGCGCGGACGCGGATTTCCTCGCCGCTGATCGTGTCCACCATCTCGGCGACCACGCCGTCCGCATCCTGGCTGATGGTCTTGAGTTCGGTGTTGAACAGGAATTGCGCGCCGTGCTCGCGCGCCGCCGTCAGGATGATGGGCTCCAGCAGGTGCTGCGGGATATTGCACATGGCGCAGGGGCTGGCCTTGTCATAATCGCCGCGGCGCTGGTCCCCGCCGCCCCAGGTTTGCAGGCGCGCCAGCTCCTTGCCCGCAAAGCTGGTGGCCCAGACGTTGTTCAGCATCAGCGCGTTGGGCGTGGCCTGCGCCCGCACCCGGTCCTCGATGCCCAGGTCGCGCATCACTTCGATGGTGCGCTGGTTGGTGATGTGCGCGCGCGGCGAGTTGGCGGTGCCCGGGTAACGCGTGATGGCCAGGGTCTGGATGCCGTACTTGGCCAGCAGGGCCGTCGCCGCCAGGCCGGCAGGCCCGGCCCCGACCACGAGGACGGGGATCTCGATTTCCTTCATGTCTCTCTCCATATTCCTGCCAGGGCCGGTACGGCCGGCCTCTGGCGGTATCCAATGCTGTTCTTGCCCGGCGGCAGGCGCTAGCGCTCCAAGGCAATGGGGTTGCGCAACGTGCCCACGCCTTCGATCGACACTTCGCAGACGTCGCCGTCCTGCATCAGCAGGCGCGGCTCGCGCGCCCAGCCCACGCCCGACGGCGTGCCGGCCACGATGACGTCGCCCGCTTCCAGCGTGAACGCTTCGCTCAGCAGCGAAATCAGGGTGGCCACGTCGAAAATCATGTCGCGCGTGTTGGCCGACTGCACCACCTTGCCGTTCAGCCTGGTTTCCAGCGCCAGGCCTGCGCCGCCCGGCGGCAATTCGTCCGCGGTGACCAGCGCCGGACCGAATCCGCCGGTGCCGTCGAAGTTCTTGCCCACCGTCCATTGGGGCGACTTGAACTGGTACTCGCGCACCGAACCGTCGTTGAAGACCGAGTAGCCCGCCACGTGCTTGAGCGCATCCTCCTTGCTGATGTAGCGCCCGCCCCCTGACAGCACCACGGCCAGCTCGCCTTCGTAATCCAGGGAATCGGAGGACTTGGGGCGGATCATGGGCTGCTCATGCGCGATCAGGCTGCTATTGAAGCGGTTGAACACCGTGGGGTACGCGGGCTGCTCGAATTTGCTTTCGGCGGTGTGATCCGAATAGTTCAGGCCGATGCAGATGATCTTTCCAGGATTGGCCAGTGGCGGCAGGTACTGGATGTCCTTCAGGGCGAAACGTTTGCCGGAAGCCGCCCCCTGGCGGGCAAATGCGGAGAGGTCCGCCTTTTGCCGCAACAGGTCCAGCAGTTCGTGCTGTCCTAGGCTGACCACCTGGTCGCCTTCCTGGATGCCGAGATGCTGCTCGTTGCCGTGGGAAAAGCGTATGAATTTCATGATGAGCTAATCGTCCTTGATGAGCGATGAAGCGCCGCGCCCGCATCCGCGGGCCGGGCGCCGGGATCAGGCGGGATGGACGCTGCGGCATGCCGGTCCAACCTGCGGATCAGTATAGGCATTTTTATCTACAAATCAATAAAAATATATATTTATTGGTTTGTCGATTTTGCGCCCGGCGCGTAAAATTCGGGTGCCCAACCCGGATCTGTTCTTTCCATGCCTCAGCCGCTCGCCGCCGACCACGCCCCTGGCCATGCCACGCAGCAACCCACGCAGGCGTCGGTGCTCACCACCGCCATCCAGGAAGACATCATTGCCGGCCGGCTGCTGCCAGGCTCCAAGCTCAAGCTGAAGGAACTGGCGCTGCGCTACGGCACGGGCGTGAACCCGCTGCGCGAGGCGCTTTCGCGCCTGGCCACCACCGGCTTCGTCAATGCCGAGGACCAGCGCGGCTTCAGCGTCAGCCGCACGTCCCGGGAAGAACTGCTGGATATCACCCAAACCCGCCAGCGCATCGAATCCGACGCCTTGCGCGCGTCCATCGCCAATGGCGACATTGAATGGGAAGGCCGGGTGCTGGCGGCCCTGCACCGGCTGAACCGCCAAACGATGATGCTGGCGGATCCCGCCGGCCTGAATCCCGCGTGGGAACTCGCGCACGATGCCTTCCACGAAGCCCTGCTGTCGGCCTGCCCCTCGCGCTGGAGCATGCGGTTTTCCTTGATCCTGCGCCAGCAGACCGCGCGTTACCGCAACCTGTCGGTCATGGGGCCGGCGGAGGCCGACGCCCGCGACGTGCAGGCCGAACACGAAGCCATCGCCAAGGCCGCCCTCGCCAAGAACGCCGACCTTGCTTGCGCCCTGCTGTCCGAGCATCTGCGCGTCACCACCGCCCTGGTGCTGGAACACGCTGATCGCCTGGCGAACTCGCGCTAGCACGCTAGGGCGCTAGGGCGCTAGGGCTTTTGCGGCTGCCAGTCCGCGGCGCTCAACGCCATCCGGAACCCGACGTTGGAGGCGCTGCTGTAGGGATCCTGCCCCTGCCGCGCGCTGACCCGGTAGCCTTCGCAATAATCTTCGCTGCACAGGAACGAACCGCCGCGGATGACGCGCTTGGGCGCCTCGGGCCTGACCATGGCGGGGTCGTAGGGAGCGGCGGGTCCGGCGGGATTGCCCACCCGCCGCTCCTGCGATTGCAGGCGGAATGCATCCGGGCGATACCAGTCGGCCACCCACTGCCAGGCATTGCCCGCCATGTCGCGGACGCCGTAGCCATTGGCCGGATAGCTGCCGGCCGGTTCGGTGCCCGGCATGACTTTGGGCGACTGCAGCGGAAACGCCAGGCTCGCGTCCCAGGTGCGCGCCATCAGCCTGCCGTCGGGCCGCAAGTTCGCCCCCCAGGCGAAGTCCGCCTGTTCCAGGCCGCCGCGGGCCGCATATTCCCATTCGGCCTCGGTCGGCAGGCGCTTGCCTGCCCAGGCCGCGTACGCCTGGGCGTCCTCGTACGACACCTGCACGACGGGATGCTCGTCCTTGCCGGCGATGTCCGAGCCCGGCCCCTGCGGATGACGCCAACTGGCGCCCGGCGCGAAACGCCACCAGCGCGCATAGTCGTTCAGGTCCACGGGCTTGCTGCTGCCCACGAACACCAGCGCGCCTGGCGCCAGTCCTGCGGGACGCGGCGTACCCGCCGGCAGATGCACGCGGATCGTCTCCCAGTCAGGCGCCCGCTCCGCCGTGGTCAGGTAGCCGGTCGCGGCCACGAACCTGGCGAAGTCCCGGTTCGTCACGTGGTCGCGATCGATCCAGAATCCGGCCAGGCGCACCGGGTGGGCCGGCCGCTCATTGGCCTGCGAGCGCGGGCTGTCGCTGCCCATCAGGAAATCGCCGGCCGGAATCCACACCATGCCGGCGGGCCCATGGCGGCCATCGCCCAGTTGCCCTGCCTGCGGCGCCGCGGCCGGCAGCAGATACGCCCCCGCCGCGGCAAACCCGGACAGCAGCGCCGCCGCGACCCATGCGCGTTTCATCGAAAACATGGCCGGCTAGTGTTGATCGACGATCTGGCGCGGCATGCCCTTGCGCCAGTCGAAGTAGTTGAAGAGCTGGTCCGCCAGGTATTGCGCATCCCATTGGATGACGCGATTGGCCTTGCTCCAGGCTTCGTACTTGGCCGCCATTTCCCTGACAAGTTCCGGGTGCCTGGCTGCCAGGTCTTCGGTTTCGCCGCGGTCCGCATCGGTATCGTAGAGTTGCCAGCCGGCGCTGCCGAAGGGCTCGGGCAGCCAGCTCAGCTTCCACTTTCCCATCCGGTACTCCTTGTTCCCGAACAGCTCGGCGCCCCGCTCGAAGTCCGGCCCGCGCGCCGACGCCGCGCTGCCGTCCAGCACCTTCAGGAACGACTCGCCCTTCAGCGGCTCCAGCGGCACGCCCTGGCGCGTTTCGCCGCGCGCGGCGCCCATCATGGCCGTCACCGTCGGGTAGATGTCCTCCACGCCCAGGTAGCCGTCATTCATCGCGCCGGGCTTGGCCACCATGGGCGCTTTGACGATCAGCGGCGAAATCGTGCCGCCTTCGGTCATGACCAGCTTGAAAAGCTTGAAGGGCGCGGAACTGGCATAAGCCCAGCCCGGACCCACGCCGGCGAACGATCCGGGCGCGCCCATGTTCTTGAACGAGGTATCGAACTCCTTGGCGATCCAGCTGCCGTCGGCATTGCCTGGATAGAAATCCATGTATGCGGCTGAAGGCCCGTTGTCCGAGAAAAAGAAGATCACCGTGTTCTCATACTGGCCGCTGCGCTTGAGCTGGTCGATGACGCGCCCGACATTGCTGTCCAGGTTGTCCACCATGCCGGCGTAGATCTCCATGACGCGTTCCTGCCGGGCGCGCTCCTCTGGCACCAGGTCCTTCCAGGGTGTGAACAGCGGCGCCGGCGCGGACATGCGCGTGCCGGCGGGAATGACGCCCAGGCGCTGCATGTTCTCGAACAGCCGCTTGCGGTGCGCGTCGTAGCCCTCCGCGAACTTGCCCCGGTACTTGGCGATGTCGGCCTCCGGCGCATGCAAGGGGTCGTGCACGGCCTGGAACGCCAGATAGCCGAAGAACGGTTTGCCTGCCTGCTGGGCGGCCTTGATGTAGTCGACGAAACGGTCGGTATAGAGATTGGACGAGAACTCGCCCGTGTCGCGCGCCACCGTCTTGTCGTCCTCGACAAAGCGGGTGCGCGGCTGCACCGCCAACAAACCCTTGTTGTCCCAGTGGCTGCCTCCTGGGTTGATCAGGGCGAAGGACCGCTCGAATCCGCGCGCCCCCGGCAACTGCTCCGGCTTGCCGCCCAGGTGCCACTTGCCCGCCATGAAGGTCGCGTAGCCGCGCTCCTTGAGCACTTCGGCCAGCGTGTTGACCCGGTCGTTGAGCGAACCGATGTAATTGCCGGGATGCTTGTCCATCTCGGGGATGTGGTACTCGCCCATGGCGCCCATGCCTGCCAAGTGGTTGTCCACCCCGGTAAGCAACTGCGCGCGGGTCGGCGAGCAGGTCGGGTTGACGTGGAAATTGGTGAAGCGCATGCCTTCCTGCGCCAGCTGCTTGAGCGCAGGAGTCTGGATCACGTCCTGGCCGAAAGGCTGGATGTCGTTGTAGCCCAGGTCGTCGGCCAGGATGATGAGCACATTCGGAGGCGGCGGGCTGGCAGCCGGTACTGACGTTGCGCATGCCAGGCCAACCGCCAGGACGATCGCGGAAAAGCTTTTCACTCTTGGTCTCCAGAAACGCGGCCGGCGGCCGCTCGGGGCCGTCTTCGCGGCCTCGGCGGCAATTCTACCAATTTATATATTTTTTCTACAATAAAGATATTTATAGTTTTGTAGATTTGTGTGCAGCATGGGTTCTGCCCCGAGTCATCGGCACAGATTTGCACCGCCAGATGGCATGTCATCCCACGATGGTGCTGCCAATTAGATACAAAATCAGGACAGTCAGATCAATTATTAGCCACTACCTCACCAATGTCCTGCTGCTTAAGCTTATAGGACGTCTTCAGCACCCGCTGAAAGCGTAGCGATTTCGGCGTGGACGTGTTCGCGCCAGGCGTAATCCGGACCAAGAGATGTTGCCGGCGGGCTCACCCCAACCGGCGGAGTAGAGAACATGCAAACTTCCAGACGTGAAATGATGATCGGCAGCCTGAGCATGATGGCGGGCGGCCTCCTGGCGGCTTCGGCCTCGCCTGCCTCTGCCGCACAGGCAGCCCCCGCTGGCGCTGGCGTTTACAAGGCAGGCAGCGCCGAAAGAAAGCTGGACATCATCAATCTCCATGACCTCGAGGAAGAGGCCAGGAAACTCATCCCCGTTCCGCAGTTCAGCTACATCAGCAGCGGTTCCGGCGACGAATGGACCTTGCGCGAAAACGTGCGCTCGTTCGACGATCACGCGATCATGCCGCGCTATCTGGCCGGGGTGAAGCAACCCGACACCCGGACCGAGTTGCTCGGGTCCAAGGTCGAAATCCCGATCTTCGTGCCCCCCATGGCCGCGCACGGCCTGGCCCACGCCTCAGCGGAACTGGGCACCGCGAAAGGCGCGGCCGATGCCGGCGCGCTGTTCACCGCCCAGACGCTGGCCAACGTCCCGTTGTCGGAGATGGCCAAGGTCAGTCGCGGCCCTAAGTGGTTCCAGCTGTATTTCACCAAGGACATGGGTGTGAACCGCGAATTGATCGCGCGGGCCAAGGCCATGGGCGCGACGGCCATTGTTTTCACGGTGGATCTGGAGTGGTCGGGCAACCGCGAATCGGACCGCCGCACGGGCTTCAAATTTCCGGCCTCCCTGCCATTCCCCAACGTCCCCAACGCGCCTGCGGGCGCGACGCTGGCCGAGCTGTTCACGATCTTCAAGCGCGATCTGGATTTCAAGGACCTGGAGTTCATCGCCCGCGAGTCGGGCCTGCCCGTCGTGGTCAAGGGCATTCAATCGCCCGGCAATGCAAAGGACGCCGTCAATGCCGGCGCGGCCGCCGTCCAGGTGTCCAACCATGGGGGGCGCCAACTGGATTCGGTTCCCGGGGCGTTCACGACGCTGCCCGGGGTCGTGGACGCCGTCGGCCACAAGGTGCCTGTCTATCTCGATGGCGGCATACGCCGTGGCGTGCATGTGTTCAAGGCGCTGGCCATGGGCGCCAGCGGGGTCGCCGTCGGCCGCCCGGTGTTGTACGGCCTGGCCTTGGGTGGGGCCGCGGGCGTGACGTCCGTGCTGAACACCTTGAAGTACGAACTGGAGCTCAGCATGAAACTTGCCGGCACGGCGACGATCAAGGACATCGACAGGACGTTCCTGGCGTAGCGGCGACGCGGGCGCTAGCTAGCCCGGGACACCGTCAAGGCCCGGACCAGCATGTCGGCATAAACCTCGCACAGGCGCGTGTCGGCCAGTGTGCCCGTCAGCATGTGGAACCAGCTGGTCCCCATCGCCAAGGACATGGCGGCTTCCACATCCGGACTCCACTGCAGCTCGCCCCTGTCGCAGGCGCGCTGGAAGATCACTCGCAGGTTGTTCTTGCGCCGGTCCACGAACTCGTCGCGCAGCAGGCCCAGCGTCTGCGGATCGGATTGCGCCTCGGCCACGATGCTGCGCAGCGCCTCACCCGCCCGCGTGCCGCCCCACCAGTTCCACAATGCGGCCAGGAAGTCGGCCAGCTCGTCGCGCAAGTTGCCCTTGCGCGATGTGGTCAGGGCGGATTCGCCTGAACGTTCGTACACCTCGATGATGAGCGCCGCCTTGTTCTTCCACCAGCGGTAAATGGAAGGCTTGCTGGAGCCCGCCCGTTTGACGACCGCGTCCAACGTGAAGCCGGCATAGCCGGACTCCTCAAGAATGGCGGCCGCCGCCTCGATGATGGCGCTATGGGTTTCCTCGCTGCGCACGGCGCCGTGCGACACGCGTGATCGCCTCTGGGTCTTGGGTTCCGCCACGTCTACTCCCTGAGTCCAAAATTATTCAGACGCTTCCCGCTGGCGTCGATCGCGTCTGCGGGTTGCACCGTTCCATCGATGTTGCCAATTCTCGTCGAATTCCGGTTGTCCTAACGATACCGAGAGTATATATTTTGCCTAACGATACTATTAGTATTTATAGACAAAGCCATGTCAGCCCCTTCATTACCCGCGCCACCGCCCTTGCCCGGCCGCTTCTACGCCCTGGCGGTCGCCTCGCTAGGCGCGGTGATCGGATCCACCTTTCCCCTGGCCGCCATCCTGGCGCTCGGCGACATAGGCGGCGGCCTGTCCGCCAGCGCCGACGCGAGCGCATGGCTGACCACGATCTACAACGTGGGCCAGATTTTTTGCTTACCCATCGTGATGACCTCGGCCGCCGCTTTCGGCCGCGGCCGCAGCATGCGCTGGGCCGGCCTGGGTTTCGCGCTGGCGTCCGCGGCCGTGGCCTTGTCGCCGAACCTGGCCTGGGCCCTGACCATGCGATTCGCGCAAGGCTTCTTCGGCGGCATGCTGCCCGTGCTGATGTTCTTGCTGGTCATGACCACCCTGCCGCCTGGCCGGAACCAGGTGCGCGGCCTGGCGGCCTTTGCCGCGGCCACATCCATCGGGGTCGGCCTGGCGGGCTGGCTGGCGGCCGAACTCGCGGCGCTGGGTGGCTGGCGCATGCTGTTCTGGGCCCAGGCCGCCTTGGGCGCGGCGTACTACCTGCTGGCCCGGCGCGCGCTGCGCCAGGACCGCGGCGACATCCACTATCTCAAAGTGAAGGACTGGCCCAGCTACGCCCTGCTTTCGGCCAGTCTCAGCGCCCTGGTCATCGCCATCTCGGAAGGCGAACGCCATTTCTGGCTTGAAACCTGGTGGATCAGCGCCTGTCTGCTGATGGGCCTGGTCGGGCTGGGTCTGGGCGCGGCCAGCCTGCTCAAGGCAAACCGCCCGCTGCTGCACCTGGACATCTTCCGCAAGTCCACCTTCAGCTGGGCCATCGTGCTGCAGATCATTTTCCGTTTCGGGACGCTGTTCGCCGTCTGGATCGCGCCGCAGTACCTGATGCGCATCCACGGTTTCCGGCTGGAACAGATTTCCGCGATGCTGCTGCCGCTATCGCTGGGTACGGTCGTTTCGCTGCCCATCGCTTTCTGGCTGGCGCCGCGCGTCGACCAACGGTTGGTGCTCAGCGCCAGCCTGGCCCTGTTCGCGCTGGCCTGCCTGCTCAGCGGCTCCCTCAGCCCAGAATGGACTGCGCAGAACTTTGCGCCGGCGTTGCTGGTCGCCGGACTGGGCCAAGGCCTGTTCTCGGTTGCGACCTTGCGCTTTGCGGTCTACGGCATCGGCAAGACCGACGGCGCTACCTGCGGAATCATCTTCAACTATTCGAGGGTGCTGGGCCTGGTCAGCGGCATCGCGGTGTTCAGCCATGTGGTCAACGAACGCGAGAAGTACCACTCCGCCATGTTGATTGAAAGCGTGGGCGCACTGGCCAACGAGACCGCCACGCGCCTGAGCCAGACCGCCAGCGGCATGGCCAACTGGGTCGCCGACCCGGGCGGCGCGCAGGGCGCGGCGCTGGGCCGCCTGGCGCGCAGCGTCGCGGGGCAGGCCTACACCCTGAGTTACGGCGACGCATTCCTGCTGGCTGCCGTCCTGCTGATGCTGGGCGCGGTGCTGGTGTGGGCCCTGCCCAGGCTGCCCAGCCCACTGGCTGCGCCCGCACCCCCCGTTCCCGTTCCATCCCTTTCCAGCAAGACCGCCTAAGAAGATCAGAGGCCATTCCATGAGCACCGAAACCACTCCCGCGCCTGCGCCCAGCGTCCGCCAGGTCATCCTGCACACCAGCCACCGCATCCTGGCGGCCTCGGCCATCGTCCTGGCCCTGGGCGGCCTGGTCTACGGCGCCTACGCGCTGTGGCACGGCGCCACGCCCTACAAGCGCACCGAGAACGCCTATGTGAAGGGCGATCTGACCTATGTCGCCACCAAGGTCAGCGGCTATGTCCAGAGCGTGGATACCGAGAACAACCGCAAGGTCGAAGCCGGACAGCAACTCGTGCGGATAGATCCCAAGGACTACCAAGCCGCGGTGGCCGACGCGGAGTCCGCGGTGGCCTTGGCCAGCGCCACGCTGGAACAGATCGGCGCGCAGCAGACGCTGCAGGCCACGCAGATACGCATCGCCCAGGCCACCGTCACCTCCGCCCGCGCGCAGGCCGCGCGCAACCTCGCGGATTACCGCCGTGCGCAATCGCTGGTCCAACAAGGCGGCGTCAGCCGCGCGCTCTACGACCAGGCCAGCGCCGAGCAGGTGCGGGCCGCCTCGACCCTGACCCAGAACGAAGCGCAAGCGGAGTACGCGCAACAGCAACTGACCGTGCTGCAGGCGCAGCGCGAAGCGGCGCAAGCCAGCCGCGACAGCGCCCAGGCCAGGCTGGCCAAGGCCCGCAACGATCTGGCGGCGACCACCGTGGTCGCCCCGCGCGAGGGCCGCGTCGCGGGCCGCAATGTCCGTCCGGGCGAATACGTTGCCGTGGGTACCCGCCTGATGGCGGTCGCGCCCACCCGGGACTTGTGGGTCGAGGCCAATCTCAAGGAAACGCAACTCGCCCGCATCCGCCCCGGCGACCGGGTCAGCGTGCGCGTCGACGCCATACCGGACGCCCGCTATTGCGCAACGGTGGAGAGCGTGGCGGGCGCCAGCGGCTCGGAGTTCGCCGTGATCCCGCCCGACAACGCCACCGGCAACTTCACCAAGATCGTGCGCCGCTTCACGGTCCGCATCGTGCTGGACCCGGATCAGCCCGGCCTGGAACGGCTGGGTACCGGCATGTCTGCCGTGCCGACCATCGCCATCGATTCCCGTCCGGGGGCGCGGGCGTCCTGGAATCCACTGCGCCTGTTCTATCCCGGCTTCACCTGCGCCGCCAAGGAGCAAGCATGAACATGCGCCGCCATGCACCCGCCCTGAGCCTGGCGATGGCTTTGCTGCTATCGGCCTGCGTCACCCCGCCCGACCTCGGTCCCAAGCCCGCGCCGGCGTCCGGCCAGAGCCTCGCCAGCGCCCGCAGCCTGGCGGCGGAGCAGTCGGCGTGGCCGGCGCGGCAATGGTGGCAGCAGTATCAGGACGCTCAGCTCGACCGCTTGATCTCGCAAGCGCTGTCCCAAGCGCCGACGATGGCCGTGGCGCAGGCGCGCATCCGGCGCGCTCAGGCCGGCGTGCAAGGCGCGGGCGCCGCGCTGTATCCGCATGCGGCCCTGACAGGCGGCATGACCGAGGCCAAGCCCAGCACCGAAACCGGCGCGCCCGTGTCCGATGCGCTGCGCGGCTGGAACGACAGCGCACGCGCGGCGCTGGATTTCTCCTACGAATTCGATTTCTGGGGAAAGAACCGCGCGCTGCTGGCGTCCGCCGTATCGGAACTGTCCGCGGCGCGGGCGGACGGCGCCGCCGCCGAACTGAGCTTGTCTACCGCGATTGCGACGGTGTACGCCGATCTGCTGCGCCTGTACAACGACCGCGACATGCTGCAAGAGGTGCTGCGCATCCGCCAGGACAGCGAACGCCTGGTGCGGATGCGCTTTGAGGCCGGCTACGACTCCGAGGCCGACTTGCGCCAGGCGCAAGCCGGCCCGCCGGCGGTGCGCGCCGAACTGGCGGCGTCCGAGGAACAGATCGGCCTGGCCCGCTTTCGCCTGAGCGCGCTGCTGGGTGTCGGACCCGATGCCGCGCTGGAAATAGACCGCCCCGCCCGCCCCGTGCTGCGCGCGTCCGGTTTGCCCGCCAACCTGCCCGCAGACCTGCTGGGACGGCGCCCTGATTTGACCGCCGCGCGCTGGCGGGTAGAGGCGCTGTCCAACCAGATCGACGCGCGCCAAGCCGACTTCTATCCCAACATCAACCTGAGCGCGGTCCTGGGCCTGCAATCGCTGGGGATCGGCAATCTGTTGCGTTCCGGCGCGGATTTCGGCTCGGTCGGCGCGGCGTTCAGCCTGCCGATATTCGACGCGGGGCGCCGCAAGGCCGCCTATGGCGTGGCGCGCGCCGACTACGATGCCGCCGTTGCCAACTACGACGCGGCGCTAGCGCAGGCCGTCAACGAAATCGCCGGCATCACCCTTAACCACCGCTCGCTGGACCAACAGCTCGGCTACGCGCGGGAATCCCTGGACATGCTCGAACGCGCCTGGGAACTGGCGCGCGCCCGCTACACCAGCGGCGCGGCGGATTTCCAATCGGTCCTGATCGTCGAAGACCGGCTGGCGACCCAGAAGCGCGTGGTGGCGGCGCTGGACAGCCGGCGCTTCGCGATCGATGTCGCCTTGCACCGCGCACTGGGCGGCGGTTATCACGAGGCCGCCCATGGATAGCAGCATGCGGGTCTAGCCCGCTTGCCGGCCGGCTGAACGGCTCTTTTCTCCCATGGAGGCGGCCAGCATGAGGCCGCCAATCAGGCCCATGTGTTCGGCCACCCACATCAATTGATAGTGCCGCTGCGCGCCTTCAACCTGCCAGAACGGATGGGCCACGGGAATCGCCATCAGCACGAACACAATCAACGCGCCCGCGCCCAGCCAAGGCCTGCGCCGCAGGATGATCAGGGCGGATCCCAGCAATTGCACCGCGATGGTAGCCGCGGCGACCAGCGGCGCGGGGCTCAGCCCGAAGCCTGCAGCCTCCTCGGTCGCCGCCTGGAAATCCAGCAGCTTGCCGATGCCGCTGTACCAGAACGGCAAGGTCAGCAGCGTGCGCCCCAACCCCGCAGTCACTGGCCAAGCCAGCGCCTTCGCCACCCATGCTGGCGTGCTGTTGTACGCATCTGTACTTGAAGTTGTCATTGGATTCCCCTTGTTCTCGTCGTTGCAGCCAACCGCACTCAGGCACCTGCGGATTGGCCTTATCCGCGCCGGAGCGCGCACCGCGCGTAACGATAGTCAAGTCAGCGCGGGCCGACTAGGATCAAAAACCGCCCTCAGCAACCCAAAAATGGAACAGGGCGGCGCAGCGGACTAGCTGATCGAAGCAAGGCGATGCGGCGCCGGACTATGCCGAAAGCGAGACCGATCGGACCCAGCGCCGGAACGTGGTCAAGGCAGCCGAGCGGCGCTTGTAGCCATCGGGCGGCAAGACGAAGTAGTAGGTGTAGTCGCCCTGGTCCACCGTCAGGTCGAACGGAGCCACCAGCCGCCCTTCCCGCAAGTCCCGGTCGATCAGGCCCTTCTGCGCGATGGCGACGCCATATCCCTCCAGCGCCGCCTCGTAGGCCAGCGCCGATGATTCATATTTCATGCCGCGATCGATATCGATACCCCTGACCTTGGCGGCGCGCAGCCACGCCGTCCAATCGTCGGGACGGCCAAAGACATGCAGCAGAGTTTCGCCCACCAGGTCCTTCGGCGTGCGCAGGCGTCTGCCTTTTTCCGGCGAACACACGGGGATCAACTCGTTGCGCAGCAACATGTAGCTCAGCCCCCCCTTCCAATCGCCGCGGCCGAGGACGATCCCCGCATCCAGGTCTTCGCATTCGAAATCCGGCGGCGTCAAGGACGTGTGCAGCTTGACGTCTATGTCCGGATACTGCACTCGGAACTTCGCCAACTCTGGCAGCAGCCAGCGCATCGCAATGCTGTGAGGGGCGCGTATCGTGAAGGTCGCCTGGCGCTGCGGCTTCATGGCGACGGAGGTGGCGCGGCGCAACGCGACCAGCGATTTCGCGACGTCCGCCAGATACTGCTTGCCGGTGGGCGTCAGCACGATGGCGCGATGTTGCCGGTAAAACAGTTTTCGCCCCAGATGCTCTTCCAGCAGCCGTATCTGCCTGCTGACCGCGGAGGGCGTGACGCAAAGCTCGGCCGCCGCCTCGGATATGCTCGCCAGGCGCCCCGCCGCTTCGAAAGTGCGTACCGCATTGAGCGGTGGCAAAGCGTCCATGCGACGTCTCTTTTCGCTTGAGAAAATGTAAATCATGCTAGCGATAAAGTCGTTTGAAAGCAACGCTGGCGCAGGTCACCATGGTCGAAAATCAAGGGGGCGCATCCCCTGGACATGAACCACCAAGGGGCTACAGATGAAACACGGCTTGAGACGCGCCGGAGTCGCACTTCTTCTTGCTTGCATGGCGCCGCTGAACGCAACGGCTGCCACCGCCAATCCCTATCCCGACAGGCCGGTGACGATAGTCGTTCCCACTACCGCGGGCGGCACCGCCGACATCCTGGCGCGCCTGATCGGACCCAAGCTGACACAGCTCTGGGGCCAGGCCGTGGTGGTGGAAAACCGCTCTGGCGCCGGCACTCTGATCGGTTCGGAGTTCGCCGCCCGCGCCCAGCCCGACGGCTACACGCTGATGCTCACGTACTCCGAACTCGTCACCCTGCCCGCGCTGAACAAGAACGCGCGCATCGACGTCGTCCGCGATTACTCCCGCATCGGCAAGATCGGCAGCCTGCCCGTCCTGCTCCTGGCCCATCCGTCCATGCCTGCCGATACCATGGCCGAGGCGGTGCAGAAGCTGAGGGACGCGCCGGGCAAGTACACCTATGCGTCGAACGGAACGGGTTCGGCGTTGCAACTCTACGCCGAGATGTTCAAGCGCCAGGCGCGCGTGGACATCATGCATGTGCCCTACCGCGGCGCGCTGGAGGCCTCGCGCGCCCTGCTGGGCGGCGAAGTCGACATGCTCATGCAGCTGGGCAACGGCAACGTGATCGGGTACGTCACCAGCGGCCGGGCCAAGGCCTACGCGGTCGCATCCGAATCGCGGCTGGCGGCCTTGCCGGACGTACCGACCACGGCCGAAGTCGGCTTGCCGGAGCTGCGGCTCGAAGCCTGGTATGGCTTGTTCGCGCCGGCCCGCTTGCCGCCGGACCTCCTGGCCAAACTGAACCAGGACCTGGGTACGGTGTTGGCGATGCCTGATATCCAGGCCCGCCTGGCCGCGCTGGGCATGCAGGCGCAGACCGGAACGCCCGCGCAGTTCGATCAATTCTTCATGGCGGAATACCAGCGCTGGACGACGCTCATCGACGAGGCCGGCCTCCAGGCCGACTGACCCGGCGCATACCCCTCAACACCAAAGCACAGGAGCAGGCATTGCACTACGATCCGAGTACCCATGATTCTTTGACCTTCCACGACCGCCGAGGCGGATTCAGCGAAGGCAGCGACTCGCCTCGCGCCTATCTGGAACGCTGCCTGGACGTCATTGCGGCGCGTGAGCCCGCTGTCCAGGGCTGGGTGGTCCTGAATGAAGCCGCGGCCAGGGAAGCCGCCGACGCCTCCGTCAAGCGCTATCGCGAGGGCCGGCCCCTGTCGTCGATAGACGGCATGCCCGTCGGCATCAAGGATCTGATCGAAACCCGCGACATGCCCACGCAGATGGGCAGCGCGGCCTACGCAGGCAATTTCCCCAAGCGCGACAGCGCCGTGGTCCGGGCGCTGCGCGACGCCGGCGCGATAGTTCTGGGCAAGACCGTCACGACTGCCCTGGGCTTTCTCGACCCCGGACCGACCACCAACCCTTTCGACGCGCAGCGCACGCCAGGCGGCTCATCCAGCGGTTCCGGCGCGGTCGTCGGCGCCAACATGGTGCCGGTAGCCATCGGCTCCCAATTGGTCGGCTCGGTCATCAGGCCCGCAAGCTTCAGCGCAAATTGGGCGCTCAAGCCGACATACGGCGCGATCAACCGGGGCGAACGCCAGGGGTTCAGCCAGTCCCACATCGGCGTGCATGCCGGCTGCGCGACCGACATGTGGCGCACCTCCATCGAAATCGTGAAACGCGTCGGCGGCGATCCGGGCCACCCCGGGCTGTATGAAACACCCAGGCCACGGCTGCCGCTCAAACCCGAACGCCTTGCGGTCTTTGAAAGCGAGGGGTGGCAACGCCTGGATGCAGCGTCGCGCCACGTCTTCGAAGAGGCGTTGCAGCGCCTGGCGGCGGAGGGCGTGCGTATCATCCGGCGCGGGGATCTGCCGCTGCTGGAGGATTTCGAGCAGGCCATCGCCCAGGCCGGTACGCTGTCCATGCGCATCATCGCCTGGGAACATCACTGGAGCCTGAAGAATCTGGCTGAACAGCATCCCGGGACGCTGGGGCCCAGCCTGGTGCGGCAGCTCGACCTGGGCGCGGGCATGACCCTCGACCTGTACCGCCAGGCGCTGCTGGAACGCGAGCATGCGCGCCAACGCCTTGCTGCGCTGACGACCCAGTGCGATGCGTTGATCGGCCTGTCGTCCTGCGGTCCGGCCCCGCTCATCGCCGCGCTGCAGGATACGCAGCAGCCCACGGGCGACTATTCCTTCAGCTGCGTGTCGTCCCTGTTGGGCGCGCCGGCCGTGAGCGTGCCTGCCTTGAGTTCAGAGGGCATGCCGCTGGGCATCCAGGTGCTCGCACAGGCCCATGCAGACGCGCAGGCGGTCGCCATCGGACGCTGGCTGCACGCCACCCTGACAGCCGCTATCTAAAAGCCATCCAACACCGCGCCAGCGCGCTCTTTCCTGCGGAAAAGAGCGCGCTTTGCCGTGCGCTCGGTCCAAGCGCCCGCTAATGCTTGGCGCGGCCGCTGCTGAAGCCGTCCTCGCGCTGTTTGACCAGCCTGGTCAAGGTTTCATTCACAGGCGCGCAAACGCCTGCCTTCCTGGCCTGCACGGGAATCGCGCCGTTGATGTAGTCGATCTCGCTCGTGCGCTTGCGCTCATGGTCCAGCAGCACCGAAGGCTTGGCCTCGCGTATGCGGTCGCCGAAGGCGCGGACGTGCGCGACCGGATCGGCGACCTGGATCGGAACTCCCAGCGCGCGGGCAACCGTCCATGCCTCGGTCGCCGCCGCCTGGCTGACCGCGCCGATGTGCGGATCGTCCATGACTGCGCCTATGGTCAGGCCGGTGAGCGCGCAAGGCGCGCTGTAGGCGACGTTGCAGATCAGCTTTTCCCACTGCATCGCGGCCAAGTTGTCGACCGCCTGGGCATTGAAGCCGGCATCGCTCCACACCGCGGCGATACCCTCGAGGTCCGCCTGCGGCAGGCTCGCATAGGCACCCATGCGCACCGCGGACATGCCGTTGTGGTGGACATGCCCCGGTCCAGGCAAGGACGCGCCAAACGCGGCGGCGATACCCACCGCCAACCTGTCCGCGCCTATGGCTTCGGCCACGCTGTCCGCGCTGCCCAGGCCATTCTGTATCGTCAACACCCGCGTGCGCGGCCCAAGCATCGATCGCGCCTGAACGGCCGCGCTGCCGGCTTGCGCGGCCTTCACCGCAATGATGATCAGATCGACCGCTTCGGCCGGCGCCTGGCTGAATGCGCGCACCCGCGCCACGCGGTCGCCGCTGGCGCCTTCCACGCGCAAGCCGCGCGAGGCCATGGCCTCCACGTGCTCGGCCCAATGATCGATGGCCAGCACATCATGCCCGCCAGCCGCCAGCAGACCGGCGTACACGGAGCCCATGGCCCCACATCCCATAATCGCAATCTTCATGATGTCAGCTTCCTCAAGCACTGCCTGTAGCCAGGGCCGCAATGTACGGCGCCAATTCCTGTTTCTGTTCCAGTCCGAATCCCGGGGCGTCGGTCGGCCGGACTTGCCCTGCGCCCAGCGCGCATTGCGCGGGATAGCCGCCGAATGGCTGGAACACCCCCGGGTATGCCTCGCATCCGCCCAGCCCCAGGCCGGCGGCGATGTGAAGATTGATCAAGTGCCCGCCGTGCGGATGCAGGCAGCCGCGCGAAAAGCCGGCCCGCTCCACCGCCGCCACCATGCGCAGGTACTCGGTCAGGCCGTAGGCCAGGCCCGCGTCCATCTGCAGGATATCGGTGGCCGGGCGCATGCCGCCAAAGCGCAGCAGATTGTTCACGTCCGGCAGCGAAAAAAGATTCTCGCCAGTGGCGATCGGGCCGGCGTAGGCATGCGCGACCTGGCTGTTGAGTTCATAGTCCAGCGGGTCGCCGATTTCCTCATACCAGCGCAGGCCGTAAGGCTCCATGGCGCGGGCGTAGGCCAAGGCGGTAGGCAGGTCGAAGCGCCCGTTGGCGTCGACCGCAAGATTGGCGCCCTCGCCCGCTACTGCCAGCGCAGCCTCGATGCGGGCCAGGTCCTGCGACAAGGACGCACCGCCGATCTTCATCTTGAACTTGACGAACCCCTGATCGCGATAAGCCTGGAATTCCTCCTTCAGCCGACGTACCGGGTCGCCGCTGTCGTAGTAGTAACCGCCAGCCGCATACACCTGCGCCGAGCCGCTACCGGGCGCGCGCCCCGCGTGCCGCGCAATGCCGCGATAAGCCGGCTCGTCGCGCAGCTTGGCATTCAAATCCCAGAACGCCAGCTCCAGCGCGCCAACCGCGGCGGCCCGGTCGCCATGGCCGCCGGGCTTCTCGTTGCGCATCATGGCGCTGCTTGCGCGCGCCGGGTCGAAGGCAGTGCCATCCTCATTGAGCAGCGCTTCGGGCCGCGCCGCGAGCAGGCGCGGAATGAAGCGTTCGCGCAGCAGCCCGGGCTGCGCATAACGGCCTATGGAATCGAAGGCGTAGCCGATGACCGGACGGCCATGGCGCACCGTATCGCTTACCAACGCCACCAGCGACACTGTATGTTCGGCGAAGTTGACCAGCGAATTCGATATGTTGCCTTGCAGCGGGACGGCGATTTCTCGTATGGCGGTAATGCGCATGAATGAGTTTGTCAATGTGAGGTTATTGGACAGTGATGCCGGCGGCCTGGATGATCTGCGACCAGCGGACGGTGTCTTGCTTGATGAGTTCGGCGAAGGCCGCCCGGCTGTCGACCACTGGCCACGCGCCCAGTTCGACCATGCGCGCCTTCATCTCCTCGGTCTGCAAGGCGGTCGCCAGGGCGCCGTGGATTTTCTCGAGCACCGGCGCGGGCGTGCCGGCTGGCGCCAGCAAGCCGTACCAGCTGGGGGAATCGAAATCCTTCACTCCGCCTTCCGCGATCGTGGGCACCGTCGGCGCGCCTGGAAAGCGCTGGCCGGAAGTGACCGCAATGGCCTTGAGCTTGCCATTCTTGAGAAACGGATCGGCCACCGCCAGCCCCGTGATCAGCAACGGAATCTGGCCCGACACCACGTCGGCGATCGCCTGGGCGCCGCTCTTGTAGGGGATATGCGTCATCTTCATGTCGGTCGCGCGGTTCAGGCGTTCGCCGACCAGATGGCCCATGCTGCCGGCGCCGGCGCTGCCGAAGTCCAGCCGCGAATCGCCGTTGCGTCCCAGCTTGACCAGTTCCGGCAGCGTGTCGGCCTTGACGCCCGGATTGGCCACCAGCACCAGAGGCACCACGGCGATGCGCGAGATCGGCGCGAAGTCGCGTTCGGGCTGGAACGGCAGTTGGCGATACAGCGAGGGATTGATGACCAGCGTGGCATCGGCGGCGAACAACAGCGTGTAGCCATCGGCCGCCGCCTTCGCCACCGCGTCGCTGCCGATGTTGCCATTGGCGCCGGGGCGGTTCTCCACGATCACGGTCTGGCCCAATGCGTCGCCCAGCTTCTGCCCCAGCACACGGCCCAGGATGTCGGTGGTGCCGCCCGCGCCGAACGGCACGATCAGCCTGATGGTCTTCTCCGGATAGGCCGCCATGGCGGCGGCGGGCGCCAGCGCCGCGCACATGCCCAGCGCCGCCAGCGTGGCGGCCACCCTACTGCGAACCTGCTTTACGCACTTCATGGATGTCTCCTCGTTATTTTTTTGGGAAGCGACTTCTGATAATGCACACGTTTGCACTGATCGCAATATAATGAGCCGAGATTTTCGAGTCAATAAGCCTGATGATGCTCGTTTACCCGAGTTTTACCCCTACCCAATAGAATTCATACGTGTGCACTGGAGAGTCGCCATGCAGAATCCCGCCACCGCTCCGTCCGACCTTCCAGGCGGCTTGCCGCAAACCCTGTTCGACAAACTGTGGGATAGCCATCACGTGGCTGACCTGGCCGACGGGCGCAGCCTGATCCACATCGACCGCCACCTGCTGCACGACCTCTCCAGTCCGCAGGCCTTCGCATCGCTGCGGGCCCAGGGTCGCCGCGTGCATAGCCCTCAACGGAATGTGGCAATCGCCGACCACATCGTGTCCACCGCGCCCGGACGGCGCGGCGAACACGTGCCCGGCAGCGAGGCCATGATCGCCGCGCTGGCAAGCAACGCCGCCCGCAGCGGCATACGCCACTACGGCATCGACGATCCCGACCAGGGCATCGTGCATGTCATCGCGCCCGAACTGGGCCTGGTGCTGCCGGGCATGACGGTGGCCTGCGGCGACAGCCATACCTCCACCCTGGGTGCGCTGGGCGCCTGGGCTTGGGGCATAGGCACGTCGGAGGCCGAGCATGTGCTGGCCACCCAAACGCTCGCGATGCGCCGCCCGCGGGCGATCCGCCTGACGCTGGCCGGCGCCCTGCCCGCAGGCCTGAGCGCCAAGGACCTGACCCTGCACGTACTGCGCCGCATAGGCGTGCGCGGCGCGGCGGCCGGCTTTCTGGAGTTGGCCGGCGCGCCCGTGGCCGCGCTGTCGATGGAAGAGCGCCTGACGCTTTGCAATATGGCGATCGAAGCCGGCGCGCGCGCCGCCGTGATCGCGCCCGACGCCGTTACCCTGGACTACCTGCGCCGCCATGCGCCCGCCACCAGCGGCGACGAGGCCGCACAGCAGGCAATGCGCGCCTTGCGCAGCGATGCGGGAGCGCGCTACGAAGCCGAACTGGATCTGACGCTGGCGCTGGACGGTCCGCAATTGACCTGGGGCACCAGCCCCTCGCAAGTCGCCGGCGTGCATGAAGCCCTGCCCGACCCCGAAGACGCGGCCGATGCGGGCGAACGCGCCGCGCTGCGCCAGGCCTACCGCTACATGGGCCTGACGCCGGGCGCGGCCCTTGCCGGCGTGCCGGTGCAATGGGTGTTCATAGGATCCTGCACCAACGGGCGTCTGTCCGATCTGCTGGCCGCGGCGCGCGTCGCGCAGGGTCGCCAGGTCGCCGCCGGCGTGCGCGCGCTGGTGGTCCCCGGATCGCAGCGGGTCAAGCGCGCCGCCGAGGAGCTGGGCCTGGACCGCCTGTTCCGCGCGGCCGGATTCGAATGGCGCGAACCTGGATGCTCCATGTGCGTGGGCATGAACGCGGACAAAGTGCCGCCCGGAGAACGCTGTGTTTCGACCTCGAATCGCAACTTCGAAGGCCGCCAGGGACCAGGAGCCCGAACCCATCTCGCCAGCCCCGCCAGCGCGGCCGCGGCGGCCATTGCCGGCGCCATCATCGACCATAGGGATCTGGTCTAATATGAAGCCCTTCCTCCAAGCCCACGGCATCATCCTGCCCATGAATCAAGACCATGTGGACACCGACGCGATCGTGCCCCAGCGTTGGCTGGTGACTATCGAACGCAGCGGCCTGGCCGATGGTTTCATGGGGGGATTGCGCTACGACGAGCACGGCCAGCCGCGCCCCGACTGCGTCCTGAACCAGGCCGGCTATCAAGGCGCCGCCATCGTGCTCGCGCGCGAAAACTACGGCTGCGGCTCGTCGCGCGAACATGCGGTGTGGGCGCATCAGGAATATGGTATCCGCGCCATCGTGGCCGCCAGCTACGGGCCGATCTTTCACGAGAACTGCCTCAAGAACGGCCTGCTGCCCGTGACCCTGCCCATCGACGCCATCGACACCTTGATGGAACAGGCATTGGGCCGCCCCGGCAGCAGCTGCACCGTCGACCTGGCCAGCCAGCGCGTCACCGGACCGGACGGCACCGACTACGCCTTCGATATCGATGCGGGGCGCCGTCAATTGCTGCTCGACGGCACGGACGACATCGACCTCGCGCTGCAGCGAACCGCCGAGATCGACGCCTTCCAGCAACGCCAGCAACGGACCCAGCCATGGCTGACATAGCCGCCCGCACCAACGTCACCATCAAGGACATCGCAACCGCGCTGGACCTGTCGCATGCAACCGTGTCGCGCGCGCTGGCAGACCACCCCAAGATCAGCGCCGCCACCAAGGCCAGCGTGCGCGAAGCCGCCAGCAAGATGGGTTACGTGCCCAACGGCAGCGCGCAGAACATGCGCTCGGCGCGCAACCCCGTGATAGGCCTGATCGTGCCTGACATCCAGAACGATTTCTACGCCTCGGTCGCCAAGATCGTCGCCGACGCCGCCGTTGCCCGCGGTTTCCAGCTGGCCCTGAGCATCACCGAGGACAACCCGGAGCGCGAACTGAACGACCTGCGCGCCTTCGTGGTGTCGCGCGCGGCCGGCGTCATCATCACGCCCACCGTCACGCCCAAACCCGAGACCGTGGCGCTGCTCAAGGGCGTGCACGCGATCCAGCTGATCCGCCAGCATGCCTCGATGGAGGCGGAAGCGGTGGTGATCGACGAACAGGCCGCGACCCGCGCCGCCGCCGAGCACCTGATCCACTACGGCCACCGGCGCATCGCCTATGTCGGCACCACCACCGACCTGAGTTGCGGCGAGGACAGGCTGGCCGGCTTCTACGGCGCAATGCGGCACGCCGGACTGGACGCCAGCATGACCGCCGTGGGACCGCCCCGGGTCGAGTTCGCCCATCGCGCGGTGCACGGCATGATGAGCGGCGCCAAGCCGCCGACCGCGCTGATCGTAGGCAGCTCGCGCCTTACCGTCGGCGCGCTCAAGGCCCTGCGCGGCCTGGGCCTGGCCTGCCCGGCCGACGTGTCGGTGGTGGGCTACGGCGACCCCGACTGGTTCGAGCTGGTCGGCGACGGCCTGACCACGGTGGCGCCCCCCGTCCATCCCATGGGCGCCTACGCCATCAACCTGCTGCTGGCCCGGATACACGGCGAAACCGAACCCATTCCGGCCGACCCCGGCCATCCCCTGCCCTCGCGTTTTCCGGCCACGCTCACCATTCGCAGTTCGACGCGGCCATACGCCGGCTGAGGCCGCGCCCGCCGCGCCTACTGCGGCTTGATGCCGGCGGCTGTGATGATGTCGCGCCACAGTTGCGCATCCTGCGCCAGGAAGGCGCTGAACTCGTCCAGGCCCATGGCCATGGGCACATTGCCCAGGTCCGTGAACTGGCGCTGCATCTGCGCGTCGCCGGCCAGATCGGACAGCGCCGTGTTGAGCTTTTGCAGGATGGCTTTCGGCACGCCAGCCGGAGCCACCACGCCATACCAGATCTGGATATCGAAGCCTGGCACGTCGGCGGCCACCGCCCCCAGGGCCGGCATGGCGGAAAAGGCCTTGCGGGTAGACACCGCCAGGGGCCTCAGCTTGCCGGCATCGAGCAACGCACGGCTGGCCCCCAGCCCGGCGAAGGCAAAATCCACTTCACCGGTGGACAAGGCCACCAGAGCGGGCGCCGCGCCCTTGTAGGCCACCGCGGTCAGATCGGCGCCCGACAAATGCTTGAGCCATTCGCTGGACATGGCCTGCAAACTGTTGGGGCCGAGCGAAGCGTAATTCATGCGGCCGGGACTGCGCTTGCTGGCCGCGATCAGCGCGGCCAGATCGGCATGCGGCGAACCCGCAGGCACCAGCGCCAGCATCGGCACGCCCACCAGCGGCGCAACGGCTGAAAACTGGGCGGGCCGGTACGGCAGCCCGCCATCCAGCACCCAGTTGATCGAGTAGGTGCTGGTCACCAGGCCTATCGTGTAGCCGTCCGGCGCGGCACGCGCCACGCTGCCGGTGCCGATGATCTCGCTGGCGCCGGGCTTGTTCTCCACCACCACCGGCTGGCCCAGCCCGGACTGCAGGCGCTGCGCCACCGCCCGCGCCACCACATCGGTGCCGCCTCCAGGTGGATACGGCACCACCAGATGTATGGGTTTGTTCGGGTAATCCTGCGCCTGCGCCATGGCGGCGGCGCAGAACAGCGCGGCGCACGCCGTCCAACGCGTCGGTTGTCTGATCATCATGCGTCTCCTTCGTCAGTGGCTAGGCGCCGATCACGCCGCGCTCGCGCAAGCCCTGGATCTCCTCCTGTCGGAACCCCGCCTCGGCCAGCACCTCCAGCGTATGCTCACCGAATTCCGGCGGCGGCAGAAAGCCGCTGCGGTTGTCTCCGTCGAACCGGATGGCGCGGTTGGCCGCCATCACCCGCCCCTGGCGCGGATGCGACAGTTCGTGGAACACCTGCAGATGGCGCACCTGCGCGTCATCGGCCAGTTCATCGAGCAGGCGCTCCGGCGCGGCCGGCACATCGTGCGCTTCCAGGACCGTCATCCAGTCTGCACGCGCGCGCTGCGCGAATACGGCGGCCAGTTCGGTCGCGATGGCGTCGTACTGCGCGACCCGGCTGGCCCGGTCCGGAAACTTCGCCAACAGGTCCGGACGCTCGATGGCGGCGATCAATGCGCACCAGAACTTCTCCGGGCTGGACAGGTGCAGGCCGATGCGCAGGCCATCGGCGCAGGTGAGGATGTACGACTGGGACATGGACGCTCGGCCGTAATAGCCCGGCCGCTCGCCCTTGGCCGACAATTGGCCCAGCGGTTCCGTCGAAAACGCAATCAGCGCTTCCAGCATGGACACTTCCACCTTGCGGCCCAGGCCGCTGCGAGCCCGTTCCAGCAATGCGGCCAGCACGCCCAAGGCCGCGTACAAGCCCGTCAGCGAGTCGGACACGGGCGGTCCCGGCACGCGCGGATCGGCGCCTTGATGGAACATCGACAGCCAGCCTGACAGCGCCTGTCCAACATTGTCGAACGCCGGGCGGTGAGCATACGGACCGCTGGCGCCGAAGCCTGTGACCGAGCAATAGACCAGCCCGGGATTGAGCTGGCGCAGGCTTTCGTAATCCAGCCCCAGCTTGCTTTCGACCCCTGGCCGCATGTTGAGCAGGACGACGTCCGCGCCGGCGATGAGCCTGTGCAGCGCCGCCAGTCCCTCGGCGCTGCCAAATTCCAGGGCCAGGCTACGCTTGTTGCGGTTGTGCGACTGGAAATGCGGGCCGTACAGCCCGCCCTCGAAGGCGCGGAACGGATCCATGGCGTCCGCGGCTTCCACCTTCACCACGTCGGCGCCCAATTCACCCAGCAATTGGCCCGCCAGAGGCGCGGTGATGAAGCGCCCCAGATCCAGGACGCGGACATGTTCGAGCAGTTTCATGCGCCCGCCTCCCGGGCAGCCGCGTGCAGATGCGCCGACACTTCCGCATCCGTGCGCACCCACAGGCGTTCGGCGATGGGATTGCGCAATTCCTCCGCGATATGGCCGACCAGCCCGACCGCGCGACCGATCACGGCGATGCCGCGGCACAGCTGCCAAGGTATGCCCAGCTCGCTCGCCAGGGCCGCCAGCGCCCCGGTGGCATTCACCGGCAGCACGCCCGGCTTGTTCAATGCCCGCTCCGCCTCTGCCGACAAGGCCTGTATCAGCGCCACATAGCGGCCCTTGAATCCGGTGCGTTCGGCGACGGCGAACAGGGCTGTTGCGCGCGGGTCCACCGGCTTGTGCACCGGATGCCCCAGGCCCGGCACCAATTGCCTGCCGGCGCGATGGTCGGCGACGATGGCGCGCGCGGCCCCGTCGATATCCAGCGGCTCCGCGCTGCCCAGCGGCAATGCCTGCTGCAACAGCCGGGCCGCGCCCTCCGCCGTGCCGACAAACTTGGTCCCCATGCCGCAAAGACCGGCCGCGATGGCGGCCTGCATCGATTCGGGAGCGCCGAGATAGGTCAGACGCGCCACCATCGCGGTGGGCGTCATGCCGTGCTCGACCAGCACCGCCAGCAGCGCGTTGAACAACGTCGACTCCTGCGGGTTGGGGGTCCGGCCGGTAATTTCCAGGAAGGCGAAATCGCCGAGATTCAAGCGGCCGATGATGTCGCGATTGAGATCGTGGCCGCGCACCACGATCTTCGTGGCATTGCTCCAGCCCATGTCGGAAGTCAGGGTAGTCATGGTGATGCTCCGTGTAGTCTGTGCCCGGCCTAATCCAGCTTCACGCCGGCGGTCTGCACGCGTTGCGCCGCGACGGCGCGATCCTTGGTCAGGAAGCCTGCGAAAGCTTCCGGCGTTTCGCTGACGGGTTCGAAGCCGATCGCCGTCAGGTTCTTGTCGATGAAATCGGCCTCCCCCACGATCGCGGCCACGTCGACGGCGATCTTGCTGCGTATGGCCTGCGGCGTGCCCGCCGGCGCGGCCAGCGCGAAGTACACCGACGCATCGAATTCGGGATAGCCGGCCTGCGCGAAGGTCGGCACGTCGGGCGCGATCGCCACGCGATGCGGTCCAGCCAGTGCGATGGCCTTCAGCTTGCCGGTGGCGACATACGGCATGGGACCGCCGCTGATGGCGAAGAGCATGTCCACGCGCCCCGCCATCACGTCCTGCAGCGCCAGCGGCAATCCTTTGTAAGGCACTTCGGTGGTCTGCACGCCGTACAGCTTGTCGAACCAGGCCGCCGCCAGATGCAGCACCCCGCCTATGCCGGTGATGGCAAAGGTATGCTTGCCTGGATTGGACTTCAGGAAGGCGATGGTACCGGCCACGTCGCTGGCCGGAAAATCCGGACGCGCCACCAGCATCAGCTGCGCGGTGACGACGCGGCAGACCGGCGCCAGGTCGGATTCCGCCTTGTAGGGCAGCTTCGCGTATAGCTGAGGGTTCAGCGAAAAGGCGGCTTCCGATCCCAGCAGCAAGGTGTAGCCGTCGGGCGCGGCCTTGGCCACCAGGTCGGCGCCGATGATTTCATTGGCGCCCGGCCGGTTCTCCACGATCACCGGCTGGCCCCACTTCTCGCTCAGCTTCTGGCCGAGCGCGCGCATCAGCGCATCGGCCGGCCCGCCGGCGGAATACGGCACCACGACTTTCACGGGCTTTTCCGGATACCCGGCCGCCTGCGCCCAGACCGGCGCCGTGGAACCGGCCAAGGCCAGCGCCGCCAATATTGCAGCGAACTTGCTCATCACCATCTCCTTGTGCTTGTATGCCTATGCCTGCAGATAGATCGCCGCATCGACCGCGGCGGCGCCATGTTTTCCAACCGTGACCGGGTTCAGCTCGATCTGCGCCACCGCCGGCGCGGCTTGCAGCGCTGCGTCCGCCAACGCGCACAACAGTTGGACCGCCTGCTCGAAGCCGCTGGCGCCGCGGTAGCCCTCCCGCAAGGCGCGCCCCACCAACGTGGATTCGAGCGCGCGGGTCAGTTCGTCGGCGCTGGCCGGCAAGGCCACGAAGCGCACATCCTTCAACAGTTCGACCCACAGCCCTCCCGATCCCACCATCAGCACCAGTCCCAGCTGCGGATGCGCGAAGGTGCCAGCGACCAGCTCGTTGCCTGGCAGATAGCGCAAGGCCAACACCCGTTCGCTGCGCCACTGCGCCACGCGCGCCAGCGCCTGCGCCAATTCATCGTCATTGCGGATATTCAGGATGACGCCGTCCTGGTCGGAAATGTGGGTCTCGGTGGTGTCGGCCTTGATCACCAGCGGATAACCCAGTTCCCGCGCCGCAATGGCCAGGTCGTCCCGCGCGCAGGCGCGCATGGCGGGCACCGCCACGCCTCGCTCGCCCAGCCACTGCAACGCCGCGCCTTCGCTCATCGCTTGCGCGGAGGCGCCGGGCTTGCCT
>NZ_JBARYB010000050.1:0-1966 GCF_049647645.1 Achromobacter sp.
GCCTGGCTGATCGGGAGGGCGCTGCCATGACCGCCGTTTCTACTGCCAGCACCGCATCGCGTGCTCGCCCGCGACCCCGCGCACGTTTGCGCACCCGCATCGTGCTGGCGGGCCTGTCCGCCTGCGGCCTCGCTGCGCTGGGTTGGGCGTCCTTCGCGCATCCGCTGCCGCGCCTGATCTACAACCCGTCCGACAGTGTGGCGGTCGGCTGGTATCGCGTCGATTCGCTGGACCACGGTGCCGGCTCGCTGCCACGTCCTTTGTCCGTGGGCAGCATCGTGCTGACCACGCTGCCGCCAGAGGCTGCCGCGCTGGCCGCGCAGCGCGGCTACCTGCCGGCGCGCGTGCCGCTGCTCAAGCGCGTGGGCGCTGTCGCTCCGCAGGAGGTGTGCATCACTGGCCGCATCGTCCGCATCGACGGCCTGCCTTCGGCCACCGTGCTGCCCGCTGACCGTTGGGGCCGGCCGCTGCCATCCTGGCAGCAATGCCGTCTCCTTAATTCCGGCGAACTGTTCCTGCTCAGCGTGACCAACCCGGCATCGTTCGACAGCCGGTATTTCGGGCCGGTCAGCGTATCCGCCGTGATCAGCGTCGCGCATCCGGTCTGGCTGGAGTCTCGCCCATGATGGCCGCCGATTCGCTGCACGTTGCCGTGCATCTCATCGTGCCATCGGGCGTGCCGATCCGGTGGCTTTCCGCATGTCGTCGCGTGTGCAGTGCGAGCGCATCCGCGCTGCACTTCGCGCTGCCTTCCCATGTGCAGGCGTCTTGCCTCGAATGCGCCCGGCCTATGGCCGTCGCCGCGTTCGCCGGCGCGCTGGCTGCTCGCGCAGTAGCGCCGCCGGGCAACCGCTGCCCGAAGCGCCAGCGAGGGGCAAAGGCGGAAGGCAAGACAAAAGGACGCGGCACCGGGCCGCGTCGAAAGCCAGTCTGCACATGGGGGTGGCGCGGCACACAGCGGCTTCGCCGCCGTGCCGCTTGTGGCGCGAGGCCCGCGCCAATGCGGGTGTGTCCGCGTGCTTTGCACGACCGGACACGCCAGAGCTTGCAGGGAGCACAGCCATGAGTGACCGCCGAGACGACGATTTCCGTATCCGCCCGAACCCTCCAAAGGCCCCGAAGAACCGGGGCCAGGGCTTCGTCTCGAAGGTGCTCAAGCAGGCGGGCAAGGCCAGCGGCGGCAAATCGGCGATGCGCCGTCCTCGCACTGGCGGCAACGGACAGCACTCCGGCCAGCGGCCCGGCTCGCGCCTCGGGCGCGGCCACACGGCGGCGCGCTTCGCGGGCGCGAAGCTCACTCCCATGTCGCGGCGCGTAACCATCAAGACGCTGCTGGTCAATCAGCGCCAGGCCAGCCCGCAGTCGCTCGCCAAGCACCTTCGCTACATCGAGCGCAATGGCGTAGGCCGCGATGGCGAGCCTGGCCAAGCCTACGGGCCACAGACCGATGCTGCCGACCTCGACGCCTTCACGGAGGGCTGCGCCGACGACCGGCACCACTTCCGCTTCGTCCTCTCGCCTGAGGATGGCGCGGAGCTGGAAGACCTGCGCACCTATACGCGGCACCTCATGGGTCGCATGGAGGCCGACCTGGGCACGGGCCTCGATTGGGTAGCCGTCAACCACTGGAACACCGACAACCCGCACACGCACATCGTCGTGCGTGGGCGCGACGACACCGGCAAAGACCTCATCATCGCGGGCGACTACATCGCCGATGGCTTCCGCCATCGCGCTGCTGAGCTGGCGACCGAATGGCTGGGGCCGCGCACGGAGCTCGAAATCCAGCAAACCTTGCAGCGCGAGGTGGAACAAGAGCGGTGGACGAGCCTGGATCGCACCCTGCAACGCGAGGCCGGCGAGGACGGCCGAGTGCAGATCGAACGCTTCAACGAACCGCGGCTGCAACGCCAGCGCCTGTTGCTGATCGGCCGCCTGCAACGCTTGCAGCGCCTGGGCCTGGCCG
>NZ_JBARYB010000051.1:0-14411 GCF_049647645.1 Achromobacter sp.
GCAAGAGGGCTTCGGCGACGTGACGCGCGGCCTGCTGGCGGCGCAGGCCGACGGCCGGCGCGCTGGCAATGCCTTGCCTGTGCTGGGGCCGGTCTCCACCGCGGCCTGGAACCGCTATCTGGAAAGCTTCAAGCGTCCGATTCCGGAGTGGTTCGACCGGAATGTGGAAATCCCCAACGTCCAGTAAATCCCGGGAGCAGGTGTTTCCCGCCGCATGCGGTTACGGAGTCGCAAGAGCATGTCAGCCGGCCGTCCACATCCTTCCTCGCCGCCGCGGCAACGCGGCAGCATGACCGTCGCCGTCGTTTTCGCGGTGCTGGTGGGAGTCGTGTTGCTGGGCGTGCTGCAGCTTGGCTACGGCTACTACATGAAGCGCGAAATGCAGAAGGCCGCGGACCTGGCGGCGCTGTCGGCGGTGCAAGTCCTGAGCCTGGGCTCGAGCGCGGATTGCACCCGGGCCACGGCCGCGGGCAAAGCCTCCGCGCTGGCCAATGTACCGAACATCCTGGACTCGTTCGCGGCCGCCGATTTCACGGTGGAATGCAAGGTGTGGGATCCGACACGCTCCGACGCGTCCGGTATGCATGTCTTCGACGCGGCTGGCGGGCAGGCCTATAACGCGGTGCGGGTTGCGGTGCGCAAGCAGCTGGCGAATCTCATCCCCGGCGTGGGCGGCGTCACGGCGTCGGTCGCGGCGGTGGCGACCAACACGCAGCCGGTGGCGACCTTCACGGTGGGATCGCGGCTGTTGCGCCTGGAGCGTGGCGGCCTGCTGTCACGGCTGTTGGCCACGGCGGGGGCGTCGC
The DNA here is from genome assembly GCF_049647645.1 of Achromobacter sp. Taxonomy (GTDB): domain Bacteria; phylum Pseudomonadota; class Gammaproteobacteria; order Burkholderiales; family Burkholderiaceae_B; genus Achromobacter. The sequence continues at coordinate 807 of NZ_JBARYB010000051.1, forward strand.
CATCGCAACTGGATGTGTTGGACGCCGCCGGCCTGGCCAATGTCAACATCACCCCGGCTGGCCTGCTGGAGGCGCTGGGCCTGCCGCTGTCGGTTGCGGCCGGAGTGGGCACGCCCGAGCAATTGACGGCGCTGAGCAACCTGACCCTGGGTCAGCTCTTGCGCGCCACGCTGAGCGTCATCGACAAGCAGAAAACCGCCAATGCCGATGTCGGGCTGCTGAGCGAAGCCATCAACACGGTGCTGGACCTGATGCCGTTGAACCTGCCCGTGAAGCTGTTCGGAGACGGCGGCGTGCTGAACCTGGACCTGGTGGGGGGTGACCCCAGCGCCGCCTTGCAGGCCAAGGTCAATGCGCTGAACATCCTGGAAACCGGCCTGGCCATCGCCAACGGCAGCAATCTGATCAATCTGGGGCTGAGCGTGCCGCTGCTGGGCCTGGATGCGCGGGTACGCATCGTCGAGCCGCCCGCCGTGGGCGTGGGCGGCGTGGGCGCACAGGCCATCAGCGCCGGCATACGCGTGTATCTACGCGTCAATACCAGCAATATCCCGCTGCTCGGGCCCTTGTTGGCCAACACTCTGAACACCAAGGTGGACCTGCCCATCATCATCGACGTGGCGCAATCCACGGGCACGCTGCGCAAGTTGTGCGAGGCGCCGCTGGCCGAAAACCAGGCGGTGATCGATGTGACCTCGGCCGCAGCCAGCGTCTGCCTGGGACGCTTTCCTGGCATGGCGTCCGCCACCGACGCGATCGCCGCGAATTTCCAGTCACTCACGAACCGCTGCGAACCCAGCGCCTTCAACGCTATCGGTCGGCATCAGGTCTTGAACGTGTTGGGCATACTGCCACTCACCGCCAGGGTCGCGCTGCCGGTGTTCAGTTCCTCGGCGCCCGTGCCGGTGACCTTGACCGCGGCGCCGTCGCCCAATTCCACCGCGACCGTCAACGCCACCAACCTGGACCTGTCCAAGCTGGTCGCGAACCTGGCGGACGCGTTGATCGGCGGCATCCTGGGCGATCTCTACAGTACCGGCACGCCACTGAGCGCAAAGGAACGCAGCGACCTCGCGGCCAAGCTGGTGGGCGAAGACCCGAACAACGCGGGCAAGACTGTCTCGAAAGTCGTCAACGACATGCAGTGGTCCAAGACCGCGATGGACCAGTTGGGCACACGCCTGACCACCGGCGGCCTGACGGGGGTGCTGGGCGGCACGCTGCAAGTGGTCGGAAATGTTCTCAAGTCGCTCTTGCTGGCTCCGCTCAGCGACGTGACCTGCGCTCTGTACTTTACGCCGGACAAGATACGCCAGTGCCGCATCGATGCGGTTGGCACGCTGGCCTTGAGCGGCGATGGCCAGGTGGGCGGCGTGCTGTCCGTCGTCATGGCCTTGCTGGCCCCGCTGCTGGATTCGCTGTCGGCGGTGCTGCAGCAGTTGCTCAACGCGCTGGGCCTGAGCCTGGGCCAGACCGATGTATCCCTGATTTCCGTGGATTGCGGCAAGCCCCGCCTGGTGTACTGATGATGAAGCCCGTGACCCCTATCCCTTTCCTTCCCGCAGGGTCCAAGCGATGAGCCAGAATTTCGCGCGCGAAGAATTCGACGTGTACGTCTGGGAAGGCACTTCCGACATCGCCAGCCGCGCCGAGCGCTGTCTGGCGGGCATGGACGTGTCGCTGCTGCGGGCGGACGCAGGCACTGCGTTTCCGCCGCCGCGCGACCTGGCGCGGCCGGCCGTGGCCCTGGTGTCGGTATCCGTGATGGGCGACAAGCGTTTCAGCGGCTACGACTGGCTGGCGGCGCAGGGCCTGCCTGTCATCTGGGTGGCCGCGGAAGCGCGCGGGCGCGACCCGCGCTACTACCCGCCGGAATACTCCTACACGCTGCCGCTGACCTTCACCACCGCCGACCTGCGCAAGCTGCTGTATGAATTGCTGGGCACGTTGAACCAGCTCACCCGTTGCGCGCCGCGGCGCGAGCAGCCGTTGATCGCCGTGTCCGCGACCATGCAAGACCTGCTGGCGGAGGCGCGAATGTACGCCGACTGCCGCAGCAACGTGCTGATCCATGGCGAGACCGGCGTGGGCAAGGAGCGCATCGCGCGGCTGTTGCATGACGAGGCCGCCTGGTTCGGCGGACCCTTTGTCGCGGTCAACTGCGGAGCCATTCCCGAAGGCCTGTTCGAGGCGCATTTCTTCGGCCACGCCAAGGGCGCGTTCACCGGCGCGATCGGTGCGCACAAGGGCTATTTCGAGCAGGCCAACGGCGGCACGCTGTTCCTGGACGAGATCGGCGATCTGCCGCGGTACCAACAGGTCAAGCTCTTGCGCGTCCTGGAACAGAGCACGGTGACGCGGCTGGGATCGACCGTGGAGGTGCCGGTGGATTTCCGTCTGGTCGCCGCCACCAACAAGGATTTGCGGGCGCTGGTGGGGCAGCACGAGTTCCGCGCGGACCTGTACTACCGGCTGGCGGTCATCGAGCTGCGCATTCCCAACCTGGAGCAGCGCGGGCCGGAAGAAAAGGCGGCGATCTTCCGCGCCTTGCTGCAGGGCCAGGGCGTGGACGATGAACCGCCGCAATGGCTGCTGGAACGGGTCTCGCGCACGCGTTACGAAGGCAATGTGCGCGAGCTGTCCAACGTGGCCGAGCGCGTCGCCATCGTGCGGCGGCAGTTGCAGGCCTGGGACCTGCCGCGCATCGAACGCATTTTCGACCAGTTGTCCGAGCCGCTGCGTATGGCGGGCGCGGCGGCCGCCACGCGGTGCCAGCCCGCCGTTTTCACCGATGCCGAACGCGCGGAACGCGAGCGCGTGCTGGCGGCCTTGGACGCCAATGGCTGGCGCCGTCAGGACACCGCCCACACGCTGGGCATCAGCCGCAAGGTGTTGTGGGAAAAAATGCGCAAGCTGCAACTGGGGGCAGGCCAGGGCGAACCCGCCGACGGCGTTGCCGAGACCGTATGAACACGCAATAGGGAATGGCCCGTAGGGAGCGACAATTCCGTGTCCGCCGCACGTAAGCGCGTCTATCCCGGCCGAAATAAATTGCTATAGTTCCGCAACGATTTTTTTGGGGAAGGCATGAACGTCCAATTTATCCGTGGCGCCGCCCGCATGGCGCTGTTGGGCACGGCCCTGTCCGGCCTGGCCGCGTGCGCCAGCGCGCAATCCGAAGCGCCCCGGCCCACGGTTAAACAGGTCGAGGACACGCAGGCGGCATCCACGCCCGTGACTCCCCCCGCAGCGCCGCCGGCCGCGCGCCCGGCTTCCACGATGTCGGAACTGCAAAGCCTGATCCAGAGCCGCCAGGTGTCGGAGCTGCGCACCGCCTACAACGGCACCTACGGCGCCAGCCTGCTGTTCAAGCCGGACGACCTGAACTATTACGTCGCCCTGTTCCAGCAAAAGGATTTCTGGCGCGTGGTGAAGACCAAGTCGGACAAGCAGGCCGAAGCGACCTACCGCGCCTTCGTCGCCCAATCGGCAGATCTGGCCGAGGTGGACATCAAGCGCATCAAGATGCAGGCCGAATACGCGCATGCCGAGAAGCTGCTGGCCAGCCGCAGCGCCGAACTGAGCACGCTGCAGGCCGACCGCACGCTGCGCATGCAGCAGGAAGAGCAGGTGGCCGCGCGCCAGGAGCAATCGCGCCAGGAAGCCACGGCGCTGGCCGACCAGCAGAAGGACGTGCGCCAGCAACTGCGCGACCTGCAACGCCAGATCGACGCCTTGCAGGCGCAGCAGGCGCAGGTGGGCAACCCGTCGGCGCAGAATCGCGGCAAGTAAGCCCTCGGGCCGCCGGAAAGCGGGCCTGCGGGCCCGCTTTGTCCTGGGCAGCCGGGAAAGGCATTGCGCACGCCAGGGGCTAGCCGCCTGAGGCGCGCGCTTTCTTGTATTCTGCGAGTTGCACCCCATATAGACGCCATGGCACTTAAAGTTTTCGACCTCCAGTGCGAGCACAGCCACATTTTCGAGGGCTGGTTCAGTTCGCACGAAGACTACGACGCGCAGCAGGCGCGTGGCCTTGTCACGTGCCCGGTTTGCGGTTCCGCCAGCATCACCAAACGGCTGTCCGCGCCGCGCTTGAACGTGGCCCACCTGCACGCGCCGGCAGCCCAGCCCGCCGTGCCTGCCCATGCGTCCGACGCCGACAAGATGGCGGCCTTGCAGGCGGCCGTGATGCGCCAGGTGCGCGCGCTGTTGCGCAACACCGAAAACGTCGGCCCGCGCTTCGCCGAAGAGGCGCGTCGCATCCACGAAGGCGATGCCGACGACCGCCCGATCCGCGGCACGGCGACTCCCGAGGAGCGTGTGGCGCTGGCCGACGAAGGCATCGATGTCATGGCCGTGCCGGATTTCCTGGACGACGAACGTCTGCAGTAGCGCCAGCGCGTGCCGTGGCAATAAAAAAGCCAGACCCGAAGGTCTGGCTTTTTCTTGCCTGCTGCCGGATCAGTTGTTGACGCGGCTGCGGTATTCGTTCGTGCGGGTGTCGATTTCGATCCTGTCGCCGATGGCGCAGAACAGCGGCACGTTCAGTTCGTAGCCGGTGTTGATCTTGGCGGGCTTGGTCACCTTGCCCGAGGTATCGCCACGCACGGCGGGTTCGGTGTAGGTGATTTCGCGCACGATGGTCGTGGGCAGTTCAACGGAAATGGCGCGGCCGTCGTAGAAGACCACTTCCACGGGCATCGCTTCTTCCAGGTAGTTCAGGGCGTCGCCCATGCTTTCGGCTTCGATTTCGTACTGGTTGTACTCTTCGTCCATGAAGACGTACATCGGGTCGCCGAAGTAGGAGTAGGTGCACTCCTTGCGGTCGAGCTGGACGACTTCGAACTTTTCGTCGGCCTTGTAGACCGATTCGCTGGCCGAGGCGGTCAGCAGGTTCTTGAACTTCAGCTTCACAACAGCGGCGTTGCGGCCAGACTTGTTGTATTCGGCCTTCTGGACCACGAGGGGATCCTTGCCGACCATGACCACGTTGCCGACTCGCAATTCCTGAGCGGTTTTCATCGATAAAACTCCGGGGGTGATGGGTGCACTCGCCGTGCTTGCAAAAAGCCGCCGCTGCGAAAGATTCGGACTCAAAGATCCTGGTCGCAAGACCCGGGTCATAAGACTCCGACAGCGGCTTCGTGCACACCCCGGGAGGCGTCATAGTAGAGGCCCGACAAATACAGGGCGCTCGGAAAACTCTCTATTCTAACGTTTCTTGGCCAAGTCTGCGCAAAAATCGGCCAGATTTTCCGCCAGGTCTGGCAGCGCCGCCTGGCTTGCGTCCCACGCCCGCGCGGCGGCTGCCCAGCTCGTCCAGGCGGCCGGCGCCAGGGCGGCCGACAGCGCGGCAGCGGTTTCGCCGGTTTCCGGCTGGTTCCAGGCGCGGATCAGCGCCTGGGCGGTTTCCGGGGCCGGATAACGGGCCAGCCAGGCTTCCAGCTTCTCCAGGTGGATATTCTCGTCCTGGGGATAGATCTGCCAGACCAGCGGGCGCGCGGCCCAGGCGGCGCGGACGAAGGAGTCCTCGCCCCGCACGAAATTCATGTCGCAGCACCACAGCAGCCGGTCGAAATCCGGCTGCGCGACGAACGGCAGCCGGGCGATCAGCGGAGCGCCCGGCGCCGCGCACGCGGCTTCAAGGCCGGGGGCCACGCCCTCGGGCGCCAGCAGCACGCTGGGGCGCGGGTCGGCGGATAACGCTTCGGCCAGCGCCGCCACGGGCGCCGCAGGGTAGCAAAACAGGGACACGGTGCGGGCGCCGTCGCGGCGGCGCAACAGCAGGTCTTGCGCCACCCCGAGCGAACGCAGGAAGGTTTCCTGGTCTTGCGGCGATGCCTGCAAGGCGTCCCGCTCGGCGGACAGGCCGGGCTCGCGCAGCAGCCCGCCGGTGGCGGCGGTGAAACCGGGAAAGTAGAAGTGCTTGACCAGCCCGTCCGGCCGCTGCGAGGGCAGGCCATGACAGCTTTCCACCCAGGATTCGGCGCTCAGGTATTCCAGGTTGATCCAGGCTGGATGCACCCGGCGCATGCTGTCCAGGAACGCCTCGGGAGGATCGCAGGCGAATGCCTCGATCACCACGTCGCGAGCGGTGAGCGCCGGATCCGGCATGTCGGACCAGTGCACGATGTCGATCCCGGCCAGCTGCTGGCGCGGCTGGCCGGTAACGATGCCGGGCTGGATGCGGGCGAAGCTGGCCAGATCGTCGACCCAGAGGCGCACATCCCAGCCGCGGCCATGCGCCAGCCGGCGCGCCAGGCGCCAGCAGACGCCGATGTCGCCATAGTTGTCGACGACCCGGCAGAAGATGTCCGCTTGCATTGCCGTCTAGTGGAACTTGGCCGGCGAGGCTTCCGCGTCCTCGGGCAGTTCGGCGTGCACCAGTTCGCCCAGCGGATTCGGGAAGTAGGGCGCGCCGCAGTCTTCGCAGTACTCGGGCGGCAGCACGCCAGGAATGCGGCGCACCTCGGTGACGCCATATTCCTTGAGCAGGGCCGCGATTTCATCGACCACGTCGGGTTGGCCTTCATCGGCCGGCACATCTTCCTCGCGGCCATACAGGGGCCAGACGCAGCCGTAATAGACATCGTTGCTGCTGCGCGCCGTGAAGCTGATACGGTATTCGTCGATGCGGCTTTCGCCGCAGCCGGCCACTACCGCCCGCAGTTGGGAGGCTTCGAGGCTGACCGCGCCTTCAAGCCAGCTGATCGCCGCGCGTAGCGACAGCGGGCGCACCCGGCGGTCGGCTTCGCGGTTGCTGACGTAGTAGGCGTCCGGCAGCAAGGCTTCGAAACCGCAGCCGGGCAGCAGATTGGCCAGGGTGGGCTGGGCCTGCGCCGCCCATTGTTCCTGGCAGGCGTCGCGGCTGGCCTCGGCCTCGCCCAGCTGTTCCTGCCAGCGGAAGATCGGCTCGCCTTCGGGCGCCGCGACGGCCGCCACGATGTAGCGCGTGTCGGCCAGCATGTTGGCCGTCTCGGTCTCGGTGTTCAGGACGGGCTTGGCGGTTTCGGCGCCCAGCGCCTGGGTGCCCAGGCGCTGCAGCCATTGCCAGGTTTCGGAGAAGGTGCGCGGCATCTGGTCCACGCTGACCAGCATGGGCATCAGCGTGCTGCGGGCCTTGCTGGACAGGATATGCCCATGCAGCTGCGCGATCAGCGCCTGCTGCGCGCTGGCCGAAATCGGACCGGTGGGGATGGCGTAGCGGGTCCAGGCGACGATAGGCGCCACCACCAGCAAAACGTCGTAGCGGACGCCATTTTTCTCGATCTTCATGGATTCGGACAGGGTTTCGGCCTGTTCGATCAGGATCTCGTAGGCGCCTATGTCGCTTTGCGCGAGGTGGTCCAGGGCCGCTTCCAGGGGGGCGTCCTGCCCCGCCTTCAGCAGCTTCGGAATCGCTTCGCCAAGCTGGTTCTCCCAGAACACGTCTTCGAGGCGGCTGCCCGAGCGGTTGAGCGCCTGGGCAAGCGCGACCAGTTTGGCGGCGTCACGGGTGAGGCGGGGAGCGGATTGGCTGCGGGATCGGGCCATAACTTCGGGGAGCATCCAGTAAGTGTGCAACTGCGTAGTTTAACGCCCGGCGCGCACCGCGGCGCGGCGGGTCCGCCTGGGCTTGCAGCCGTCGCGCCGCGGGCTTATTGGTGCTCAAATAGCAATAGACAATGTCAATGCAGGTGGTTTATTGCTGAGATGAAACGGCGGAAAATGCTTCCATCGACTCAATCTCAGGAGGCACTGCCATGCGCTGGCCTACGCTTTTCGTTTCCCATGGATCCCCCATGCTCGCCGTCGAGCCCGGCCAGACCGGCCCGGTGCTGGCCGCCTGGAGCGCCGCGCAGGGCCGCAAGCCCAAGGGCATCCTGGTGGTGTCGCCGCACTGGATGGGCGAGGGCCTGGCGCTGTCCACCCGCGACCGCCAAGTGGCCTGGCACGATTTCGGCGGTTTTCCGCAGGAACTCTATGCGCTGCAGTACGCGGCTCCCGGTTCGCCCGAGCTGGCGGCGCGGGTGCAGGCCCTGCTGGCCGAGTCGGGCATCGCTGCCGACCTGGATCCGCGCCGTCCGCTGGATCATGGCGCCTGGGTGCCGTTGCGCTACCTCTATCCGGAAGCGGACGTGCCGGTGGTGCAACTGTCCCTCGACATGGGCCGCGATGCGGCCGGGCAACTGGAACTGGGCCGCGCGCTGGCCCGGTTGCGGGACGAGGACATCCTGGTCATCGGCTCGGGTTCGCTGACGCACAACCTGCGCCACGTGCGCATGCCGCAGGACGCGCCCGCGCTGCCCTATGTGCCGGCGTTCCAGCAGTGGTACGCGGACAAGCTGGGCGGCCGCGACCTGCCGGCGCTGCTGGACTGGGAGGCGCAGGCGCCGGGGGCGGCGCAGGCCCATCCGCACGACGACCACCTGATGCCGCTGTACGTGGCGCTGGGCGCGGGCGGGGCGGGCTTTCGACGCCTGAACGACGAGGTGTCCTACGGCGCGCTGGCGATGGACGCCTACGAGTTCGCGGACTGATCGGACTGGCGGCCGCCGCGCCGCGCGCGCAACGAAAATACCCCGGCAACCTCGCGGTTGCCGGGGCATTGCTTTGCGCCCGAGGGATCAGGCGGCCAGCAGCTGGCGCAGCACGAAGGGCAGGATGCCGCCGTGCTGGTAGTAGTCCACTTCGATCGGCGTGTCGATGCGCAGCAGCACCGTGACATCCTGCTTCGAACCGTCCTTGCGGGTAATCGTCAGCGTCACGTCCTGCATCGGCTTGATGCCGTTTTCCAGGCCGGAGATGTCATAGGTTTCCTCGCCGGTGATGCCCAGCGACTGCACGCTGTCAGCGCCCTTGAACTGCAGGGGCAGCACGCCCATGCCGACCAGGTTGCTGCGGTGGATGCGCTCGAAGCTGCGGGTGATCACGGCCTTCACGCCCAGCAGCTGGGTGCCCTTGGCCGCCCAGTCGCGCGACGAGCCGGTGCCGTACTCTTCGCCGCCGAACACCACGGTGGGGGTGCCGGCGCCGACGTACTTCATGGCGGCGTCATAGATGGACATTTGTTCGCCGGTGGGCTGGAACAGGGTATCGCCGCCTTCGAAGCGGCTGCCGTCCGGCAGCGCCGGGATCATGAGGTTCTTGATGCGCACGTTGGCGAAGGTGCCGCGCATCATGATCTCGTGGTTGCCGCGGCGCGAACCGTAGCTGTTGAAGTCGGCCTTCATGACGCCGTTTTCCTTCAGCCACTTGCCCGCAGGCGAGGTTTCCTTGATGGAGCCGGCCGGCGAGATATGGTCGGTGGTGACCGAGTCGCCGAACACGCCCAGCGCGCGCGCGCCCGTGACCACGGGCATCGCGCCCGGCGTCATGCCGAAGCCCTCGAAGAAGGGCGGCTCGGCGATGTAGGTGGAATCAGGCCAGTTGTAGGTGTCGCCGGTGACGCCCTTGATGTTCTCCCAGAGCTTGCCGGGGTTGCTCTTGACCTGGCCATAGTTGGCCTCGAACGCCTTGGGATCCAGGGCGTACTTCAGCAGCGACTCGACTTCCTCGGTGGTCGGCCAGATGTCGCCCAGCCAGACGTCGCCGTTCTTGCCGCGGCCCACGGGCTCGGTCATCAGGTCGCGCGTGACCGTACCGGCCAGGGCGTAGGCCACGACCAGCGGGGGCGAGGCCAGGAAGTTGGCCTTGATGTTCGGGTGGATGCGGGCTTCGAAGTTGCGGTTGCCCGAGAGCACCGCCGAGCAGATCAGGTCGTTGCCGGTGATGGCTTCGTTCAGGTCCGGGGTCAGGTCGCCGGCGTTGCCGATGCAGGTGGTGCAGCCGTAGGCGGCCACGTCGAAGCCGAGCTTTTCCAGGTAGGGCAGGAGGCCCGTCTTGGTCAGGTACTCGGTGACCACGCGGGAGCCAGGGGCCAGCGAGGTCTTGATGTGCTTGGGCACGGTCATGCCGGCTTCCACGGCCTTCTTGGCCAGCAGGCCGGCCGCCAGCAGCACGCTGGGGTTGGACGTGTTGGTGCAGGACGTGATGGCGGCGATAAGAATGTCGCCGTTCTTGACCTTGGTGCCGGCGCTGGTGGTGAACGTCTGCTCCAGCTTTTCGGCCGGCTGGTTGAAGCCGTTCTCGGCGACCGGCTTGGAGTACAGGTCGATGAAGGTGTTCTTGACGTTGCCGATCTCGATGCGGTCCTGCGGACGCTTCGGGCCCGCCAGCGACGGCGCGACGGTGGACAGGTCCAGTGTCAGCAGCTTGGTGAAATTGATGTCCTTCGCCTTGGGCACGCCGAACATCTTCTGGGCCTTGAAATAGGCTTCGAAGGCGGCGATTTCTGCTTCCGTGCGGCCGGTGCCGCGGAAGTAGTCGATGGTGCGCTCGTCGACCGGGAAGAAGCCCATGGTGGCGCCGTACTCCGGCGCCATGTTGCCGATGGTGGCGCGTTCGGCCACGGACAGGCTGGCGGTGCCTTCGCCGCAGAATTCGACGAACTTGCCCACCACCTTCTCGCGGCGCAGCATTTCAGTGATGGTCAGCACCAGGTCGGTGGCGGTGACGCCGCCGCGCAGCTTGCCCTTCAGTTCCACGCCGACCACGTCGGGGGTCAGGAAGTACACGGGCTGGCCCAGCATGCCGGCCTCGGCTTCGATGCCGCCCACGCCCCAGCCCACCACGCCGATGCCGTTGATCATGGTGGTGTGGCTGTCGGTGCCCACCAGGGAGTCGGGGTAGTAGACGTTGTTCTGTTTGTCCAGGTGCACGCCGCGCGCCAGGTACTCCAGGTTGACCTGGTGGACGATGCCGAAGCCCGGAGGCACGACGCCGAAGGTGTCGAACGCCTGCATGCCCCACTTCATGAACTGGTAACGTTCCTGGTTGCGCTTGAACTCCAGCTTCATGTTCAGGTCCAGCGCATTCTTGGTGCCGAAGTAGTCGATCATGACCGAGTGGTCCACCACCAGGTCCACGGGCACCAGCGGTTCGATGCTCTTGGGGCTCTTGCCCATCTTGTCGGCCACCGAACGCATGGCGGCGATGTCGGCCAGCAGCGGCACGCCGGTGAAGTCCTGCAACACCACGCGGGCCACCACGAACGGAATTTCGTCTTCACGGCGGGCGTTGGCTTGCCAGTTGGCCAGCTGCTTGACGTGCTCTTCGGTCACCTTCTTGCCGTCGCAATTGCGCAGCACGGATTCCAGCACGATGCGGATCGAAACCGGGAGCCGCTGCACGTCGATGCCGAGGGACTTGCCCAGCGCCGGCAGCGAATAGTACTGACAGGATTTATTGCCGATCTTGAAATTCTTGAGGGTGTCTAGGGTGTTGTGCGGCATGATGGACTCCGTGGTTTTGCCCGGTTGAAGCCGGCATTTTCTGGCGTTTTTGGGCATTTGTCATTCTATGTGAGACTGACGCGTGCGCGGCTGCATGTCTTATATCTTATATAAGACTTGGCCGGGCCGTCAAAGTTCCCCTACTGCAATCAGGGGCGGCGCGGCTTTCGGCCTCACCCGATACTCTGGCCGAGGCGCGCGCGAGTCGCAAGCCTCTTTTATCAAGAAAGTCCTACGCGGATGTTGCGGCGCGCCGCGGCAAGCCGGGAACGATTGTGGCCGCCTGGCTGCTATGCCAGGAAATTGCGCAGCAGAGCGGTCAGTTCCGTGCGCAGGAAATCGACGACCGCACGCTGCGCGGTCGAGGGGTAGGGATTGGGCGTGGTCAGGATGAACAGCTTGTCGCCCGGCCCCATGGCCCGATAGGCGGGGAGCACGGGCGTCAGGCGTCCCGCGGCGATGTCTACATACACCACATAGGCGGGCAGCAGCGCCACGCCCGCGCCGGCGCGCGCGGCCTGGGCCAGGAACGGGAAATACTCCGACTGCAGCCGCGGCGCGAGCTTGGCTTCGTGCAACTGGTCCTTGCGGCGCAGGCGCAGCGTGACCAGGGGCCTGGGGTCGGGCGGGCCGAGGAAGTGCAGCCGTGCAAGGTCGCGCGGATGGGCCGGCGCGCCGAACTGTTCCAGATAGGAGGGCGCCGCGCACAGCACCCATTTGACGTCCCCCAGCGCGCGCGCCACGTAATCCTGCGGCGGGGTGCTCATCACCCGCAGCGCCACGTCTATTTCCGACGAAATCAGGTCGCTCACCCGGTTGGAGAACAGCACGCGCAGGGTCAGCGACGGATGGCGCAGCGCGAAGTCCACCAGCAGCGGGCGCAATTGGTCCAGCTCCCCCAGCCCGGTGGGAATGCTGAGCCGCACGTGTCCCGTCGGCTCCGAACCCAGCTTTTGCAGGGCGTGGCGGGCGGATTCGACCTCGCGCGCCATGCGCGCGCCGTGCTCATACAGCACCGAGCCTTGCTGCGTCAGTTCCAGCCTGCGGGTGCTGCGCCGGATGAGCTGGGCGCCGAAGGCGCGTTCCAGCTTCTGCAGGTTGCGGCTGACGTGCGAACGGGTCACGCCGTGGCGCACTGCTGCCTCGCTCAGCGTGCCGGCGTCGACGATGGTGACGAACAGCTGTATCAGGTTGAGGTCCAGCGCGGGCAGGGCGGGCATGCGCGGTCTTATTGTTGACTGTGAGGAAACATAGTTTACGCAAACTGCGGGATTGTCGCGGCATGACGGTGGTTGATATTCTGGCTTGCACCAAACAGGAGACTAGGCCATGCCTCAAAACCAGCCCGGCGGGACCCTCCCGCAAACCATGTTCCGCGCCGATCTGTTTCACGGCCAGCGCATCCTCGTCACGGGCGGCGGCACCGGCCTGGGTTACGCCATGGCCGAGCGGCTGGCGGCGCTGGGCGCGTCGCTGCACCTGTGGGGGCGCCGCGAGGCCGTGCTGGAGCAGGCCGCCGCCAGCCTGCGCGAACGCCATGGCGCGGAGGTCCATGTCCAGGCGGTGGATATCCGCGATGCCGAGGCCGTGGACGCCGCCGTCGAAGCCATCTGGACCGGGCATGGCGCGCTGACCGGCCTGGTCAACAACGCCGCGGGCAACTTCATCAGCCCCACCGAGAAGCTCTCGCCGCGCGGTTTCAACGCCATCGCCGACACGGTGTTCCGCGGCACCTTTTACACCACCCAGGCCGTGGGCAAGCGCTGGATTGCGCAAGGCACGGGCGGGGCGGTGCTGTCCATCGTGGTGACCTGGGTCTGGACCGGTTCGCCCTTCGTGGTTCCCTCGGCCATGTCCAAGGCCGGCATAGACGCCATGACCAAGTCGCTGGCGATCGAATGGGGCCGCCACGGCATCCGCCTGAACGCCATCGCCCCGGGCGTGATCCCGACCGAAGGCGCCAGCGCGCGCCTGCGGCCCAAGGACCAGGGCGCCGACGTCCAGGCGCAGCAGAACCCGATGCGGCGCCTGGGTACCGGGCATGACATAGGCGAACTCGCCGCCTTCCTGCTGAGCCCCGGCTACGACTGGATCAACGGCCAGACCATCGCGCTGGATGGCGGCGACTATCTGGCCAACGGCGCCTATTTCAAGCAGTACGCCGAATGGAGCGACGCCGACTGGGCCGCCGCGCGCCAGGCCATCGAAGCGCGCACCGCGCAGGACAAGGCCCAGCGCAGCACGGGGGCCGCATGACGGGCAGCACCATCCACGCGGGTGGCGAGCGGCTGTCGGG
>NZ_JBARYB010000052.1:0-83181 GCF_049647645.1 Achromobacter sp.
GGCGGCGGTGGCGCCAGCCGTGTTGTTGGCGGCGGCCGGAGGCGTGGTCGCCTGGCGCTGCTGGGTCACGTTGGAGGATTGGCGGCCGACGCTGCTGCCGCCACCGGCACGGCGGGCTTCGGCGTCAAACGACGCCGTCACCAGTGCCGCGCCGGAGATGGCGATCAGCGCCGCGGCGACAAACCGCGAAAGACAGAATTTGGACATAGGTTTGCTCCCTCGTACTCGCGCCCCTGCCGCCCCGTAGCAGCAGGATGTCCCGCGGACCGCGGGACCTTAGTCGCGACTTTTCTTACATTAATCTGAATACCGTAAGAATAACGGACAAGACGCCGCCCCACAAGTTCCCGCAGGGACGGTGAAAATATCCAGATGGCGGGCGCGGATCAGCCCAGCTTCACGCCTTCGTGCAGGGCGGCAATACCGGCGGTCAGGTTGAAGTACTGCACCCGGTCCAGCCCGGCCGTGCGCAGCATGTCGGCCAGGGTTTCCTGGTCGGGGTGCATGCGGATGGATTCCGCCAGGTAGCGGTAGCTGGCCTCATCCTTGGCGACCTTCTTGCCCAGCCAGGGCAGCACATTGAAGGAATACCAGTCGTAGGCCGGCGCCAGCGGCTTGGCCACGCGCGCGAACTCCAGCACCAGCAGCTTGCCGCCCGGCTTCAGCACCCGGGTCATTTCGGCCAGGGCGCGGTCCTTGTGGGTCATGTTGCGCAGGCCGAAGGCCACGCTGACGCGGTCGAAGTAGCCCGTGGGGAACGGCAGGCGCTCGGCATCGCATACGGCGGTGGGCACCAGCAGGCCGGCGTCCGTCAGGCGGTCGCGGCCCACCCGCAGCATGGAGTCGTTGATGTCGGTGAGCCAGACCTCGCCCGTGGGGCCGGCGCGCTTGGCGAAGGCGCGGGCCAGGTCGCCCGTGCCGCCGGCGATGTCCAGCACTTTCATGCCCGGGCGGATGGCGGCGCGGCCGATGGTAAAGGCCTTCCAGACGCGGTGCAGCCCGGCCGACATGAAATCGTTCATGACGTCGTAGCGCTGCGCAACGGAATGGAAGACTTCGGCGACTTTGCGGGCCTTGTCGCCTTCCGCCACGGTCTGGAAACCGAAATGGGTCGATTGCGAGGCGGAATCCGCGGATTGTTGCGATTCGGAGGGGTTTTGCATGATGAATTCCCGATATATCGTTCAATGGTAGCCTATCGGGCTCCCCGCGACGGCAGGCGGATGCCGCCAATCACGCCTGACGGTCACATACCTGAAATATTGCGGCCATACTATCGCAATGTTCGCGCCGCGCCGGCGCTCAGAAGTGTGCCCAATTCGCCATGTCCAGCACCATCCTCGTCGTCGAAGACGAACCCGCCATCCAGGAACTGATCGCCGTCAACCTGTCCTTCGCCGGACACAAGGTGCTGCGCGCCTTCGACGCCGACCAGGCCCAAACCCTGATCCGCGCCGAATTGCCCGACCTGATCCTGCTCGACTGGATGCTGCCCGGCACGTCCGGCCTGGCCATGGCGCGCAAGCTGCGCAACGACGAGCGCACCCGCGCCGTCCCGGTCATCATGCTGACCGCCAAGGGCTCCGAACAGGACAAGGTGGACGGCCTGGAGGCCGGCGCCGACGACTACATCACCAAGCCCTTCTCGCCCAAGGAGCTGATGGCGCGCATCAAGGCAGTGCTGCGCCGCCGCGCGCCCCAGCTGACCGACGACGTGATCGACGTGGGCGGCCTGAAGCTGGATCCGGTAACGCATCGCCTGTCCGGCAACAGCCAGTCGCTGCAGATCGGCCCCACCGAGTTCCGCCTGCTGCACTTCTTCATGACCCACCCGGAACGCGTGTTCTCGCGCTCGCAGCTGCTGGACCAGGTCTGGGGCGACCACGTCTTCGTGGAAGAGCGCACCGTCGACGTGCACATCCGCCGCCTGCGCAAGGCGCTGGAACCCAGCGGCCATGACGCGCACGTGGAAACGGTCCGCGGCAGCGGCTACCGGTTTACGGCCCAACTCCCCACGCGGTAAAACTCCCGCACGATGATCTGGCTGCGCACTCTTTTTCTGGTCGCCCTGTGGGCGGTCGCCGCATTATTGGCCCAATGGCTCATAGGAGATCCGGCGGGCTGGATACTGTTCTCCGTCGCGCTGGCCGCCATGCTGCTCTGGCGCAGCTGGCGCCTGCACCTGGTGTCCCACTGGGCCAACCACCCGGACACCTCGCCGCCCGCCTCGGTCGGCCCCTGGGACGACATCCTCGCCCCGCTGTACCGCTACACCCGCGCCCGCGCCCGTGAACTGAACGAAACCCAGAACACCATGCAGGGCATGCTGGCCGCCGCGCAAGCGCTGCCGGACGGCGCGGTGACCCTGAACGAGGATTTCCAGATCGACTGGTGCAACCGCATGGCGCGCCAGCATCTGGGCCTGCGCCTGCCGGCCGACCGCGGCCACAATCTGCTGAACCTGCTGCGCGCGCCCGAATTCGTGGAGTACGCGCACCGCCCGTCCTGGCCCGATCCCATCCTGGTACGCCTGGGCCAGCAGGGCCAGGAGCGGCTGATGATGATGCAGCTGACGGCCTACGCCAGCAATCAGCGCCTGCTGATCACGCGCGACGTCACCCAGATAGAACGCCTGGAAACCACCCGCCGCGACTTCGTAGCCAACGTCTCGCACGAGCTGCGCACGCCGCTGACGGTGCTGGCGGGCTTCCTGGAAACGTTGCGCGACATGCCCGCCGACGCCCTGCCCGCCGAACAGCGCGAGCAGTACATCGACATGATGCACGAGCAGGCCCAGCGCATGCAGGCCATCGTCGAAGACCTGCTGACCCTGTCCACGCTGGAGTCGTCGCCGGGCAGCGACCCGCGCGCCGTCAACATGGGCGCGCTGCTGCAGAAGGCGCGCCAGCAGATCGAGGCGCTGTCGGGCGGCCGTCACGTGCTGGAATGGCACATCGACGAATCCCTGGACCTGCTAGGCGCCGAAACCGAGTTGGCCTCGGCCCTGTCCAACCTGCTGACCAACGCCGTGCGCTACACGCCCGACGGCGGCACCATCACCGTGCGCTGGGTGCGCGAGGAAGACGGCGGCGCGCGCTACAGCGTGCAGGACACCGGCATCGGCATTCCCGCGCGCCACCTGCCGCGCCTGACCGAACGCTTCTACCGCGTGGACCGCGGCCGTTCGCGCGCGGTGGGCGGCACCGGCCTGGGGCTGGCGATCACCAAGCACATCGCCATGCGCCACGACGCCGAACTGCTGATCACCAGCGAACCCGGCAAGGGCAGCGTGTTCGCCCTGCGTTTTCCGCCCGACCGCGTTGCCATCGACGGTCCGGCCTGAGCCTCCCGGGCCTGTCCACGGCAAAAGAAACCTGGCACAGGCCCCTGCCCGGCGCGGATGGTAAATTTCCGGCCATGCGCATCCTGGTAATCGAAGACGAACCCAAACTGGCCGACTACCTCAAGAAGGGCTTGTCGGAGCAAAGCCACGTCGTGGACCTGGCCCGC
The DNA here is from genome assembly GCF_049647645.1 of Achromobacter sp. Lineage (GTDB taxonomy): Bacteria > Pseudomonadota > Gammaproteobacteria > Burkholderiales > Burkholderiaceae_B > Achromobacter. The sequence goes on from NZ_JBARYB010000052.1 coordinate 3,511, forward strand.
GACGGCGTGGACGGCCTGCATCTGGCGCTCGAAGGCGCCTACGACCTGATCGTGCTGGACGTGATGCTGCCGGGCGTGGACGGCTTCGGCGTGCTGGCCGCGGTGCGCGAACAGAAAGACACCCCCATCCTGATGCTGACCGCGCGCGACGCGGTCGAGGACCGCGTGCGCGGCCTGGAAGGCGGCGCCGACGACTACCTGGTCAAGCCCTTCGCCTTTTCGGAACTGCTGGCACGGGTGCAGGCGCTGCTGCGCCGCGGACGCTCGCAGGAACCCACCCTGCTGCGCCTGGCCGACCTGGAACTGGACCTGGCCCGCCGTCGCGCCCAGCGCGGCGGCCGCCGCCTGGACCTGACCGCCAAGGAATTCAATCTGCTGGCCCTGCTGCTGCGCCGCCAGGGCCAGGTGCTGTCGCGCACCACCCTGGCCGAGCAGGTCTGGGACATGAACTTCGACAGCGACACCAACGTCATCGACGTGGCGGTGCGGCGGCTGCGCAGCAAGCTGGACGACCCCTACGACACCAAATTGCTGCACACCGTGCGCGGCATGGGCTACGTGCTGGAATCGCGCCCCGCGGGCGGCCGCCCCGCATGAAACCGCTGCGCATGCGCTCCATGCAGGCGCGCCTGACCCTGCTGCTGGGCGCCATCGCCCTGCTGGTGTCCAGCCTGGCGGGAGCCACGCTGTTCTGGGCGCTCAAGCGCGAGGTGGAGCGCCAGGAAATCACCGAGGTCAGCGGCAAGCTGGAATTGATCGATCATCTGATCGACATGCAGAACAACGCCCGCGGCCTGCAGGACCTGGCCGCCACCTTCGACGAGATGCGCGCGGGAGAAGGCCAACTGGGCATCTGGATCGTGGATGCGCACGGCCGCTCCGTGTACGGCGGCCCCGCCCCCGAGACGCTGGCGACCGGGGACGGCAGGCAGGTCGTGCTGCAGACCGCCGACGGCGGCCGCATGCGCGGCCTGCGGGTCGCCATGAACGACCGCATCCTGCCCGGCGCGCAGTTGACCGTGGCGGTCAGCACGCGCACCAGCTCGCAGTTCCTGTATGCCTACGGCACCGCGCTGGTGCTGATCTGCGCGCTGTGGGTGGGCGCCACGGTGGTGCTGGCGGCCTGGGCCGTGCGCCGCAGCATGGCGCCGGCGCGCAGGCTGTCCGAACAGGCCGCCAGCATCCAACCCGACAACCTGGCGCGGCGCCTGCCGCTGGAACACACGGACCGCGAACTGCATGAGCTGGTGCGGTCCTTCAACCGCACGCTGGAACGGCTGCAGGCCGCCTATCAGCAGATGGAAGGCTTCAACGCCGACGTGGCGCACGAGCTGCGCACGCCGCTGGCCACGCTCATCAACGGCACGCAGGTCATGTTGTCGTCGCCGCGCGATGCGGCCGAACTGCGCGATGCGCTGGAATCCAACCTCGAGGAACTGGAAGACCTGAAGACCCTGGTCAACGACATGCTGTTCCTGGCGCGCGCGGACCGCGGCGAACGGGCCGCGGACCTGGCACAGGTGTCGCTGGCCGCCGAAGCGCGGCGCGTGGCCGAATACTACGAAGCCATGTTGGAAGAAAGCGGCGTGCACCTGCGCTGCGAAGGCGACGCGACCCTGGCCGCCAACGCGGGACTGGTGCGACGCGCCCTGGCCAACCTGATCTCCAACGCCATCAAGGCCACGCCCCGGGGCGGCGAAATCGTGCTGGCCTGCTCGGCCTCGCCCGCAGGCGCACGGGTCGAAGTGCGCAACCCCGGCCCGCCCATTCCGTCCGCCGACCTGCCCCGCATCTTCGACCGCTTCTTCCGCTCCAGCCAGGCGCGCGCGCCGCGCAGCGAGGGCCACGGCCTGGGCCTGGCCATCGTGCGCGCCATCGCGCGCATGCACGGCGGCGAGGTCGATGCGGCCTCGGGCGCGCACGGCACCGTCGTCGGCATCACGCTGCGCGCGCCGGACGGCCATGCATCGGCGGCCAACATTACAAAAACGTAATGTGCAGGACAGAATGGGGTCACTCCCGTTCTTCTACAGTACGCTTGCACTCACATCGTCCCGCAACGGAGCATCATGAATCTTTCCCGTCTTACGCGCCGCCTGGCCCTTGCCGCTGCCCTGTGCGCGCCCGCTTTCGCCACCGCCCAGACGCCCGTCAAGGTAGAGGTCTGGAAGACTCCCACCTGCGGCTGCTGTGAAGACTGGGTCAAGCACATGCGCGACAGCGGTTTCGCCGTGACCACCCATGACGTCCAGGACACCGGCCCCATCCGCCGCAACGCCGGCATGGCCAATTACGGCTCCTGCCACACCGCGGCCGTTGAAGGCTACGCCATCGAAGGCCACGTGCCCGCCAGCGACGTGCGCCGCCTGCTGCTGGAAAAACCCGATGCGGCTGGCCTGGCCGCGCCGGGCATGCCGCTGGGCTCGCCCGGCATGGACGGCCCCGAGTACGGCGGCCGCAAGACGCCGCACGACGTGGTTCTGGTGGACAAGCAAGGCGGCGCCAAGGTGTTCCAGGCCTACCGCTAGAAGGACCTGACAAAGGCCTCGTTGAGGCCAGTCCGCCCAGCCTGCCGGGGTTGCGCGGCTACCAGCGATAGGTAGCCGTGGCCAGCACGGTGCGTCCGTCGCCGTAGCGGCAATCGCCATTGCTGCAATTGCTCAGATAGGATTTGTTGGTCAGGTTGCGCACGTTCAAGGCCAGGTTCCAGCGCTGTACCTGATAGCCGATCATCGCGTCGATCAACGTGTAGCCCGGGATCTTTTCAGCTGCGGATTCGGCGTAGCCCCAGTTCGATCCGGTATATCTGGCGCCGGCCCCCACCTTCAGGCCGGACTCGAACCGGTAGTCGGCCCACAAGGCGAACTGGTTGCGGGACACCGCCTGCATCTGCTTGCCGATTTCGCTGGGCGTGCTGCTGGCGGTGACCTCGGCCTTGGGCGTGTACGTGTAGGCGGCCACCACGTTCATCTGGGTCAGCGGCCGGAACGCGGCCTCGAGCTCCAGCCCGCGCACCACGACTTCGCCCGTTTGCTTGGGCAGGAATTCGGGGGTGTAGGTGATGTAGTTGCGACGGCGCAGATCAAAAACCGCGGCGCTGTAGCGGCTGCCGCCGCCGGGCGGCTCGTAGCGGATGCCCAGCTCATACTGCCGTCCCGTCTCGGGTTTCATCGGATTGTTGGTAACCGGGTCTATGGTCGCGGTGGGCGAAAACGATTCGGCATAGCTGAAGTAAGGCGCCACGCCGCTCGGATGCAGGTACACCAGCCCCCCGCGCCCGCTGAAATTGTGCTCGGACACCTTGGTGCGCGAGCCGTCGATGTTGCTGTTCACATCCGCCGAGGCGCGGTCGTAGCGGCCGCCCAGCGTCGCCACCCAGTTGCCCCACTTGATCTGGTCCTGCAGATAGAAACCGGTCTGGGCCAGCTTGGTCGTGGCATCGAACCAGGGAGCCGCGGTTTCAACCGGGCTTCCGTACACCGGGTCATACCCGTCTATCGGATTCACGACGCCGTCGTTGTAGGTGCTCTGGTAGTTGCGCGAATGCTGGTAGTCCAGGCCGAACAGGAAAGTGTGGCTGGTTGCGCCCAGTTGCAGCTTGGCCTGCGCCTGGTTGTCGATGGTGAAGAGCCGCGCGTTCTCCTGGCTGCCGAACGGATAGCGTTCCAGCAAGCGGAAATTGGCCGGGTCGTTCGGATCGTCGGGGTTCACCGTGGCGAAGCCGCCGCGCACATACACCTGCCGGTAGTCCACGCTGGTATAGCCATAGCGCGCATTCTGGCGCACCGTCCAGGTGTCGTTGAAGCGATGCTCCAGCATGTACCCGACCATCCATTGCTCTTGCCGGAACCGGTCGAAATCCGGTTCGCCCACATAGGTATTGCGTGAAAACTTGCCGTTCGGGTTGTATAGCTGCGTGCCAACCTCGGGAAAGCTGCCGTAGGAGCTGCCGTCGCGCACCCGCAGATAATGCGACAGCAAGGTCAGCGTCGTGTCGCTGGACGGCTTCAGCGTCAGCGCGGGCGCGATGAAGAAACGGTCGTTGGGCAGGCCGCTGGCCGGCAGGTCGGCCTCGCGCGCCAACCCGGTGATGCGGTACAGCACCTTGCCCCCCTCATCCAGCGGGCCGGAAAAATCGCCCGCCACTTGGCGGCGGGAATGGTTGCCCACCTGCGCCTCCAGCTCGTGCAGCGGTTCTTCGGTGGGCCGCTTGCTGACAACATTGATCATGCCGCCGGCGCCGTTCTGGCCATACAGCACGGACGTCGGGCCGCGCAGGACTTCGATGCGCTCGGCACCGTAGACTTCCGTCTGCCAGACCGCCCAGCTGTTGTTGTTGCGCAGTTGCAGGCCGTCCAGGTAGTACCCGGGCGTCTGCGCGTCGAAGCCACGGATGACCGTCCAGTCGAACCGCGTGTCGGCGCCCCACGGCGACGTATTGATGCCCGGCGTGTAGGCCAGGCTTTCCTTCAGCCGCGAGGCGCCCGTTTCCTTGATGAAGTCCGCCGTCACGACGGAAATGGACTGCGGTGTCTCCAGGATCGAACTATCGGTCTTGGTGCCGGTGGCGCTGCGCGTGGCCACGTAGCCGTCCACTGCACTCCAGGCCGTCTCCGCGCGGCCGGTGACGGTGACCACGGGCAAGGTAGTGGCGCTGTCCGATTGCGCGGGCGCGGGCCGCAAGGAGTATGCGCCGCCTGCGCCTCGCACCACCCGCAAGCCCTGCCCTTGCAGCAAGCGGAAAAAGCCGTCCTGCACGGCGTAGCGCCCTTGCAGACCTGCCGTGCGCTTGCCTTGCGTCAGCGCCGCATCCACCGACAGCTCCACTCCGGCCTCGCTGGCGTAGCGCGTCAGCGCCTGGTCCAGCGGGCCGGCGGGAATCGCATAGCTGCGCGCCGATGCGGCGGGGTCGGAAGCTACGGACTGGGCCTGCGCCGCGCTGACGGCCAGCGCGTTTGCCCCAAGGCTCAAGACAACGCAAAGCGCCGTCCGCAGCATGGCGGAGGGGCTTGCGGACGCCCGGCCCGCATCGGGCGCGCGGCGGGCATGGATCGGATCAAGATTGTGGCGGCTTGCCATCGGTTGGTCCCTGAAAGTACGGAAGTGGAGGTACGGCTTGGTACGTCTTCCGGACGAACAGACGATTTCCTCAATGACGAGCCTGGAAATTTTGTAACGGCGCGGCCTGACTATCGGCCCGTCTTGGGGCTCACCGTCACCCAGTAGCGGCTGCGGGTGCGCACGGTTACTGGCAATCCCAGTGCCAGCGCATCCAGCGCTCTGTCGGTGTCCCGCAAGGAGAAAACCCCGGTGACCCTCAAGTCCGCCACCGTCGGATCCCAGCGCAAGATGCCGGGCCGATAGCGGCCAAGCTCGGCCAGGAAATCGGCGACCCGCATGTTCTCCGCGACCAGGACACCCCGGCTCCAGGCGGCATCGCTTTCCCGCGCGTCGCGCGCCGCTTCGGCACGATGGCTGTCGAAGGACGTGCGCTGACCAGTCTGCACTCTGATGGCGGCGCTCCCTGCCGGGCCCCCGGGATACACGTCGACCGCCCCTTCGAACACCGCCACGTGCGAAAACCGGCCATCATCGCGCACGGTGAAGCGCGTGCCCAATGCCTGCACCAAGCCTTGCCGGCTCTGCACGCGAAACGGCCGATGCGCCGGGCCGGGGTCGGGCGCGGTCGTCACCAGGATTTCACCGCCCAGCAATTCGACTCTGCGTTCCTGCCCATCGAAACGCACGTCGATAGCGCTACCGGTGTTCAACACCACGTGCGTGCCGTCGGCCAGCGTAATGCCGCGAATCTCGCCGACACCCGTGCGGTAATCGGCGGTCAAGGTGCGCCAGCCGCCGGCCTCTTGCAAGGCGTAGGCTGCGCCCGCGGCCAAGACTCCCAGGCCCAGGGCCCGCACCGCCTTGCGGCGCGACGCGGACGCCAGCGCGCCGGATTCCAGCAGGACATGGCGCCCTGCGGCGCCCGCCACCTGCTCCAGCTTGGAGTCCATGGCTCGCAGGCGGCTCCAGGCCCGCTCGTGGTCGGGATGCGCGGCGCGCCATTGCTCACAGGCAGCGATATCCGCGGCGTCTACACGGTCGGACCACAGCCGCGCCATCCACTCCGACGCGCGGCGCACGATGGCCGGATCGATCGGCCCACGGGGAGCCGCTGGCCGCTGGCGTCGGATATCAGCCTGCGGCATCGCCGAGCGCCTCGTAGCAAGCCAGCAGCGCCGACGCGATGTACTTTTCAACGGAGGATACGGACACGCCCAGCCGCGCCGCGATCTCGGCATAGCTCAACCCGTCCAGCTTGCGCAGCAACAACGCCATGCGCACTTTTGCCGGCATCCCGTGCAAGATCGCATCGATCTCCACCAGCGCTTCGAGCACCAGCGCGCGCGCCTCCTCCGAAGGCGCCTGCGCTTCGGGCAGCACGGCGATCGCATCGCGGTAAGCGGCCTCGATCCGCCGATGGCGGTAAAGATCGATCAGCAAGCCGTTGGCTATCTGAGTCAGGTAGCGGCGTGATTCGCCCGGCTGGGGTACCTGTCCCGTCGTGAGCACGCGCACATAGGTGTCGTGCGCCAGATCCGCGGCATCGCAGGCGTTGCCGCCCAGCCGCTTGCGCAGCCAGCCGCGCAGCCAACCATGATGATCGCCGTAGAACACTTCAATGGGCTGTGCGGGACTACCGGTGGCGGTCATGGGAAGCAGGCGTTGCGTGGATCGCAGTGCATTTCATAAATATGAAATGCGAATTATTCTTAATAATAAGTTATCGGCGATCCCGGCGGCAAGTGACGCGGCATCCCGGCGCGCGCCCCGCCCCGCCTTGGCGGCCTTCACCCACACCGCTCCCATGGCTACTCCTTGCACTGCAGCAAAAATGGGCCACAATCAATAAAACGGATTCCTCACCCACCCCCTCAGGCTGTCATGGCACAAATCGTCCTGTTCGAGAACATCCACCCGAGCGCCCGCGCCGTCTTCGAAGCCGCCGGCTACTCCGACATCGTCACGCATGCCGCCTCCTTGCCGGCGTCGCAACTGAGCGACGCCCTGCGCGGCGCCCAGGTGGCGGGGATCCGTTCTCGTACCCACCTGGATGCCGCCCTGCTTTCCGGCAACCCCGACCTGCGCGTCGTGGGCTGCTTCTGCATCGGCACCAACCAGGTCGACCTGGACGCGGCCATGCAACGCGGCATTCCGGTGTTCAACGCGCCGTTCTCGAATACCCGCTCGGTTGCCGAACTGGTGCTGGGCGAAGCCATCCTGCTGCTGCGCCGCATTCCCGAAAAGAACGCCCGCGTGCATCAGGGCCACTGGGACAAGAGCGCTTCAGGCGCCTTCGAAACCCGCGGCAAGACGCTGGGCATCGTGGGCTACGGCAACATCGGCTCGCAGATCAGCACGCTGGCCGAAAGCCTGGGCATGCGCGTCGTCTACCACGACGTCGAAGCCAAGCTGCCGCTGGGCAATGCCCGGCCCGCCGCCACCTTGAATGACCTGCTGGAGCAGGCCGACGTGGTGACCCTGCACGTGCCGGGCGGCAAGACCACCGAAAAGATCATGAACGCGGAAACCATCGGCCGCATGCGCCGTGGCGCCATCCTGATCAACGCCTCGCGCGGGACGGTGGTGGATATCGACGCGCTGCACGCCGCGCTCAAGTCCGGCCACCTGGCCGGTGCCGCGCTGGACGTGTTCCCGACCGAACCCAAGGGCGCGGACGAACCGTTGGCCAGCCCGCTGATCGGCCTGCCCAACGTGATCCTGACCCCGCACATCGGCGGCAGCACACAGGAATCGCAAGAGAACATCGGTCGCGAAGTAGCCGAGAAGCTGGTGCGCTTCCTGCAGGCCGGCACCACCAAGGGCGCGGTCAACTTCCCCGAACTGCCTTATCTGGAACCGGCCGGTGGCACGCGCATCCTGCACGTGCACCGCAACGCTCCGGGCGCGCTGGGCACACTCGACAATCTGATGGCGCAGCACGGCCTGAACATCGTCAGCCAGACCCTGCAGACCCGCGGCCAGATCGGCTACGTGATCACCGACGTGGAAGGCGAAGTCAACGACATCGTCATGACCACCTTGCGCGACCATCCGATCACGGTCCGCTGCGACCGGCTGTAAGGTTGCCTAGATAGCAAGGGGCCCGCGCACGCGGGCCCTTTTTGCTGCCGCGCCCCAACGCCAACCCGGGTCCCGACGCGTATCGGCATTGCGCAATGCGGCAGACTTCAGTTATAAACGATAACCATTCCCACTCTTGCTAAATAGGGCGCATCTTTCGCGCCTGGGTCCGCCCGATGTCCGCCGCCGATCTCCCCGTGCAGCAAGACCTGCACGCTCTATACAGCGATCATCACGGCTGGCTGCTGGGATGGCTGCGCCGCAGGTTGGGCAACGCCGCTGACGCCGCCGATCTGGCACACGACGCCTTCCTGCGCCTGATCGTCAGGCCGGCGCCCGACGGCTTCGCCACTGCGGGCGCCGCTCGAGCCTATCTGCGCACCATGGCGCAAGGCTTATGCACCGATCTCTGGCGGCGACGGGAAGTGGAGCAAGCCTGGCTGGATAGCCTTGCTGCCCAGCCCATGGCCTACGCGCCGTCTCCGGAACACCAGTCGCTGGTCATCGAAACCCTGATGGAAGTCGGCGAATGGCTGGGACGCCTGCCGGAAAAGGCGCGCACAGCCTTCATCCAGGCTCAGATACATGGGCTTTCCACCCGCGAGATCGCCGACCACATGGGCGTGTCCATGCGCATGGTGCAGAAGTACCTGGCCCAGGCCATGCTGCATCTCGCGCTGATCGACGCTGGGCTGGCGGCCTCAAGTATCCGCAGGCCCTAGCCATGCCTGCGTCGCCCCGGCCGGTCCTGGCAGACGGCCCCCTCCCCGTGCAAGCGGATTATGAAAGCCTGAAAGCGGCGGCCGAGTGGTATGCGGTTTTGCAGGATACCGAAGCCGGCTCCCGGCAGCACGCCGCCTGGCAATGCTGGCTGGATGTGCGGCCGGAACACCGCCGCGCCTGGGCGCATGTCATGGCGGTCAGCCGGCGCTTTGCGCTGCTGCGCAACGACGGCGAACGCGAAGCCGCGGAGAAAGCAGTACAGGTCGCCTCCCGCCGCCCACCGTCGCGGCGCCGGGCCGTCGGCCACGTCCTGGCGCTGGGCGGTGTGGGAATCCTGGCTTGGCTCGCATGGCGGCGCACGCCTTTGCCCGCCGTCGTGACCGCCTGGCGCTCCGACTATGCCACCGGCATCGGCGAGCAACGCAGCATTGTCCTGGCCGACGACACCCGCGTCTGGCTCAATACCCGCAGCGCCATCAACGTCGATTTCAACGAGGATCACCGTCTGCTGACGCTGGCCAACGGCGAAATCCTTATCGAAACCGGCCACGACACGCGACGGCCCTTCTTCGTCGCTACCCGCTATGGCCGCGTGCAGGCCTTGGGGACCCGTTTCACGGTGAGGCAGACGGACGATGATGTCCTGTTGGCGGTCTATGACGGGCAGGTGGGAATCCAGACTCTTGCCGGCCGCAATGCACTCGTCCAGGCTGGGGAACAAAGGCGCTACACCGCGGACGATATTTCCACGGCGGCCCCGGCCGATCCCGCGCGCGAAGCCTGGTCGCGCGGCGTGATCCTGGCGGAGAACCTGTCCCTCGCCGATCTCATCGCGGAACTGGGCCGCTATCACGTCGGGCATGTCGGCGTCGATCCTCGCATCGCCGGCCTGCGCGTCGTCGGCCGCTATCCGGCCAATGACTTGGATCGCACCCTGGCCATGGTCGCACGGGACCTGCCGATACGTATCCAACGCACGTTGCCATGGTGGGTAACGCTAGCCCCCCGGTGAGCACGCCCCCGAAAAATTTTCACAGCGCGGTTCGCTTTTCTCCTGTTCGTTCGATCAACAGGGAAAGAGGACCCCGCCGACCCTTGCCGCATCCCTACGGCAATGCCGGTCCGCGACGGCCGGCCGACGCGCCATGCCCGTAAGCGGTGGACCTCTCCTTGCCCAACTCCATTCCAAGGAAAGCCGTTCCATGCGCCGCCTGCCGCCACCTGCCCACCCCGTATCGCCTGTTTCCCGGTTGCCACGCCCGGCCGCCGCCGCTCGCAAGGCTTTGCTGGGCGCTATCCTGATGACGGGCGCCGGCACGGTCCATGCCCAAGCCGCCGGCCCCGCCGCCGCTACCGCCTCGGTCCGCGCCTACGACGTCCCCGCCGGCCCTCTGGCGGGCGCATTGAGCCGCTACGCCGATCAGGCCAATATTCTTCTCAGCGTGCCGGCAGCCATGACGGCGGGCAAAACCAGCCCCGGGGTACGCGGCACCCATACGGTCGATGGCGCGTTCCGGCTGCTGCTCACCGGCACCGGCCTGCAAGCCCTGCGCCAAGCCGACGGCGGCTACTCGCTGCGGCCCGCTCCCGTATCCACCGAAACCACCCTGCCCGCCGTGTTGGTCACCGGATCCGCCGCTGCGGCGTACAACGAGCCCTACCCGGGCGGCGAGGTCGCGCGCGGCGCCAGGATCGGCCTGCTCGGCGACAGGGATTTCCTCGATACGCCCTTCAGCGTGACCTCGTACACGTCCAAGCTGATCGAAGACCAGCAGGCGCAGAACATCGGCGACGTACTGCTCAACGATCCCTCGGTGCGCAATACCTACTCGCGCGGCGCGGGCCGGGACGAATTCAATGTCCGCGGCTTCACGCTGTTCAATTACGACGTCGCCTACAACGGCCTGTATGGCATTTCGCCCCGCAACTCCACCTCGCTGATAGGAATCGAGCGCGTCGAAGTCCTGCGCGGTCCGAACGCGCTGCTCAACGGCATGGCGCCGTTCGGCTCTGTGGGCGGCTCGATCAACCTGGTGCCTAAGCGCGCCGAGGCCGAGCCGTTGAACCGTGTGACGCTGTCCTATCTTGAGAACAGCCAGTTCGGCCTGCAGGCGGATATCGCCCGCCGTTTCGGCGAAGACCAGCGCACCGGCGCACGCCTGAACGTGCTGCGCAGCGGCGGCGACATGAACATCTCCGGCGCCGGCGAGGACATGGGCGCGATCTCCCTCGGTCTGGACTACCGCGGCAACCGCTTCCGTATCGAAGGCGACATCAACTACCAGAACCGCGTGACCGACGCGCGTAGCGGTCTGCTATTCCCGCCCCCCTCGGGCGAGGACATCGGCCATGCGCCGGACCCGAAACGCAATTTCTTCCCCGACTGGACCTACTGGAAAGCCAAGGAATGGACCGGTGACGTGCGCGCCGAGTACGACCTTTCCGACGACTGGACGGTGTACGGCGCGCTCGGCGCGCGCAAGCACGACTTCGAAAGCCTGCAGACCACCTGGCTGATGCTCGACTCGGCCGGCATGATCGGCTCCGTACCCGCCCGCCTGAACGAAAGGCTGTTGAGCAAGACCGGCGAGGTCGGCATCCGCGGCCGCTTCAATACCGGCCCGATCAAGCATGAACCGGTATTGTCGGCCAGCTTCCTCGATATCGATTACTCGTCGGCGCGGGTGCGTTCCGCCACCACGGTTTTCTCCGACCTGTACGACCCGGCCGACCTGGCCAAGCCGAACATCCCCAAGCCCAACGATCTGGGCAAGACCAGCGAGACACGGTTGTACAGCGTTGCGCTGGCCGACACGCTTTCGGCGATGGACGGTGCGGTGCAGCTGACCGGCGGCCTGCGCCAGCAACGCGTGCAGTCAGTGAACTACAACCCCGCGACCGGCGAGCGCGTATCGGACTATGGCAAATCCGCGCTCACCCCGGCGATTGCGTTGACGGTGAGGCCGACCACGCAACTGGCGCTGTACGGCAACTACATCGAAGGCTTGAGCCAGGGCGGCACCGCCCCAGCCGAGGCCGTGAACGCAGGCGAAACCTTCAAGCCCGACGTATCGAAGCAGTATGAAGTCGGCGTCAAGTACGACTTCGGCACCGTGGCAACCACCTTGAGCGCGTTCCAGATCGAGCAGCCCAGTGCTTACCTGGACCCGGTTAGCTTGCGCTACCAGGCATCCGGCAGGCAGCGCAACCGCGGCGTGGAATTCCTGATCCAGGGCGAGCCGGCACGCCACGTCCGGCTCTTGGGCGGCGTGGCCTACACCGCTGGCGTCCTGACCAAGACGGAAGGCGGCGTCAATGACGGCCACGTCGCGCCTGCGGTGCCGCGCTGGCAGTTCAACGCTTCGGCGGAATGGGACACGCCTTTCGCGCAAGGCCTGACCCTGGTGGCGCGCGTGCTGCGCACCAGCACCCAGTACGTCGATGCGGCAAACACGCAGCAGTTGCCCGCGTGGACCCGCTTCGACGTGGGCGCACGCTACGCGATGAACATCAACCGTACGCCGGTCACCCTGCGGGCGACGGTGGAGAACGTGTTCAACAAGCACTACTGGCAGTCGGCCGCGCGTGAAGGCCTGACGGTGGCCGCGCCACGCACGCTTCTGCTGTCCGTCACCGCGGAGTTCTGATGCGGCTGTTTGCGGGGAGCGCCTCGCCCGCGCGGGCGGTGCGCAGCAAGGCTTGGTATCTGGTCCACAAATGGACCAGCCTGGCCTGTACTCTCTTCATGCTGGTGGTCTGCGTCTCCGGCTTGCCCTTGATCTTCCACGACGAAATCGTGGACTGGCTGGACGCTCCGCCATCCTGGCCCAGCGTCGCGCCGGCCCCGTCCGCGCCCGCCCTCGACGGCCTGATCGCCCAGGCTCTCCAGCGTTATCCGGCGCATCGCGTCGTCGAGGTCGAAGTGGCCGCCCATTCCCCCAGCGTCATCCTGGCGTTGGCCCCCGGCGACGAGGCTCCGTCCGGGACCTCCTCGATCCGGCTGCAATACGATGCTCGCAGCGGCTTGTTGCAACAGTCCGTGGACAGCGCCGACGAAGGCCCGGGCACGCGCGCCATCACCATCATGACGCGCTTGCACATCGATCTCTACGCCCGCCTTCCCGGCCAGCTATTTTTGGGATTCATGGCCCTGCTCTTCTCGTTGGCGGTGATATCCGGCGCTGTCCTCTATCACCCCTACATGAAGAAAACCCCGTTTGGCACCGTCCGCGCGACGCGCGCCAAGCGCCTGAAGTGGCTGGACCTGCACAACCTCCTGGGGATCGTCACGTTGGTCTGGGCGCTGATGATGGGCGTCACAGGCGCCATCCATGAACTGGCGGTGCCGCTCTTCCGCTACTGGTTGTCCCACGACGTCCAGGCCGCCGTGGCGACGGCCGACGGCCATCCGCCCGCCGGCCCGTCACCATTGGCCTCGACGCAACGGGCCTACGCCACCGCGCAGGCTGCCGTCCCCGGCCGCGTGGTGGAGTCCCTGCGCTTCCCGGACGCCGGCCTGGGCCTGCCCCACCACTACCTGCTATGGGCCAAGGGTGAAACGCCGCTGGCCGCCCATCTCTTCGACGGTATCCTGGTGGACGCGCGAACGGGCCGCTTGACGGCGGTGCTCGAGATGCCCTGGTACCTGCGCGTACTGCAGTTCTCGCGGCCGTTGCACTATGGCGACACCGCCGGCCTGCCGCTGAAGCTGATCTGGGCCGCCTTGGACCTGATCACGATCGTGGTCCTGGGCAGCGGCCTCTACCTGTGGCGCAAGCGCAAGAACTAGCGAAGCAGACGATGTGCGCCATCGGCGGCTGACGCCGCACGCACCAGGCATTCCGCCATCTTGCCCCTCACGCTTGCCGCATCGAACGGCAACCGCCCGATGATCCCGATTTCGCGGTAGAAGGTCGCCTCGTCCAGGGAGACCAGGCGCAAGCCGTCCAGGTCCAGCCCCGACAAGCGCGGCAGCAGCGCCACCCCCAGGCCGTGCCGCACCATGTTGGCGATGGCCTCGATCTCGTCGAGTTCCACCGCCTCGTGCACCCTGATGCGTTGCTTCTTCAGGAACAGATCCACCCCCCGTCCGCCGAACGAGGCCCGGTCGTAGCGGATGAACGGCTGCGTGGCCAGCAGCTCGCGCCAAGGCGCCGGCGTCATCGATTCCGGCGTCGCCAGCACCATTTCCTCGCGCAGCAGCGGCTGCCAGCCCAATTCTGGCGGCAAGGCGAACGGAGGCCGGATCAGCAGCGCCATATCCACCTCGCCCGCGTCCACCTGCCCCAATAGCGACAGCGACACGCCAGGCACGATCCGCACGCGCACGTCGGGATAGCCCGCCCGAAACTCTCCCAGCGCCTGCACCAACAGATCCTGCTGCACCGAGGCAATCGCGCCGATGCGCAGCGATCCGCTTACATGTCCTGCGCCGGCCGTGGCCGCCATGCGCTCAGCCATCGCCACCAACTCCTCGGCCTGCGGCAGCATCTCGCGCCCATGGATGTTCAGCACGGCCGCGCGGGCGCTGCGGTCGAACAGCGCCACGCCCAGGTATTCCTCCAGGCGCTTGATCTGGGCGCTGACCGCCGACTGGGTCAGCCCCAATTGAGCGCCGGCGCCGGTGAAGGTGCCGTCCCGCGCCACCGCCAGAAAGGTTTTGAACTCTTTGATCACGATCAATAATTTCGATGCTAAGACACGAAAAATATCGTTTTTCAATCAAAAAAACAATACTTAAACTAAGCGCTGATGCTAAGGCCTGCGCAGTCTTGCGACGGCCCGCAATCTGATCGAACATTTTCCTTTTGCCTGACCCGGAGCCTTCCATGACCGCTCAAACCAACCTGCCGCCGTTCCACCTCGCCTTCCCGGTCCGCGACCTGGCCGAAGCCCGCGCCTTCTACGGCGAAAAACTGGGCTGTCCGGAGGGCCGCAGCTCGCCCGAATGGATCGACTTCAACTTCTACGGCCACCAGATCGTCGCCCACCTGGCGCCCGGCGAATGCGGCCACAAGGCCACCAGCGCGGTGGATTCGCACAATGTGCCGGTGCGCCATTTCGGCGCGGTGCTTTCCATGGAACAATGGGAAGCGATGGCCAAGCGGCTGACCGACGCCGGCACCGAATTCGTCATCGAGCCCTACATCCGCTTCAAGGGTGAAGTGGGCGAACAGGCCACCATGTTCTTCCTGGATCCGTCGGGCAACGCGCTGGAATTCAAGGCGTTCAAGAACATGGATTCGCTGTTCGCCAAGTAATCCGTCTCTACAGGTTTCGTGTCGTTGAACGCAATTTCAGAACCTCCTTCTCCGGCCGAAACCTCCTGGCGCATCCTGCCCCAGGGTGACCGCTGCCTGATCGTTTCCTTTGGCGACCAGATCGACGCAGCCGTGGGCCGGACCTGTCTGGCTGCGGCCGGGAAGCTGCGTGATGCGCGGCTTCCCGGCGTAACCGACGTGGTGCCGTCGTTCGTCGCGGTGGCGGTGCACTACCGCCCCGGCGCCAGCGGCAGCCCCACCTACTCACAGTTGGCCGAACGCATCGGACAGCTGCTCTCCGAAGGCATTGCCGCGGACGCCCTGGGCGGACGCGAGATCGACATTCCGGTCTGCTACGGCGGCGAACACGGCCCCGACCTGGCCGAGGTGGCCGAGGCTGCCGGCCTCACGCCCGAAGCCGTGATCCAGCTGCACAGCCAGCCCCGCAGCATGGTCTTCATGCTGGGCTTCGCGCCCGGCCACGCCTACCTGGGCGTGCACGACGAAAAATTGAATATCCCGCGCCGCGCCTCGCCGCGCACCGCCGTGCCTGCTGGCGCGGTTGCGGTCGCCAACCGGCAGACCGTGATCTACCCGAACCGGCTGCCCGGCGGCTGGAACATCATCGGCGCCACCCCGCTCACCATGTTCGACCCGGCCCGCGAGCCCGCCGCCTTGCTGCAACCCGGCGACTCGGTCCGCTTCGTACCCATCAGCCCCGAGGAATTCGACCGCATCCGGGGAGCCCGACCATGAGCCTGACCGTGATCAAGCCCGGCATGCTGTCCAGCTTCCAGGATCGTGGCCGCGAGGGCTACCAGCACCAGGGCATCCCTGCCGCCGGCGCCATGGACGAGCGCGCGCACCGCCTGGCCAACGCGCTGGCCGGCAACCAGGACGAACACGCCACGCTGGAAATGACCCTGACGGGCCCCACCCTGCGCTTTGACGCGCCGGCCTGTTTCGCGCTGACTGGCGCCGACCTCGGCGCCACCCTCAATGGCCAGGACATTCCGGCCCACCGCCCCTTGGTCGCCCGGGCCGGCGACACGCTGGCCTTCGGCGCCAGGCCGGCCGTGGGCGTGCGCGGCTATCTGGCGGTCCATGGCGGCTTTGCGCTGCCGCGCGTGATGGGCAGCGAAAGCACCTATCTGCGCAGCGGTTTCGGCGGCTTCCAGGGGCGTGCGCTGGTCAAGGGCGACCAGGTGCCGCTGCATGCGCCGCTGGCCGCCGGCCGCGACCTGGACGCCTTGCAGGAAGCGCTATGGAACCAGCGCGTGTATCTGCCGGCGGCGCTGGGCGCCAAGCGCCGCGAGTTCATCCGCTTCCTGCCCGGCATGCACTGGGAGGAATTCTCCGAGGCCACCCGCCAGAACTTCGGCGGCGGCGCGGAGTTCCGCATCAGCCCGCAGTCCGACCGCATGGGCTACCGCCTGCTGGGTCCGGCACTGTCCATGAGCCAGCCGCGCCAGATGCTGTCGGAAGCCGCCTGCTTCGGCACCGTGCAGGTGCCCTCGGGCGGCGAGGCCATCATCCTCATGGCCGACCGCCAGACCACTGGCGGCTACCCCAAGATCGCGCAGATCGCCACCGTGGACCTGCCCGTCCTGGCACAGTGCGCGCCCGGCCAGACGCTGCGCTTCCAGCTGATCGAGCTGGAAGAGGCGCAGCGCCTGGACGGCGAGCGCGAGCGCGCCTTCACGCAATTGCAGGACGCGCTGACGCCGTTGCGCGCGCTCCTGGCCTAGAAAGGAATTTGCCATGACCACCCGCATCGACATGAACTGCGACATGGGCGAAAGCTATGGCGCCTGGACCATGGGCAACGATGCGGCGGTGCTGCAGTTCGTCAGCTCCGCCAACATCGCCTGTGGCTTCCATGGCGGCGACCCGGCCACCATGCGCAAGACCGTGGCGGCCGCGCTGGCGCGCGGCGTGGCGCTGGGCGCCCATCCCAGCCTGCAGGATCTGGCCGGGTTCGGCCGCCGCATCATCCAGATCAGTCCCGACGAAGCCTACGACATCGTGGTCTACCAGATCGGCGCGCTGGCCGGCGTGGCCGCCTCGCAAGGCGCCCGGCTGCACCACGTCAAGGCACACGGCGCCCTCTACAACATGGCCGCCAAGGACGAAGGCCTGGCGCGCGCGATCTGCCAGGCCGTCAAGGACGTGGACGCCTCGCTGATCCTGTACGGGTTGGCCGGCAGCAAGCTGATCGACGCCGCCCGCGCCATCGGCCTGGCCGCCGCCAACGAAGTCTTTGCCGACCGCTCCTACCAGGACGACGGCTCGCTCACGCCGCGCAGCCGCGCGGGCGCCATGATCGAAGACCTGGATCAGGCGGTGGCGCAGGTGGTGCGCATGGTGCGCGAAGGCAAGGTGCGCTCGGTGGACGGCAAGGACGTGCCGGTGCAAGCGGACACGCTCTGCATCCATGGCGACCAGCCAAACGCGCTGATCTTCGCCGACGGCATCCGCAAGGCGCTGGAACAGGCGGGCATCGAAGTCCGCACGCCCCCGAGGGCTTAGGCGAAATCAGACAGGCGCGGCCGGCTTAGGCGCGGCTGGCCTAGGCGCGATCTGCTCAGGCACGGCCGTAGCGTGGCGCGGGCTCTTCCGCGTCCTGCTGCGAGGCGTAGCGATAAGCCTCCAGCACGCCAGGCAGCACGTCCGCCAGATAGCTGCGCGTCATGTTGGCCGCGCGCTCGACATCGCGAGCGGCCAGCGCCTCGATCACGCCGCTGGTGCAGACCTGGATCCCGCTGAAAGGCATCGCTCGCCTGGCCAGCAGGTAGCGCAGCGGCTCGATCTGTTCGTAAAGCTTGCTGAGCATGCTGGCCAGCGGGGTATTGCCCGTGCTGCGGGCCGCGGCCAGATAGAATTCGCACGCCGCCCCGATAGCGGCTTGCGCATCGCCCGCGGCCAGCGCCGCCCCGATGGCGGCATCATGGCCGCGCAGCTCGGCCAGCAGCGGCGCCAGATCGTCGACCTCCGCCGCCTGGCGCAGGCAATAGGCTTCCAGCTCCGCGCGTAACAAGTAAAGGTGGCGGATCTGCGCTTCGGTGTAGAGCGTGACGCGGAAGCCCTTGCGCTGGATATGCGTGACCAGGCCGCTCAACTCCAGCAGGCGCAACGCTTCGCGGATCGGACTGCGGCTGGTGCCGAAACGCTGCTCCAGTTCCTGTTCGCGCAGCGGCTGGCCCGGCCGAATGGTGCCGTCCACGATCAATTCACGAATCTGTTCCTGCAGGAAATACGGAATCGTGGCGGGCGCTTTGATGTCCAATCGGCTCCCCCTTGTACTGCGCAATGCATGGTATGAGACCTAGTAAAGATACTAGAAATCTCTTGAAACATAAATAAGAAAATTGTTGCAGAGCGCCATGCCGCCCTGCTTTCAGTCCCAGTCGTCCCGATAAACGAACTTCGGCATCTGCCAATTGAAGCGCAGAGCCAGCAGGCGCACCGCCAGGCCCGCGGCCAGCGCGATCGGCACCGCGGCGTTGGCCGACAGGCCCAGGGCCTGCGCACCCAGGTACAGCCCGCCGGTCACGAAGGCCACGCTGGCATAGAGTTCCTTGCGGAACAGCAGTGGCACCTCGTTGCACAGCACGTCGCGCAACACCCCGCCGGCGCAGCCGGTGATCATGCCGCTGATCAGCACCACCGTGACCGGCAGCTGCATCAGCTGCGCCACCTGGCAACCGATGACCGTGAACGCCACCAGGCCCAGCGCGTCGGCCAGCAGGAACACGCTGCGCAGGCGCCGCATGACCGGCGCGATCAAGGCGGTGACAATCGCCGCGCCCGCCGTCATCCACAGGTATTCGGGATGGATCACCCAGGTCAAGGGGTAATGCCCCAGCAGCACATCGCGCAGCGAACCGCCGCCCAGCGCCGTCACGCAGGCGATGATGCAGACGCCCATCCAGTCCATGTCGCGGCGGCCGGCGGAAAGCGCCGCAGTCATCGCTTCCGCCACGATGGCGACGAGGTACAGCGTGTGCAGCAGAGTGGGCGACAGATCCGGGAACATGGGGCGGGCAATAGTTGAACTGGCCCCATTGTATTAAGCCCGCGCCGCGGTACACGGCCATTGCCTGCGCGCGCGTCATCCCTTACGCTCGACATTGCGTTGACATCGATCAAATCCCCCTCAGCAAGGCCGCGGGACAATAGGGACATGCCCGTAAGGGCGAATCGGCCGGAGCGCACGCACGCGGGAGTCGGCGGTCTGGCCATCACCGGGAGAGAACGTATGACACAGCAAACTGGCCCCATCCTGCTGGCGACCGACCTGAGCGCGCGCGGCGACCGCGCCCTGGACCGCGCGCTGCAACTGGCCAAGGAACTTGGCACCAAGCTCATCGTCCTGCATGTCATGGAATCCCATGCGACGCCGGCCCGCCTGACCACGCCGGTATGGCGGCGCCTGTCGACCGACCACAAGGCGCTGGCCGAGCGCGAGCTGGCCGAAGACCTGGCGGCGGCCGACGTGCAGACCGAAGTGGTGGTGGTCAGCGGCGACCCGTTGGTCCGCATCATGGAAACCGCCGACAGCTATGGCTGCTCGCTGATCGTCACCGGCACCGCGCGCGATGAAACGCTGGGCCGCCTGTTGCTGGGCACCACGGTGGAAAAGCTGGCCCGCCAGGCGCGCCAGCCGGTGTTGGTCGTCAAGACCCGCCCGCGCCGGCCGTACCGCGACGTGCTGGTCGCCACCGACTTCTCCGCCGGCTCGCGCCAGGCGCTGCGCGCCGCACTGCAGTTGGTGCCGAACGCCGACCTGACGCTGTTCCACTCCTATGACGTGCCGTTCCAGGGCAAGAACGTGCCGGACGACGCCATCACGCGCAGCTTCTATCATGCCGCCGAACAGAGCGCCCAGGAGTTCATCGCCGAAACGCCCGAACTGGCCCAGGTTGCCGCCCCCAAGGTGGTGCTGGAATGCGGCCAGCCGGAAACCGTGCTGTCGGAGTACTCGTTCAACCACCGTTCCGACCTGGTCGTGACCGGCACCCACGGCCGCACCGGCATCCTGCGCACCGCCATCGGCAGCGTGGCCGAACGGCTGCTGGAATCCCTGCCCAGCGACGTGCTGATCGTCCGGTTGCTCGGCGAGGAATAAGTCGATCAGAGCATGAAAAAACGGCGCCTCGGCGCCGTTTTTCTTGCTTGCAGACTTTGTGCGAGGGCGGACGCCGGATGAATATCCTAGGCCTCGTCGCCCTGCTTCTCCATGGTCTCTATCGTGCCGCGCAGCACATGCAGCAGCACCAGTCCGGGCAGTGCGATCACCACCGTCAACAGAAAGAAGCCGGGCCAGCCCATGGCTTCAACCAGCGGCGGCGTGAGCGGCCCTGCCAGGTAGGTGCGGCCCACGGCAGACAGCGCCGACAGCAGCGCGAACTGGGTCGCCGAAAACTGCTGGCGGCACAGCGCCATCAACAGGCCGACGAAGGACGCCGTGCCCAGCCCGCCGCAGAGGTTCTCGATGCCCACGCCCGCGGCCATCAGCCAGAGGCTCTTGGGGCTGACGGCGATCAGCCAGTACGCCAGGTTCGATACCGCCTGCAAGAGGCCGAAAGCCATCAGCGAGCGGTACAGGCCCCAGCGCGACATGAGCGAACCGCCCGCCAGCGCGCCGATGATGGTGGCCGCCAATCCCAGCACCTTGTTCACCGTGCCGACTTCCGTCGGCGTGAAGCCCGCCCCGCGGATCAGGAAGGTGGTGGACAAGGCCCCGGCGAAAGCGTCACCCAGCTTGTACAGCACGATCAGCAGCAGCACGGCCAGCGCCCCGCGCCGCGTGAAGAACTCGCGCAACGGCTCGCCCACGGCTTCGCGCAGCGTGCGCGGCGGGCGTGCGACGTGCTCCGGCTCCGGCGCCCAGAACGTGGCCAGCGCGCATAACAGCATCAGGCCGCCCATCAGCACATAGGTGTTGCCCCAGCCTATCCACTGGTCCGCCAGGATCAGCGCCAGCCCGCCCGACACGATCATGGCCAGCCGGTAGCCCATGACCTTGATGGCGGCGCCGGCGCCGCGCTCGTCCTTGCGCAGCACGTCGGTGCAATAGGCGTCGAAAGCGATGTCCTGCGTGGCCGACAGAAATGCGACCAGCACGGCCAGCAGGGCCAGGCTCTGCAGCGTGGAGGACGGCGACAAGGCGCCCATCGCCATGATGGCCACGGCCAGCAGCAACTGAGTCAGCAGCATCCAGCCGCGGCGCCGGCCCAGCAAGGGCGGCGCATAGCGGTCCACCAGCGGGGCCCAAAGGAACTTGAGGGTATAGGCGCTGCCCACCAGGGTCAGGAAACCGATCTGCTGCAGCGGCACGTTTTCCACCGTGGCCCAGGCCTGCAAGGTGCCGCTGGTCAGGGCCAGCGGCAATCCGCTGGCAAAGCCCAGGACCAGCAAAGGCGCCACGCGGGGGCTGGTGTAGACGTTGGATGCTGCGGAAATAACGGTCTCCTGAAACGCGCCGCCGCGCCGGCCAGGCGCCACGGGCTTGCGGCATTCTAGGGCCTGGCGACCCGCGGTACAAATCGGAAACTTACTAAATTTCAGGGCGAAGCAAAGCGATACACCGCCAGAGTGCTGCGCCAGCTGGGCAGCAGTTTCACCTCGCGCTCTTCGTTGAAGGTGGCGCGTTCAAGGATGCTGAGGCGCACCTCTCCGGCCAATTGCTCGAAGTCCCGCAGCGTGCACAGATGGATGTTCGGCGTGTTGTACCACTGGTAAGGCATCTGGCCCGTCACCGGCATGCGGCCGCGCAGGATGGCCCAGCCATGCGGCCAGTAGCCGAAGTTAGGGAACGACACCACGCCGAAGCGCGCCACCCGCGCCATTTCGCGCAGGATGTGCTCGGTCCGGTGCATGGATTGCAGGGTCTGCGACAGCACCACCGTGTCGAACTGCTGGTCATCGAACAGCGCCAGCCCGTCTTCCAGGTTCTGCTGGATTACTTCGACGCCGCGCCGCACGCAGGCGATGACGCAGTTGTCGTCGAGTTCCACGCCGGCGCCCCGCACCTGCCGGTGGTCGCGCAAATGCGCCAGCAGCGCGCCGTCGCCGCAGCCCAGGTCCAGGACGCGGCTGCCGGGCTCGATCCAGCTGGCGATGCGCGCCAGGTCTGGCCGCAGGATGCTTTGCGCGGGGCGAGGAGTCACGGGAGTCATGCTGCGCGTCCTTCGGTCTGGGCAGCATCGCCGAGGCCGAGCTCGCGCGCGATGCGTTCGTAATAGCCGCGAACCACGGCATGGTAGCGGGCGTCTTCCAGCAGGAAGGCGTCATGGCCATGCGGCGCGTCGATCTCGGCGTAGGTCACCGGGCTGGCGTTCTTAAGCAGCGCGCGCACGATTTCGCGCGAGCGTTCCGGCGGAAAGCGCCAGTCGGTAGAGAACGACACCAGCAGGAAATCTGCCTTGGCCGGAGCCAGCGCGCGGGCCAGGTCGCCGCCGGTGGTACGCGCCGGATCGAAGTAGTCCAGCGCGCGCGTGATCAGCAGATAGGTGTTGGCGTCGAAGTAACGGGTGAATTTCTCGCCCTGGTAGCGCAGGTACGACTCCACCTCGAACTCCACGTCGTAGCCGTAGTGGTAGGCGCCATTCTCGGCAGGAGCGCGCTGGGCGCGGCCGAATTTCTCGGCCATGTCGTCATCGGACAGATAGGTGATGTGGCCGATCATGCGCGCCACCGACAGGCCGCGGCGCGGCACCGTGTCTTGCGCGTAGTAATCGCCGCCGTGGAAATCCGGATCGGTGATGATGGCGCGGCGCGCCACCTCGTTGAAGCCGATGTTCTGCGCCGACAGGCGCGGCGTGCTGGCGATGACCACGCAATTGGCCACGCGGTCCGGCAGCGTGATGGCCCAGCTGAGCGCCTGCATGCCGCCCAGCGATCCGCCCATCACCGCCGCGAAACGTTCGATGCCGAAGTGGTCCGCCACCCGCGCCTGCGCCCGCACCCAGTCCTCCACGGTCAGCACCGGGAAAGCGGCGCCCCAGGGCTTGCCGCTAGCCGGATTGATGCTGGCCGGGCCGGTCGAGCCGAAGCAGGAGCCCAGGTTATTGACGCCGATCACGAAGTAGATATTGGTGTCCACCGGCTTGCCGGGGCCCACCATGTTGTCCCACCAGCCGACATCGCTGGGGTTGTCGGCCGCCTGGCCGGCTACGTGGTGCGAGGCGTTCAGCGCATGGCAGATCAGGACCGCGTTGCTGCGCTGGGCATTGAGCGTGCCGTAGGTTTCCACGGCCAGCTCGTAGGCGGCCAGCGACTGGCCGCTGAGCAAAGGCAGCGGCTCATCGAAACGGATGAAGGTGGGAGCGACGAGGCCGACCGAACCGGGATCAACGGCGTCGGAAGTCGTGACGGGTGCGGGTACGAACCCGCTGGCCGAATCACCGGCCAAATTCTGGGCAGGAGTGGTCATACGGACCTCTTTAGCTGGATTTATTGGAAGGCGCCCGCAAGCGGATCAGGCAAATCGGCGCCGAAAAATTTGGTACTGCGGCAGGAATTCTAGCACTGCTGACGCGCGCCGCAACGGCGGGCGGCATCGCCAGCCCGCCGCCCGCATGCCGCGGCCGTTCAGGCGCCGGCCTCCCAGGGCTCCTGGCCCAGGTACTCGTAGCTCTCGGTATTCACCCGCGATATGCGCCATTCCACCGCCTGCCGCTTGTAGGAAAACGCCACGCGGCGGATCTCCAGCAAGGGGCTGCCTTCGGCCACGCCCAGCGCCCGGGCATGAGCGCGTTCGGCCACGCAGGTGCGCAGGCGCTCGTCGGTCGCGATCACGTTCACGCCGAACACGTCCTGATACAGCGCATACAGCGTGCTGGCGCGGTCGCGCAGGTGCGCTTCGGCCATGCCCGGAAAGCAGGATTCCGGCAGGCAGATCTCGTCCATCATCACTACGTCGCCATTGAGCGACAGCACATTGATGAACTCGAACACCATCGCGCCCACAGGCAGATTCAGCTTCTCGCGCGCGATGGCCGAGGCGCGCACGCGGCGAAAGCGCAGCAGCTCGGTCGCGGGATAGGACTTGTCGCCGTCCTGGCGCACGATGCGGAAGAACTTGAAGAAATGGTGGTTGCGCGTATGCACGGCCACATAGGTGCCGCGGCCCTGATGGCGCACCAGGATGTTTTCGGCCGCCAGCTCGTCGATGGCCTTGCGCAAGGTGCCGATGGATACGCCGAAGCGCTCCGCCAGCAGCTTTTCGGGCGGGATCGCCTCGCCCTGCTTCCATTCGCCCTGCGCCAGCGCGGCCAGCACGGCCTGCTTGACCTGCGCGTACAAGGGACTGCCCAAAGGCACAGTCGAGGACAGGCTGGTATTCATGGGTGCATCGCAAAAATCAGGAGCCCCCAGTGTAGCGGCGGGGACGGACCCTGCTCAAGTCATACAATTCATATATATGATTTAGTTGACATGAGCGAAACCGGGTCCTAAGATTTCCTGGCCGTAGCGATCCGCGCCCCCGCGCCCCAGCCCAAGAGAGGAAGACAAATGATTCACGCCGTATTGCACGATGCCAAGGACACGGTGGCGGTCGCCGTGGTGGAAGGCGTCACCGCCGGAACCGAACTCAACGCCTGGATCATGGATGAAGACAAGATCATCCACGTGCGCGCCTCGCAGGACATCCCCATCGGCCACAAGGTGGCGATGAAGGACATGGCCGTGGGCGACACCGTCTTCAAGTACGGCGTCGACATCGGCCGCGTGGTGGAGCCCATCCAGGCCGGCCAGCACGCCCATGTGCACAACATCAAGACCAAGCGCTGGTAAGCCCCCCACCCCGCACAGGAATCCACCATGTCCATCATCACCGCCTCGACCACCTTCCAGGGCTACCGCCGCGACAATGGCCGCGTCGGCGTCCGCAACCACGTCATCGTCCTGCCGGTGGACGACATCTCCAACGCCGCGGCCGAAGCCGTGGCCAACAACATCAAGGGCACGCTGGCCCTGCCTCACCCCTATGGCCGACTGCAATTCGGCGAGGACCTGGAACTGCACTTCCGCACCCTGATCGGCACCGGCTGCAATCCCAACGTC
Source organism: Achromobacter sp. (assembly GCF_049647645.1). Lineage (GTDB taxonomy): Bacteria > Pseudomonadota > Gammaproteobacteria > Burkholderiales > Burkholderiaceae_B > Achromobacter. Next base: position 28,707 of record NZ_JBARYB010000052.1, read on the forward strand.
GCCGCAGTGGTGGTGATCGGCATCGAGGAAGGCTGGACCAAGCGCGTGGTGGACGGCATCGCCGCCACCGGCAAGCCCGTCATGGGCTTCAGCATCGAACTGCACGGCGACCACGACACCATCATGCGCGCCTCGCGCTGCGCCAAGGAGTTCGTGCACTACGCCACGGCCCTGACGCGCACCGAATGTCCCATCGCCGATCTGTGGGTGTCGACCAAATGCGGCGAATCCGACACCACTTCCGGCTGTGGCGCCAACCCCACCGTGGGCAATGCCTTCGACAAGCTCTACGGGCTGGGCTCCACCCTGGTCTTCGGCGAAACCTCGGAACTGACCGGCGGCGAACACATCGTGGCTGAGCGCTGCGCCAACGACGCGGTGCGCGAGCGCTTCATGTTCATGTTCAACCGCTACCAGGCCATGATCGACCGCTGGAAGACCAGCGACCTGTCGGAATCCCAGCCCACCAAGGGCAATATCGCCGGCGGGCTCACCACCATCGAGGAAAAGGCGCTGGGCAACATCCAGAAGATCGGCAAGCAATGCCGCGTGGACGGCGTGATCGACAAGGCCGAGATCCCGGACGGCCCCGGCCTGTGGTTCATGGACTCGTCCTCCGCCGCCGCCGAAATGGTGACCCTGTGCGCGGCCTCGGGCTACGCGGTGCACTTCTTCCCCACCGGCCAGGGCAACGTCATCGGCAACCCGATCCTGCCCGTCATCAAGATCTGCGCCAATCCGCGCACGGTGCGCACCATGTCCGAGCACATAGACGTGGACACCAGCGGCCTGCTGCAGCGCGAAATCGACCTGAACCAGGCCGGCGACAAGTTGCTGGAATGCATGCTGGCCACCGCCAACGGCCGCTGGACCGCGGCCGAAGCGCTGGGCCACCGCGAATTCGTGCTGACCCGCATCTTCGAAAGCGCTTAATCGCGCCTGTCGTCCCCGGCAACGGCGTGTCCGCATGCAGAAGTGCGGACGCGCCGTCCTGCCGCCCAGTATCCCCCTCAGCATCGTCTCAAAACAACACCAGCAGACCCGGGCGGCATCCGCCACGGCAGCACAGGCGGTTGCATTCCTACCCGGGCGCCACCCAAGGAGGAAGACAGATGAACAGCGAATACGATCTCCATCCCGACGCCGCGCAACGCCGGCGCCTGCTCGCCGCCCTGGGCGCCGCCGGCCTCTGTGCCCTGGCGCCATGGCAGCGCGCCCTGGCGCAGAAGGCCTGGCCGGAACGGCCGATCAACTACGTGGTGCCCTTCCCGCCCGGCGGCCTGACCGACGTGGCCGCGCGCCAGGTCGGCAAGGCCCTGAGCGACGCCGAGCGCTGGAACGTAGTGGTGGAAAACAAACCCGGCGGCAGCGCCAACATCGGCGCGGCGCACGTCTCGCACGCGGCGCCCGACGGCTATACCTGGCTGGCGATCACGCTGTCGCACGCGGCCAACGCCACCCTCTTCGCCGGCAAGGCGGGCTACGATCTGACCCGCGACCTGACGCCTCTGGCGGGGCTCGCGTCCTCGCCCATCATGGTGGTGGTCAATGCCAAGAGCGACATCAAGAGCATGGCCGACCTGGCGAAGGCGGCCCGCTCGAAGTCGCTGTCGGCCGGATCCAGCGGCAACGGCACGCCGCCGCACCTGACGCTGGCGCTCTACCAGAAGCTCACCGGCGTGCCGATGATGCACATCCCCTACAAGGGCGGCGCCCCCTCCCTCACCGACCTGATAGGCGGCCACCTCGACGTGGTGTTCTCCAACTATCCAGAGTCGCTTGCGCATGTGAAGAACGGCTCCTTGCGAGCGCTGGCCATCACCACCCGCGAACGCAGCGCCGATCTGCCCGACGTGCCCACCGTGAAGGAGGCTGGCCTGCCCGACCTGATCGTCGAGAACTTCACCGGCGTGCTGGCGCCGGCGGGCACGCCGCCCGAACTGGTGCAACGCATTGGCGACGCCATCGTGCGCCAGGTCTCGCAGCCCGCCATGAAGCAGGCGCTGCTGCAGTTGGGCTTCGTGCCGCAGCCGCGCGGCCCGGCGGAGTTCGGCGCCTACCTGAAATCCGAGGTGGACCGCTGGGCCAAGATCATCCGCGACGCCAACATCCAGATCGCCTGACCACCGTGGAGTCCCTGCCCATGCATATCCTCATCTCCGAGTTCATGGACGCGCCCGCGGTCGACGCGCTGCGCCAGCGGTTCAACGTGCGGTACGCGCCTGAACTGGTGGAACAGCGCGATGCCCTGCTGGCGGCGGCGGCCGAGGCCGACGGCCTCATCGTGCGCAACCGCAGCAAGGTGGACGCAGCCCTGCTGCAGGCGGCTCCACGGCTACGCGCCGTGGGCCGCCTGGGCGTGGGCTTGGACAACATCGACCTGGAGGCCTGCGCCGCGCGCGGCATCGCGGTCATCCCGGCCACCGGCGCCAATGCGCGCGCCGTGGCCGAATACGTCATCGGCACGGTGCTGATGCTGCTGCGCGGCGCCTATGCGTCGACGGCCGAGGTCGCGGCGGGCGCGTGGCCCCGCAACGCGCTGTCGCAGGGCCTGGAAGCGCACGGCCGCACGCTGGGCATCGTCGGCTTCGGCGGCATAGGACGACTGACGGCGCGCCTGGCGCAGGGGCTGGACATGCGCGTGGCCGGCTGCGATGCGGCGCTGCCGCCGGACCATCCCGCCTGGCGGGAAACCGGCGTCACCCCCGCGCCGCTGGATGAGCTGCTGGCCCGGGCCGATGCCGTCACCCTGCATCTGCCCCTCACGCCCGGCACGCGGCGGCTGCTGGACGCCGGCCGCATCGCGCGCATGCGGCCGGGCGCGGTGCTGATCAACACCTCGCGCGGCGGCATCGTGGACGAAGCCGCGCTGGCCCAGGCCCTGCGGACCGGTCATCTGCGCGGCGCCGCGCTGGACGTGTTCGAACAGGAACCGCTGCCTGCGGGCAGCCCGCTGGCGGACGCGCCCAATCTGATCCTGACGCCGCATATCGCCGGCCTGACGCAAGAAGCCAACACCCGCGTTTCCGACATGGTGGCCGCCGGGGTGACAATGGCGCTTACCGGCGGCGACCGATGAAGCCACACGGCCCGGCGCCCGCCCTTGAAGAGAAGGATATGGCTCACATCTATCTGGACGAATTGCAACTCCTGGCGGCGGCAGGCCTGGCCGCCGCCGGCGCCAACGCGCCCATGGCCGACAGCACGGCGCGCGCGCTGGTCTTCGCCGAAAGCCAGGGACTCAGCTCCCATGGCCTGTCGCGCGTGCCTTTCTACGCCGGGCACCTGCGCGCCGGCCGCGCCATCGGTTCGGCCGTGCCGCGCATCGTGCATGAACGCGGCGGCGCGGCGCTGATCGACGCCGGATCCGGACTGGCCTTCCCCGCCTGCGCACTGGCTGTCGAACAGGCCGGCCTGCGCGCCCGGGAGCATGGCGTGGCCTTCATCGGCGTCGGCAACAGCCACCACTTCGGCGAAGCGGGCTATCACCTCGAAGCCCTGGCCGACCTCGGGTTGGTGGGGCTGGCGCTGAGCAACTCGCCCGCCGCCATGCCTGCCTGGGGCGGCAAGCGGCCACTCTTCGGCACCAACCCCATCGCCGCCGTCTTTCCCCGGCGGGGCGGCGCGCGCCTGGTGATCGACCTGTCGCTGTCGCAGGTCGCGCGCGGCAAGCTCATGATCGCGGCCCGCGACAACCAGCCCATCCCGCTGGGCTGGGCGCTGGACGCCGACGGCCAGCCCACCACCGACCCCAAGGCCGGCCTTGCCGGCAGCATGCTACCCGCCGGCGGCGTCAAAGGCGCAATGCTGGCGCTGATCGTCGAACTGCTGGCTTGTGCTTTGACCGGCTCGCACTTCGGCTTCGAGACCGAGTCCTTCTTCGTCGACGCAGGCGGCCCCGCGCGGCTGGGCCAGGCCTTCATGGCGATCGACCCCGGCGCGCTGGCCGGCAACAACACCTACCTGGACCGCGTCGAAACACTGGTCGACGCCATGCTGGAAGACGAAGGCGTGCGTCTGCCCGGCGACCGCCGCCGCAAGCTGCGCGACGAAGCGCTCAAACACGGCGTGGACATTCCCGACGCGTTGATGGCGCAATTGCGCGCGATGGCGGGTACGGCGTAGGCCGTTTCCCGCGACGCTCGCGGGGACACGCAATTGTCGCGGCAGCGTCGCGGCAATCGTCCCGAGCTCAAGCCCCGCGGCTGAACCACAGGATCACCGGCGCCAGCAGCAGAAACGCCACGGTCGACACCAGCACCGCCCCCGCCGCGGTATCGCCCTGCGTCGTGTAGCGCTTGACGTACATGTAGCTGACCACCGCGCAGGGCATGGCCATCTGCAGGCTGAGCGCGCCGGCCAGCACCGGTTCCAGGTCCAGCGCCCATACCACCGCCAGCCCCGCGGCCAGGCCCACAACCAGGCGGATGGCGGCGACCTTGGCGCCGTCGCGCAGGCCGTTGGACGGAATCAGCGCCAGGGCGTGGCCCAGGCTCAGCAGCATTAGCGGCACGGTCACCGCGCCCAGCATGCGCGAGGTCTCGATCACCCACTCGGGCACCGGCACATGCATGAGTCGCAGAGCCACGGCGACCAGGGACGCCAGCAAAATCGGACTCTTCCAGCTGCCCTTGGTGTTCACCCCCGGCAGCAGACGCACCGCGATGGTGTGCATGACGAAGGAGCTGACCGCGAAGAACGCGACCGCCACCGACAGGCCGGCGTCGCCAAAAGCCATCTGCGAAATCGGCAGCCCCAGGTTGCCGGCATTGGGCAGGAACGCCGTGGGCAGCAACGTGCGCACGGGTAGCTTGCTTGCCTTCAGCAGGAGCGCGCATGCCAGCGCGCACAGCAGCAGCGCCAGCAGGGTCGCCACTGCCACGTCGGCCAGCGCGCGATCGTCCAGGTGGGTGGTGACGAAGGTGTGGAACACCAGGGCTGGCGTGGTCACCGAGGTCACCAGCATGGTGATGAAGGAGCCGCCGAACGGCAGATCCCGCTTGCCCCAGTACACCCCTATGCCCGCGCAAAAGAGCAGAGGCAGCATCAGCACGATCGACGAAAAATAGAACTGCACGACGGCGGACATGCGCTTATTCCGTTAGAGATAAGAGGATTGATGCGCGAAGGCATCATCGCTTGCCGGGCGGCCTGTCCGGACGGCAGCATGAGGCAACTCGTCAATCGCCGGGCTTTTGCCCCCCATCGCCATGCCAGCCACCGCCCACTCCGCCACGCCCCCGGCCATGAACCCGGCCACGCCCCCAGCCATGGGTTCAGCCTTGAATCCGGCAACCAGTCCGACCCAGGCCATCAAGCCCCTGTCGGAGCGCCAGGCCAGCTGCCTGCACTGGGCCGCCATGGGCAAGACCAGCTGGGAAACCGCCCGCATCCTGGGCGTCAGCGAAAGCACCGTGAATTTCCACCTGTGCAACGCCTGCGACAAACTCGGCGTGCGCGGCCGGCGCGCCGCGGTGGTCGCGGCACTGAGGTTGGGCCTGATCCAGCCCGTCACGGCTTGATGACGACGGAACGCAGGAACTCTTGCGCCCGCTCGGCCGGCAGGCTTTCCACGGTGCCGGCCGCCACGGCCTCGATCAGCATGGTGTCGGTCACCCAGACCCTGGCGCGCAGCCAGCCCGGCTTGCCCATGGCCTTGCCCTGGACCTCGATGTCCTGCCCATAAGGCGGCCATTCATTGGGCGGCGGCGCCTGCATGTTGGCATAGAGCGAATGCATCAGCGCCATGCCCAGCGCCTGCCTGGCGGCCGGATCCTTCGCGATGTCGGGCGGCAGCGGCGCCGAACCCACGGCAAAGACCGCTTCGCCCACCGTGGCGCTGGCCAGGGTAAAACGCAAGGTATGGGTGTCCAGCTTCAGGTCGCGGGTGTCGGTCGTGACCCGGTCCGGAAACGCCGCGCGCGCGTGGCCGTCGGCCACGTCGACTTCGCGCCAGTTGTAACTGGGCGAGCAGGCCGTGATCAGCAGGGCCAGCGCGGCAATCGCGCCGGCTTTCTTGAACATGAAACGAAACAGCGATGAAATCGTCATTACGGACCTGGACTGTCTATTCATTTCGAGGAAGCCAGAAATTGTCGCCGATTTCAATGACCCCCGCGCCAGACGGCACTCCCTTGGCCAATTATGTCTGGCCCGCCGCCCCCAATGTGGCCCCGCCGGTCGTCGGTCCGGGCACTCCCAGTATCTACCTGCTGCACGGGCTTAGCGAGCATGCCGGACGCTACGACCGGCTGGCGCGCTGGCTGACCGCCCGCGGCTGGACCGTGGGCGCCCATGACCATCGCGGCCACGGCCGTTCCGGCGGGCGGCCCGCCACCCTGAGCCGCGAGGACGACCTGGTCGTCGATGCGGTCGACCGGCTGCGGGCCTGGACCGCCGCGCACGGACGTCCGCCCATCCTGCTGGGCCACAGCCTGGGCGCCCTGGTCGCGGTGCGGATCGCGCTGCGGCGCATGGCCGAGATCGACGGCCTGGTGCTCAGTTCGCCGCCTTTCGTGGTGCACGTGCCTCCCTGGGTGCGGCGCACGCTGACCTGGATGTCCCTGCATGCGCCCGACCTGCGCGTGCCCCACGGCCTGGCGCCCGCCCGCATCTCCCACGATCCTGCCGTGGTGAAGGCCTATCGCAGCGATCCCCTGGTGCGGCGCCAGATGACGGGGCGCCTGGCCCGCTTCGTGGACGAAGGCGGCCGCGAGTCCCTGCGCGAAGCCCCGCTCTTGGCCTGTCGCACCCTGCTGATGGTGGCTGGCGATGACTCCATCGTCGCCGCCGAGGGCAGCCGCCAATTCGCCCAGCGCGCGCCCGCCGAACTGCTGACCCTGCGCTGGTACGACACCGCCTGGCACGAGATTTTCAATGAAACCGCCCCCATCGCCGACCCGGTCTACGCCGACCTCGACGAGTGGCTGGCGCGCACCGCCCAGGCATTGTCCCTGTCCCCAGTATTGACTCCCTCGGCACAGGAGGCCGGCACCCCGTAAAATCCGGCGACAGACCCAAACGAGAAGAACCCGTGACTGATACTGCCGCCAACCGCCTCTCCCGCCTGGAGGCCAACCGATCGCTGCTGACCCAGACCCTGCGGGGCATCGAAAAGGAAGGCCTGCGCGTGGACGAGCAAGGCGTCCTGTCCCGCACGCCGCACCCCGCCGGCCTGGGATCGGCGCTGACCAACGAACACGTCACCACCGACTATTCCGAATCCCTGCTCGAACTCATCACGGGCACGCACACGGACGTCGACGCGCTGCTGGCCGAGCTGACCAACACCCATCGCCACGTCTACAGCGTGCTGGACCATGAACTGATCTGGAATCAGTCCATGCCAGCCACCCTGCCACCCGAAGCCGACATTCCCATCGCCTGGTACGGCAAGTCCAACACCGGCATGCTCAAGCACGTGTATCGCCGCGGCCTGGCCGTGCGCTACGGCAAGACGATGCAGTGCATCGCCGGCGTGCATTACAACTTCTCGCTGGCCGAAGAACTGTGGTCCGTGCTGGACACTCAGCCGGGCAGCATCCAGGACCGCCGCTCGCGCGGCTACATCGGCCTGATCCGCAACTTCACGCGCTATTCCTGGCTGCTGATGTACCTGTTCGGCGCCGCCCCGGCCCTGTCCAGCGATTTCCTGCGCGGGCGCGAACATCCGCTGCAAAAACTGGGCGACAGCACGCTGTACCTGCCCTACGCCACCAGCCTGCGCATGAGCGACCTGGGCTACCAGAACAAGGCCCAGTCGCAGCTCAAGCTCTGCTACAACGACCTGGACACGTTCCTCGGCCGCCTGTACGACGCGGTGACCCAGCCCTGGCCCGATTACCAGAAGATTGGCACCAAGCGCGACGGCGAATGGATCCAGCTCAACACCAACGTGCTGCAGATCGAAAACGAGTACTACTCCAGCATCCGCCCCAAGCGCGCCACCGGCCGCTGCGAACGCCCGATCACGGCGCTGACCGAGCGCGGCGTGCAATACGTTGAAGTCCGCTGCCTGGACATCGACCCGAACTCGCCGGTCGGCATCGACGCCGACACCGGCCGCTTCGTCGATGCGTTCCTGCTGTTCTGCACCACGTCCGACAGTCCCTTCTTCCCCGCCAACGGCTACTGTCAGCGCAGCGCCGACAACTTCTCCACCGTCGTCAAGGAAGGCCGCAAGCCTGGCCTGATGCTGGACCGCGAAGGCCAGTCCATCGGCCTGGCGCAGTGGGGCCACGAACTGCTGGACCAGATCGCGCCCTATGCCGCGCTGTTCGACTCCGCCCTGGGCGGCAGCGCCTATGCCGAAGCCCTGGCGGCCCAGCGCGCCAAGCTCGACCAGCCCGACTCCACGCCATCGGCGCGCCTGCTGGCCTCGCTGACGGAGAGCCGCCTGTCGTTCCATGACTATTCGCTGGACCTCAGCCGCAAGCACGCCGACGCGCTGCGCGCACAGGCCCTGCCGGCCGACCTGGCTGCCGCCTATGAGCTGGCCGCCGCGCAGTCCACGGCGGAGCAGCAGCGCCTGGAGCAATCGGATACCGAGGATTTCGATACCTACGTGGCCCGCTACCACGCGGCGCTGAAGGCCCCGCGCAAATAAGGCGTATCGTTAAGGTTTTGATCCGCGCCGGCCGCCTGCCGGTCGGCGCGGACCGCTCTGACACCTCAGGAGGTTTTCCCCATGCGCCGCACCGCAACATTCCTGCTGGCCTTGGCCGCCAGCGTGGCGGGGATCGTCCATGCCGCGCCGCCGCCCATGCAGACCGTGGAATCGGTGGACCTGAAGCGCTACGCCGGCATGTGGTATGAAATCGCGAATTTCCCCATGTTCTTCCAGCGCGATTGCGTGGGAGACACCACCGCCGAATACACCGCGCATGCCGACGGCACGGTTGGCGTGAACAATCGCTGCCGCACCAAGGACGGCGACATCGACACCGCGTCCGGCACTGCCACGGTGGTGGAAGGCAGCAACAATGCCAAGCTCGAAGTCTCGTTTTTCAAGCCGTTCAAGGGCGACTACTGGGTGATCGGCCTGGATCCCGAATACCGCTGGTCGGTGGTCGGCACCCCGGACAGGAAGTACCTGTGGATCCTGTCGCGCTCGCCGCAGCTGCCCAAGGAAGAACTGGATAAGGCCCTCGACGCCGCCAAGGCCCAGGGCTACCAGCTGGACGAACTGCGGTATACGCCGCAAAAGTAGGACGGGCCGCGGCGCTTACCCTGCGTAATCCCGCGCCAGCCTCACCACCGTCACGCCCGGCTTCAACTGGCGCAAGGACGGCATCACCAAGGTGCACCGGTCGTAGGGCGTGACGATGGGCTGGCCATCGGCCCAGCCCAGGGTCGAACCGGCCTGCTCTAAGGTCTCCAGGCCCGTCCAGGGCTCGGAGAAGCGCAGGTCCATGGACGGCGCGACCACCGCGTCCGTCACTTCCAGCACGCGCTGGCTTTCAGCGTCCGGCAGCAGCCAGCCCGCCGGTACATCCCCGGCATCCGCCACGCCCGACTCCAGCAGCATGCGCGCCACCATGTCGCGCGCCACGTCGCGCGCGGCCGGGTCGCCATGGAAGCCACATTCGATCAGCAAGGCGCAAGCGTCATCACAGGCTAGGTCGCCGAACTGGCCGAAGTCGCGCATGCGCACGCCGTCCTTGTGCCCCGCGTCCACGATCACGTGCTGCGGCGCCTTCAGGCGGCGCGCCAGCGCGATGTTGCGCGGCAGGACGCCCGTCAGCAGCAAGGGCGCGCCCGGCTCATGCATGGAATGCAGGTCCAACAACCAGTCTGCGCGCTCCACCCAGGGGCGCAGTTCGGCGCCGCGCTGGCGATCCGGGGTGGTGGGGTTGTCCAGGCGCTCGGCGCTCCAGACGCGGTTCATGTCCTCGGCGACGAAACGCGACGCATCGTGGCGGGCGTGGTCGAAACGGTCGAACGCCTCCAGGTTGCAGAATGCCAGCGTCAGGCTGCCGCGGCGCGGCCGCAGGCCCGCCGCCAGCAAGTCCTTCAAGGCCCAGGCGCCGCACAGCTCGTTGCCATGCACCAGCGCGGACACCATCAGCGCGCGCCCCGGAAGGCCTGAATCGAAATGCCACACGCCAGGGGTGCCGGTGTTGCCGGCGCGCTCGGCGCTCAGGTCGGGTACGGGAAGCTTGAATTCCATGAATATTGTCCGCTGCGGTGCTCGGGTGTTGCGATGACTGGATTTCGAATCACTGGGCTTCGATCTTGGCGGCCTTGACCAGCGCGCCGTACTTCTTGGTTTCCTCGGCCTGATAGGCCACCGGATCCAGGCCCGGCTGCGACAGCACGCCGCCGGCTTCCTGCATCTTGGCGCGGAACTGCTCCGACTTCAGCGTGTCGGCCAGCGCGCTGCGCAGCTTGGCGGCCACGGGCTCGGGCAGGCCTGCTGGGCCGTAGAGCGCGAACCAGACGCTGATGTCCACGGCTTCGAATCCCGGCGTTTCCGCCAGGGCCGGCAGATCCGGCGCCACCGGCGAACGCTTCTTCTCCGTCACGCCCAGGGCCACGATCTTGTCGCCGCGCACTTGCGGCAGGCCCGAGGACAGCACCAGCATGCCGTAGTCCAGCTGGCCGCTCATCAAGTCCGTCACCAGCGGCGCCACGCCGCGGTACGGCACGTGCTCGGCGCGCGTGGCGGTCGACTGGTTGATCATCTCGCCGGCCAGGTGCAGGGTCGTGCCCACGCCGGAGGAACCGTAGTTGAAGCTGCCGGGCGCGGAGGCGCGCAGCTTCTGCAGATACTCGGCGGCAGTCTTCACGCCGGAGTTCTTGCTGGCGGCCAGCAGCATCGGCTGCGAGGCGATCACTCCCAGCGGCAAGAAGTCCTTCACGCTGTCGTACTTGACGGCGTTGTTGATCATGCTGGCGATCACCATTTCATTGGTCGAGCCCAGCAGCAGCGTGTAGCCGTCGGGTGTGGCTCGCGCCACGCGCTGCGCGCCGATGGTGCCGCCGGCGCCGCCGACGTTCTCGACCACCACGCTCTGGCCCAGGCGCTTGGCCAGCTCTTCGCCGAACAGGCGCGCGGTCAGGTCCACGCTGCCGCCCGCCGGATAACCGACCACCAGCGAGATGGCGCGTTCGGGATATTCGGCGTGCGCGGAAGGCGCCGCGGCAAACGCGGAGACGGCACAGAGCGCGGCTAGCGCGCCGCGCAACGGATGCAGGACGGATTTCATGTTTTCTCCCTGGGGTGCTGTGGCGGACGGCGGCGCCGTCTCATTCGATGTTTCGGGAGCTATTCTCGGACGTACACCAGGGACATCCCGTGCCAAGTCAGCACATCTTGGTGCGGATTCAGCACGCGCCGGCAATGCATCAGACGGATTTCAGGCCTTGCGGCTGGCCGTGGCTTCCCAAGCCGCTTCGGCCAGGTCCGCCAGCCGCGCCCGCGAGCGGTACAGCCGCACCTCGAAGGAAATCTCCTCGCTGCGGCCACCCAGGGCAGCCAGCGCGCCGCGACGGCAATCCGCCGCCACCATGGACCAGGGCAGCCAGGCCACCCCCAGCCCCTTGGCGACCGCGCCGTGCGCGGCATCCAGCGAATCGCTGCGCAAAAAGGGCGCCAGGGCATAGGGCGTGGCCTCCAGGCGGTCGCCGACGATGCGCTCCATCGCCAGGCCGCCCGCGTAGGTGATCAATGGCACGGACGGTCCGCCTTCCTGCAGCGCGTAGCGCGGCCGGCCACGGGAATCCGCCTGGCTGACCGGCACCAGCTTGTCCGTGCCCAGCGTCATGTAGCGGTAGCGTCCGGGACTCAGCTGCACCGACAGAGCCGGATGCTCGTAGCAGCACAGCAGGTCCACGCGGCCCTGCTCCAGCCGGGCCGCCATGTCCTGCATCATGCCGGTGGACAGCTCGACCTGCGTGCCCTCGGTCAGCACCTTGGGCGCGCGGTGGCGCAAGCGCGCGATCCAGTCCGCCACCAGCGTGCGGGCCAGGCTGCGGCCGGTGGCAATGCGCAGCACGGCCTCGCCGCCCGCGCCGAAGCTGCGGATGCGGTGGCGCACCTGCCCCATCTGCTCCACCACCTGGGTCGCTGTCTTCAGCAGAGCCTCGCCCTCTGCGGTCAGGACCACGGGCAGGCGCTGACGCTCGATCAGTGGCGCGCCAGCCCAGGCCTCCAGCGTGCGGATGCGCCGGCCGAAAGCAGGATGCGTGACGTGGCGCAGCTCGGCCGCGCGCACGAAGCTGCCGGTCTGCGCCAGCGCAATCAGGTCTTCAAGAAGTTTCAGGTCGGCCATGGGCGCCAAGCTTACGCCATCGCCCCCCCGCTCACCTTGCGCCCAACCCCATCATCGCCAGGGTGGCGCGGGTCAGGTCGCTGTCCGGGTCTTCCAGTTCATTGACCAGGTCGAAGTGATTGCAATGCGGCGTCGGGATGCGGGTGGACGCCAACCCCGCGGCATTCCAGGCGGCTTCATAGGCCGCCGTCTGGTTCTTGAAGCCCTGGGTCTCCAGCCCGCCCACCGCCAGCAGCATCGCGCCCGCGCGTTCCGGCAGATGGAAGATCGGGCTTTGGTGCGCCGCCTGCTCAGGCGTCAGCTGCAGCCAGGTGTTCGGCAGCACGTCGCACAGGGGTCGCAAATCGAACAGCCCGCTGAGCGCCAGCGTGCCCTTGATCACGTCGTCCGGCACGCCATAGCGCGCCGGCCAGCCGGGCGCGACCAGCATGCCGGCCAGATGGCCGCCCGCCGAGCTGCCGCTGACGTAGATCCGCTCGGGGTCCACGCCATAGGCCGCCACGTTCCGGTACAGCCACGCTACGGCGGAACGCACCTCGCGCACCACCTCGCCCAGGGTGGCCTCGGGCACCAGCGTGTATTCCAGGGTCGCCACGGCGGCGCCCGCGGCGTTGAAAGCTTCGGCCATGACTGGCGCGTCTTCCTTGCGCTGCGCGCGCCAGTAGCCGCCGTGGATGAACACGAACAGCGGCGCGGGCGCCTGCGAGGCGGCGGGCAGAAACAGGTCCAGCCTTTCGTCCTGGCCCATGCCGTAGCGCAGGTCCAGCACGCCGGGGCGGCGGGTGCGCACCCGCGCCGAGGACTCGGCATAGCGGCGCACGCAGGCGTCGAAATCCGGCACCGATTCGCGTGCGTTGTACTGCACCTCGCGCTCGGCGATGGTGGGGAAGAAAAGGTCGATGTCGGAGTTATGCATGCCTGGCCTGCGATTGGGGCTGGGAAATGATGCGTTCGATGAACTGCGCGGTCTTGCGGTAGTGCGCGGCCAGCATGGCGACCGAGCCTTCCACGTCGCGCGAGATGGCGGCGTCCAACAACTGGCGGTGCTCGTCGTCGACGCTGCGCTCCGGCCCGTACGCCGTTGCACCAGCGCGCGCCGGGCGGCGGTAGCGCTCGGTCTGCGCATAGAGCTGGGTCGACAGGTCCAGCAGCCAGTGGGAACGGCACGCGCCGATCAGCGCGTGGTGGAACTCCAGGTGACGCGCCTCCAGCAACTCGTCCAATTCTTCGGAAGGCGCGGTGGCGGCCTCGGCGCGTTGCGCGGCCAGGGTCAGCGCATGGTACGCGCCGACCAGCCGGGTTTCCCAGGCGTCGTCGGCATTGGCCAGCGATCGGCGCAGCGCGTCGCAATCGATCAGGATGCGGGTTTCACAGGCATCCCACATTTCCTCGACCGACAAGGGCGCGATGCTGAAGCCGCGCGAGGTGGTGCTGATGACCATGCGTTCGCTGCGCAAGCGGTTGAGGGCTTCGCGGATGGGGGAAAAGCTGCTGCCGTAGCGCTGCCTGAGCAATTCCAGCCGCAAGGACTGGCCCGGCGCGAAGGCGCCGCGCATGATGTCGCGCCGCAGCAGGCGATAGACCTGCTCGGACAGCGTGATTTCCTCCACGCCGGCGCTCCCGTCCGATCCGGGATCGTCCTGGCGGGAAGCTTTGATTCTAGGCTTCAAGATGGTCTCCAGATGTCAGCGGACAGCCCGCCGATCCGCGCTCAGGCGGCCCATTCTACCCGCGCCCTCCGGCGCTTGCGCCTGCCGGCCGCAGCGTAAGCCGCCGCCGCGCGCGGCGTCGTGTTCCGGGCCGCGGGGCGGGTTCATATGCCGAGGTAACGTTGCGCCAGCTCGGGCTGCGCGGACAGTTCCGCCGGCTGCCCCGACCAGGCCACCCGCCCCTTGTCCACGATGTAGTGGCGGTCCACCAGCGTCGCCATCTCAGGCAGGTTCTTGTCGATGACCAGGATGGTCTGGCCTTCACCCTTCAGCGCCCGCAGGCAGCGCCAGATCTCCTGCCGGATCAGCGGCGCCAACCCCTCGGTGGCTTCGTCCAGAATCAGGAGCTTGGGGTTGGTCATGAGCGCCCGGCCCACCACCAGCATCTGCTGCTCGCCGCCGGACAGGGTCCGCGACGACTGCCCGCGGCGTTCCTTCAGTCTCGGGAACAGCGTGTAGACGCGTTCCAGGTCCCATCCGCCGGGTGCGGCGCGCGAGGTCGCCACCAGGTTCTCCTGCACCGTCAGGGATCCGAACACGCGCCGGCCTTCCGGCACCAGCCCCACGCCCAGCCGCGCCACGCTGCTGGGCGCGGACCGGCCCAGCGTGCGGCCGCGGAACTGCACCGCGCCGCCGGTGGCCGGCAGCATGCCCATCAGGGTCTTGATCGTGGTGGTCTTGCCCATGCCGTTGCGCCCGATCAGCGAGATCACCTCGCCTTCGCTGGCCTCGAACGACATGCCGAACAACACCTTGCTCGAGCCGTAGCCGCCGGTCAGCCCTTCAACCTTCAACATGTTCTTCTCCCAGATAGGCGGCGCGCACCTCCGGATGGCGGCGCACCTCCTCGGGCGAGCCGCTGAACACCACGCGGCCATAGACCAGCACGCTGATCCGGTCGGCCAGCGCGAAGACCGCGTCCATATCGTGCTCCACCAACAGAATGCCGTAGTCGCCTTTCATGCCCTGCAAGAGCCGCGTCATGCGCGCCGATTCCTCCGGCCCCATGCCGGCCATGGGCTCGTCCAGCAGCAGCAGGCGCGGCGCGCGCGCCAAGGCCACCGCCAATTCCAGCTGCCGCTTCTCGCCATGCGCCAGGTCCGCCGAACGCACATGGCGACGGTCTTCCAGCCCCACGTGCGTGAGCCACTGCATCGCCTCGGTCTTCAATACGGCATCATGGCGCGGGTTGGACCAGGCCTGGAAGGCGCGGCCGCCCTTGAGCATGCGCGACAGAATCACGTTCTCCAGCGCGGTGTACTCCTGGCACAGCTCGGTGATCTGGAACGAACGCCCCAGCCCCAGGCGCGCACGCTCGAAGGCGCGCAGCGCGGTCACGTCCCGGCCGTCCAGGTGGATGGTGCCGGAGTCCGGCCGGATCTCGCCGCAGATCTGCGCGATCAAGGTGGACTTGCCCGCGCCATTGGGACCGATGATGGCGTGGATCTCGCCCGCGCGCACTTCCAGGTCCACGCCATTGGTCGCCACCACTGCGTCGAAGGCCTTGCGCAGCTGCGTCAGGCGCAACAGGCTCGCGCTTGCGTCAGTCGGCATGGCGCGTCTCCAACAGCTTGCCGAACAGGCCTTTCTGGCCCCACAGCACCACCAGCACCAGGATGGGGCCCATGTACAGCAGCCAGTGTTCGGTGAGGGACGACAGCATCTGCTCCAGCCCCAGGAACACCGCCGCTCCCGCAATCGGGCCCAGCAGCGTGCCCACGCCGCCCAGGATCACGATGGCCATGAGTTCGCCGGACTTGGTCCAGGCCGCCATGTCCGGCGTCACCAGCCCGGCATAGTTGGCCCACAGCACGCCGGCCAGGCCCGTGCCCACCGCCGACAGCACGAAGGCGCTGAGCCGGTAAGGCGTGGGCGCCACGCCCAGGTTGATGGCGCGCCGCTCGCTCTGGCGCAGCGCCTGCAGCACCATGCCGAAGCGCGAATTGGTCACGCGGATGCACAGCAGCGTCCACAGGGTCAGCAACGCCAGGCACACGTAGTAGAAAACCATGGGGCTTTCCAGATTGATGCCAGGCAGTTCATTGCGCTGCGGAATCATCAGGCCGTCATCGCCGCCGTAAAACTGCAGCGACACCAGCACGAAGTACACCATCTGGCCGAACGCCAGCGTGATCATGATGAACTGCACGCCGCGCGTGCGCAGCGCCAGATAGCCGAACAGCCAGCCTGCCAGCGCGCACACGGCCAGCGCTATCGGCCACACCACCAGCGCCGCGTTGCTGCCGGCCCAGCCGAAGATGGGGCCGGCCTCGGCCGTGTGGAAGGCGATGATGCCCACCGCGTAGCCGCCCAGCCCGAAAAACATGGCGTGGCCGAAGCTGACCATGGCGCCGTAGCCGATCACCAGGTCCAGGCTGACCGCGGCCAGGCCGTAGATCAGGAAGCGCGTCACCACGCCGATCAGGAAGGGCGAACCCGATGCCAGCGCCGCCGCCGGCAGCAGGATCAGCACCGCCAGGCCGCCCAGGCCCCAGCGGGCGCGGTTCGTAAGTGTGTATGCCATCTTCATCCTCGCGCCGGAAACAGCCCGCCCGGCTTGGCGATCAGCACGATCGCCATCAACACATAGATGCTGGCCGACGCCATGCCCGCGGCCAGCGGGTCCGCCGTGGCCGGCGAGAACATCGTCGACAGCAGCTGCGGCAGGAAAGCGCGCCCCAGGCTGTCCACCATGCCGACCAGCAAGGCGCCGGCCAATGCGCCGCGCACCGAGCCGACGCCGCCGATCACGATCACCACGAAGGTGGTGATCAGGATGCGTTCGCCCATGCCGATCTCCACCGCCAACAGCGGCGCGGCCATCACGCCGGCCAGTCCGCACAGCAAGGCGCCCAGGCCGAACACCAGCGTGTAGAGCTTGCGGATGTCTATGCCCAGCGCATCGACCATTTCGCGGTCGTCGGCGCCCGCGCGGATCAGCATGCCGATCCGCGTGCGGTTGACCAGCCACCACAGGCCCACGGCCACCAGCGCGCCGATGGCAATGAAGGACAGGCGGATGAGCGGATACTGGAACCCCGGCGCCAGCGTCACCGCGCCTTCCAGGAAGGTAGGGATGCCCACCAGCGGCGGCCTCCGGCCGAAGATCAGGCTGACCGCCTCGTTGGAAAACAGCAGCAAGCCGAACGTAGCCAGAACCTGGTACAGGTGATCCCGCTTGTACAGCTTGCGTATCACCAGCACCTCGACCGAGACGCCATACAGGCCCGCGCCCAGCAGCGCCGCCAGCACGCCCGCCAGGAACGAGCCGGTGGTGCCGATGGCGTAGGCCGCGCAGTAGGCGCCCACCATGTAGAAGGAGCCATGCGTCAGGTTGACCACGCCCATGATGCCGAAGATCAGCGTCAATCCGGCCGCCAGCATGAACAGCATGGCGCCGAACTGCAGCCCGTTGAGCAGCTGTTCAAACAGGAGCGTCATGACGGCATCTTGCAGAATTGCGCGTAGGCGTCCTTGTCATCGGATACCAGCTTGCGGACCAGGTGCGGCGACAGGCTGCCGTCGCTGCCCTTCTCGATGCGCATCAAATACAGGTCCTGGATCGGATGCTGATTGGTGTTCATGCTGAACTTCCCGCGCAGCGATGTGAAATCGGGCTGGCGCAGCGCGGCGCGGAACTCCGCCGCCTTTGACAAGTCGCCGCCGGTGGCCTTCAGGCCCGCGCCGATCAACTGCGCGGTGTCGTAGGCTTGCATGGCGTAGTCCGTCGGCACGCGGCCGTAGGCGTCCTTGAACGCCTGCACGAAGGCCTTGGACGGAGCGTTGTCGAAGTCCTGCGACCAGATGCCGGTGATGTAGGCGCCGGCCGAGGCGTCGCCCGTGGCCTTGATCATGCGCGCATCCATCGAGAAGCTGGGCATCAGCATCGGGATGCTCTTGTTCAGCCCGGCCGCCGCATACTGCTTGACGAAGTTGATGCCCGTGCCGCCCGGATGGAACTGGTAGATGGCGTCGGGCGCCAGCGAGCGCAGGCGCGCCAGCTCCACCGAGAAGTCCGACTGGTCCAGCTTGGTGTAGATCTCGGCGACCACCTCGCCCTTGTAGGTGCGCTTGAAGCCTTCGATGGCGTCGCGGCCTGCCTGGTAATTGGGCGCCAACAGCACCACCTTCTTGTAGCCCAGTTCGTTGGCCGCCACGCCACCAGCCGTATGGAAGGCGTCGTTCTGGTAGGACGCCACGAAATAATTGGGATCGCACTTTTCGCCCGCGAAATTCGACGGGCCGGGATTCAGGCTGACGTAGAACGCGCCCGACTTGACCACGCTGGGCACCACCGCCGCCAGCACATTGGAAAAATTCACGCCGGTATAGAGCTTGACGCCGGATTGCAGCAGGCGGTCGGCCGCCTGCTTGGCATTGGCGGGCTTCAGGCCGTCGTCCTCGATCACCAGCTGCACGGGCACGCCGCCCAGCTTGCCGCCGCCCTGCTTGATGGCCAGGTTGAACGCATCGCGCTCGTCTTCGCCGATATAACCCGCTGGCGTGGACAAGGTGGCGATGAAGCCGATCTTGACCGGTTCAGCGGCCTGTGCCGCCCCCACGGACGCCGCGGCGCCCAATGCGACGGACAACGCGCCGCCCAGTATCTGTTTCTTGATCATGTTTTCCCCTTGGAGACTGCGTTGCCCGCCGCCCCGGCGGCCGGGCGTTTTAAACCGCCACCACCGGATGGCGCAGCGTGCCGATGCCTTCCACGCAGGCCACCACCACGTCGCCCGGCCACAGCCATTCCTGCGGCTTGCGGCCCGCGCCCACGCCTTCCGGCGTGCCGGTGGCGATGATGTCGCCCGGCTCCAGGGTGATGCCGGCGCTGATGTCCGAGATCAGGAACGGCACCTTGAACAGCATGTGGCGCGTGTTGGAGCCCTGCTTCTTCTCGCCGTTGACCGTCAGCCACAGGTCCAGCACCTGCGGATCCGGAATCTCGTCGGCGGTCACGATGCAGGGGCCGAAGGGCGCATAGGTGTCCTGGCCCTTGGAATAGATCCACTGGCCGGCGCGGCGGCAATCACGCGCGCTCATGTCCAGCATGACGCTGTAGCCGAACACGTAGGACAGCGCATCGGCTTCGGCCACGCGCGAAGCGCGGCGGCCCATGATCACGGCCAGCTCCACTTCCCAGTCGAGCTGCTGCGTGATCTTGGCGTTGTGCTCGATGGCGTCGCCCGGGCCGATGACGGTGGTGGGCGGCTTGGAAAAGATCACCGGCTGCTTGGGCAAGTCGGCCGAGGTGTCGAGCGTGCGGCTGGATTCCGCCACGTGCTCCACGTAGTTCAGGCCGATGCCGAAGATGTTCTTGCGCGGACGCGGAATCGGCGCCAGCAGCTTGACGTTTTCCTGCGGCAGTGCGCTGCCCACGGGCCAGTTGCCGCGATAGGCTTCCATCAACTTGCTGGCCTGCGCCACGGCCACGGGGCCCAGATCGATGAACGCCAGCATGTCGTCGGGCAGGTCCACGCCGCCGGCGCGGCCCAGCAAGGCCAGGTCGATCACATAGCCTTCGGCCAGCGCGCCCAGGCGGGCAGCGGCGGTGGGATGAGCGCGAAAGGTCACCAAGCGCATAGGAACTCCATTTATTCAGGACGAGTTGAGTCAGGCGCGCGGACAACGCCCGCGCGGCGGATAAAGATTCGAAAGGGAACTGGCGGCGCTAGATCAGCACTTGGTGGCCGTCGTTTTCCTTGACCGCTTCTTCGCGGTAAAGCGCCAGCGCGCGCATCACGGGCAGGTCGTTGAAGCTGAACAGACAGGCGTCATCGTTGGACGAAAGATTGACGTGTTCGTGGATGGCCCAGGAAGGCACGCAGAAAATGTCGCGCTCGGTCCAGTCATAGCGCTTGCCGTCGATGATGGAATAGCCGCTGCCCTTGGCCACCTGGTAGATGAAGCTGCCGGTATGGCGATGGGCCTTGGTGTGTTCGCCGGGCCGCAACAGCTGCATGCTGGCGCCGATGGTGGGCATGACCGGGCCGCCCGTGGCGGGATTGACGTATTCGAGCAGGATGCCGTCGTAAGGGCTGCCGGCGGTGGTGCGCGCGTAGCGGCGCAGCGCTTCGTAGGTGGGCTCCCATTCGTACTTGAAGAGCGGCGAATACGGCTTGGTCCAGCCCGACACCTGCGGCTTGAGCGCCGCGTTGCCCCAGGCGGCGCTGGTGTCGTCGACGGGATAGGTCACGGTCTGGTTCAGGTCGGGATGCACGGCGTAGAAGCCGGCTTCCATCGCGTTGACCAGCGGAATGTCCAGGCCATCCTGCCAGATGCAGGTGGTGCCGTCTTCGGACACGCCGTGCTCGTGCCAGGTGCCGTTGGGCGTCAGCACGAAATCGTTCGCGCCCAGCGTCATCTTGTGCCCGTCCACCACGGTGAACGCGCCTCGCCCTTCCATGATGAAGCGCAGCGCCGAATGGGAATGCTTGTGGGCGGAAGCCAGCTCGCCGGGCTTCATTACCTGCAGGCCGGAATACAGCCAGCCCACCGCGGCGGCCACATCGCGCCTGCCAGGGTTGTTCAGATAGATCACGCGGCGGCCGGCCTCTTCGGGCGAAACCAGCTCGGAGGAACGCAGCACATGGCCGCGCAGGTCCTGGTAGCGCCACACCACCGGCACCGAGGCCGAGCGCGGCGCCCAGGGCTCGATCTTGTTCGCCACCGTCCACAGGGCGCCGGTTTCCAGGCGGGCCAGCTCCTTGTAGTAGGCGACCAGCTCGGGCGAGTCGGCCACATTGGCGCGGCCTATGGTGTCCTCGCGGTAGGCGTCGTAGCGGTTCGCTTCCATCCCTTGCCTCTTTTTATAAAAATATAAATATTTTCGAAAATAATAGAGGCGAGCAAAAAATCGGGCAACGGGCGCACGCTAGGGGTTTTCCCAGGGCGGCTGAAAATTATTGGCGCGGCGCTAAACAATACTGTACAAAAACACAGTACAACGTGATACATTTCGCTCGCCTAAAAACTGTCGTCCAGGAGAACCCTGTGTCAGAAGCTGCCCATCTCGTCCAGTACATCGTCGTTCCCTACCGCGCCGCCGCCAATGGCGTCGCCCCTGGTGAAATCCGTCCCGCCAGCAGCGAGTTCGGCGCCATACGCATCGCCAACTCCATGGCCTCCAAGTTCGCCGGCGTCGCCGCCTACGAAGTGCTGATCGACAAGGAAACCGGCGACATGGAATCGCCGCGCATCCTCATGCAGATCGGGACCGTGCCGGCGCTGGACGATTGAACGCGCAGCGCCCCGCACCGCTGCCCGAGCGTCGCGGGGCGCATCGGCTCACCGCCGAACCCCACTGCCGCGAGCCAAGCTATAACTTTTTCTTGGCACGCGTGAGCTTTTATTCGCTTCACCGGTGGACGGATATCCGGCAGGATTCACGCCTTCGAGCGGTCGTCCTCGCCGTTCTTGCCCCCCAGAAGCAACATGATTCGCCGACTTCCCCCGCGTTGCGCCGTCCTGGCCGCACTGATGTCTGTCTCTTGCGCGCTGACGCCCGTGGCCTGGCCGGCCGAATCATCCAACTGGCCGGCCAAGCCCATAACGCTGGTCGTGCCTTTCCCCCCAGGCGGCGGCAATGACGCCGTGGCGCGCCAGATAGCGGGCCCGGCAGGCCAGGCGCTGGGACAGCCCCTGGTCGTCGACAACCGGCCGGGGGCCGGGGGCACCATAGGTTCCGCGGCCGTCGCCCGCGCCCGCCCCGACGGCCATACCCTGCTGCTCTGCTCCACCAGCAGCCTGGTCGTGGCTACGGCGCTCTACCCCGACTTGCCGTACCGCGTCGACGATCTGGTTCCCGTCGTCCACATTGCCAATACGCCTACGATCTGGGTGGCCGATCCCGGCGTGCCCGCTTCCAGCCTCAAGGAGTTCATCGCGGCGGCGAAGCAGGCTCCCGGCAAATACAGCTTCGCCTCGGGCGGCAGGAACACCATGCCCCATCTCGCCGGCTCGACGGTCAAGACGCGCAATGGCCTGGACATGCTGCATGTGCCTTATCGCGGCTCAACGCCCGCTTATGGGGATCTTGCCACGGGGCGCGTGAACCTGATGATGGACAGCATTGTTTCGGCGCTGCCCTTTGTCGAGTCTGGCCGCGTCAAAGGACTGGCCGTCAGCACGGCTCAACGCATGCCCCAGATTCCTTCCGTGCCGACTTTGGCCGAACAGGGCCTGAGTGACTTGGGCTTCGTAGGCTGGGTCGGCATTTGCGCGCCGCGCGACACGCCCCCCAAGATCATCGCCAAGGTCGCCCGCAGCGTGCAGCAGGCCTTGGCCGAACCGCGGCTGCGGGAGACGTTCGCCAGGCAGATCGTGGAACCGGTAGGCGCAGGCCCCGAAGCGTTTGCGCAGACGATAGTGCACGATGCCCTGGCGTGGCGACAGATCATCGCGACGTCTCGCGCGGAACAGGATTAACGCCCTGCGACCACCGATTGCATGACCGATTCGTCATTCGGCGCGCGACGGATCTTCCACCTCGCTGCTCGAGACCTGCCGGGCAACCTCGCAGATGCAATCGGCCATGGCGGCACGCAGCGGAATCGCGGGCTGATCGATGTACGAAGCAAAGTAGGTCTGATTCGGAAACGGCCTGGAGAATGGAATCGGCGCCAGCGTGCCCGAATCGAGCTCATCGCGGATGAGTTCGGCAGGCAAGACCGCGTATCCGGCGCCCGCGCGGACCAGACGCAACATGACCGACAGCGACCTCACCACGATCAGCTTGAAGCCTTGCATCTGTGGCGATGCGAAATAGGCGCCAATGGCGGAGTACACCAGCGAATCCACCGGATAGCACAGCAGGGGCAGTTGCTTCAACCGGTCCAACGACGGTTCGACGCCACCGGCCATCAGGCTTGGACTGCAAACCCAGATGTACTCCAGCTCGAGCAATTTCCGGTTGACCACGGTCGGCTCTTCGATGCTGCCCAACAACAACCCTATGTCGAGCGCCCCTTCAAGCAGTTGCTGGCGTATGTCGGTGCTGGTCAGCGACTGCAAATGCACCGTGACGTTCGGCCATTGCTTGGCCAGCGTCGCGGCCATGGGCTCGAGAATCGCTTGCGCGACTGTCCCGCTGAGGCCGATGCTGATCTGAGAAAGCCTGGCGTCAGTTGTCGCGAACCTGCTGGTGAATGCTCTCGCGTGGGCCAGCAGTTCTTCCGCGGGTGCCAGCATTTCCGAGCCGACAGGCGTCAAGCTCAGTTGCTTGCCTTTTTCCCGCACGAAAACTCTGACCCCCAGCTCTTCCTCGAAGGCCGCTATACGGGCAGAGACAGCCGCCTGGGACGCATGGAGTTCTTCCGCGGCCAATGTCATTTTCTTGAGCCTGGCGGCGCGGACAAAAGTTTCAAGAAACCGGAGATTCATGCGTGGATATCCTAAGCCTGAGACACAACCAATCCCGCGGCCTGCGCCCGGACTATCCCGGCCTGACCCGGGAAGGGTTGTCAGAATCTGAAAGGGGGCTGGGTTTCCCTGCTGCGATGCGTCACCACGCCGCCGGATTATCGAGCGAAGGCTGACTCAGGAAGAAAAAGTAGGGCCGTTAGCCCCGTTTTTCTCATGGCCCGCAGACGCTGGTACTGGCCTGCAGGTCTGAATGCAAAGCGGGAGACGAGGCTCCCGCTCATAATCCCAAGCGATTGATTTTAACGAATTTTCCCGACTTTCCGCAGTAATGGACCCTATCAGAACTTCGTGTTTTTCCAGCGTGATTCGATGTTGCGCAACTGCGCCAACCCACCCGGCGCTATCAGAATTGATAGGCGAAACATTCCGCATGTTTCGGTGCAACAAAATGCGCCGTTATTACTAGCGTCCGCCAAGCTCATGCCTTGCTGAATCATGCATTTTTCTCGCATCAACCCGCATGATTGCCTGAGCCAATCAGACCGGGAATCGTTGTCCAGATTTTTAATAATCGGCAATAAACAATCGCGACCATGATTGAAAATTCGTCACGCGCACAGGCAAGCAAACGTATCCGAAGCGGCGCCCGCCGTTGCCCAAACCGCGCACTGCGTGACCCCGATGCGCCCGGCCAAGTCAGCGCGATGCCGCCATCGACACGCCCGAGCGGAAAGAAAATGCCGGACGACACGGCATGACGCATCGTCCGGCATAGGCGCGTGTCGACGCGCTCAGAAATCCCAGATGACCGGCACCCAGCGAAACGCGTCGCCGTCGACCGCCACCCGGCCCACCGACGGAAACGGCAGGTGCGCAGCGACCAGCAGCCCGCGGTTCTGCGCCAGTTCCTGGAACAGGCCGATACGGACGCGGGCCGATTCCTCGGGGTCGTGCTCGAAACCGTTCTGCCATTCGGGATGGTCGAATGCGACCGGGAACATGGCATCGCCAGCAAACGTCAGCCGTTCGCCGCCAGAGACCAGATCGACCACGCTGTGCCCCGGCGTATGGCCGCCGGTCATGCGCACGACGACCCCCGGCGCCACCTCGTGCCGGTCCTCGAAGAGGCGCAGCCGGTCGCGGTACTCGTTGTAGAAACTGGTGGCCGTCGACTTCAGCACCGCGGGCACCGGCTTGGGCATGACGGTGTGCGAGAAATCCGGCGAGGTCCAGAACGCCACTTCGGTCGCGCACACGTGGATGCGCACGTCGGGGCGCAGGCGTTCCTTGACGCCGGGGACGAGCAGCCCGCCCACGTGGTCCATGTGCATGTGGGTAATGATCACATCGGTCACGGATTCCAGCGCAATGCCGGCGGACTCCAGCCGCTGGGGAAATTGCCCGGCGCGCGGAAAGCCGGCGAACTGCCCGCCCAGTCCCGCATCGATAAGAATGGTCTGGTCTCCGCTGCGGGCCACCATCACGTTCAGCGGCCAATCGAAGGCATCGGGAGGCATGAACATGTGCTCCAGCCAGGCCGCGAGATCGGCGGGATCGGCATTGGTAGCCATCGTCGAGGTCGGCAGTGGCAGCACGCCGTCGCTCACGACCAGCGCGTCGATGTCGCCGATCTGCAGCGCGTAGCGCGACGGGACCAGATCGATGGATTCGGTGTTTTCTATGGCAAACATGGCGGTATCTCCAGGAAAGTGCGCCGCTCAGGCGGTAGCGCGGATGAAGGCGAGCAGGTCGGCGTTGATACGGTCCTGCATGGTGGCGGTGCGGCCGTAAGGCGCGCCGGGGTAATAGATTTCCCTGGCATGCCTCACCAGGCGCGCGGCCTTCTTCGCCGAATCGTGCACTGGCACGGTCTGGCCGTCTTCGCCGTGCAGGGTCGGCACGTCTATCTTCTTCAGGTCCAGCGCCTCGATCCGTTGCGCCATGTCATCGGCGTAGCCGTTCATGTCATTGCCGGACGACGGCTGCGAGGAACGTCCGTGGCCGCGGCGGTCGCGCGAGAAGGTCACAACGGGGCCGTCGCTCCAATCCTTGTAATAGATCTGCGTACCGTCATTGGTGATGTAGGTGTTGCTGGTCATGGTGGTGCTCCGGTTGGGTTGAGCGTTGCGCGGCGGCTTCGGCATGGGTGACGAAGTAAGGGCATCCTAGGTCTGGGGCCAGGCGTGCGGTAGGCACGCGAGCGGAAGCACGCTGTTGTGTGACGCGCACCAATGCACCTAGCTGCGCGGCAGTGCGCGCCACGCAGGCATGGCCGCGCCATCGGCGCCGCGCCGGCGTTGCGCTCCGAGTAGCCTGCAAGCGGATTGGTGTCGCGCGGACAACACCATGCGTCCTTGCATGGCCCTACCGCCTCTTGAACGGCGCGCTTAGCATCGCTACACCACACATCGCTGGACGTGCGGCTGCGCCCCTGACGCACAGCCGCGCGCCGACGGGGGCCGACATCATGCATCTGGGAAAATCCTATCGCCTGGGCGAGTTCGTCATCTGGACCCGCAGGAAAATCTACGTATTGCTCATGCTGAGCGTCGCGCCCGTGCTGCTCTACCAGGTGGCCGGCCTGAAATGGCTGACGCTGCCCTTGTCGGTGGTCTCGCTGCTAGGCACCGCCACCACCTTTGTGGTCGGCTTCAAGAACGTGCAGACCTATGCGCGTACGGTCGAAGCACAGAAGATCTGGATGAGCATCGTCAGCGCCAGCCGCTACTGGGGCGTGATCAGCCGCAACTATGCCGGCGACGCGGAGCGCGGCGCGGCTCTGGTGCAACGGCATCTGGCCTGGTTGACGGCGCTACGCTACCAATTGCGCGAGCCGCGCGTATGGGAGACCGTGGCCAGCCGTCCCAATGCCGAGTACCGCAAGCAGTATGTGATTCCGGAACGCGCCGAGCCTTTGGAATCCGCGCTGTCGCGCTACCTGCCGGCGCAGGAAGTCCCGGCGTTGATGCAGACCGATGACAGGGCCGCGCAGTTGCTTGCCATGCAGGGCCGGGCGGCCCGCGGCCTGCTGGATGCAGGCGCCATCACCGCAGCGGAATATGCCGATCTCAACAGCCGCATCCGGGAGCTCCTCGATCTGCAGGGGCAAGCAGAGCGCATCAAGAATTTTCCGTATCCGCGCCAGTACGCCATCATCAACACCCTGTTCGTGCGTGCCTTCTGCGTCGCGCTGCCGTTTGGCCTGACGGGCCAGTTCGCCCAGCTCGGCCAGGATGCCGGCGGCGTCATGCAAGGCCAGATGGCATGGTTGGCGGTGCCGTTCAGCGTGATCATCTCGTGGATCTACACCTCGCTCGAGCAGGTCGGAGAAAGCACCGAGAATCCCTTCGAGGGCAGCGCTAACGACGTGCCCATCAGCCGGCTGAGCACGACGATAGAGCGCGACCTGACGCAGATGGCAGGCGACACCGACCTGCCGGCGCTGCCCGTCGCGATGATCGCGCTGTAGGCGCGGCACAGCCCTCTGCCGCCGACGGCGCGGAGCTGCCCGCCCGGCGATATTCACCCTTGTCCTGCCTGAACTGCTGCGGCAAAATAGCCTGCCTTCCGCCCCCCCTTCCCCCCAGGCGTTGGCCTACTCCATGACCGGCTCCGTGACCCTGTTCGACCGCCATCGTCCTCGCCTGTACGCGATCGCCTACCGCATGCTGGGCTCGGTCGCGGAGGCGGAAGACGTCGTGCAGGACGCATGGCTGCGCTGGCATGGCGCCGACCGCTCCGCGCTGGAGAACCACGAGGCCTGGCTCGTCACCGTCACCACCCGCCTGTCCATCGACCGCCTCCGCGCCGCCAAGGCCGAACGGGAGAATTACGTGGGCGTGTGGTTGCCGGAACCCATGCTGATGGCCGCGCCGTCCACGCCCGAACAGATCCACGAACTTGCCGACGATGTTTCGGTGGCGTTTCTGTTCATGCTGGAGCGCCTGTCGCCGGACGCCCGCGCGGCATTCCTGATGCGCGAGGTGTTCGACGCCGACTACGAGGACATCGCGCAGACCCTGGACAAGACCCAGGCCGCGGTCCGCCAACTGGTGCGGCGGGCGAAGCAGCAATTGCGCCAGGGTAGCCCGCGCGAGGCCGTACCGCGCGCAACGCTGCAGCGGCTGCTGCAAGCCTTCGCCGACGCGATGCAACGCAGCGACTTCCACGGCCTGCATGCGCTGCTGAGCGACGACGCCGAGCTCATCGGCGACGGCGGCGCCAAGGTCAGCGCCTTTGCCAGCCTGGTGGGCGGCAAGCGGCTGGCGCAGCTGTTCTACGCCGGCAAGCGCCGCTACCGCGACGCGCTGCGCACCGAGGTGGTCCAGGTGAACGGTCAATGGACGCTGCTGCGTTTCATCGACGGCAATCTGGAATCCGTGCAGTCCTACGAAACGGACGGCACACGCCTGACCCGGGTACTGGTGCAGCGCAATCCGGACAAGCTCGCACGCATCGCGGCCGCCCTGGCGCAACGCTGACGCCGTTTGCGACGGCTTTGGTGCATGGCGGGCAACATGGTGATCCCTGGCGCGGGCCTACCGCCGCGCCGCCCGCGCTTCTACGATGGTCCTGTCACCACTCCGACCAGGACAGGCCATGTCGAAACTCACGAAACTCGCGTTACCTTTCATCGCCGCCGGCGCGCTGCTGGGCCAGCCCGCCCATGCCGCATCGCACCACGAGACGCACGCCGGCAAGCCGGCCGATCCCATCGTCACCGAAGTGATGAACAAGGACCTGCCGGACATCCCGGGCAGGGATGCGGTGATGCTCGTCGTCGACTATCCGCCCGGGGCGGCCGACCCCTTGCACCGCCATGACGCATCGGCCTTCGTCTACGTGCTCGAGGGCAGCATCGTCATGCAGGTCAAGGGCGGCAAGGAAGTGACGCTGACCCCGGGCCAGACCTTCTACGAAGGGCCGGACGACATCCATACCGTCGGCCGCAACGCCAGCCAGACCAAGCCGGCCAAGTTCGTGGTCGTGCTGATCAAGAAAAAGGGAGCTCCCGCCCTGATCCCCATTCAATAAGGGACGGACATACACTCCATCCTGGCCAGTCCGGACACCGCGAGCCCGGACTGGCCAGATTCTTTTCTGGGCCGCGTCACAAAATCGTCCAGTGCCACGTCTTAGAGGGTAGGATCAACCAACTCCGCGGCGCTGCCACCATGCCCACACCCCTCCCAGCCCCCTCGGTTACCCCTCCCGCCAACGGACCGGACTCCCTGGCCGACAGCTTCGCCACCAGCTACGCCGGCGTCATGGCCTTCATGGCCGTCGCCGTCGAGGGCAACTTCGCCAAGGCCGGCGACCGGCTGGGCATAGGCCGTTCGGCGGTCAGCCGCAGCGTGCAGAAACTCGAGGACCAGCTGGGCACCCGGCTCTTCGTGCGCACCACGCGCAGCACCTCGCTTACCCCGGAGGGCCAGCGCTTCTATGAGCAATGCCATCCCGGCGTGGAACGGATCATCCAGGCCCTGGACGACATGCGCGAGCTGCGCGAGGGTCCGCCTTCCGGCCTGGTGCGCGTCTGTTCCACCGTGGGCTTCGGCCGCAAGATCGTGGCGCCCCTGCTGAATGACTTCCGCAAAGCCAACCCGAACATCTCGGTGGAACTGCTGCTGGATGATGGCCCGACCGACTTCACCACGGACCGTGTCGACGTATCGTTCCGCAACGGCCGCATGGAAGACAGCCAGGTAATCGCCAAGAAGGTGATTCCCATGCAGATGATGCTATGCGCGTCGCCCGACTACGCCGCCCGGCACGGACTGCCCCTCAGCGTCGACGAACTCTCGCGCCACGGCTGCGTGAATTTCCTGCTGGCGTCCGGACGCGTGTATGAATGGGAATTCAAGGTCGGCGGCCATCTGCGCAAGTTCGCGCCGCCCGCCATGCTGACCTTCAACGATGCAGATCTCGTGCTGCAGGCGGTGCTGGACGGCCATGGCATCGCGCAGATGGCGGGCTATCAGGTCTGCGAACACCTGCGCGCCGGCACGCTGGTCGCCTGCCTGCCGCAATACGCGCCCGATGACCGCGGACACTATCTGTGCTTTCTCAGCCGCCAGCACCTGCCGGCGCGCATGCGTGCCTTCATCGATTTCATGACCGAGCGCATCCGCGCGCAGGACCTGCATATCATCGACAGCCTGCTGTTGAAGCAGGCCTGAGCGCTATTGGGTCAGGGCGACCACGCTTTGGATCCCGCCCTGGGCCATCTTGGAGTACGGGCACAGGCGTTCCGTATTGCGCACCAACTCTTCGGCGATCGGCGTGGGCACGCCAGGCAGGTGGATGTTGACGTCCGCGGTCAACGCAAAAAAGCCGTCGACGGGGTCGCGGCCGAACGAGATGGTGGCCGTGACGGCAGCCTCCGGGATGGCCAGGCCGGCGCGTGCCGCCAGCATCGCGAGCGCGCCGTGGAAGCACGCCGCGTAGCCGGCGGCGAACAGCTGCTCGGGATTGGTGCCGCCGCCCATGCCGCCCAGTTCGACCGGCAGGCGCAGCTCCACGATCAGCTCGCCGTCATCCGAAATGGCCATGCCGGAGGCTCGCCCATGCGCGGCCTCCCCGCCCCGCACCGTCACGCTGGTGGTGTACAGGGGATGGAAGTCCCCGCCCCGGTACTTTTCCAGGAGGCTCTGGGGAGGAGGCCGCAGTTTGCTCATGAACGTCCTTGTGTCCGCCGCTACTTTCTTGCGCCCGAACGGCTGAACCAGGTTTCGAAGTCGATCTTGCCCAGGCGCGGGCCAGCTCCCGGCACCAGCGTTTCGTCGTCGAGCAGCGCGCCGAAATAGCGCGCGCCGGTGTCTGCCCGCACGCTGCGCATGTCGCCGATTTTGGCCATGTAGCGCTGCACCAGCTCGGCCAGGCGCACCCGCTCGGGGCCGGCGATTTCCACGATGCCGTTCACCGGCGGCGCCAGCGTGGCATCGGCCATGGCCAGGGCCACGTCGTCGGAGGCTATCGGCTGGACGAAGGCCGGCGACAGCCGCACTTCCGCGCCTTCCGTGCCCGACTGCACGATGCCGCCCAGGAACTCGAAGAACTGGGTGCTGTGCACGATGGAGTAGGGAATGCCGGCCGCCAAGATCAGTTCTTCCTGCGCGATCTTGCCGCGGAAGTAGCCGCTTTCGGCCAGCCGTTGCGTGCCGACCACCGACAATGCAACGTGGTGGCGCACGCCGGCGCGGGCTTCCGCCGCCAGCAGGTTGCGCCCCGAGGTCTGGAAGAACTCCAGCACGGCGCGGTCTTCGAACGACGGCGAGTTGGCGACGTCGACCACCGTGTCGACGCCGGCCAGCGCCGCATCCAGGCCTGCGCCAGTCATGGTGTTGACGCCGGTGGCGGGCGATGCGGCTATCGCCTCATGGCCGCGCTCATTGAGCAGTTTGACGAGTTTGGAGCCGATCAGGCCCGTGCCGCCGATAACCAGGATTTTCATGATGGTTCCTTAGTTGAACTTGGCGCGGTCCAGGCCGTATGCCTTGTCGGCCGAACCGGGCACGGTGCGGAAGCCCACGTTGAGACGGTTCCAGCCATTGATGGCCATGACCGCGAAACTCAGGTCCGAGATTTCCTTTTCGGACAATTGCGAGCGGACACGTTCATAGATGTCGTCGGGCACGCCCTGCGCGCCCAGCGTGGTCAGCGCCTCGGTCCAGGCCAGGCAGGCGCGCTCGCGCGGTGAAAACTCGCCCGATTCGCGCCAGATCGCCACGTGGTGCAGACGCAGTTCCTGCTCGCCGTGGATCTTGGCGTCCTTCACGTGCATGTCCAGGCAGAAGCCGCAGCCGTTGAGCTGCGAGGCGCGGATTTCGACCAGGCGCAGGATCGGCTGCTCGATCGCCCCCGACTTCAAGAGCATGCCGAACTCGACGAATTTCTTGAACAGTTCAGGCGATTGCGCGTAGGCGTTCAGACGTTGACTCATGGTGACTCCCTCGATTGGTTGACAGGTGCAGGCAGTGTCGGACCGGGTGCGGTACGTGCCTGAACTACGCCCAAATCGTAGGGCCGCGCGGAGAGCGGCAGAAGACCTGCAAAGGGGACCATGATGTTGCCTCGATGGCAACAATCGTCTGCGGAAGCGGACGCGGCCCTTCAGTTCACGATCGCGCCTCGATCCCGAGCTGCTGCATGGCCCGGCCGATCGCCTGGGGAGCGTAGTCGTCCCAAGGCTCGTTGCCCGCGTCCAGGCGGGTGTGGATATTGGCGATGGTCCATTGCGCCGACCCTTTCAGCCCGTCCAGCTCATCCCAGCGGACGGGAACGGACACGCCCAGGCCGGGTCGCGCGCGGGCCGACCAGGCCGCCACCGTGGTGGCGCCGAAGCCGTTGCGCAGATAGTCGGCGAATATCTTGCCCACACGGTTCTTGGGCCCGCTTTTGGCGACGAACAACTTCGGCAGCGTTTGGGCCAGATGGCGCACCATGGCTTCGGAAAAGTTCTTCACGGCGTCCCAGCCATATTGCTTGCGGATGGGGACGACGACATGCAGGCCCTTGCCGCCGCTGGTCTTCAGCCAGCCGCGCAAACCAAGTTCCTGCAGCAGCACGCGCACCAACTCCGCGCCTTGCTGGACCGCGGGCCAGTCCACCCCTTCCCCGGGATCCAGGTCGAACAGCATCCGATCCGGCTTTCCAATGGACGTCTTGACCGCATTCCAGGTGTGGAACTCCACCACGTTCAGCTGCGCGGCGGCGAGGATCGCCGCTTCGTTCGATATCTCCATCAGCGACGGATGCTCTGGGTAAAGGCTTTCAGGCAGCGCCCGCACCCCAGCGATGGGGGATTCCGAATGCCGCTGGAAGAAATGCTCGCCCTGGATCCCCGCGGGCGCCCGGACAAAGGAAACCGGCCGGCCGCGCAGGTGCTCCATCATCAGGGGCGCCACCAGCCCGTAGTAGCGGGCCAGGTCGAGTTTGGTCGCACCCGAGGACGGATCGATCACGCGGTCGGGATTCGACAGCTTCATCCCCTTTGGAGGTTTTGCGGCGGCCCCTTCCTTGGCCTTGGCCTTACCCTTGGCCGGGCCATTGCGCGCGGAGAGCTTTGCGGCTGGCATGGCGACCTCGCGAATTATCTTCTTCGTTGGTTTGTCGGTACGCAGCCCCCGGAAGGTCGAGTGGCGCACATGGCCATCGCCGGTCCACTCCCCGAAAGAGACCTCTCCGATCAAGGTAGGCTGGACCCAGTGGACCTGCTTGATGGCGCGCGGCTTGCCTTGGGTCAGGGCGCTGGTTTTCTGCTCGATGTCCGCCAGCCTGCGGTGCAGATCGAGCAGCGTCCTGTCGTCGAAACCGGTGCCTACGTTGCCGGCATAGCGCAGCGCTCCGTCAGCCTCGTGCACGGCCAGCAGCAGCGCGCCAAAGCCCTTGCGGCTGCCCTTGGGTTCGGTATAGCCCACAATGACGAACTCCTGCCGCTGGGTGCACTTGAGCTTGATCCAAGCGTCCGTGCGGCGCGATACATAGGGTGCGGAAAGGCGCTTGCCGATGATCCCCTCCAGGCCCAGCCGGCATGCCGAGGCAACCAGGTCCCCCACCGGCTTGTCGAAGGCCTCGCTGAACTTCACGTGCTTGCCCTTGCTCCTGGCTATGACCTGCCGCAGCAGGTCCCGCCGCAGCCTGAGCGGCTCGTCGCGGAGATCGCGCCCCGCCACATAGGGCAGGTCAAAGGCGTAGAAGACGATATCAGCGGTACCGGCGGCATCGAAGGCATTCTGCAAGGCCTGAAAACTGGGCACGCCTTCGCCCGTCAGCACCACGATCTCTCCATCGATCCAGGCGGTGGCGATCTCCAGGGCCGCCAGCTCCTGGGCCAGGCGCGGCATCTTGGCCGTCCAATCGTGGCCGTTGCGGGTATACAGCTTCGCGCTGCCGTCCTCGATCCTTGCCAGGATCCGGTAGCCGTCGAACTTCATTTCATATGACCAGTCGGCCGCGCCGCGCGGCACGCCCTCGACCAGGGTGGCCAGCTGAGGCTTGAGCGAGGCAGGCAGGGAAGCCGCCTTGCCCGGCAAGGCGGCAACGGCTTCTACCTGCTTGAAGCCACGGGTTTTCGGCGCCCCGCGAGCCGGCGCCGCCCTTTTCCTGGCCCTCAGCGGCACCACGCTGTCCGGCATCTCATCCACGACGCTGAAGTCCTGATCCGGCCGCGCGTACTCGTCGCTCTCCTTGATCAGCAGCCAGGGCGGCTGCCGGTCGGTCTCCTTGCCCTTCATGCGGATCAGCGCCCAGCGCCCGCGCAGCTTCACGCCATCCAGCGTGAACTTCAGATGGCCCGCCTTGTAGCCCTTCCGGGGATCGCCTATCGGAGTCCAATGCCCCTCGTCCCAGATGATCACCTTGCCGGCCCCATACTGTCCCTTGGGGATGGAGCCCTCAAACTGGTTGTAGGCGATGGGATGGTCTTCGACCTGCACGGCCATGCGCTTGACGGAGGGATCGAGCGACGGCCCTTTCGGCACCGCCCAGCTCTTCATCGCGCCGTCCAACTCCAGGCGGAAGTCATAGTGCAAGTGGCTGGCCCAGTGCTTCTGAATGACGAACGCCAGGCCCGCGTCGCCCGACTCTCCGCCATCGGGCGGCTCCGGCGTGACGGCGAAGTTGCGCTTCTCGCGGTACTTTTTCAGGCTGTCCGCCATCGCTAGGCCGCCTTTTTCGCCTGCCTGGCGCTTTTGGCGGCCTTCTTGGCGGGCGCCTTCTTCGAAGCGACGTTGCGCGGCGCGGATTTCTTCGCGGGCTTGGCCTCGGCCTTGGCGCGCCCCTTGGACGCCCCGCCTCGCAGGCTGCGTTGCAGCAGCTCGGTCAGGTCGATCACGTTATCCGCATACGCCGGCGTTTCCTCCTGCGGCTCGATCACGGTTTCCGTCTTGCCCGCCTTTACCTTCTGCTCCACCAAGCCCATGATGGCCGCCTTGAATTCGTCCTGGTAGTCAGCCGGGTCCCATTCCGCCGACATCTCTTCCACCAGCATCTTGGCCATCTTCAGTTCCGAGGCGCTGGGCGACATGCTCTTGGCGCCGGCCTTCGGCAGGTCCAGGTCTGCCACGGACTTCACGTCATCACCCCAACGCATCAGATTCAGGACCAGCGCGTCTCCCATCGGGATCAGGGCCGCCAGATGCTGCTTGGTCTGGATCACGACCTTGGCGATGCCGATCTTGCCGCTCTTGACCAGCGTGTCGCGCAGCAGCGCGTAAACCTTTTGCCCCTTGTTGATCGGGGCGACATAGTAGGGACGTTCCAGGTAGACGAACGAGACTTCGGCCGCCTCGACGAATTGCTGGATTTCGATGGTCTGGGTGGTGCGCGGATAGGCTTGCGCGATCTCGTCGGGCGAGATGATGACGTACTGGCCGTCCTCGTACTCGACCCCTTTGACGATGTCCTTGGATTCGATTTCCTTGCCCGTGCGCTTGTTGATGCGCTTGTAGCCGACGGGGTCCATCGACCTGCGGTCCAGCCAGTCGAAATCCACGCCCGACTCCGTCGTGGCGGTATGCAGGCCCACGGGGATGTGGACCAGGCCGAAGGTGATTGCGCCTTTCCAAAGGGTTCGCGTGGCCATGAGCGTTCCTCCCGGTGATGGGCATGCGGATTCGCCTGCCGGCCCGGATGCCAGATCGGCAACCAGGGCTACGGCGGGAAACGCAGAGCAGCAATTTCCATGCCCGGAAGGCATCCTGGCGGGCCGACGCCCTACCCAATTATGGGCCCGATAGCAGCCTGGTGGGAACCACGCGCCGCCATCCTGCGCATCGCCCAGCAGAGCGGCACGGCGGGAAGCCATGCCGCCCGCTCACTGCGCTCGCTCATTGATAGCGATTCGTCTTGGTCACAAGCGTGGAACTGCCGAGCGCCGCTGGCCGGCCGCCAGCCATCGGTTTCTTCCCGTAGGCTCCCCCGCTGACCGCCTGGATTTCCTCGGCGCTCAAGGGCCGGATCCGTTGATCGGCCGTACCGTGTTGACCTGCTTGCTCCGTTTTCTTCATGTCCTTCTCCCACTTCGTGCTGACGAAGGATGCCGCGCCAGCGTCGGCCGGGCATCAACGGAGGGGTGACGCAGGTCCGCGTCCCTGCGGACAGGAACGTCGGCGCCCCAGCCGTTGAGTGGCTCGATGCGGAAAGTAGCAGCAGGCCGGCCGCGGCGAATCGGTCTTTGGTCGTAGGCCCACGAACGCGTTCCCTCCCCTTGCGGCCGGGACGACGTCGTCCCGGCAGGCACGCGAAATCTTCATCCCTACGACTAAAGACCGATGCGCCTGCACCAGTGCGCTGCTACTGTCCGCCCGAGCATGCCAGTTTGGGAGCTGGGCTTCCCGTCTGCAGCGCATCGCGGCGAGAACCTGGTTCCGGGTGATGCTCGGCCGACGCTGGCGCGGCTTCCTCCGTCAGCATGCAGCAGGAGATAAAGATGGAAAAAATGGAACAACCCGATCAGCGCGACGACGCGCAACCGCAAATTCAGCTCTTGAGCGCCGAGGAAATCCAGACGGTCAGCGGCGGCCAGGGCATGAGCCGTATCCAAATGACGGTTCCCCAAAGGAAAGCGGGTGAATTAGCGGGCAGGACCATCTACCACGCGTAGTAAGCGACACGGCTCTTAGCCGCATCGGACGGATGCCGCGACAGGCATTCGGCTTTACAGCGCGGCGGCGCGTTCGCCGCGGCTTTTTTCCGCCATGCCTGCCGGCTTTTACCAACCACACTTTTCTCCGCTGCTTCCGACGCCGTGCCGCTCTATCGCAAACAGGCGCTTGCCGCGCAACGTTCAGTCGGCCTGGGGGACATCGTCCTGATCCGGCCCGTGTCGTTCGCGCTGGTCACCACCGTGCTGGCCGGCTTCGTGCTGGCCGTCTGCCTGTTTCTTGCGCTCGGCTCGTACACCAAGCGCGCCACCGTGAGCGGCCAGTTGGCGCCGGACACCGGACTGATCAAACTCTACGTGCCGCAGGCCGGCATCGTGCTCGAAAGCCGGGTCCAGGAAGGCCAGCATGTCGCCGCGGGCGATGTGCTCTATGTGGTGTCCGGCGATCAGCAGAGCGCCCTGGGCGAAACCCAGGAAGCCATCAGCGGCCAGATCCGGCAACGCGAGGAGAGCCTGCGCCTGGCGCGCCAGAAGACCGTGCTGCTGCAACAAGGCGAGCGCGATAGCCAGACCGTCGCCGTTGCGAGTCTCAAGGCGCAGCTGGCGGCCATGGACAGCCAGATCGAGGGCCAGCACAGCCGCATCAAGCTGGCAGAAGACAGCGCGCGGCGCTATCGCGGCCTGATGGAAAAAGGCTATCTGTCCACCGAGGAAGCCGACCAGAAGCGCGCCGAGCTGCTGGAACAGCGTAATCAGCTGCAGGCGCTGCTGCGCGACCGCATCGGCCTCGCAACGGACCTGTCCAACCGGCAGGCCGCGCTGGCGGATCTTGCGCTGCGGCAGCAGAACCAGCTGGCGCAGCTGGAC
Organism: Achromobacter sp.; assembly: GCF_049647645.1. GTDB lineage: Bacteria > Pseudomonadota > Gammaproteobacteria > Burkholderiales > Burkholderiaceae_B > Achromobacter. The sequence continues at coordinate 65,522 of NZ_JBARYB010000052.1, forward strand.
CGCGACATGGCCGACATCGCCATGGACTTGACGCGCAGCGAAGCCAGGCGCCGCATCCTGGTAAGCGCGCCTCAGGCCGGCATCGTCACCGCCGTGGCCGCCGCTGCGGGACAGGCCGTGGACAACCAACGGCCCCTGGCCACCATCGTCCCTGACGGCGCCAAGCTGCAGGCCGAGCTGCTGGCGCCCAGCCGCGCGGTGGGATTCGTTGCGCCGGGCGATCGGGTGCTGATGCGATTCGCGGCGTACCCGTATCAAACGTTCGGGCAGCAGGCCGGCATCGTCCAGACCGTGACGCGCAGCGCCTCGCCGGAATGGCAATTGAATGAAGCCGCCGCAAACGGCGGCGTCCAGGAAGACCTGTACCGCATCACGGTGTCGCTGGACGCTCCCGCGCGCGGCCCGCAAGGGCAGACGCTGGCGCTACGGCCCGGCATGCGGCTGGAGGCGGACATCCTGCAGCAGACGCGCCGCCTGTACCAATGGGCGTTCGATCCCGCCCAGCGCCTGTCGGGGAAACTGTGAACATGCTTGAACGCCTGACACTGGGAGTCAAACGGCGGGTGCCCAGGCTGCTGCAGACCGAAGCCGCCGAATGCGGCCTGGCCTGCGTCGGCATGATCGCGGGCTATCACGGCCATCAACAAAGCCTTGCGACCCTGCGCGGCCGCTTTCCCGTATCGCTCAAGGGCGCCACGTTGGCCACGCTGATCCATGTGGCCAGCCAGTTGGGACTGGCATCGCGGCCGGTCAAGGTCAGCCTGGGCGCCTTGAGCAAGCTTAAACTGCCCTGCATCCTGCATTGGGAATTCAATCACTTCGTGGTGCTGACGGCCATCAACGGACGGTCAGCCACGTTGATCGATCCCGCGTCGGGCACGCGCAAGTGCTCCATCGGCGAGCTGTCCGCGTCGTTCACCGGCGTTGCGCTGGAACTATGGCCCACGCCAGACTTCACGGAAGCGCGCGACGACAAGCGCGTGCGGCTGCGCGAACTGACCGGACGGGTATCGGGCTTGGGCGGCGCGTTCTCGCAAGTGCTGCTGCTGGCACTGGCGCTGGAAATCCTCACCGTGGTCCAGCCGTTCTTCCTGCAATGGGTGGTGGACCATGTCCTGAATACCGGCGATCGCGATCTGCTGACCACCTTGGCGCTGGCCTTCGGGCTGCTGATGATCATGAAACAGCTGACCTCGGTGGCGCGCAGCTGGATGCTGATGGTGATGGGCACCACGCTGAACCTGCAATGGCGCACCAACGTATTCACGCATTTGCTGCGCCTGCCTGTCGGCTACTTCGAAAAGCGCCACCTGGGCGACGTCGTGTCGCGTTTCGGCGCCATCGACGCCATACAGCGCACCGTGACCACGTCCTTCCTGGAAGCGGTCCTGGACGGCCTGGTCATGCTGATCACGCTGGTGCTGATGTTCCTGTACAGCCCGCCCCTGGCGTGGATCGCGGTAGGTGCGATGGCGCTCTATGGACTGGCCCGTTGGTCCGGCTATGCGCCGCTGCACTACGCAACCGAAGAACACATCGTGCATGCTGCCAAGGAGCAAACACACTTCCTGGAAACCGTGCGCGGCGTCAAGGCGATCAAGCTGTTCCGGCACCAGGATGACCGGCGCTCCCGCTGGCTGTCGCTGCTGGTGAACGAGATCAACGCCGACCTGCGCGTGCAGAAGTGGACGCTGTTCTTCCGCACCTTCAATGGCCTGCTGTTCGGCCTGTCCTCCATCGCGATACTTTGGCTGGGCGCGAGGCTGGTGCTGGACGGCCAGTTCACCGTGGGCGCGCTGCTGGCCTTCATTGTCTACAAGACCTTGTTCGACCAGCGCGTGGCGGCTCTGCTGGACAAGCTGGTGGAAGTGAAGATGCTGCGGCTGCAAGGCGAGCGCCTGGCCGATATCGTGCGCGAGACGCCGGAGCCGGTCGATGAGATGCCGCGCGGGCAGGACGCGCAGGCGTGCTCGCCCGCGATCGAGGTCCGCAACCTGCGCTTCCGCTATGGGCCGCAAGAGCCGTACGTGCTGGACGGCATCAGCTTCAGGATCGAACCTGGCGAATCCGTCGCGATCACGGGCCCTTCCGGCGGCGGCAAAACAACCTTGGTCAACATCCTGCTGGGCATCCTGGCGCCGACCGACGGCGAAGTGCTGATCGACGGCGTGCCGGCGCGGGGAGCGGGCGCGGCATCCCTGCGCCGCATCGCCGGCACGGTGCTGCAGGATGACGTCCTGTTCGCCGGATCCATCGGCGAGAACATCAGCTTCTTCGATCCCCAGTACGATCCCGAGCGCGCCAGCCGTTGCGCCCAGATCGCCGCGATCCACGACGACATCAGCGCCATGCCCATGGGCTACAACACGCTGGTGGGAGACATGGGCACGGTGCTGTCGGGCGGCCAGAAACAGCGCGTGCTGCTGGCGCGGGCCTTGTACAAGCAGCCCGCCATCCTGTTCCTGGACGAGGCCACCAGCCATCTGGATATCGAACGCGAACGGATCGTCAACACGGCGATCGCCAGGCTCAACATGACGCGAGTGATCGTGGCGCACCGCCCCGACACGATTGCGGCGGCCGGCCGCGAAATCTCGCTGGCGGCCGGCAAGCTGGCCAGCGATAGCGGGCAGCGGCCTAAACCGGCTTCCCGAACACGCCGCCGCGCCGCGCCACTAGGGTCGCCTGCGTACGATTGAGCACGCCCAGGGTGCCCAAAATGGCCGACACATGCGTCTTGACGGTCTTCTCGGTCATGTTCAATTGCTCCGAGATTTCCTTGTTGCGCAGTCCATCGCACATGAGCCGCAACACCTCGCTCTGGCGCGGCGTCAGCGCCCGCAACAGCGCCGCGTCGTCCTGCGCACCTGCGGATGGCGCGGCCAGGGACGCGCCGCGACGCTGCGGCGCGGGCGCGACGCTGACCGCTTCCAGCGCGGCGGCCAGTTCCTGGCAACTGGCGGACTTGTTCAGAAAGCCTTGCGCGCCTGCCTCCATCGCCCGGCGCGTATCCTCCGGATCCTGCGAGGCCGACAGCACCAGGATGCGCAGCTGCGCGCGGCGCTGGCGCAAGCGCTTGAGCAGATCCGCCCCGGCCATGTCGGGCAGGTAGAAATCCATGATGACGTGCTGGATGGCCGCATGCCGCTCCAGCGCCTCCAGCGCCTCCTGGCCGCTGGCCGCGGGATGGATGGTCATGCCGGGCACGGCCTGGCCCAGCGCCATGGCCAGCGCTTCGCGGAACATGGCGTGGTCGTCGACCAATAACACTGCCGTCATTCGGCATCTCCGGTTAGGGGCGCTGCATTCCGGGCGTGCAGCAGGCTCGTCACATGCTCGCGCAGGGCCTGAACTTGCACGGGCTTATGCAGCAGCGGCACGCCGCAAGCGGCGGCCTCGGTCAGCCGCGCCGGATCGGTATCACCGCTGACCAGCAAGGCGGGCAGATCGGGATCGTTGTATTCCTCGCGCAGCCTCTCGATCACATGGATGCCGGTCTCGTGCTCGCGCAGCCGGTAGTCGGTGACGATCAGGGCAGGCGTTTCGGCCAGCGGCAGCACGCGTTCGAACAGGGCATTGCCGCTGGTGGCGGCGATGACGCGGCAACCCCAGCTTTCGAACAGCATGGACAGGCCCGCGAGGTTCTGCGCATCGTCATCCACCAGCAGCGCCAGCTTGCCGCGCAGGCTGTCTTCGGATGCTGGCGTCCGGGGCAGCCCCAACTCATCATCCAGGGCAGACGGGCCGACCGCGGCCGGATCCGAGAGCGGCGCCGTCACGGTGAAAACCGTGCTGCGGCCCTCTTCCGAGCGCAGCGCCAACCCGTGGTCCAGCAGCCTGGCGGTACGGCGCACGATGGCCAGGCCCAGGCCCAGCCCCTTGCAGCGGTCGCGTTCGGGATTGGCCAACTGATGGAACTCCCAGAAGACCCGCTCCTGCTCGGACTTGGGAATCCCCGGGCCGTTGTCCCAGACCTCGATGCGCAAGCTATCCCCGGCCCGGCGGCAACCCACCAGCACGCGGCCGTTTTCGGTGTGCACGATGGCGTTGCTGATCAGGTTGCGCAGCATGCGCTCCAGCAGCACGGGATCCGAGCGCACGCTGGCCGCGCACGGACGCACGCGCAGCCGTATGCCTTTCTCGCCCGCCTGCGGCGCATACTCGGCCTTCAACTGGTCCAGCAGCGGCTGCATCCTGAAGGTCTCGAAACGAGGCTCGATGACACCGGCGTCCAGCCGCGACAGATTCAGCAGGGCATCGAACAGATGGCCCATCGCGGACAGCGCGCTGGTGATGTTGTCGACCAGATAGCGTCCTTGCCGGGACAAGGGCTCGTTGGCCAGCAGGCCCAGGAACAGGTTCACCGCATGTACGGGCTGGCGCAGGTCATGGCTGGCCGCCGCCAGAAAGCGCGACTTCTCCAGGTCGCTGCGTTCAGCAGCGGTCTTTTCCTGGCGCACCTGTTCCAGCAGCGCCAGGTTTTCATAGCCCAGCCGCAGCGCGTCCAGATGAGTGCGGTTCATGCGATGGATGAAAGCCAGGGTCGCCACCAGATAGGCAAGGCCGCCCGTCACCAGCGCCAGATGGATGGCCGACGGTTGCGCCGCCAGCGCGATGAACATCGGCGCAAAAGCCGGCACCTCGAACGCGTACATCACCGGCAGCAGCATGTAGTTCGAATAGATGGCGCCCGTGCCCAGCCCGAACAGGATGACGATGAAGAACAGCTGGTATTCCAGCGGCACGAAGAACGTCCAGTAGGCGAAGGGCAGCCCCCACAGAATGCCGGAGCAGAGATTCCCGACCAACATGCGGCGCACCCAGCGCTGCGCCGCCGACGGATCGGCGCGGTGGCGGTCATAGGCGATCACGGAGGCCCACCGCAGCGCGCCCACTGCCAGCGTGGCGCCCAGCCACAGCAGGATCTCCTGCTGCGGCAGTACGCCGAACAAGGCGAACGCGGAAAAACAGCCCGTGATCAGCGACCCTGCCAGCGCGAACGGAAAGCTGCGGCGTAATGCCTCGACCTGCACCTGACGGATGCGGGCCGCATACGACGAACCTGGCAAGGTGGAGGCGGAAGTCGGGCCGATGGCGGGCTGCAATTGGGTGGGATGTTACGTGCGAGGAACCTGCCGCTGAAGCAGGCGCGGGTCGAAACGTGTGCGGATTTTAGTCCTATTGGCGGGCTTCGGCGGGCTTCGCCTGAATTTCACGCTGCCTTGACATTCCCATGGTGGAAAACCTCAGGATTTTCGCCATGGCCCGAGCGGAAGCGCTGCATGCCCGCGCTTCCGCGGCCAGCACTGCGCCCACGGCGGGCTGACTCATCGGACGCAATCCGACGGCCCGATATTCGACGACTTGAAGGATAGATCCCGATGAAACTGCCCGCGTCCAGACTAGAGCTCCTGCGCAACATCCGCGACCGGCACAGACAATTCCGCGTAGAGGCGGCCACCATACGCGCAAGCCTTTACCGCAAGACCGCGGAGGTGGGGCCTGCTCATCGCACGCCCATCGATGCCGCAACCGTATTGATCGACATGATTCTTTGGAACACGATGATCCTGCAGTTCGCCGCCGCCGGGCCGAGGGGCGCCAGCGCTCCGTACTACTGCCGGGAGGCCATGCTGGAGAGAGTCGGCCGCCTGGCCCACCCATTCCGGCGCGAATTCGCCAGCCGCAGTCTCCACGACTTGCATGAACTGACCAGGCTCGGACAGGAGCGCGTAGTCAGCAGCGTGGAGCTGCATTCGGAAGCGGCCCTCTTCGCGCCCTCGGACGGGGGAGCCGAAACCCTGGGCGGCCGGCTCCAGGTCTACACGTGCATGGCATACGCCAACGCGTTGTCGAAGTTGCGCGCGTGGAAGCAGGTCGTATAGCAGGTATCAACGCCGGACTATCGCTGGCGAGCCCCGCCGCCGCGTCAAGGCGGCTGGCGAAACCCCGGGGGACTGGCAATGTCCCCCAAGGTTCACGCGGCCGGCGGATGCTTATGCGCCCGCAGGCGACCGCACCGTATGCTCCGACCACCCGCCTCCCAGCGCTTTGTAAAGCCCGATCAAATTGTTCAAGCGCGTCAGGCGTGTCCGCACCAGGATTTGCTGTGCGCCGTATAGCGAGCGATAGGCCTCGAGCAAGGTGAGATAGTCGTCCACGCCCTCCTGAAAGCGCAGCTCCGCCAGCTCGTACGCGCTGCGGCTGGCCGCCACTGCCAACTGCTCCGAGCGGATCTGGTCGTCGAGCGTGCGCTTGCCCGCCAATCCATCGGCTACCTCACGGAACGCCACCTGAATGGCCTTCTCGTAGCTGGCGATCTCAAGGCGCTTCTGTACATGCGCCACTTCCAGATTGGCCAGCAAGGCGCCGCCCCGGAAGATGGGCAGCGTGATCTGCGGCAGGAAGGTCCAGGCCCTCGACCCGGAATCGAACAAGCCATCCAGGGATGCGCTGGCGGACCCCGCCGAGCCCGTCAGGCTGATCGCGGGTAGAAAGGCGGCGCGCGCAGCGCCAATATTGGCATTGGCACCACGCAGCAACTGCTCTGCCGCACGGATGTCAGGCCGGCGGGCGAGCAAGTCGGATGGCAGCCCGGTCGGCAAATCCGTCGGAACGATACCGTCGGGCAGCGTTGTCGCTTCGTCCAGCTGACGAGACAGCGCGGGCGTCAGCGGCTGCCCCAGCAGCAGCACCAGGGCATTGCGGTCCTGCGACACTTGCCGCGTGTAAGCGGAGCGGTAGGCTTCTGCATTGCGCAACGCAATCTCCGCCAGGCGCAGGTCGAGTTGCGTCGAATTGCCGGCCGCGGCCAGCTCGGCCGTCAGATCGTACGAACGCTTTTGCGTAGCCAGGGTATCTTCCGTCAGCCTCAGCAGCTCCTGGTCTGCGCGCAGCGTGAGATACGCATTGGCCACTTCGGAAACCAGGCTCAGCTGCGTGGCGATCCGGGTTTCCTCCAGCGCCAGATAGGCGGCCAAGGCCTGGTCGCTGAGGCTACGGATGCGGCCCCAGAGATCCAGTTCCCACGCGGCCGTCACGCCGGCCACGTCGTAGCGTCTGGCGACGTGGCCGGCCTGCGCGGCGCCGAGGTCGCCTGGAATGCGCTCGGATGCGCCGCTGGCCGAGGCGCTCAGGTTCGGCAGCACGGCAGCGCGCTGGATCCGGTACAGCGCCTGCGCGGCTTCGACGTTGAGCGCGGCCCGGCGCATATCCCGGTTGTTGTGCAGCGAAAGTTCTATCAACTGCTGCAATAGCGGGTCACGGAAAAAGTCGCGCCAGCCTATATCGGCCGCAGCCATCGCATCAGGCATTGACTGCGCGTCCTGAGCATCCGACGCATAGCTCGCATCGATGGGCGCTTCGGGGCGTTCGTACTTCGGCGCCAAGGAGCACCCAGTCAACGCGACCGCAAGGGCAAGCGGCGCAAGCATGCTGCCGTGCCGGGAGCGAGTAAAACGGTAGGTCATGTCGAAATTCCTCCTGGCCATCATGCGTGCTGGTCGCTCGAACGGGCCAAGGCTTGGCGGGCTTCCCGGCGCAGCGCCAGCTTGCGCACGACAACGTAGAAAACAGGCGTGAGCAGCAGGCCGAACAGTGTCACGCCCACCATGCCAGCAAACACGGCGATACCCATGGCATGGCGCATCTCCGCGCCAGCGCCCGTGGCGAGCACCAGCGGCACCACGCCCGCGATGAACGCGAACGAGGTCATCAGAATGGGCCGCAGGCGCAGACGCGCCGCCTCCAGGACCGCCGCCAGCGGATCGGCGCCTTCTTCTTCCTTGGTGCGGGCAAATTCCACAATCAAGATGGCGTTCTTGGCGGCCAGCCCCACCAGCACCACGAAGCCGATCTGCGTGAAGATGTTGTTGTCTCCGCCGGATAGCCAGACGCCGCCTATCGCCGAGAGCAACGCCATGGGCGCGATGAGCAGCACTGCGAACGGCAGCGACCAGCTGTTGTACTGGGCTGCGAGGATAAGGAAGGCCAGCAGCACCGCCAGGGGAAAGATATACAGCGCCGAATTGCCGGCCTGCTTCTCCTGGTAGACGAGGTCCGTCCACTCATAGGCCATCCCTTCCGGCAAGGTCTCGCGGACGATGCGCTCTATGGCATCGGTCGCCTGCCCCGACGAGTATCCCGACGCGGGGCCGCCGCTGATATCCGCCGATGGAAAGCCGTTGTGGCGGATGACTCTGTCCGGGCCGGACCCGCGTGTCAGGGTCACGAACGCGCTCAGCGGAATCATCTCGCCGCTGTCGTTTCGCACTTTGAGCATGCCGATGTCATCGGCCTGCATGCGAAACGGCGCGTCGGCCTGCGCCATGACCCGGTAGGTGCGGCCGAAGCGGTTGAAGTCATTGACGTAGAGTGATCCCAGGTTGATTTGCAGGGTCTCGAACACGTCCGTCAGCGACACCCCCAGGGACTTGGCCTTCACGCGATCGACGTCCACCTGCAATTGCGGCGCGTTGGTCTGGAAACTGGCCAGCATGTTTGCCAGTTCGGGAGCCTGCATGGCCTTGGCCATGATCTGGCCCTGCGCCTGCATCAGCGCCTCGAACCCCAATCCGGCGCGGTCCTCGATCTGCAGCTTGAAGCCACCCATGGCCCCCAGGCCTGGCACCGGAGGCGGCGGGAAGATGCCCAGGAACCCATCCGGAATCTGGCTGAACTTGCCCATCAATTTTCCCGCGATGGCGTTGGCGGAAAGCGAAGGATCCTGGCGCTCATCGAAGGGTTTGAGCATGGCGAACATCAGCGCCGAGTTCGGCACGTTTACCGGACCGTTGACCGAAAGTCCGGGGAAGGCAACCACGCTCTCCACGCCGGGTTCAGCCAGCGCAATCTCGGACATCTGCTTCACGGCCGCCTCCGTCCGGTCGAGCGAAGCGCCGCTGGGCAACTGGGCGATGCCCACCAGGAAGTACTTGTCCTGGGCCGGCACGAATCCATTCGGCACTTGGTTAAAGCCCAGCCAGGTCAAACCGACAAATCCCGCGTATAGCAGCAGCACGATGGCGCTGCCGCGCACCGCCCGGCGCACGGTGCCTACGTAGGCGTTGGAAGCACTGTCGAAGAAGAAGTTGAAGCGCCGGAAGAATCCGCCCAACGCCCAGCCCATGACGCGCGACAGCCAGTCGGCCTTGGCAGCGTCTTGGTGCGGCTTGAGCAGGATGGCCGCGAGCGCGGGCGACAGGGTGAGGGAATTGATGGCGGAGAGTATGGTCGAGATGGCGATGGTCAGCGCGAACTGGCGATAGAACTCGCCCTGCAAGCCGGAAAGGAACGCCGAAGGAATGAAGACCGCCGCCAGCACCGAGGTGATCGCGATAATCGGTCCCGTGACCTCATCCATGGCCTTGATCGCGGCCTGCCGCGGGGATTCGCCCAGGGCCATGTGCCGCTCCACGTTCTCGACCACCACGATGGCGTCGTCCACAACAATGCCGATCGATAGCACCAGGCCGAACAGCGACAAGGTGTTGAGCGAAAAGCCGAACATGTGCATCAGCGCGAAGGTGCCCACCAGCGACACCGGCACGGCCACGAGAGGAATGATGGAGGCGCGCCAGGTCTGCAGGAACAGCACCACCACGATGACGACCAGCAGGATGGCCTCCAGCAGCGTGACCGCTACGGATTGCAGCGAGGCGCGCACGAAGACGGTGGGGTCATAGGCAATCCGGTACTCCACATCTTGCGGGAAGCTTTGCTGCAGTTCCTGCATCTTGGCGCGGACCGCGTTGGAGACGTCGATGGCGTTGGCGCCAGGACTCTGGATGATCTGCAGGGCCGGCGCCGACTCGCCATTCAGCAGGCTGCGCAGGGTGTAGGAATCGGCGCCCAAGGACACCCGGGCAACGTCGCGCAGCCGGGTGACCTGGCCATCGGCGCCGGTCTTCACGACGATGTCGCCGAACTGCTCCGTACTGGTCAGGCGGCCCAAGGTATTGACGGTCACCTGGAAGGCGGCCGAGGTATCCGGCTGCTGGCCCACGGATCCCGCGGCGACCTGCACGTTTTGCTCCCGCAGGGCCGCGACCACATCGCTGGCGGTCAGGCCGCGCGCGGCAACGCTGGTCGGGTCCAGCCAGACGCGCATGGAGTATTCGCCGGCGCCCCAGACCAGGACGTCGCCGATCCCCGGCAGGCGCGCGAGTTCGTCGCGCACCTGCCGAATGGCGAAGTTCGACAAGTAGAGGGAGTCGTATCGCTTTTCGGGCGAAACGAGGTGCACCACCATCAACACATCGGGTGAGGTCTTCTGCGTCACGACCCCGATGCGCTGCACCTCCTGCGGCAAGCGCGGCAAGGCGCGCGAGACCCGGTTCTGCACCTGGATCTGCGCCATGTCCGGGTCCGTCCCCTGCTTGAACGCGATCGTGAGCACCATTTGGCCGTCGACCGCCATCTGGGAACTCATGTAAAGCATGCCCTCGACGCCGTTGATCACCTGTTCCAGAGGGGCTGCGACGGTATCGGCGATCACCTGCGGATTGGCGCCGGGATAGCTCGCGGTCACCTGCACCGTGGGCGGCGTGACGGCAGGGTATTCGCTCAGCGGCAGCTGCCAGAAGGCGATGCCGCCCGCCAGCAGCATCAACAGCGACAGGACGATGGCGAAAATCGGCCTGGCAATGAAGAAATGGGGAAACTTCATTGGCGGGTCTCCGTGGAGCCGGCGGCGGCGCCGCCGCCCGCATTGCCCGCCTTCTGCGCTGCGACGGCAACCTGTTGCATGGGCACCAGACGAGGCGTGACGGTCATGCCTGGACGCACCAGGCCCTTGATGATGATCTTCTCTCCGGCCTGCAAGCCGCTATTGATGATGCGCAGGCCATCCGTCATCTGGCCCAGCTCCACCGCGCGGTACTGCGCCTGATTGTCCTGGCCCACGACCAGGACGTAGTTCTTCCCTTGGTCCGTGCCCACCGCCAGGTCATCGACCAGAATGGCCGGGCGCTCAACGCCCGTCGCCAGCCTGGCGCGCGCGAACAGCCCCGGAGCCAGCAGGCCGTCGCGATTCGGCACGACGGCGCGGACGCGGATCGTGCCTGTGCGCCGGTCGATCTGGTTGCCCACGAAGTCCAGCATGCCTTGATGAGGAAAGTCCCGGTCCGTCGTCAGCGCCACGGCTACCGGCAGGGAAGGTTTTCCGCCACTGGAGTCGGGCCGGACCTGTCTCACGGCGTTGAGGTAGGTCGCTTCGTCTATATCGAAGTACACGTGCACGGGGTCGATCGACACTATCGTGGTCAGCAGGTTCGCCACGCCCGCCGCGCCGCCGTTGACCAGATTGCCCTCGGTCACCAGAACCCGGTCGACACGCCCCGAAATCGGCGCGGTGATGCGTGCGTAGGACAGGTCGAGCCGCGCTGCGGCGACGGCCGCCTTGGCCACCAGGATCTCCGCCTGGCGAGCGTTGCGCGCGGAGACCGCGTCGTCATGGGTCTTGCGCGAAACCGCGCCGGTGGCCACCAATCGCTGGGCGCGGTCGAAGTCGCCCTGGGCCTGGCTGGCCAGCGCCTCGGCCTGGCGCAGTTGTGCCGTGGCGGTATCGAGCGCGACCTGAAATGGCCGCGGATCGATCTGAAACAGCTGTTGCCCTTTGCGCACCAGGCCGCCCTCCGGAACGCTGACGGCATCGACCGCCCCGCTTACGCGCGACCGCAATTCAACGGTCTCCGGAGCCGAGAGATATCCGGTGAAGTCGGTCGATGGCGAGATGACGCGCTGGATCACTTCGGCCACCGGCACCTGTGGCGCCATCGGCGCGGCCACGGCGCCCGATGAGGACGCCGTCTTGCTTTCGTCTCCGGAGGATTCGCCGGCCGCTAACGCAATGGTTCCGGCCGCGGCGATGGCTCCCGCCACCGCAACAATTCTGAATTTTCGACGCATCGACATGCCCCTTCTGTGCAGCAGGGCTTCGGCCCTTCCGAAGCTCCTCTGCAGCAATTCGGCAAGGCTAGGCATTACAACAACGGGAAGGTCAAGCCTGCGTTTGCAGGCGCTTCAGGCTATTGACCTTGCAATCGTTGGAAGGAATAGATTTGGGCCGCCGCCTGAAAAGCGAAGGGCATCCTGATGCCGTCCCATACCAACCTGAAGCATTCGGAACAATCATGCAGAACCGCTCTCACGATGAACATCAATCCCACGCGATGGGACCTGCGACGACGGCTACGCTCATCGAGGGAGTCTCGACATGAACGGCAAGACAGTGGATATCCGGCAGGCGCGAGCCCGGCTGCCGCTTCTGGACGGACAGACCATACTGGAGGCGGCTCTGCAGCATGGCGTTGCCTATCCGCACGGCTGTCGTTCCGGCCGCTGCGGAAGCTGCAAATCCCGCCTGATCGAAGGCGAGGCGGAAATGCTGCCGCACTCGCGCTACGCGTTGACGGAAGAAGAAAAAGCCCGCGGCTTCATTCTGGCGTGCCGAGCGGTACCAAAGACCGATGTGGCGGTGGCCTGGCTCGGGGCCGACGACGTGGCGGCCGCGGCGCCCATCCAGCATCTGCAAGGGATCGTCGTTTCCATGGACGAACTGACGCACGACATCAGGCGCGTCAGGATTCGACCAGACGGAACGGACGCCTTGGCGTTCGCCGCCGGGCAGTACGCCGACATCACATTCGGGCAGTCGCCGCCACGCAGCTACTCAATGGCCAACAGACCGGGAGACTCCGAACTGGAATTCCACATCCGCCGGGTTCAAGGCGGGATCACGTCGGGCTATGTCCACACCGCGCTGCGGCCTGGCGAACGCGTCGCGCTCCGCGCTCCGCTCGGATCATCGCATCTGCGCGAACAGCATTCCGGGCCGATGCTTTGCATCGCGGGCGGATCGGGACTGGCTCCCATCCACTCAATCGTCGAAACCGCGCTCGCACACGGCATGAGGCAGCCGATACACGTCTACTTCGGCGCGCGCATGGAACGGGATCTTTACTTCGTCGAGCATTTCCATGAACTGGCGCGTCGCCACGCCAACCTGAGCTTTGTGCCGGTGTTGTCCGAAACGCAGGCGGCGCAATACCGGACGGGCGTCGTCACGCAAGCGGTCGGAGAAGATCTGGCGGATCTCAACCATTGGAAAGCCTATGTCGCCGGCCCGCCGGCAATGGTGGAGGCTGCCTTGGCGCTCGCATTCGAGCGCGGCCTGAACGTCCAGGACGTGCACGCCGACGTCTTTTTTACGCCACAGTAGCCCGACCTCCCGCCAGGCCCCGCAGCAGCGGACACGCTTGACCTTCCCACGTTGGCAAGCCTCAGGCTTCCCTCCTGCCCACCCTCCCCATGAGCAAGGAGACTTCCATGAACATTGGCGAAGCGTCCAAGACATCCAAGGTCTCGGCAAAGATGATCCGCTACTACGAGCAGATCGGCCTGATACCGGCGGCGCAGCGGACCACGTCCGGCTACCGCGCCTACAACCGGATCGACGTCCACCGGCTCCACTTCATCCGCCGCGCCCGCAATCTGGGCTTTTCAGTGGCCGAAACCAAGGATCTGCTGGGCCTTTGGCACGACCAATCGCGCCAAAGCGCGGACGTCAAGCGCGTAGCCCAGGAACACCTGGCCGAACTGGACCGGCGCATCGAAAGCATGCGGCAAATGGCCGAGACGCTCAAGACGCTGATCCGGTGCTGCGCGGGGGACGAGCGGTCCAACTGCCCCATCCTGCATACCCTTGAGCAGCCCGACGACAGAGAGCCGGAACCCGCCGCGCGCAGCGGCGCGGTGCAACGGCGCTTTCGCAGCGGCAGACCGGAAAAACCCGCGTCAACTTGCTGAGAACCTGGAATCAGACATGCCCAAAATCACCGTTCTTCCGCATGCCGAACTGGCGCCTGAAGGCGCCGTGCTGGACGTGCGGGTCGGCACCACGATCTGCGAGGCCTTGCTGGCCAACGGCATTGAAATAGAACATGCCTGCGACATGAGTGCCGCCTGCACCACCTGCCACTGCATCGTGCGCAAGGGTTTCGACTCCTTGAACGAAGCCAATGAGAACGAGGACGATCTGCTCGACCGGGCCTGGGGACTGGAAGCCCAGTCCCGCCTGAGCTGTCAGGCCATCGTGGCCGAAGTGGACCTTACCGTCGCCATTCCCAAGTACACGATCAACCATGCCAAGGAAGACCATTAGGATCTGGCTTGGGCGCCATGAAGGCGGGAGTCTGGGCTCACTCCTAACGGCCGCCTGCCTCGTATAGTTCCCACGCCTGACTGGCGCTGGCGTTGTCATGGATCATGGCCATCAGTGCCCGCACTACCGACGACGGATCAGTGTGCTGGTAAACATTTCGGCCGTACACCAGCCCCACGGCGCCCTCGTCGAGCAGCTCGCGCGACCGCTCAAAGACCTGGCGCAAGTCCTCCCGCCCGCCGCCGCGCACCAACACGGGGCAACGCGCCGCCTGCACCACGCGATGGAAATCGCGCGTGGCAGTCGTGGGGTCGGCCTTGACGATGTCGGCGCCCATTTCGCGCGCCAACCTCACCAGCGTGACGATCTTCTCGGCATCGCCATCGACCATATAGCCGCCGCGCGCGGAGTGCGGCGCCATGACCAGGGGTTCGATCATCAGCGGCATGCCGTAGCGATCGCAGTCCGCGCGAACGCGGGCGATGTTGGCAACGCACTGGCGGAACAGGTCGGGTTCGTCCGGCAACATGAACAGGTTGACCACCACGCAGGCCGCGTCCATCTGGACGGCGGGCAGCACCGGGTCTAGTTCGTTCTGCAGCACGGCCCACATGACGCGGTGGGTGGTGGCGTTGTAGGGATTGCCCATATCCAGGCGCATGACCAGCGCGGGCTTGTCGCGGCCGGGACGCTGTTGGAGCAGGTCGGCCTGGCCGTAGTTCAGCTGGATGGCGTCGGGGCGCGCCGCCGCCAGTTGCTCCATCACGGCCGGCATGTCCTCCAGCCCGGACAGGAAGCTGGGTTCATTGCAGACGCCGTGGTCGACGGCGATGTCCAGGCAACGGCCGCGGGTCAGCAGCCGGTTCAGGCGCGCTTGTTTTCTGTGCAGCATGGGGACTCCTTGTTCAATCCAGTGTTTGCAAGTGGCGCCCGGCCGCCTGGTCGATGACGGCAAGGTCTTCAGGCGAGAGCTCCAGCGCGGCGGCGCCGGCGTTCTGCGTGGCCTGCTGCGGCGTGCGTGCGCCGCATAGCGCCACGGTGACGCCGCCCGGCCGTGTGGTCCAGGCGATCATCAGCTGCGAAGCCGAGCAGTCCAGCCGCTGGCGCAGGGGCTCCAGTTCCGCGAAGAAGCCTTGCAGCCGCCCGCGGTTGGCGACGCTGAAGCGGGGGTTGCCGGCGCGCTGGTCGTCGCCGGTAAAGCGGCGGCCGGGATCGATGGGGCCGGCCAGCAGGCCGAGCGCCAGCGAGGAATACCCGAGGATGCCGACGTTGTGGCTGCGGCACAGCGGCATCAGCGTGGCTTCGATCTCGCGGTCGATCAGGCTGTAGCGTTCCTGGATGGCGTCGACCGGGCCGTGGCGCAGGTATTCGGCGAGCGTGCCGGAATCCACGTTGCTGACGCCGATGGCGCGGATCTTTCCTTGCCGCTTCAGATCCAGCAAGGCGTCCATGGTCTCCGCGACGGGCGTGCCGGCGTCTTGCCAGTGGGTGATGTAGAGGTCGATGTAATCCGTCTGCAGACGCGCCAGGCTTTGCTCAACTTCATGGAAGATGGAGGCGCGGCCCAGGTGGCGATGCACGGCCTGGCCGTCCTCATCGAAGAAGTGTTCGCCTTGGCGCGTGTGCCAGACCAGTCCGCATTTGGTGGCGATGACCGCCTGCTGGCGGCGCCCCTTGAGCGCCTGGCCGACCAGGCTTTCGGCGTGCCCCAGGCCATAGGCGGGTGCGGTGTCGATAAGCCGCACGCCCGCGTCGAGGGATGCCTGGATGGCGGCAATGGCGGCCGCGTCGTCCGCGCCGCCCCACATCCAGCCGCCCATGGCCCAGGTGCCCAGGCCGACGGATTCGCAGGCGATGCCGGATGCGCCCAGTGTTGTAGTCTTCATCGGGAAACCTTTCTGACGTTCATGAGATGGTCGACGGTGACGGCGGCCAGCAGGATCAGCCCCTTGACGACGTCTTGCCAGTAGGGCGACACGTCGAGCAGGATGAGCGAGCTGGTGACGACCGACAACAGCGCCAGGCCCAGCACCGCGCCCAACACGGTGCCCGACCCGCCCTTGAGGCTGGCGCCGCCGATCACCACCGCCGCAATGACGTTGAGCTCCATGCCCACGCCGAAGTTGGGCGTGGCGGCGCCGAAACGGGCCGTGTAGACCACGCCGGCCACCCCCGCCAAGGTCGAGCACAGCACGGTGACCCAGAACTTCACGCGGCCGGTGCGGATGCCGGCATAGAGCGCGGCCTTTTCATTGCTGCCGGTATAGAACACCTTGCGCAACAGCGCGGCGCGGCGCAACGCGAAATCGCTGACGATGACGATGGCAGCGAAGATCAGGATGACGGCGGGAATGCCGCCGATGGATCCCTGGCCTATGAACTTGAATTGCGGCGGCAGCGAGAACAACGATTGCGGCGTGCCCTGGGTGATTGCCAGGCACAGGCCGCGCACGATCACCATGAACGCCAGCGACGCGATGAAATGGCTGAGGCCGATGCGGGTGACGCAGCCGCCAATGAGCATGCCCACCATCGTGCAGACGGCGATCGCCGCCAGGCTGGCGGTCCATGGGTCCAGCCCCAGCAGGAAGAGCTTGCCGGTAACGACCATGGCCAGGCAGACCACCGAGCCCACCGACAGATCGATGCCGCCAACGATGACCAGGATGGTCATGCCGACCACCACGATGCCTTCGATGGAAAACGACAGCAGCATGGCGCGCACGTTTTCCCAGGTCAGGAAATGCGGCGAGGCGAAGCTCATCACCACGCACAGCGCGGCGATGATCAGCAGCAGACCCGCTTCGCGGAAGCTGCCCAGCCGCCGCCCCGGGCGAGGGACAGGCGGCAGGCTGGCGGCGGGAGGCGTCAGGACCGCTTGCGCCGCGGAGTGGGATTTCAGGTCGCTCATCATGTCGCCTCCTGGGCGGACAGGCCCGAGGCCAGCCGCAGCAGTTTTTCTTCCGTCATGTCGCCTGCCGCCAGTTCTCCGGCGAGCCTGCCATTGCGTATGACCAGGGCCCGATCGCACAGGCCGATGATCTCGGGCAGTTCGGACGAGATCACCACCACGCCCACGCCCTGGTTGGCCAGCTCGCGCAAGAGGTGATGGATCTCGGATTTGGCGCCGACGTCCACGCCGCGCGTGGGTTCGTCCATCAGCAGCACCGAGGGGCGGGTGGCCAGCAGTTTGGCGATGGCCACCTTTTGCTGGTTGCCGCCCGACAGGCAACTGGCGTCGGTGGCCACGCCGTCGGATTTGAGCTTGAGCCGTGCGCCCAGTTCGACGGCCAGGCTGCGTTCTGCGGCGCGCTTGAGCAGGCCGAAGCGCGAACTGATGCGGCTCAGCGCCATGGAGGACACATTCTGTTCGATCGGCATGTCCAGGAACAGGCCGGCCGCCTTGCGGTCTTCGCTGAGGTAGGCAATGCCGTGGCGCAGGGCGTCGGCATAGCGGCGCAGCCGCAGGGGCCGGCCCCGCAGCCGCACGGCGCCGCGC